>DCTM01000053.1 GCA_002329565.1 Firmicutes bacterium UBA1440
TGGTATGAGCAAAAGGCGGTCTGCATCCTGCTTACGCTGTTGTACCTCGGAATCAAGAACATTCGCCTCGGCCCGACACTTCCGGCATTTGTTTCTCCGAACGTACTTAACTTCCTTGTAGAAAACTACGGCATCGCACCGATTTCGACACCCGAAGAGGATATCAAGGTTTTGATGGGATAAAGAAATTCGAAAAAATACAAATATTCGGGAACATTTTTGAAATACAGCAGTCTTAATCTTTGAAAAGGGGAAAAGAGATTTGTGAAATTTCAAAAGTATCAATGAAACAAAATAAAAAATGAGGCGCAAGCCTCATTTTTTATTTTTAACATGTATCGTGATTTAGACTTTCATATACTCTTGATTTTCGAGTATTTTTTGATACTCGGCAAATATTGCGTCTTTAATTTTGGCTCTTGTTTCCGAGCGGAGAGGATGCGCGATATCACGAAAATCGTCTTCTCCCATTTTTCTTGACGGCATTGCAATGAAAAGCCCGTTTTGTCCTTCGATTATTTTAATATCATGGACTACAAATTCGTCATCGAATGTGATTGAAACGACAGCTTTCATCTTTCCTTCTTCATTTACTTTGCGAACTCTTACATCAGTAATATCCATTTAGCATCATCCTTTCAGCTCAAGTGTTATGCAAGACATATAGTTACTCGCTTATGTCAGGCTCATTATACAAGAATTCTCAAAAAATGGCAAGAAATATTTTAAAAAATCTGACTATTCGGAAAAACTTTCACTTTCTTTTCATCGGTATCGATAGTATCGATGTATAAGAGGGGGATAAAGTCACTGATTTTCTTCTTTTTCGGCTCGACACCGGCAAGCACAACTCCTGTACCGGCAACGGTAACATCGAATTCGGACAAGATCTCAGTGATACCCTTTATGCTTCCGCCGCCGCGCATGAAATCGTCGATGATAAGAGCCTTGGAGCCCGGAACGAGCGCTCTCTTGGAAATAGACATCTTCTGAATCCTGTCATATGAGCCTGAAAAGTAGTTTATACTGATCGTCGAACCCTCGCTGATCTTACTCTCTCTGCGGATGACGACGAGCGGAATGTTCAGCAGATATGCCGTCATCACGGCTACAGGGATACCCTTTGTCTCTATGGTTGTGACGAAGTCGGCGTTTTCGTCGCGGAATTTGCGTGCAAAGACCGTCGCAACCCGCTTAATCAGTGTGGCGTCAAACATCACATCCGATGTGTAGAGAAAACCGCCGCCGACCAGTCTGCTCGGATCCGACAGCTTTGTGCATAGCTCGTCTTGCAGTTCCCGAATGGCGGCATCGGAGATATGGGGAACAAATGTAACGCCTCCGCCCGCCCCGGGGCTTGTCTCTACGATGCCGAGCTCCATTTCGGCAAATATCGATTTTGCGGTCTTGATATCTTCGCTGATGCTCGACTTGGCCGCACCGAGCTTATCACAAAAGTAATTGAGGCTGAACGTACGATTCGGAGAGTCGGAAAGGATTTTGACAATTGCACCCACGCGTTGTGTTTTCTTCATTCTAGGCTCCTTTTTTATTAATATACAGACTCCATTTTATTAATATAAAAATAATAGTGTTTTTTTGGCTTTTTGTCAAATTTGCAGTATTTTTTCTCGCAAGTATGGTATAATCAAAATATCTATGAAAACGGAGGATTGATACTTTGGTCGATTTGACGGACTTAAAACAAATCCATTGTATCGGCATCGGCGGGATTGGATTATCCGCGATAGCCGAGATTTTTCTCTCACGAGGATATACGGTGACCGGCTCAGATATGAAGGAGAGCGACATCACCGACGGATTGATAAAAAAAGGAGCTTATGTCTTCTTAGGCCATAGAGAAAAAAACGTAGAAGGTGCCGATCTGGTTATCTATTCGTCGGCTGTATCGGCGGACAATCCGGAGTTGGTGCGGGCAGCACAGCTTGGAATTCCGGCAGTGACTAGGGCAGAAGCGTTGGGAGCACTGATGCAGGAGTACAAAACCTGTATCGCGGTTTCCGGCACTCACGGCAAGACTACTACGACCTCTATGGTTTCTTTAATTTTAAATAACGCCGGAAAGAACCCTACCATTTTGGTAGGAGGCAAATTGTCGGAAATCGGCGGTAACGTCAAGATCGGTGAGGGCGATTGCTTTATCACCGAAGCTTGTGAATACATGGACAGCTTTTTGTCCCTGAAACCCAAAATCGAAATCATTTTGAATATCGATTCGGATCACTTGGATTATTTCAAGGATATAGATCATATTGTCAGCTCATTTGAAAAATTCGCTAACCTCGTTCCTGAGGACGGATTGATTATCGCCTACGATGCCAACCCGTTCGTTAAAAGCGTTGTCGGGAATCTTGATCACATTGTTACCTTTGGGTACAACGAGGGCTGCACGTATTATGTAAAATCTGTGGAGTTCAATCAGCTCGGCAGGCCGAATTTTTCGGTTTGGAGCGATGATAAAGAGCTCTGTCACATTCAACTCAGCATCCCGGGCGAGCACAATATCCTGAATGCGCTCGCCGCCTTTGCCTGCGCACACAAACTCGGAGTTGCCGTAGATGTAATTAAGGAAACGCTTGAGACATTCACAGGTACCGAGAGGCGCTTTGACATCATGGGAACGACGAGCAATAACGTCCAGGTGGTTGACGATTATGCTCATCACCCGACAGAAGTAAAAGCCACATTGGCCGCAGCCTGCAATGTACCGCACAAGCAACTTTGGTGTCTGTTTCAGCCGCATACCTACACGCGGACATTGGCACTGTTCGATGAATTCGCAGATGCATTTGAAAATGCCGACAAGCTCGTAATGGCGGAGATTTACGCCGCTCGCGAGAAAAATATATACAAGATCAGCTCGAAAGAACTTATACAGGAGATCAAGCGCAAATATCCGAACAAGGAGGCTTATTATTTTAAGAGCTTCGAAGATATCGCCGATTTCGTATATAACAATGCGGAACCGGGAGATCTCGTATTGACGATGGGTGCGGGAGATATCTACAAGGTCGGAGAGATGATTTTGGAAAAAGAAATAAAGCAAGGAATGAGGAAATGACGTACGAAGAATACCAAGAAATTGAGCAAAAGCGAATGGCGATAAACATTGCCCACCTCGAGGCGGGCGTTAATTTCATCGACATTCGTACCGCATACATAGGAGAAAATGTGAAGATCGGAGCGGGTACCGTGATTTACCCGAATGTCATATTGGAAGGCGACACGATCATAGGAAAAGATTGCATTATAGGGCAAAATTCTCGCATCTGCGATGCGCAAATCGATGATGAGGCCGATATACAATTTTCCGTAATTCTCAAGAGCAGCGTAGGAAGGCGCACTCACGTCGGTCCGTTCGCTTATCTGAGGCCGAACAGCAAGATCGGTGACGATTGCAAGGTCGGTGATTTCGTGGAGGTGAAAAATTCTTCCCTCGGGAACGGGTCAAAGGCATCTCACCTCACTTATATCGGTGATTCCGATGTGGGTAAGGGTGTCAATCTCGGTTGCGGTGTTGTTTTTGTCAATTACGACGGCAAGAACAAATACAGGAGCATTGTCAAGGATAACGCATTTATCGGCTGCAATTCCAATCTGGTTTCTCCTGTGACTATCAAGGAAAACGCCTATGTGGCGGCAGGCAGCACGGTGACTAAGGACGTACCTGCAGGTGCTCTGTGCATTGCCAGAGAGCGGCAGAAAAATATTGAGGGTTGGACAGAAAGAAAAGGATTATTACACGCGAAAAAGGAGAGGTAAACTACATGAAAACAGGAGCATTTGCAGACTACAAGGTTTTTGCTGGAAATTCGCATATAGAACTGGCCGAGGAAATCGCGGCTATCATGGGTAAGCCTTTGGGAAAGGCGAGCGTAACAAAATTCAGCGACGGTGAAATTGCAGTAAACTTATGGGAGACCGTAAGAGGTATCGACTGCTATATAGTGCAATCCACTTGTGATCCCGTCAATGACAACCTGATGGAACTGCTCATCATGATCGATGCCATGAAGCGCGCATCGGCGGGAAGAATCAATGCCGTTATTCCGTATTACGGCTATGCAAGACAGGACAGGAAGGCTAAGGCCAGAGATCCGATTACAGCTAAACTCGTTGCCGATCTCTTGGTGGCAGCCGGAGCGGACAGAGTGCTCTCGATGGATCTCCACGCGGCACAGATTCAAGGATATTTCAACATTCCTGTCGATCATCTGCTCGGCATGCCGGTGATTGCAAAATATTTTCAACAAAAGAATCTCGACGATGTGGTTATTGTCTCTCCGGATCACGGAAGCGTGACGAGGGCAAGGAACATGGCGCACCCGCTGGACGCGCCCATCGCTATAGTGGACAAGAGAAGGCCGAAGGCAAATGTTTCGGAAATTATGAACATCATCGGCGATAT
>DCTM01000035.1 GCA_002329565.1 Firmicutes bacterium UBA1440
TTTCTGATTGTCTGGGATTTTATCGCCTATGCCAAGAGCAAGAATATTCCTGTCGGGCCGGGAAGAGGCTCGGCTGCGGGAAGTATCGTCTCCTACGTATTGCACATCACCGATATCGATCCGGTGAAATACGGGTTGCTCTTCGAACGTTTTTTAAATCCCGAGCGCGTTTCCATGCCTGATATCGACATTGACTTTTGCTATGAAAGACGCGGAGAGGTCATAGATTATGTGATAGAAAAATACGGAGCCGACAAGGTTTCGCAGATCATCACCTTCGGGACGATGAAGGCGAAGGCTGCCGTCCGTGATGTAGCACGGGTGCTGGGTTTGAGTTATGCGGAGGCGGACTCGATTGCCAAGGCGATCCCGTTCGATCTGAAGATGACGATAGACAAGGCCTTGGCCACGAACGCAGAGCTGCGTGAACGCTACGAAAACGATGCCCGCGTGGCAAAGGTTCTCGATCTTGCTCGTGCTGTGGAAGGAATGCCGCGCCATGCTTCTACACATGCGGCGGGTGTGGTTATTTCCAAAGAGAGCATCGGTGAATACGTTCCTCTGTATGTATCAGACAAGGGCATTTCAACGCAGTTTCCGATGAACATAATCGAGCAGCTCGGTCTGCTCAAGATGGATTTTCTGGGTCTTAGGACACTTACTATCATCCGCGATGCGCTCGACGCGATCGAAGAGAACCACGGAGTGAAGATAGATTTCTCTTCGATGGAGTATGATGACCCGAAGGTGTACGAAATGATTTCGGAAGGAAATACTCTCGGCATATTCCAGCTGGAATCCGGGGGAATGACGCAGTTTATGAAGAGTCTCAAACCGGACTGCTTTGAGGATATCATTGCCGGCATTTCCCTGTACAGACCGGGGCCGATGGCTTCAATTCCGGATTATATCGAAAACAAAAAGAATGTCAGCCATACGAAATATGTCAACGAGGCGCTGCGCCCAATACTGTCGGTAACATACGGCTGTATGGTGTATCAGGAGNNTGCGCGATCTCGGCGGCTATTCCTACGGCCGAAGCGACCTGGTGCGTCGTGCGATGAGCAAGAAAAAGGCCGATGTCATGCAGCAGGAAAAGGAATACTTCATTAACGGTAAACTTGACGAAAACGGCAATGTCGAGGTGCCGGGATGTGTGAGAAACGGCATTCCGCGAGAGGATGCCGAAGAAATCTTCAACAATATGGCGAGCTTTGCCGAATACGCATTTAATAAATCTCACGCAGCGGCATATGCTGTGGTCGCGTATGAAACGGCTTATCTGAAGGCATATTATCCGGTAGAGTTCATGGCGGCTCTCTTAACAGCCGTTATCGGAGATTCCGGCCAAATCGCAAAATATATCAGAAATTGCAGAGAGATGGGCATCAAAGTGCTCCCGCCCTGTATCCAAGAAGCTTCATCGAAGTTTACGGTCAGGGACGGCGCGATTCGTTTTGGACTCCTCGGCGTAAAGAACGTCGGCGAGGGCGTAATTCGAGAGATTGTTCGCCTTAGAGAAGAGCAGGGGATTCCCGATAATATCTTCGATTTTATGAACAACATCGATATTCACGAGGTCAATAAGAAGGCGATCGAGAGCCTGATAAAGGCAGGAGCCTTTTCCTGCATGAAAGGCAATCGCGCACAGCACTTGGCCGTCTACGAGAATCTTATCGAATCTGCGCAATCGAACGCGCGTAAGAATCTCGACGGCCAGATATCGCTCTTCAGTATGGATCAGTCGGCTCGGGTTATGGCTGCTGCGGAGACCGGAGCGAAACTGCCGGATATTGAAGAATTCTCTGAACGGCAGCTTATAGATATGGAAAAAGAGATGCTGGGCGTTTACCTGTCGGGCCACCCGCTCGACAATTATGTGCATCTCATAGAGAAAGTTGCTACGGCAAATGCCGAGGACTTCGCGCAGGGCAGTGAAGATACGGGCAAGTTGAAGGATGGTATGCGAGTGACGGTGGCCGGTATTATCAACGGCAAGAAGACCTTGGTCACAAAGTCCAACAAGATGATGGCCTTCCTCGATCTGGAAGACCTTTACGGGATGATTGAAATTCTGATCTTCCCAAATATCTACGAACGTTACAACATGTTTCTCACCAACGACAGAATCATCTCGGTCACAGGAACGGTCAACTTCAAAGAAGACGAAGCTCCTACGCTCGTTGCCGACAAAATCGCGGATCTGACGGATTTGGACACAAAATCAAAACCGGATACTCCGGTTGCTGCGCTGGAGAGTGAGCCCACTCCGATCAGACTGAACGCACAGTATGTCGACTTCGATAGTTTGACATCGCTGCTGCGAGCGCATCCCGGTGAAGTTCCGGTGATTATATACAAAGACGGCAAAGGCTTCAAAGCCGAGCCAAATCTGTGGGTTGATGCGGGAGAAATGTTTGTGAATGAAGCAATTGCTCTGCTGGGAGCAGAGAATATAAAAAGGTAAATTTGAGGAGGGGTTTGCATGAAGACGATAGGCATCTTGACCAGCGGGGGAGATTCCCCCGGTATGAACGCCGCTGTCAGAGCTGTGGTGAGAACGGCAGTGTCGGAAGGTATGAAAATATACGGTATCCAACACGGATACGAGGGCTTGATCGAGGGCAATATTTCCGAGATGAATGTCTCTTCTGTTTCGGATATCCTGCACCGAGGCGGCACTATCCTCAAGACGGCCCGATCGGAACGCTTTATGAAGGAAGAGGGGCGAAGGAAAGCTCTCGATATGATTGAAACTTTCGGTATAGAAGGTCTTGTCGTCATAGGTGGAGACGGATCGTACCGCGGCGGCCTTGAACTTTCTAAGATGGGTGTCACCGTTATGGGTATTCCGGGAACGATAGATAACGATTTGGGATACACCGACTATACGATCGGTTTTGATACGGCCGTCAACACGGTACTGAGTGCCGTCAGCAATATCAGAGACACATCCTCTTCGCACCAGAGGACTACGGTCATAGAGGTAATGGGACGGCACTGCGGTGATATTGCACTGTATGCAGGCCTGACGGGCGGCGCGGAAAGTATTTTGCTGCCCGAGAAACCTGTCGACATCAACGCTGTCTGCAGGAAGATTGTCCAAGGAATCAACAGGGGCAAGCTGCACAGTATTATAATAAAAGCGGAAGGTGTGGAGATGGGCACGCAAGAGTTGGCGGATATCATCCAACAGCGCACCGGACAGGAGACGAAGATTGTAGTCCTCGGCTATGTTCAGCGTGGCGGTTCGCCGACAGCGCGTGACAGAATGCTGGCCTCTAAGATGGGAGACAAAGCCGTGCAGTTTCTCAAACTCGACAGCACATCGAAGGCTATCGGCATCACGGGCAATGAGATCGTCGCCCATGATTTGGCCGATGCACTGGAGATGAAACGCGAGTTTGATGAAACGGCATTGAAGATTGTTGATGTTCTTTCAATATAAAAGAGCTTCAATCCTTTCCCGATCCTTTTGTATCGATTCCGATGTCGTTACCGATGATACCTCCGTAAGTGATGGATTCACGGCCGAATTTTTCGCGGATAATATCTATGGTGCGTTCCAGCTTTTCATCGGTTTCTCGCTCGGAGCCCGGCATCTCATCGAAGAAGGAAAGCTGGCAATCCGCATCTTCGGGCTCAACATTGATGGCGGTGACGGTAATCAGCCTGATTTCCGTGCCGCTAGGAAACGATGCCTGCACCAGTTCAAAGGCCGCATCCGCAATCTCCTTGGCGATATTGGTGGGGCATGCCAACTGCTTTTGGCGAGAAATATTTTTAAAATATACATCTTTGGTATCGGTCTTAACGCCTCGCGCTTTGAGTTTGTGTTTCCTGAGTCGCGAGGCCACTGTATCCGAAAGACCCGTTACTGCTGTGAGAATGTCATCCTCTGTTTTTAAATTGCGCGTGAAGGTAATGCCGTTGCCGACAGATTTAAGAAGCGGATGATCGTCTGCACGGCGTACCGGCTCGTTGTCGCGGCCGTTGGCGTAGTCGTGCAGTATACCGCCCTGTTTACCGAGCAATTTGACCAGACGAGCCCTGTCGGCATTCGCGAGGTCTCCTATTGTAAGAATACCTATCCGATGCAGGCTGTCGGCTGTTGCGCGTCCGACAAAGAACATTTGAGAGACGGGCAGAGGCCATAGGATGTTTCTGTAATTTTCGACGGTGATTTCAGTGGTTGCATCGGGTTTCTTGTACTCCGAACCCATCTTAGCGAATATCTTATTAAAGGAGACTCCTACGGAGAGCGTGAGGTCCAACTCCTTCTTAACCGTCGCACGAATCGAATCGGCGATTTGTCGCCCGCTTCCGAAAAGACCGCGGCTGCCTGTCACATCGAGCCATGATTCGTCTATGCTGAACGGTTCGACCAAATCCGTGTAGCGATAATATATCTCGTTGATCAGTTTACTGTAATGGCTGTATTTGGCATGATTGGGCGGTACCGTCTGCAGTTCGGGGCATTTGCGCTTGGCCTGCCAAAGCGTCTCTGCCGTAACGACACCGGCTTTCTTTGCGAGTTCGTTTTTTGCCAATATAATACCGTGACGGCTTTTGGGATCTCCGCACACCGCCATAGGTACGTTTTTTAACTCAGGATAATCGAGCAATTCCACTGACGCAAAAAATGCGTTCATGTCGCAATGCAATACTGTTCTCTCCATAGCCCCATTATACAACATTTTGCTTTAAAAACAAAAGCAAATATGTTACACTGTAAGGATAGAAGGGAGCGTTATTTCACAATGCGAATATTAACAATAACGATGGGAGTGCTGTATGCGTTTGCTTCCGTCTGGTGCTTTATGAACGGTGGAAAAACATTCTTGGCTTTTGCGTTCGTAATCGGAATGCTGATGCTGATGCACGGATCCGCCGGTGTACTTGTATGCTCAAAGATAAAGAGAAGATCGTGGAATAGGGAATATTTCCTTACTGAATCTATTTTGGCGATTTTGCTGGCAGTTTTAGTGCTCTCCAACAGATTGATCGCCGACCTGATGGTACCCGTGTTTTTCGGCATGTGGTTGCTTTTTACGGGAATTACCCGAGCGGTATCGGTGATTCGCGCAGGCAAAGATTCCGAGAAAATGTGGGCTTGGAAGGGCGGTCTCAGCATACTGGCGATGGCAGCAGGGATGTATGCCTTCTTCAATGAATCGCTTTACGGTGTCGGAATTGCTGTTATCGTAGGAATATGTATTATGGTACAGGGTATGAATTTGATCTATACAGGAATAGAAATTCCCAAGAAGAGTGACAGAGTAAAGGATATAAGCCGCAGAACCCGTGCGATGCAAAAGATCGGGGAAAACCTCTAAACAAAAGGAATGCAGACATGGAAGGAAACAATACTTTTTTCAGTGCTGAGAGAAGGGCAAAGATTATTTCAATTATAGTGCTTGCACTGTTGTTGATTACGGTCTGGAGCATGAAACACCTCGTGCTTTTGACCTTTGTGCTTTGCTTTGTATTTTACGTATTATTGAAAAAAACAAAAGATTTCCTCGATGAATTGGGCATCCCGGCAATCGACAGCATTATCTTAATCGTGTACTATATCGTCTTTATATCATTGTTGCTTGTGGGCTTCGGTGTTTTTATCCCATTACTGATTACGCGAGTTACAGATATTGCCTNNAAGCATTTGACTGGGTGGCTTTCAGCGATGCACTGAGTCCGCGCTTGTCGAAAGCCGTGACGGCGCTTGATATGAGTTCCTATATTTCAAACGGGACGATGTATCTGACTGCATCGCTGAAGGATTTGAGCACCGTGCTTGCTAACGCGGGCCTCACTCTTATCCTGGCGGTATTGCTTTCTTTTCTGATTCTGCAGGAAAAGCGTAAGATTTCACTTNNTTTTCGGGCAATACTTGGCTGAGAGTCAGATTTCGGATTTTTATTTTTACTTCGTCAAATTCGGGAAAAATTTTTGTTTTACCTTCGGCAAAGTGATGAAGGTGCAGATTATTATAGCCTCAGTCAATTGCGTGCTTTCAGTCATTGCCTTTAAGCTGATCGGACTTACGGATATCGTGGGAATGGGGCTTATGATATTTTTCCTGGGCCTGATCCCTGTGGCGGGGGTCATCGTTTCACTGATTCCGCTTTCTGTGATTGCCTTTAACGTCGGCGGCATAGTAAAGGTGATAGAGGTACTGATCTTAGTCGCAGTGCTTCATGCTGTCGAGGCTTATGTGCTTAATCCGAAACTTATGGCGAATAAGACGCAGCTTCCTGTATGCTTTGTATTCAGTATCTTGCTTGTAGGCGAGCACTATATGGGTGTATGGGGCTTACTGATCGGCCTGCCGATTTTCATCTTTATGATGGATGCGCTCGGCGTGAAGTACGAAGAAGGTATGCGGAAGAACAAGAAGAAGAATCGAAAGCCGAAAAAGATGACCAAACAGAAAAAGCAGGAAGAGGCGATACAGGATGCCCCGGAGATATCGCAGATTATAGAGTGAAAGCCAAAAAGCGACTATCGCAAGGTTTGCGACAATCGCTTTTTTACAGTCGATTTTTATTATTGTAAGGTAATTGATACGGTTTCGGGCTTTGCGAAGAGGCGCAACGGCATACTTGTCGTACCGAGTCCTTTTGTGACGTAGAGCGGAAATTCACCGCTTCCTATTTCGTACAGACCGCGGACATACTTTTCTCCGTAAGAAGGCAGGTAGGTGTTTGTATATAACGGCAGATATACTTGGCCTCCGTGGGTGTGTCCGGACAACATCAGGGATACGTTGTATCCTGCGATACGGTCGGCGATATCGGGCTCGTGACAGAGCACGATGTTGCAGGTATCGGGCGAAGCGGCTTCGAGAACAGTGGGATCACCGTATCCTATAAGGCAATCGTCGATGCCGAAGATGACAATGTTGTACGCTTCGATTACGTCATATTCATTGACGAGGAGATTAAAGCCACCGTCGGTCATTATCTTGCGATATGCGTTGCTGCCGTTGCTGCCGTAATCGTGATTTCCGAAGACGGCGTACTTGCCGAGCGGAGCGTCGAGACGATTGAGGGCATCTGAAATCTCCGTAAATTCTCCGTGGTACTTCTTTATATCATCGATCAGGTCGCCGGTGAATACGATCAAATCCGGATCTTCTTCGTCACAGGCTGCGATTACCTTTTCAAAGTCTTCGAGCGTATAGGAAAAGCCGAAGTGCGTGTCACCGAAGAAAAATATCTTCAACGGTTTTCCGTCCGGCATTGTGAGGTTCTCTACGGACAAGCCGGCCTCGTTTCGGTCGAGCATATGGGGCTCTGCATATCTTGCATAGCAGATAATCCCGGTACTTGAGAGTACACATATTATAAATATAAGGAGAATTCTTTTTATTAATTTCAACATAGCTTATATATGATATCACTTTCGAAAAAAACTTTCAACGATAAATTAGGATGCGGAGGAAAGGAAATGTATGACATCTTCATTATCGGAGCCGGTGCGGCGGGAATGGCGGCAGCGGCGGCAGCGGCAAAGCATAATCCCGACATGCGGATCTGCATTGCAGAAAAAAACGCACAGCCGGGGAAAAAGCTGGCGGCGACCGGCAACGGCAGATGCAATATCACAAATACCGCCTGCTCCGCATCGGCCGATGTGCGGCAATTTTTGGCGGATATAGGCATCGTCACCAAAGAAGAGAATGCGGGCAGAGTTTACCCGTATTCCGAGCAGGCGTCCCAAGTTGTGCGCGCCTTTATCTCACATCTTGAGGCGCGCGGCGCGGAAGTGGTGTGCGGTGCACCTGTTTCAAAAATTGCTTGCACAGAAGAAGGCAACTTTGTCGTCAAGGCGGGTGATCGGAGCTTCGAAACACGGCAACTTTTGATAGCCTGCGGCGGCAAGGCGGCTCCCGTCTTCGGAACGACCGGGGACGGTTATGCTTTTGCAAAACAGTTTAAGCACAGCATCAGGCGCTTGGCACCGGTACTTACGCATTTGCAAGCGGCGGATGCTGCAGCAGCCGTTTCGCTTAAAGGGATCCGTGCGAAAGGCAGGATTGCACTGCTGCGCGACGATGAGAAGCTGACAGAAGAGGAAGGCGAAATCCAGTTTACGGGAACCGGAGTTTCGGGAATCGCTGTCTTTAATTTGAGCAGATATTTCCGTATCGGTGAGAATGAGTCACCTGCTGAGGCCTTTAAGCGTTTTTCCGTACTGATTAATTTTATGCCTGATTACCGTCCCGATATGATTGAAGATATGCTGGCAGCAAAGCTTCGCTTGCCCGGAATGGATCGCGAGCATCTGCTCGACACTATCGTCGATGCACGGCTGGCACATGCAATTTACGAGCGTTGCGAGGCGCGCCTCGGCAGCGATCGTACGGAAGAAACTTATCTGCATTTACTTGCGGGGATTCTTTGTGCATTTCCGATCAAGCTTGCAGGTGCGGGCGGTTGGAAAGACGCACAGTGTACGGCGGGTGGAGTTGCTCTGGATGAGATTGACATGCGCACGATGGAGTCAAAACTTAAGCGCAACTTATATTTCGCAGGAGAAATAATAGACTACGACGGGCCTTGCGGCGGCTACAATCTGCAAAATGCTTGGGAGACAGGCATACGAGCGGGAATCGCCATGGCAGAGAGGGAAAAAACATGTATCGCGTACACCAAATAAAGCTAAATCTCGGAGAATCCGTAAATTGCCTGCCCGATAAGATAGAAAAACTCTTTTCAAAAGGAGGAAAAACCTTTAAAATAAAGGAGTGGCATATCGCAAAGGAGTCAATAGACGCGCGTGATAAGGGCAATATCAAAAGAGTATATACTGTCGATTTCGAAATCGAAGGAGATATAGATCCGTCGGTCGAGAAAATCGAGTATGTAAAATACGAATCGCCGATTTATAAAAACAATGCATCTGCCGGAAGACCTATAGTCTGCGGATTTGGGCCTTGCGGCATCTTTGCGGGCCTGATACTGGCGGAAGCCGGCTTAAAGCCTCTCGTCATCGAAAGGGGACGGCCGATGGCAGAGCGTGTGCGTGATGTGCAGGCGTTTTGGCATAACGATGTGCTGAACGAAGAATCGAACGTTCAGTTCGGCGAAGGCGGTGCGGGGACATTCTCCGACGGCAAACTGACGACGGGGATCAAGGATAAGCGCATTCGCAAAGTGTTGGAAGAGTTTTGCCTTGCAGGGGCGGATGAAGAAATTCTCTACAAGCAGAAACCGCATATCGGCACCGACAAGCTAAGAGGCATAGTCGTCAAACTGCGTCAAAAGATCGTGGCCTTGGGCGGTGAAGTTCTCTTTGAGAGCAAATTGACGGGGATATCAATCGCGGACGGGAAACTGGCGGCCATCGAAGTTAACGGCGACCGCAGGATAGATTGCACTGCATTGATCCTCGCTATCGGACACAGCGCGCGTGACACATTTTCGATGTTGCATGAAAATGCCGTTAATATGGAGCAAAAGCCTTTTTCCATCGGTGTTCGTATAGAGCACCCACAGGAATTGATCAACAAAGCACAATATGGGTCGGAATGGCGAAAGTACGATCTGCCTCCGGCTGAGTACAAGCTTTCATGCCGTTGTGCAGACGACAGAGGTGTGTATACGTTCTGTATGTGCCCGGGAGGCGAAGTCATCCCTTCTGCTTCCAAGAATGGGATGCTGGTGATTAATGGCATGAGTTACCATGCAAGAGACGGTAAATATGCCAACAGCGCATTGCTTGTCGATGTGCGGACAAGCGATTTCGGCAGCGATCATCCGCTGGCGGGTGTCGCCTTTCAGGAGAAGTATGAGAGATTGGCGTATGAGAACGCCGGTCGGACTTATCGTCCGCCGCAGACGACATGGGGCGAGTTTTCGCACAATGAACCCGGATCGGATAAGGTAAGAAACAGTCTGCCGCAGTTTGCGGTTCAGGCGATTACAGAAGCCGTACCGCGTTTGGCGCGCAAGCTTCGAGGCTTCGATTCGGAGGATGCGATATTGAAGGCGGTGGAGACGCGCAGTTCCTCTCCGGTGCGCATAAAGCGCGGAGAATGCTTTCAAAGCAATATTGCAGGGATATATCCCGCCGGAGAAGGAGCCGGATATGCAGGCGGCATCATGTCCGCTGCGGTCGACGGTATCAAAGCGGCAGAAGCGGTAATTGAGACATACAATAATGAGATTTTAGGGGAGTAATCGATGAAACGTAAATTCTTTATTTCAGTCATGGTATGCGTGATGTGTATCGCCGTTTTGGCGGGGAATATCCCCGTCTTTGCGGCCACAGGGCAGGCAAGTACATATTCGCTCACGAACGTGAGCACATATTGCGACAATTTCGTCAACTATGTCGACGGATATCAGATGTATGTCGATACCGGCATGCATGTTGACATGTCCTATTCCGGTGTCGGAGCGATGCTGGAAAACAATACAAAGCGCATTGAGATATACAAGCAAAATACATCCGCCGTTTCGACTGCGGGATACATCAACTATTCAAACAAATTTCTGTCAAATACATACGACCATGTGAAGACATACGACAATTGGGTAAATATCAACGGCAGAGATGTCAAGGTGACTGCTTGGTACAGGGGAAAGCTGTCAAGGGTGCCCAACGATAAGAATTACTACACCTGTCTTGAGATTCTGCAAGGCTCTTACGTCTATACTGTATTTGTAAAATCGTCTCTGCCGATCTCCGATTACAGGTATCTGGCTGAGCATTTCTCGGTATTTACGCCGACGGCTGCGCCGTATATGCGTACATCCGAAGCGGTCAATCCTGAGACACGCGGATGGAATGAAGAAACGCTGGCCTTCTATCTGTGGTATTTTGATGCGGACAGTCCTTTGACTTGGGGAATCTTTGAGCCGGATACGTCAAACTTCGATTATAGGCAAATCAACTATTACAGAGAGTATTTCGATTACGATTTCCCGATTTGGCTGAACTACAGTGAACTGGAAAACACCTACAAGCACCCTAACCTCAAGAGCAGGCTCGATGAGGCTTATGCGCACGGCGCCACACTTGAACTGACATTGCAGACGCGGGCAGCTGAGGGAAATATGGTGTACAGCATCCTCAACGGATATTACGACGCATTTTTATATGACTACGCAACGGTGATCGCTCAGCACGGTCATCCGGTGATATTCCGTCTGTTCAATGAGATGAACGGCGATTGGTGTCCTTATTCCTCGTACAACACATCGAAGGATACGATGATCTTTAAGGAGGCATATCGCTATATATACAACATCTTCGAAAAAACAGGCGCCAACGCCAACACGATCTGGGTATGGAATCCCAACTCCGTATCCTTCCCGAACTTCGACTGGAACCACGCGCTGATGTACTATCCGGGCGATGATTATGTCGATATTGTCGGTATGACAGCCTACAACACAGGGAATTACTATCCGGGAGAAAACTGGCAAGAATTCGATACCCTTTATCGGGGAATGTATTATAATTATTGCAACTGGTTCAAGCAGCCGTTTATGATCACGGAATTCTCTTCCGCGAGCGCGGGCGGAGACAAGGCACGCTGGATATCGAACATGTTCGCATCCATAGGCGAGTTTGAACGCATAAAGGTAGCTGTCTGGTGGGACGGTTGCGACTGGGATGCACACGGCAATGTCGCGCGCTCGTATTTCTTGGATGAGACGCTCGATGTGATGAAGGCCTTCAAAAAAGGGCTCGTAAGTCCGTGGTATTTGGATGTATACGCATAAGGACAAGAGGTGAAGTTTTGGAATGATTTATTTGGATAACAGCGCCACGACGAGGCCATACGATGCGGTAATCGAGAAGATGGTCGAGCAGTTGCGGGAGGGCTTCGGTAATCCATCGTCTCTGTACGGCCTCGGCATTGCGGCCGAGAAGGCGATAAAGGAGGCGCGCAAGCAGGTAGCACAGCTGATGGGAGTACCCGCAGACAGGGTGTACTTTACATCCGGCGGGACGGAAGGTGACAACACCGCAATCTTCGGTGCTGCTGCGGCAGGAAAGCGCAGAGGGAAACGCCTAATCACGACAGCTATCGAGCATCCCGCGGTTTTGGAAGCATTCAAAAGATTGGAAGGAGAAGGCTTTGAGACCGTATTTGTAGGAGTGGGGCGCGACGGCATTGTTGACCTTGCGGCTCTGCAAAGCGCATTGAACAAGGAGACTGTCCTGGTTTCCGTGATGGCCGTCAACAACGAGACCGGTGCTATCATGCCTCTGGCAGAGATTCGCAGGATGATCGACGATTTTAATAAACAAAACGGCACAAAGATACTGTTTCATACGGATATGGTGCAGTCGCTGGGCAAGGTGCGCGGAGGCTGCGAGTACGCCGATATCGCTACGGTATCAGCTCACAAGATTCACGGACCTAAAGGCTGCGGTGCCATTTACATTAAAAAAGGCGTCAATATTCCGTCATTTCTCGTCGGAGGCGGGCAAGAGAGCCATTTTCGTTCCGGTACCGAAAATGTGCCCGCTATCGCAGGATTCGGAGTAGCGGCACAGCTGGCGCATGAGAATTTTGAAAAGCGCACAACTGCAATGAAGGAAGCGCGCGCAAGGCTCCTTTCGGGGATTCGCGCAAATATTGAAAATATAAAAGTCAACAGTTTAGATGAGGTCGCACTTGACTTTTTCACGCCTGCATGCTGCTGTTCTGTACTCAATGTATCGTTTTGCGGCACACGCGGAGAAGTGATACTGCACAAGCTGGAGAGCAAGGGTATCTATGTTTCAACCGGCTCGGCTTGTTCCTCAAATAAGAAAGGCAGGAGTCATGTGCTCGCAGCGATGAAACTCTCTGACGCAGAGACAGAAGGCGCGATCAGATTCAGCCTGAGCGAGTTCACCACGATTGCGGAGACAGACGAGACAGTGAACCGCCTGCAAGAGGCGGTTGCGGAATTCAGAAAACTGGGCAGTTTCAGATAGGAGGAAGACAGTTGAACGAACAAAATATATTTATCGTGCGCTGCGGCGAGGTGGCCCTCAAGGGGATGAACAAACCGTATTTTGAGCGCATGCTGGTCGAACGTATTCAAAAGAGTCTCGCAAAGATCGAACGCGAAGGCATGGCTATCCAAGTCAGGAGGCATGAGGGACTTATTTTCGTACGTACGGACAAAGGTTATGCGCAGGAGGCTGTCATCGCGGAAATTTCACGCGTGTTTGGCGTGGCTTCCATCAGTCCGGCGGTAGAAGCGCCGTCCGATTTGGACGCAATCGGAGAAGCTGCAGTCGAGTATATGCTTGAGAAGATCCGCGAGAAGGGTATCAAGACTTTCAAAGTGGAGGCCAAGCGTGCCGACAAAAACTTCCCGGTCAAGTCGCCTGAGATTGCCCGCATCATCGGTGCTAAGGTCCTGATCGGCTGCAAAGTACTCAGCGTGGATGTGCACAACCCGGATGTACTGCTCTTTGTCGACGTCAGAGCGGATCGTTCCTATATCTACGACGCGAAGATCTCAGGCTTCGGCGGTTTGCCTCTGGGGACGAACGGCAAGGGTATGGTGCTGTTATCGGGCGGCATTGATTNNATGGCAAAGCGCGGCATGATGATAGAAGCAGTGCATTTTCATTCTTATCCTTATACGAGCGAACGTGCGCGTGACAAGGTTATCGACCTCGCTGCCATAGTGGCGGGTTATTGCGGCAAGTTCAAAATGCACATCGTCAACCTGCTGCCTATCCAGGAGGAAATCGTCAAGCATTGCCCCGAAGAGGAGACGACGCTGCATGTGCGCCGCTTTATGATGCGCATCG
>DCTM01000007.1:0-451 GCA_002329565.1 Firmicutes bacterium UBA1440
TTCCCATCCATTATCATTCCGTATTTTTGCATTACGCAATCCTCCTAATTGCATCAAGTTGGGCATGGCATTTCTGGCACGCCCAAACAACGTCAAATGGTTTATTGTAATCGTCATGGTGTGCTTGGATATTGTCACTGGCGCAACCGCATATATCACACTTGTCGGGTTTAATTATTTTGCCAGTTCGCAGAGCATAGTATAAAGCGTTCCATGCTTTCTTTTTTAGCTTATCCGTCGCTGTCGGATTCGACCTACGTTGTTTTTGCGCTATACGTAATTTAGCATTATTTGCCCTTTTGTACTCTGCCTTGCACTCTCGACATTGAGAATAATACTTTTCACCACGACGATTATAACGGTGAAACTCCGACACAGGCAGTTCACGTTTGCATTTACTGCATACTTTAGTTTCCATATTATATCGCTTTCTTCACTAATCGCCCGCCGA
>DCTM01000007.1:496-18069 GCA_002329565.1 Firmicutes bacterium UBA1440
CCAGCGCCCGCCGAAGCGGGCAACACGTTGCCCCACGGATTGATAATAATAATCCGAATAATAAGACGATGCTGAGCCGCCCGCCTCGACAGGCAGTAGTGCAAATGGATGCGTTGGGTCAAATCCCATCTGTTTTGCGTATCCATTAGTTGATCCGTTAATGTAACCTAGTTTTTCGTAGGGATCTGCAAAAATGTTTGACGCATAACTATCTGCATTTTTACATACCCAAGCCTGACACTCGTTAATATTTAATCCATCAACCCATTGCCAGACATTTCCCCAAGGATTTTCAATGCCACGGTATACGCAAGGGTACTTACCATCATTAGCGGTAATAAACCCTGACGATGCGGCTATATCACGACTAAAACCATTCTTCCAACCTGTGTTGTATAAATAGTTTCCGACCGCAATATCAACGGGATTGCCATCAAACGTGATTGCTTTGTTGCTTGCGTCATACACCGCAATATCCGTAATCGTGCGCCCATAAAATATTTCATTACCGCCCTGTGATGTACCGACAGATATCGCCTGTCCGACACGATACAGATCAGCGGTTGCGTTTGGTACAATAATGCGGTTTGTGGCTGTTTCGGCTACTGTAGCAAGATGCGTANNGCGAACTCGACCTCAAAGAGCGCAGATATAACATCATGTGCATGTATATCCATCTGCTGATAGCCAAGTATGCTGTTGCCAGCGTCATTGTTTGCTTTTGCGTAGTTGCGGAAATTGACAATGTTTTTATTGATTAGCGGGTATGTGTTAGGCTTGGATTCAAGCTTAGTGTTATCTGCGCTTAGGCTTGCGACGTATTTACCAATTAACACATAATCAAGTTCTTTGTTATTGGTAAAATCCCAAAAACACCAAGGAAGATAAAAGTTAGGGTGTTGATACTTTGATATTTTAGTCTGTTTGAATGCTGATCCCGCTCGACGGTATATGTAAAATTTCGGGATTTTTATGAATACATTCCCATACACATCCTGTACTTCTTCAATGTCTCTATAGATTGGCATAGAATCAAAGTCATTTTGTACTATTGCACCATCTTGACCGACATTAGCAACTAGATCAACCGATGCGTCTGTACGTGTCATGACAGGGGATGACGTTTTGTCCCAATATACACCCATGATTAATTTATCATCATTTAGGACATTCAAGATTTCATTGACTTGCGTTTCCGTTGCTATATTAAAAGCTGTGACTGCCATTTAAACTACCTCCTCGTACATGATTTGAGTTTTGCCATCTTTGATTTGTAAACCCATTTTATAAGTCTTGTTGTTGTCAACATCTTTGACCTTATGCGGCATTGTGCTTTCGTCACCCAAATCGTTAATTTGTTGCTTAACTGATATGCCAGTATCAGGGTCTTTAACAATATCTGATTTTGTCTCAGGATAAAAAACATCGGGGTATGTAGCAGTGCCCTCCCCATCATACACAGGCGGTCTTATTCTACCTTTATAGTCTGCCATTATATTACCTCCATCCACAGTCCACGAGTCGGCTGTGATTCTCCACAGGTTATCAGTGATTCTATTGACCCCGAAGCTTCGGCAGCGGCGCCGACTGCTATGTCTTTTGCTTCAAGCGTGGCCTGTTTGGCCGCCATTATCGGGGTCATCATATTTCCGATAGTTTCTATAGCTGCATGTGCGGACTGCGAATAGCCACGAGCCTCATTCGCCCATCCTTCTGCGTTCTCCGCCTGTGCGGCGGCTTGGTTTTTGCTCTCTTCGGCCTGGCCTGCATATGTGCCCGCTTGACCTGCGTAATACGATGATTGCTCTGCTGCTGAACCCGCATCTCTTTTGCTATCTGCAGCACTGTCCTCGGACTCTTTTGCCTTCTGTTGTGACTCTAAAGCTTGGGCGGCTTTTGTGGCGACATCAGCCTCGACTACAATGTTTTTCGCTTCTGTCACTCTTGCTTCCATCTGTACAAACTCGCTCGGCAAAGGGTCTGGATATTCAGCAGTAGAGCCTATCGACGCGCCGACACGCAGATAGGTTGGACTGGATCCCCATTTTTCTAACGTACCGTTGAAAGCGCGGATTTGAATTTGCACATATCCAGAGTCTAGGAGATGCGTTTCCTCAACCGTCCATGTAAGTTGTATATATTCTCCTACTGTTTTGTCGAGGTCAATGATGTCCTTTTTGTCTCCAAATTGCGTGTCCAGTTTAAAAGAAAAACCAGACATATCTATGCCGTTGTAGGTTTTGGGCAGCTTAAATACCACTCTTTCTACCCGGTGATCTCCTATATATCCGATGGTTTCTTCGTCTTTTGGTACTACGAGTTTCCTGCCTATTACTTCAATCATGGTATCACCTCCAACCACAACCCCGCTTCCGGCTCTTCCGTTCCGAGCGTTACGACATGTAATTGCATCGCACCATCGATCATTCCAGTGATTTCTGCCTTGACGTCGGCCGATATAAACTCCCAGACCTGATTTCCGAGTGCTTTAAGTCCTTCTTTGGTCTCGAAGCTCCAGCTGCCATCACTGTAATAGATGGCGTAATATTCGGCGCCTTCTACGCCGCCGATCGGTAGAGCGGGACCACCGAGTGCGCGGGCTATGATAGCGTCATAGTCCTCTTGTGTTATTTCACCATCCAGATTTACGTCCCCAATTGCGACATGAGATCGATACCAATCTTCGGACGATAAAGAGCCAGTGATATAATTAGCGACTTTAAGCGCATCCGTTGAGGTAATGAAACCGTCATTGTCGCAATCTCCGAAATTCTCGACCTTCTCAATACGGACGATGCCCCGCACCGAAAGCGCTTCAATGCCAGCTTCCACCTTCCCGATTGCCTGATTGATAGTATCTGTCGGAGCAATTGCTGATCTGGATGAGGGCTTTTCGTATCCAGTTAGAGCCATCATAGCTGTTGTGTACAGCGTATCGAAGTATTGTTTTAGTTTGGCTTTAATATTACTCCATGTGATTTTCTTTGTTCGATTATTTTCGGACGTATCCGTAAACGGCACAGTATCATCGTCCGCGATCTCGCCGGTTGGCGCATTTTTTATAAATGTCTCATACGCATGCAAGGGAGCCCAGTTTGTTGTGTCTGTATCAGGAGTTGTCGAAACCCCCGAGTGCGTCACAATGCAAAAATACGATACGCCATCATACACCACGACATCGATTATCTCTGAAGTATTACTGTAGCTGCCCTCGGATACCCACGCTCCACGATTGTTATATGTCTTGCCCTCTGCGACAATATTAAGCGCGCGTCCGATTGCTTCATCTATCTGCGCGCGTGTATATGTCGATTTAAATAATGCCATACCATCACCCCTAGTAATAAATCACAATGCAGCCGTCGCCGCCCTTGCCACCAGCAGATCCAGATCCACCCTGTCCAGGGTAACTGCTCGGATACTTCAGATTGTGACCACCGCCACCGCCGCCATGACCTCCATGACCGCCTTGTCCATAGTTTGCAGCGTCGTCTGCGTCTACTGCGTCAGCTCCATTTCCGCCAGATCCGCCAGTCGGTACATAACTGCCATACGTGCTTACGTACGCAATTGTGATGTTGCCACCATTGCCACCGTTAGCCCCTGCAGCTGCGCCACCTCCGCGTCCACCGAAACCGTATGTGTTATATGTCAAACTTATTTCATTTGCACCATTTGCACCGGGCGTGAATGTAACGCCTTTGTAAACAATACTCGGGCCGGGGATTGTCACATCATTTTCCCAAGATGGCCAGGCCGTCTGGAATGCGGATCCTCTTCCTCCGGCCAATCCGGGGTCTCCATCTGCCCCGAGCGTGAGGCCTGTTTTAGGCTCTTGGTAACCGTCGGGATAGAACCTTCCGAGTGCTGAGGAATAGATTCCAAATGTTGTGTCGCCACCGGCAAGTCCAGGATTACCCTTCGCACCGCCGTCACCGCCTGTACCGCATACGAAATCAAAAGGCGCTCCAGGCGTTACAGTGAGATTGAGTTCAAATATCAATCCACCGCTTCCATTTACACCTCCTGATCCGCCTTCTCCCGGGCCACCCGAAGATGATTCCGCGGGCGTTCCGTCTTCGCCATCATATCCGCCGCTTCCGCCATCTCCTGCACCGAAAAGTGCAACCCTGATCTTTGTCACGCCTTCGGGCACTTCCCACGTTCCGGATCCGGTGAGTAAGACGTGATGCGTAAACCCACTTATCAAACTCGGCGGAGTATACCCAACTAAAAACTCACTCATGGCTCGCAATTCTGAGCGACCTACAGAGATCGGTGACATACTTTTAAGCGTAGCCTTAACTAACTGCTCCGTATAAGGATGTACAACATTGACAACATCGCCAGGTCTTTCGGATCCGAATACCACCTCTGCCCGTATGGACTTAGCCACAGATAGGTAATCAAAAAGCCGCTGAGCTATATCAACGGCATTGTAAGGATTTATTAAAGTGTTCGATGTTACCGATTTGACTACATCGTCAACGCTGTCTGTCGGTGTCGTGCCATGCGTTATGATTCGTTTTATATGGACATATTTCTTGCCTTTGATTGTAACCAGGCCTGCGCCTGTAAATTTGACGTGGTTTACACCTGATTCAATAATGGCCCCGTTTGTAATGGAGTAATCGTGGTATGGCTCGCTAAAATAAATAGTCTCTGTAGTGATGGATGAGGATTCGTATAAAGTGACTTCCTCAGCAGACTCAATAAAATTGTGCTCTGTTACTTGCACAGCCGTGCAAGGAATCTTATCCTCCACAATCGCCCCAATAAAGACTCTGTCCTTGCCGAATGTTCCGGTTTCAATTTCACTTAGCTTTGTGATTCTCAAGGTTCCGTCAGCAGCATTTCTAACAGCGGCTCCTGTCGCCATGAGAAACATTTGAAGGTTGTTGCGCCGGGTCGAAAAAGGCAGATATCCATATATCTGCAACGTAGTAATGTCACTGTCGACTGTGTACGGCACTCCGCCCATTATATCTGCTAAGACATCTCCCGCGGCATCTCCCGAATAAAGCCCGCCTAGGTGTTTGGTCTGATCCAAAAGTCGAATTGCGGAGTACAATGTGAAAGCATATTCGTACTTCCCTATTTGCTGTAATGCATGTAAAAAATATTTCGCTATCAGAATATTATTGTGAAAAAAAGTCCCCGGAGCATTTGCATTAAACTCCGGAGTAACGGGCTCTGGCTTTGCACATAATTCATACCCGTCAGCTGTGACAAGCCAGTCATCTTCACCCTGATCAACTGCAATAAATCTCTCCGGCAGATCACCGTGAATTATCGGGAGATAAAGAGAATCGACAGACAATGTTTCGCCTACCATCGAATGCTTCATATCAAGCGTTGCGGACACGATCTCATTCTCGTACTCATTTCCGTTGTATATTAGCTTTACCATATCATAGCTCCTCAAAGACCAGTGGAGGTAATTGATACATAGTTACGACGCCGCCTTTTGTAATGGCCGACTCCTTTCTAGGTTCGGAGATCGGCTCCGTCAAAAAAGTATCGCCCCCGATTGTAAGAAATACCAATCCCGAGCGATACTCAGACAAGATCATATCTGTAATGTTCTCTGTGGTCGGATTAAACCGCACGGTCACAATCCTCTTGCTTTTCCCCAGATCAACGTGTTTTGCGTCATCCATTGTATATTTATCTGGGAGCCCTTTGCGATACCTGTACGCGATTGTGATACCCGCCTTGTGGACATGTGCCGATATGTCTTTTGAGTTCATTCTTACGGTTGTACTAATCATGCTACACCTCCGTCAGATCAATGCCGGCGAGTGCACTTTCTTCGGCTAAATACGATCTGATTACTTTCGCAACCGGCCTGCCTTCAAGGTCAACATTGATATCAAGATGCAGTTGTATCGGCTGACCGTTCCCATACTGCCCTAAAGCTGATGACACCGCGTTAACGATCTGATCTCCGATTTGTGCTGTGCTTTCCGGCAGTGATACTCTTGTTGCACTATCCGCTGCGTAAGCGGCCTCAGCGAACGTCCTCTCAAGCTCTGCTTGCTTTTGCTCAGCCCCCAAGATCAAACCCTCAAAGTAATCTTCCGAGGCTTCCATCGCTTTTCGTGAGGGAGAGTGCATGTCCATAGCGTCTCGGTATGCAGCGTTCGCTCTCTCGGCAGCCTTCTTGTACGCCTTTTCCAGCTCTGGGATCATCGAGAGGACTTGATCTATATATCCTCGCATAGTATCAATTGCGGCTTCTTGGGCTGCAGCTTTATTATTTAATGCATTTACCGCACCCGAGGTCTTATCCGATAGCTCCTCCATCTTTTTATCAAAGTCAGTTGTCGCTTCGGCCATCGTGTGAGAGAGAGATTTTTTACCCTCGTCGACTCGCTTCATGCTCTTGATGATTTTGGATATTTCCTCATCAGTAGCAATTGAGAGTCCTGCTAATATTGCTGCGGATTCCGTTGAGCCATCCGACAAGCTTTTTACAAGCTCATCCACGCCCTCGACTTGTCTCTTTGATAATTTAGTGAGGTTGGTAGTATAGTTATCAAGCCATCTCATCTGGCTTTCTAGCGCTTTCTGGATCTCAGCAGCAGACTTTATAACAGAGTTGTCCATCTCTTCCCAAAGCCCGATTTGAGATGTTATGCTATCGTATGCAGCCTGATAAGCCTCGTTATATGCAGTCTGGAGAGCGTCGACTTCCGCCGTCAGATCAGCCACTATGGCCTGTGCCTTTTTCTCGGCGTCAGACAGACCGATCGTGGAGACTGCGGCGGCTCCGAGGATTTCGGAAAGTTCATCAATCGAAAGCCCGAATGTTTCGGCCGCCTCTTCTGCGGTTAGAAATCCGTTGTTCACGAGTCCGCGGAGAGCGTCTTCGGCAGCCGCTGTGTTTTCTTCCACTTCGGACATTTTCCCAGCAGTGTCGCCAAGTATTTTCCTGAGAGCTTCAACGCTCTCGCTTGCAAGTTTTAACTCGTCGACAGACTCTTGACCGGGCAGAAAAATAGTAGTGCTTTCTCCCTTGGCGGCCCTCTCTTGCACTTCCGCGAGGTACTCAAGCGCATTATTGAGTTTATTCTGCGCTTCTTCATATTCCGCCGTGGCCTCAGCTGCTTTTTTTCGCGCCTCCGCACCGAGATTCTCGCGCACAATTGATTCGAGCCGGTACTGATTATATTCTTGCTGGGACTTCGTTGCCCTTTCGAGCGCCCCAACCTGTTCATCAAAGGTTCCGTTTTCGATATCCAGTGCGGTTACCACTCCGCCAGACGCTTCGATCAGATCCTTTTTGGTCTTCTCAAGTTCGGCGTTCTTAGCAGCCGCGGATTCTTTGCTCAGGTTCGTGTTTTGAAGCTCAATGCTCAGTTCTCGGTACTTCTCAATCAGATCAAGGACGCCAGACGTATCGGACATCTCTTGAGTCAAACCTTCGATTCTTTCGGCTGCCGTCTTGCTGTCTCCGATTAGTCCGTACAGCGCTTCGCCAACAAAGGCTTTCATTCTTTGGCCGAGGCGGTCTATTGCATCGCCGGCAGCATCGAGAGCCTTCACGGCATCCTCGGACATAACTGCCCCGTTATTTTTCGCTTCGTCGGTAAGTCTTTTAAGCCCGTCCGCGCCCTCTTTTATCAAAGGATTGAGATCCATTGCGGACTTTCCGAGCAGCTCCATCGCAAGAGCGTCGCGCTCGGTTTCGTTGCCGATCTCACCCAAGGCGCCGATGGCATCGATAAATACGTCAGACGCCGACCGCAGAGATCCATCCGCGTCGGAGAAAGCCACTCCGAGCTTTTTGAAAGCTTCTGTTTGAGCTTCCGTGCCCTGCTGTGCTTCGCTCATCGATCTGGTAAGGCGTGCAACGGAGGATTGGATTGTTCCAAACGTCGCGCCCGGATCTGCGTATTTTAAGGCTTGCAGCTCCTCTACGTTTTGACCGGTTACGTCGGCCATTTCTTGGAGTTCTCCCGCCGTATCAAACGCCGCAGATGCAAGCTCTTTTATCTTCGATGTGACCCATGACAGAGCCTGAGTTGCTATATTAGCAAAAAAGCCACCGGCAAATATCTTCGCAAGCAGATTGCTCTCTTCAGCAGCATCCTTTACTTCCTTACCGTATTCGTCGATAGACTTTGCGCACTTGTCCGTGGATTTTTGGGCTTCGTCCAGGTACCTATCGTTTTTCTGTATTTCATCGTTTAAACTATTTAAACGAATTTTCGCCGAGTTAAGTTGTTGCTGCCAGTTATTTACCCCTTTTGCGGCAGCAACTTCTCCAGCAGTTGCTTCTTCGAGCTCTTTCTGGAGCTTATTTAATTCCGCAACGAGCTTTTTCTGCTCATCGGTGGTATCATTTGTTGAGTTCTTTAATCCATTAAGGGCGGTTTCGGTTGCGGTTATTTTCGCTCTGATCGATTCTGCTCTTTCTGCATAGGCTTGTTGCGCACCCTGCGCGTTTTTAAGAGCTGCTTCGAGCTCCTTTACCTTATCTGCCTGCTTGTCATAGACCTTTTGCAGAGCGTCACCTTTGGCAGTGAGGGCTTCCATGCTGTTTGCCTGACCCTTGAATTGTGATTCAACTAGCTTTAATTCTGAGTCAAGAGTTTTCAACTCAGAGTTGACTTGGGTTATCTTCTGCTTGTACTCTTGTTCACCTTCGATAGCTAAACGTGTGGATATTGTTCTTACAGCCATTACTCCGCCCCCTTTCGTTTAATACATAGCTCATACATATCAAATACCTCTCCCGGCGGCATTAAAAGTGCCTCTTTCGGTTTAATCCCGACCACGGAAGCTATCCAGAGGTATTCAGCTTTCTTTATCCCTTTGTTGTTTTTTTTTCTAGCTCCTGCAGAACAAGATCAACCTCTTTTTCGTCGGGCTCGATTTCTCTTCCGTAACCCAAAATAATCGCCTTTGCTATGTCAATTTTGAGTGACTGAATATCTTTAGGGGTTACAATTGCTTTTATTGTCTCAGGATCCAGAAAAGCGCCTTTGTCGTACCCCATATATCTCCTAGCAAGCTCGCCTTGCTCAACGAGTAAAGAAACAGCCTTACTGAGATAGTCTAAAGCCTCTCTTGTATCAGGCTGAGTTAATTCCAGAATTGATTGATCACCACATAGTTCATTTAGTGCATATCTGGCTTCACCAGTAAAAGCAAGGTAATATTTCTGCCCAGCGAGTGTAATTTCAATAGCTTTCATAAGGCCTCCATATAAAAGGGAAAGGGCGAGTTTCCTCGCCCTAGAATATAACTGCGATATTGTGAGCAGCTGCAACATCTGCGACCGTGTATTTACCTGCTGAGATAGATGTCTTGGACTCCACGCCATTGTCGTACAAGGCGGTTGGGGTTCCGGAAACCTGGAGTACGAAGTCTTCTCCGGCTGCAACCATTGTTGTGCCGATCGGAGTAGCGCTCTCACCTACGCCTGCACCCTGAACCTGTACATTCACAGGATACCATGTCGCAACATTGAGCTTATTCTGGATGTAAGCCTTTGCGGCAGACTCTGCGGAAAACTCCTTGACATATCTCCACTTGCCGTATTCAGGCTTGTATACAGTGAAGGTAACAGCGGTCGTTTCAAGAGTGAATGAATTTCCTTTTGTTTGAGACGTTTCATCACCCATCTTCGCTTTTACTTTGGGGTAGTAAAATGCGCGATATTTCTTCACTCCATTGACCATCAATACCTGATAGTAGCCAATACCACCAAACGGAGGTGTATCACTATCGCCATTTCCGAGTTCGTCATCGACGATATCAGCACCGTAAATCGTCCCCATCTGTGCGATTGTGAGATTATCTGTTTCTGTAGTTATTGTACCGCTGGAAAATTCCGAAACGTCTTCTGCAAGCACGTTATCAGCGTAAAGTTGCCCCTCGGCGTACTGTATAGATAGATCTGCCCTGACTGCTTTCCCCAGTGCAAAGCCAGAACCGTATGTAGGCAACTCAGATGCGGACTCAGTTACTACCGGAGCCCAGCAAGGATACGCAAGTCCGATTTTTGCCATATTAGTACCTCCAATTAAAGATTTTTAGACTTCAGCCAGTTATCATAAACACCGAAGGCAGCTTGTTCGACTTCTGATCCGCAACTATCATTAGCCTTTTTCATCCACTGTGAAGCTTTTATCCCTTTCCGTGGAGCACCAAACTCATGGATAAACCCGACTTCGTTCGATGTTACGGTTTCGAGTTTGCCGCCTATGGTATATGTCCGACCATGTTTGCTGTTCTTATACACCTTAGTCTGTTCTCTGCTGTGATAGGTATGGTGATCTCCCGATGGGTAAACTAGTACATATTGCCGTCCTTTGCTGCGCTTCTTAAACGCTTTTATCGAGGACTCAAGCAATCCCGTTTTGTGTAGCCCGAGAGTTCTTATCGATTTCTTGTGTGCCGCTACCACAACCCTGCTCTCCGCATCCAGAATGCCCTCAATCACATCTTCCGGAATCTCGGCTATATCTGCCAGATCAAGCATTAACCCTTCGATGCCAGTAGTAGTATAGCTAGCCATTCCAGACCCCCATTAGATACTCACATTCAAATATCCAATGCTGTCCGTCAGAATCTGTGGCATCTGTTACCGTCGGCCAAGTAAACCCAGCGCCGAATAGTAATTGCTTAATCTGCTCGCGGATTGATATGCTGTTCTTTCCGCTTGGGCATACATAATGGACCTGCATGCTGTAACGTTCATGTTGCGGTATGTCATCGGCGAAGTCGTCACCCTGAGAATTGTAATTGAACGTAATGTACTCGTCCCCAGCTCCGGTGTATTCGTCAGGTTCAACTGGCAGGCTAACTGGAGAAAGAGTGTTAATAATTATTGAGTTTATGCTCATTACTTCGCCTCCGTTCTCATCTGAACCTTGATTTCCATCCACCTGTGACGGTCTTCAACATCGTCAATGCTGATAACCTCATACGGGTCTGAATCTGACCCCTTATAAACGATTAGCTTCTGATTGATCAGCGGAGAGTATCGCACGGTAATGGTGGCTGGCTCTCTTAACTGTTGCTGCATAGCCGTGAACACTTCGGAGCCGTGGGCGTTTACCCATTTGCAACACACTTTTAGGACGTCAACCTCTGTTTCTGTAGGATATCCGTCTGCATCTCTTATGCGGTCAATACGGACAAACCTGACCGGCGTTCTGAGTTCTCCTGCATTTGCATATTTAGCCATCCTCACCACCGTACCTTAACTCGAGCACATAACTGTCAATCATGCGCTGGGCATTCGCCGCATCCGCAGGATTCTGGAATGCCATGCCCCGGTTGTCGTAGTACATCGCTGCAAGCGCCATAATGAACAGATCATATTGTGCATTGTTGGCATAGTCGGGGATACCCGCCGCACGCGCTTTTGATCGCGCGGCGGCAAGGTATCCAACAAGGATTTCAGATGAGTCAGATGGCAGCCCGAGATATGCTTTAAAGTCATGCTCTGTTACTGCCATGAATAGCCTCCTTTTTTACGCACCAGGTATAGTAATGGCGTTGGTGTAAACGCTGGTGTTGTCGTAAGTGATCTTGCAACGGAAGGAGATACCTGCGTCAGCTCCGTCGTCATCTACAGTTAATGTGGCCGCATTGTAGCCAGTGTAAGCGTTGGTCAGATCAGTCCAAGTGCCAGCTACAAGTTTCTGCCACAGGTAGGCGATACCGGAGGTAGGCTTGTTATCGTCATCGGTGTTAAAGATCGCTGCGGCTGTGATGGCGTCAAGAGACTTTGTCGCGATACCGCCGATGACACCAATCGCAACAATAGCAAGGCGGAAGGCACTCTTAAGCTTGATCTGATGGTCTCCCCATGCGGTCAGGACGTACTTAAAGAGACCGGTGTCGACGTCCTTATCGGAATCAAGAACAGCCGTCGGTTCGTAGTTCTGCTTCGCGTAGCGGAAATCGCCAACAATCGGGATAGTAGCCTTGTCATTGAAAATGACCGGAACACCAATGACATCCTGCGGTTTCGCAGTGAACAGCTCGTTATTAGCGCCGTTCAGGGTCTGCAAGTAGCTGTACCAATCAGCAGCCCGCATGACAACCTTAGCGTTAGCACGGAACATATCATCAAGATCGCCGAGAGCCTTCATGATGGCATCAACAACCGAGGTGCCGGTGACTCCCTTGATGCCGACCATGTAGAACGACATGTGCTTGTGATCATCGTCTGCAGACTTGGCAAACGCGCGGAGTTTTTCCTTGCGAGCCAGAGCAGAGCGGAGGCCGCCCTCAATCTTAGAGACAAGCTGTGCGTCAGCTCCATAAACAACAGTGTCGGCAACTTCGATCTTTACCTTGGTCTTGTAGCGTCCGTAAGTAACGAGTTCGGTCGAAGTTGCAATCTCCTTGGCTGTCTCAGCGTCAGCTACATCCTCAAGCAGATCCTCATCGTCGATAGAGAACAGGAGGCGAGGCTCTTCAAGTCCTGCAACCTGCGAGGTTTCCTCAACCTGACGGAGTGAGTTCTCTTCAAACGGCTCTGTTATGATCTCGTTGGAGAGGTTTGTCGGCAGAAGATTTGAGCCACTACCGAGATCTGCTGATCCGGCAGGGATAGCTCCGAGAGCGGAATATGTTTTCCTTGCCGCTTCTTTGTCACCAAATGCAACAGCACGGTAGAAAGCGGCCTTATTCTTTGTAAGAACCTCTTTCTCCGTAACACCAGAGCTTCCAGAGCCCTGAAGCGCAAGAGCGTCACGCTGGGCTTTCTCCATATCGTCGTGCTGCTTCTGAAGAAGGTCACGTCTTGCGGCCAACTCATCTCTGTGAGTAGTTTTTGCTTTGATCTCATCCATAGGGACATTGGGGTCAGCAGCTTTTTCAGCGATCCAATCAGCATCAGCCTTGATCGCCGCATTCAGGGTTGCGATTTTTTCTTTGAGTTCAAACAGTGTCATGATTTTTTACCTCCAAAAACTTCTGATTTTCTGTGAGGATCTTTGTCCTCTCTGCGCGCTCATCATTGCCAGCGAGCGCCATTTGACTACGCTGAATAATTGCTTTAAGGTCTTCGGGTTTTGCTTTGCTGAGATCTCCTGCCTTGAATAGTTCAACCGCATCATCAAGGGTCTCTGCGCCTTTTGTGACGCCTGCACCTCTTTGAGCCGGAACTGCGACAAATGAAAACTCGTATGCTTCCTGAGGCTCTTTGAGTTCTCCAACGCACTGTTTCCCGTTGTATTTCTCTCCCTTGATGTGCCCTGTTTCGCACTGATATGTCCATGTGCGCCAGTCAAGTTTTAAGTCCTTACCACACACTGAACATGTGCACTTTCCAACACGACAGCCGACAGAGACTTCCTTCACAATGCCTCCTTCAATCGCTTCTATAAGCGGCTTGTTGGCTTCATTGCGAAGCATATAAGCGCTGCCCCGCAAAACGATTAATGGCTCCCCGAGCGAGTTCTTTTCGCTCATTTCTACTACTTCACAACGGTATAAACGCGCGACTTGCTTTTCAGCAGACCAGCGGTGATCTAAAATGCCGCTTTTCCCGACGAAAAGCGTTGTAAGTTTCTCAAGCGCTGCCTTAGTGAATCGCTCAATGTCACGGTCAACGTCGTTGTCACAGAGATTAACAGGGAAACAAAAAACGCCTTCCGGCGTCAGCTCTTTGTGTGCGTATTGATTAATTAGCGCTATGTCTTTTTCGGGATCTATTGGCGTTGCTTGCAGCGCCTTAAGTTTTTCGATCCTGTCCATTCTACTCCTCCTCATCCGGCGCGGCGTTAAGTTCTGCAAGTGTTTCTCCGGTTATTGCATAGGTTACAGAGCCCTCATTAAGATCTATTTCTTTGCCGTTTATCGTTAAAATAGGAAATTCCCCGTCACCAACCGTTGCAGCGAACGACACAACATCGCCTGTGAATACTGTCGCTCCAGAGGTCAGCACAACCGGTGAATCAAGGTCAAGCGTCTGGCCGTGTTGTCTGACAAGTGAAGCCGTGAGAGTTGTGCCTTCCCCCGCCGTTAGTGTTAATGTGTGCGGAATCATTCCTGCGACATCAAGAGCATTGCCGAGCATTCCCATTCCCTCAGAGCCGAAGCAGACTTCAACATCTCCCGCAACTGTGGCTTTGACATATAACTTTGGAGTTTCTCCATAAGGCAAAGTCACGCTGAAAATCTGCCAGCTATATGATGGGATTACAGCTGCTTTCGCTTCGTTAAAGGGGCCGTCACAAAACAGAATTGAGTCTGAGGTCATGTTCTTAACCATTACAGACCGGGAATAAAACTCATCAAACTCAAACGCGGTTTCGATTCCTACTGCGAGTGTTAGTCTTTTTACTTGCATCAGTCTTTCACCTCTCTTTCATCGTCATACTTCCAAATTCCAGCTGAAACACCCTCTATTACAGCAATAATTTGCTCTTTTGTTCTTGCCCTGGCTCTTGCAAGGTCGATTTTCATTCCTTCAGCTATCTCCTTGAGTTCACTAATTTTCATTTTTGCAAGNNGCACTGTGAGATGACAACTGGACGTTTCCCTCTGATGGAGTTTCAGTGGTTGAGATCTCAGCATCCGACGATGTTGAGGTGTCCCCCGGGTTTTCGTCAGGGTTTTCCGCAGAATTTTCTTGCGTTTCGCCAGGGTCTGCATATCCCGGCATCGCTTTCAAGCATCCCTGTGGGCTAAACTCGCCTTTGTAGCCATACTCCGTTTTGTAGTTGTTCTCGATAGACCACCTACGGAAGTCTTCCCATATCAGCCACTCTGGCGGGAGAGTTCCTTTCATATAGTGGCTTTCCCACATTCCAAACAGGGTCATTATGTTCCTCCCTTCCCCTTATCAGGATTGTTAACGAGATATTCAAGCGTTGTAAGATCTTTTGAGACTAACAATTTGTTGCCATTCGGATCCTTATCTCGCCCATAATCTGCTCTTGCTTCATTTGGTGTCTCCCAACCGCCTCTGATTGCTTTCTGATGGACGTCTGCTCTTGTGGCGGCGTCTGCACGGAGTATTGCGTTCATATCGAACACAAAACGATAGCCTTTTCTGCGTTCATCCTTAGATAGGAGCTTCCGGTTGAGCTCCTGCTCATATGCTGTCACAATCGGGAGCATAGTCAGCATCAAAAATTCAAGCATCTGCTGTTCCTGACTGCTGAACGAGGTATCCGAATAGTCACCAAGCAGATGAGGAGGTATGTTATACACCATCGCCACACGGGATCGGCTTATTTTTTCGACCTCAAACAACTTTGTATCGACCGGAGATAGGTTAAGTGCCTTTGCTTGAACGCCTGACTCAAGCAGCAAAATGTTTCCGCCTGTTTCTTCATAAGTTTCCATGAAGTCTTTAATCACGTCTGCTTTTTGTTGCGTTCCGAGGTTTGCTGGGGCTTCCAACACTACCTGTGCATTTATACCTTTCTGCAACTGTGAAGAGGAAAATTTCTGAATTTCGTCGTTATATGTCAGCGTATTAAGCAAAACAGATACCGGATTTACGCCCGTGTAACCGTTTGTGGAGATGAACGGAATGTGCAGAACATAAAAATTGTGCAGATAATAATCTGCACCTTTATCAGGCGTTATTCTGTACCAAAGCTCTCCAGACGTTTCCTCAAGTATTGGATTCACTCTCTGTGGGTCAAGAGGCCTTAAACTCTCCAAAGCACCGTTATAATCGTACATTTTTAAGGCGTAAGCATTGCCTTCCGTCCCTCTACAAGCCTCCAAGGTCTTAAAAAACTGGCAACTTGTCATATTTGGGTTAGGCTCAAACCCCACCATGTCATTACGGATGTCACTCCGGACAATTGTAGATCCTCGATACAGTTGAACCGGCATTGCGGATAAGGCATTGGAGATTCGCGACACCGCAGAAAAAATTAACTCACTATTGCGGAGTGTATAGTCTCCTCTAAGCCATCTCGGAAGGAATGAGCTCCCCCGAATAAGCTTTCTGGTCGGCGGCAAAGCTGATTTTTGCGTTTTAAGCTCGTTTATTTGACTTTTAAGCTTTGCAATTTCTCTCGCTTGACGCCACGAGAATATTTGTGATATTTTCAAAAATCTTTCACCGCCTTTGATTAAGCTTCAGCACCGTTGATACTTTTTGATCGGGCGTAATCTGCACCGGATGCTTGCGCATCCATTCTGTATGCGCATTGAGGAATGCCGCGAAACCATCGATTTTGCGGTTTTTATTCTGCTTGGTCGGCAAATATGTGGCGTTTGGACCCCTTTTTGTGAGCTTAACATTGCCCAAATACCAGATAAACAGTTTATTTTGGTTGTGGATTATCTTCCCGTCGATGAACCTTTCTTTGAGGTTGTCCATCGGCGCCGTCAGCGTGAGTTCGCCCTGTCTGACCTCGTTCATAACAAAACCCTGCTGGCGCATCTCATTCATCAGCATGAACGCCTTAGCAGGGTCAAAGCCTATGGAATCTATCCTGTAGAGCTCTCTTTGCTTTAAAAACCACTCCAAAACTAGCTCATATTCGACATAATCCTTATCGACAAAGGTCAATACACCCTCTTTTTCGAGGGTCAGCCAGTCCAGCTTCTCTTTGTCCTCTTTGACTTTTTTGCGTGGCACCCATGAGTGCTCAAGTACAAAAAACTCATTGTCGGGCAAAGGAAATTCTAAACACGCCGAGCAGAAGTCGTTCGTCTCTGCAAGGTCAAAACCGCCGTAACAAAGTTGACCTTTTAGTGTGTTGATATCTATGACCTTGTCGTTAGCCAAAATGGTTTTTGTGTCCAAATACGACAGCTCATCGACCATAGTGAAGACATTCAGCTGCTTGTTGATAAAGTTCGAACGTTCTGCCGGAACCAGCTTACATCTTTCCCACTCGTCGATCAGATCATCGAGATCAAGCAAAACTCCAAGACTCGGGTTCGCCTTGCCCCAGCAGGAAGGATCATCAGGGTCGTCATCCTCATCGATCTCGTCTATGTAAACAAACATCCTGTCTGCTGCGCGTTTTGAAATAGCAGGGTCGTTGTCAAGAATTTTTCCGCCCAGGATGTAATAATCCATCAAAGGACCATCAATTACTGTTCCGAGGGTCGTAATGTACAGGATTAGGGGCTGTTTGCGCTTCTTCGTTTTAGCTTTTATGACGTTAATAAGCTTGTAATGGGTATATTCCTGGATCTCATCGAACACCCCGAAGTGCACGTTTCTTCCGTCGAGATTTCGCGAGTCGGTTGCAAGCGGCTGCATCTTGCTATTGGTAGGATCATAATAAATTCCGTCACGGGTAACTCTTAAATGCTGTGACAATAACGGACTGCTCTTCACCTGAGCTGAGCACTCTTCGAAAATGATTCTCGCTTGTTCCTTCGAGTTCGCCAGAGTATATACCTCTGCGCCCCTTTCACCGTCTTTGGACAGCATATATGCTCCGTTACCGACAACCATTGTTGACTTACCGTTACCGGATCCGACAATTATTAAGCCTTCTCTAAACCTGCGGTAGCCGGTCCTTTTATCAACCCATCCGTAAAGATTTGCCTCAACAAAATGTTGCCAAGGCTGCAGCTCCATCTTGTCGTAATCGCCCTTAGTGGGTACTAAAAACCGCTCC
>DCTM01000024.1 GCA_002329565.1 Firmicutes bacterium UBA1440
GACGAGGGTGGAGCGTTCCTCGCCGTTTACGAAGTATTTGACCGAGATACCGTTTTGCAGATAGTCGGTAAAGGTCATGTTTTTCTGCAGCAGTGAGCCGGACTCAAAATTTTTGAGCTTATAGATGGCCTCGTTGATGGCGTCCAGTGGCAAGCCCTTGTTGATACGCTGCAAAGCAGGCAACAGAACATCCTCGTAGAGCGGAGAGTGATAATCGCGCTCCACATCCGGCCCGTAGACATAGGTGTAGCCAAGCCCTTCATTGAGCAATTGGAGAACAGCGTTCTCATAATTTGATTCTGTGTAATATCCTGCCATTTCCGTTGCTCCTTTGCTCGGAATTTAAGGTTTTCAGATAATTACTTCCCCTTGCATCGTTCGCAAATGCAAAATCCCTTCTTCTCGGAATGTTTCCACTGCTGTCTGAATGTGCCCAGAGGGGAACAATTTGGGGAACATTTTATTGAATCGATATTTTCCTATTTTTGCAAAGCACACATAAATGCTGTCTCTCTCGCCTTCTGTCGTACACAGGCTAAGTTCATCTGTGTCATTTTGAAATAACTCGATGATGCCCTTGTAATGCGCACCGTTTTTTCCGCGGCACTCATATTGAGTATATTGCGTTATGGAATACACACATAGAGAAAAGTCCAGAATAGTTTGCTCTGTGCAGGCGATTTCAAGCTCAGAAAACACGCCTTCTACATCTTTACGCCATGCGCTTTCCTGGATACCGTGGTACCCCTTGATGCGTTTGCTGCCGTCTTCTGTTTCATACGCACTGTCGATGGCCGCCGAAATGGCATCCATTACAATTCCTCGGTTGCGGCGTCGATGTGCAATTAGGTCCGCGAATTCTCGGATGTAAGGATGGTTGCCTTCCAAATGCCTGCGAATCAAAATCAGAAACCCCAAAATATCATATTCATCGAATGCGAGTGATTCGATCAGCCGTTTATAGTGCTCGAAAAGGCATTTTTCTTTGTCGTCGAGATTTAACATACATTTTTACCTCTGCTGCGGCACCATTGTTTTGCGGGTATGCGTCAAGAAGGTAAACGATAATTTAGCAGCTTAGAACTGGATGTCAGAGACATCAATCTCGCCGGACATCAGCTTGGGCAAGAGTGCATCTCTTGTTGCGGATAGCCTCTTGTTCTCGGCCTTATTTGAATGGATTTTTGCGAGAACCGGCAAGGCAAGAGCGTTAAACTCTTTCAGCTCTTCCTCAGATGGAAGCGCAACAGGATAGGACATGATTTGCTGCTTATCGCCCCGTGGCATCTTCGTCCCTTTTGATCCTGCAACCATGAAGGCGAAGAACTTATCCGCATATAGCGTGCTAAATAAGTAAGCCGCATACTTTGACTGAACAGGTGTGAAGCAAAGAACATCGGTTGAGCAGCCGCACTCGTCGTTGCAGTAAACAATCTTCTTAAAGTAAGGACGAATATTGGAAATCAAAGTATCGCCATTATGACAAGCGGTAGTCTGCGGTGTTGTTGGAAGGCTTGCGGCCTCAGTTGCACCAGCTTTCCCCGGAAGCATATTCTCCGTTGAGAAGTAAGTGCTGGTATTCAATTCGGAAACCGCCACTCTGTCTTTGGAATAAAAGCATATATCCAATAGCTTTCCTTGCTCGCCTGCTGCGCTGACATCACCAAACCGCTCTTGATATACTGTTTGCAGGAGTTCAGCTAAATTATCGTTTATCTTTTGGTTGATTTCAATTTTATCATCTAAGGCAGAAAGAAGTGCAACGATCTTCTGCTGCTCTGTCTGTGAAGGGTAAGCTACCTCAACTTCTCCAAGCAGTTTTGTATTGATTGACGGCATTGTCGCGCCCACCGCAATATTTCTTACGAATTGTTTTGTGTCTTCCAAGCAGAAAAAATAGTAGAGATATAACGGATCTACTTCTTTGTTAGGACGCACTCTCAAACACCGTCCAGAAAACATCCAGCCGTCGTGTGCGGCATCCACATAAGAGCATCTATCAACCGATCCAACCCGGCTAAATACAATGTCTCCTTCCTTCAAAACATACTTAGATAGGCGAGCCTTATCTTCATCAGATACTTTTGGAAGGTTCTGTTCAGTGAAAACTCTATTTCCCAAATGCTCAACTGTTACAATGGGGGTTCCAATATCTACATAGTCCTCTTTGTGAAGCTGACTCCCAAAAGGTCCCGTCTGGATGTCTGCTATATCTCTTAGAAAATGTCTATTCATATTCACCATCCTATCCGATGTACTTTCTGTGTGCCAGCTTCACATTTTGTTGCTTTACCATTGCGTAGTGCATGGTTGTATCGATCTTCTGATGCCCTAAGAGTTGCTGGACTTGCTCTATGGGCATTCCCTTATCTATGGCTGAGGTTGCCAGCGTTCGCCGGAATTTGTGTGGGTGTACTTTGGGCAAATTCAAGCGTTTTCCCAGCTCTCGAAGCCGTGCTTCCACACCGCCGATCATCAGCCGGTCATGCGGGGCTTTCAGCGAGACGAACAGTGCCGGGTTCGCATCTGTGCGCTCGTTGAGGTAGTTCTGCAAATGTATTTTGGTTCTTGCATCGAAGTACACAAGGCGCTCCTTGTTACCTTTACCGATCACAACGCATTCCCGCTCGTTGAAGTCAATGTCTTCTCGGTTCAGCATGACCATCTCTCCAACACGCATCCC
>DCTM01000010.1 GCA_002329565.1 Firmicutes bacterium UBA1440
GAAAAGGAACACGAGGAAAGATACAGAAAGCTTGCGCAGAACATAAAGGACGGCATTGTATTCAAGAGAGATACGGAAGTGTTGTGGCAGTGTGCGAATTGCGGTCACCAGGTGATGAGCAAGGATGCACCGCAGATATGCCCGGTTTGCAAGCACCCGATTGCATATTTCCAGATCAAAGCGGAAAACTATTAATACAAGGATCGCAAGATCATATCACAAAGCCGACTCATGTGAGCCGGCTTTTCAATATCGTCTTTTATTGTACGGCAATCTCCAATGCCAGCTTCATCATATCCGTGAATGAAGTCTGTCTTTCGGCAGCTGTAGCCTTTACACCCGTGCAGAAATGATCGGAAATCGTTACAATCGCCAGTGCATTGCGTTTGTGAAAAGCTGCGTTCATATACAAGGCAGCAGCTTCCATCTCAACTGCCAGAGTCCCCATCTTTTTCCACTTATGCCACCAATCGGGGCGTTGATCGTAGAAGGCATCGCAGGAGACGATGTTGCCGGCTCTGAATGTCATGCCGAGTTTTTCGGCAGTATGTTCAGCTTTGCTCAGCAACTCAAAACTTGCACAAGGTGAGTATGTGCCCGGCAAATCAAAGGATTGTGCGTAATTGGAGTCAGTCGAGGCGGAGACTCCGACGACGATGTCTTTGATCTTGATATCATCATGAAACGTACCTGCGGTGCCGATGCGAATAAGGTTTTGCACGTCGTATTCTGCCATCAGCTCCCACGAGTATATTCCCATGGATGGCATACCCATGCCGCTGCCCTGAACCGAAACCGGCACACCTTTGTAAAGTCCCGTATATCCAAGCATACCTCTGACATCGTTGTAAAGTTTTGCATCCGTGAGGAAGTTTTCCGCGATGTATTGAGCACGCAACGGGTCTCCCGGCATTAGGATGCTTTCCGCGATGGCTCCTTTCGGAGCGTCGATATGTAAGCTCATAGAATTCCCTCCCTAAGGTTTATGCATTTATTTTATCACACAAGCCATGGCAAAGGAATAATGTTTACAAAAATTGAATGTGCAAATTATCCGCGTCGATCATTATCGTTGCACCCATGGCGAGCGTATGCTGAGGGTATGAATGACCGCAAGGGAAATTGGATACAGTAGGTTTACGGAACGGAAGAACGACTTCGCAGAATATCTCATGCAGAGTCAAAGAAGGCGATGCGGCTGCCGGTTCGCATCCGGAGAAGCTTCCCAGTAAAATGCCGTTGCACTGTGCGAATTTGCCGGCAAGTGCAAGAGCAGTAAGCATTCTGTCCACTTTGTACAGTTCTTCGTCGGTTTCCTCGATAAAGAGGATGGCATCATGCATATCGATTTCATAAGGAGAACCCAAGGTCGCGACCAGAAGAGAAAGATTGCCTCCTACCAGCCTCCCGCATGCACTGCCGTCATAGAGCGATGTCACAGATGTGCCGTGAGGGATCTGCAACGCGCCTTCCCTTGGTTCGCCGAAGAGCCAATCCCTTAGACTGCACATTGAGAATTCGTCCATTGTTGTATAATCTCTGCCCGGCATCGGAGCATGGAAGGTAACAAATCCGCAGAGTTGATTGAATACAGCATGTAAAGCCGTTATATCGCTGTAACCGCAGAAGACCTTTGGGTTGCCGGCAATCGTCTCGTAATCCAATCGATGCAGCAATCGTGTTGTGCCGTAACCTCCGCGCAGGCAGAAGATTCCCTTAACCTCTCGATCGGCAAAAGCCGCGTTAAGGTCGGCAGCACGGCGTTCGTCGTTCCCGGCAAAGTAGCCGTGTGAGCAAAAGCAGGAAGGATATATCTTCGGAAAAAGACCGAGACAACGGAGCGATTCCGCCGCAATTTTGACTTTTTCCTCTTCACTGCACGATGCAGGGGCGATCAGCGCGACGCAATCTCCCGCTTGCAGTCTTGTCGGCCATATGATTTTTTTCACTTGAAACCTCCGTAAATGCTTTATTACGGAAAGTATATGCGTGGAAATAAAAGAATTTCTGTACAATACCAAAAATCTGCTGACAAAAATGGCTTTTCCATGTAAAATAAAGATTGGTTTTATGAAAAATTGGGAAAAACAGGGAAGAGGGAAAATGTAATGGCAAGAAAAAAGAAAAAGCGTTACAGATGGAATCCGCAAAAGAAAAAGAGGATTCTGATGATTATTGCACTTATAGTATTAGTTGCAGCAATTACAGGGGTATATGCAATTTCAAAGGCGAGAGTGACAAATATCAGTGATGAGGAGGCCGATCTTACCTTCCTCTCGGGGAAAAACAGTGAGTTCGCGGAATTGTACAATGCAAACAAAGATAAGGTCAACATACTTATGCTTGGCGTAAATACAAATTTGACCGACACGATCATGCTGATAAACTATGATAAAGAGACTCACGATGTCAACATCATTTCGATACCGCGCGATACGTATTATGTCAGAAATGAGGACGATTCCGACGTTAATAAAAAAATAAATGCAGCATATAAGGGAAAAGTTATCAATACGGCGAAGGCTGTCAGCGACATTCTTTGCGACATTCCAATCAATTATTACGTAGTCGTCGACTACGATGCCGTGGAGAAAATCGTTGATGCTATGGGTGGAGTTCCGATGGACATTCCGTTCCATATGTATCGCAACGATGAATGGGATACGCCTCCGCTTCATATTGATATTCCCGCAGGGCATCAGGTTCTCGACGGAGAGAATGCCGTCAAATTCCTGCGATTCCGTCACGGAGACCCGGGTTACCCGAGTTATCCTATGCAAGATTTAGACAGAGTTAAGGCGCAGCAAGCCTTCGTGAAAGCTGCCATCAAAAAGAGCCTTGGGCTCGATCTGCCTAAGATTGCAAAAGTAGCCTATAACGAAGTAAAATGCAACATGACGGTGGGGAATGTTGCCTCACTGACAAAGTCCGCAGTAGGTATTTCGGCGGAAAATATAACTTCATGTACATTGCCGGGTGAAGTCCAAGAAGGCTCACCGTATTTCTACTATCCGGATGAGGAAGCAATAGAGAAACTTATTAAAGACATCTATGCGCTGCCTACTGATGAAGAGAAGGAAGACTGAAGCAATCAAAGCATTCAATAAAAACACCGGGGAACAGTTTTATAAAACGGCTCACAACGGTTTACGGGCCGATTTTTATAGGCAAATAAAACGGACCGCATAATGAAGCCGGAACGCAGTGCGGTTGCTGACCAAACACGCGCATGAATAAAGAAGATTAAGAAGGAAAAGAGGTATGTAAATTGAGTGAGAAAAAACCTTATGTAATTACTGTCAGCCGCATGCTTGGGAGCGGCGGGATAATCATCGGGCGGAAACTGGCCGCCAGGCTGAATATTGCATATTTTGATAAAGAAATTCTTGCACGAGCAGCCGATGAGTTCGGACTGGAGAAGGAAGATCTGCAACATTACGACGAAAAAAAGGACTCATTTTTGGATCGTATCTTGCGCAGCAGTATGATGAAAACGCCGAATTCCTACGGCGATCCGCTGTACAACCTGCCGACAGACAGACAGTTGGTTGAGACGGAGAGTAAGATCATACAGTCGATTGCCTCCGAACATTCCGCAGTGATTATCGGCAGGGGCGGTGTACACGTCTTGCGAGAACACCCTCGACATATCAGCGTTTTTCTGCACTGTGATGCAGAGATCAGAAAGCAACGAGTGCAAGAGTTGTGGCAGCTTACGGAAAAAGACGCGGAGAAGATNNACAGCATTTCCACCTGTTTTCTGAACGAGAATGGACGGATGCAAGTCAGTATACGATTTGCATTGACACGGGCAAAGTCGATTTTGAACACAGCGTATCGTTGATTTTGCAATGTGTTGAAGCACAGCTGGGCATAAAGCCGCAAAAATAGAAGGAATTTTCTAAAAATTTAGAAAATTAAGCTTGCATTTCTTTCGACCATTTGGTATAATAAAGCTACAAAGTAGTAGGAACGGAAATTTCCGTCCAAAGCTTTTAAAATAAATTAAGTCACAGTTACTTAAGAAAGAAAGAGGTGAGTCCGCCAGAAGTTTCGAATTTCGGTACAGATGACACCGACAGTGTGTAGCGCAAGCTGATCCGATCGCCGGGTAAGGCGAAGAGGGGAAAGTCCGAAAGAGTTGTTTGATGCGAAGGCAATGGATGCCAAAGGTTGGAAGTTGACCGGAGGGGGCCTGAGTATAAATGGACTTAAAGAGGCAGCGAATACACAAATCGGTGTCATCTTAATTTTTTGTGCGTTTAAAATGCGCTCCGAAATCATATCTTTTCATAAGAATGAGGAGGGGGTGTTTTTTTATTTTGGAAATAAAAAATTTGCGGGAGTCCATATCAGAGGCGACTGTTTGGGCCACAAAGATCCGCAGAGAACTGCATCGAAAGCCGGAGCTCGGAGGAAAGGAAGATTGCACCGCAGCCTTGATCGAATCGTGTTTGGATGAGTTTGAGGTGCCGCACAGTCGACTGCTTTCACATACCGTTATAGGTCATCGAAGTGCAGAGAAAAATGCAGATCGCAAGAAAAAATGTTTGGTGTTGCGTGCTGACATCGACGCGTTGAAAATACAGGAGAATACAGATCAGGCCTTCAAATCGCAGAGAAACGGATATATGCATGCGTGCGGGCATGATGTGCATACGGCGATTTTACTGGGTACTGCAAAGGTAATGGGCATGATAGGTGATGCGATCGATGTGGATCTTAAATATATATTCCAGCAGGATGAAGAGGGTGACGGCAAGGGAAAAGATGTCGTTGAGCGGGGTGTTTTGGATGATGCTGATATAGTTTTGGGCCTGCACGTTAAGCCTGAGCTGCCGGCGGGCACCGTTGGTCTTAAGTACGGTAAAATGAACGCTGCTTCTCTGATGGTGGATATCATTATTGAAGGGAAGGCGAGCCACGGGGCATCTCCTCATAGGGGCAGCGATGCACTGCATGCGGCCGCCAATATAATCGTTGCGATAGGAGGTATTACCGGGAGATTGATGAATCCCGTACATCCGGCAGTGGTTTCATTCGGAAAAATCACGGGCGGAACGGCCCGAAACATCATCGCTGACCGTGTCGATTTGCAGGGAATCATAAGAGCTGAGGATGGGATTTCGTGCGATGCGATTGCCAAGCATTTGTTCCGTATCGCCGAGAATACGGCGGCGGCTTGGGGATGTCGTGCAATCTTGAAACTGCGGGATGGATACCCTGAGTTGATCAACAATGATGAGATTGTGGCAAGAATTTGGAATGCGATCCGACTTTACAATAATAATTTGGAGAAGGAGCAGCGAATAAAAATCACGGAATGCGAAGAGATGTCTATGACGGTGGACGACTTTGCATATTATACAGCCGCATGCAAGGGCGCGTATTTCTATCTGGGGAGCGGGTTCCCAAATCGGGAGAACAGCGGCTTGCATACGAGTACATTTCTTGTCAACGAAGCCTGTATACAAACGGGTATAGAGGCTTATACTGCATTTATTCTTTATGAAAGTCAGGTCACATAATATAAAATTATGTAACCTGATAGTCAGTTATAAGTGCTCAAAAAGAAATAAACCGAAGGGAGACACATCCTTCGGTTTTTTACTCACGTAATGCACATTTAACTTATGTGCCGGTGGGGACGGGTGAGGTTTATTTTGTTGCTTCGTTGAATCTTTTCGTTAATCTGGAGACCTTTCTTGCAGCAGTATTCTTATGGATAACACCTTTCGATGCAGTCTGCATAAGCTTCTTTTCTGCGAGAGCCAGCTTTTCCTTTGCTGTATCGTAATCTTCGGCAGCAAGTGCAGCCTCAAAATTCTTCAGCACAGTCTTAAGATGGTTTTTGATTCTTCTGTTCTTTGCGGTTCTCTTGTCGATAACTCTGATTCTTTTCTTTGCGGATTTAATATTTGCCATTTTTTAATTCACCCCACTTTTTTATTAATTTTTGATAGCAAATTACGCAAGCATTATTATATACGAACATGCTTGAAAATGCAAGCGAAAAATTGAAAAATACGAGTTTTTGAGGAACAAAAGCGCATGTCGGCGGGTCTAACAATTAAATCGGTGATTTCTGTATATAAAAATGCAATTTTATATCAAAATGCAACTTTTGATGAAAGGTTGAAAGGAAGGGACGCAATGGTGGATAATCTTTGTAAGAGGGCGAAAACAAAGGTATTGCTTTTAACGGTATTTCTCGTCGCTTGCCTGGTTTTGGCGGGTTGCGCGGGAGATACCCTGGAGGTGAACGGCAACACGGACGGATCCGACGGGAAGTCACAGCTTTATAAGACAGTGGAGCAGTACATGAGTGACGAGTTCACAAGGGTGTATTCTCCGTACTATGAGATACTGGATTTGGAGATCAAGAATTGGCAGGAGGACTGGCAATTCGGCGACATTCTTCTATACGATGACATTCAAGAACTTCGACCGCGATCCCGATACCGTACAGTACATTATCGATGCCAAGAACAACAACTCCCCGTACTACGAGCAGATGAAAAAGGAATATCTGGAGCCGAAGGAAGCAAATTATGAATTTAAAGCGGAGCTTGTCGACGGCAAAATATTGCTGTATTCCAATGTATCGCCGAAAGGAATCGAGTGGGAGAGAACGGAAGTTTCGGACTTTATAATGTAGGATAGTCTGTACGATTTTGTGATATTTGATATAATACGCTTTTGATAATGATGAAAGAGCGCAATAGGAACCATTCCTTGTGCTCTTTTTGTTTTGCGTTCTCTTGATTCTGACTGCGACTCTATGAATAAAAGCAGCATCGAGAGGGGAAACTCAAAGCAGATTTAAGATTAGGGGGACGAGTGATTGAAGTACAGAACGGATCTTGCGCTGGAATGCAAACAGCTTTACGATAAGGAAAATAAGGACAGGAGGGGCGACATTCCCGGAATTCACTCCGAAACGGAGGTCTTTGATGAGGACATCAAGGTCACACGGATCGAAATCCTGGATAAGCGCGGCGAACTTGCGCTCGGAAAACCTGCGGGAAATTATATCACTCTCGAAATTGAAGGGCTGATTGACGGAAAGGAAGGGGTCAAGGAAAGGGCATCCGAGGCGCTTGGCAAGGAACTCGGCAAGCTTATTCCGTTTAAATACGATCTTAAGACGCTTGTCGTGGGCATCGGCAACGACAAGGTGACGCCGGATGCACTCGGACCCTATACCGCATCTAAGATCAAGATCACCCGTCATTTATTCCTAATTTATGAAGCCGACGGAGATTACGAGATGAGCTGCGTGAGCGGGCTGATACCCGGAGTCATGGGCAGCACAGGCATTGAAACTGCTGAACTTATCAAAAGGGCCATCGATATTGTGGCTCCCGAAGTCGTCATCGCAGTCGACTCGCTGGCAGCGCGGGATATCGCACGAGTGAACACAACGATCCAGATCAATGACGTCGGCATATCTCCGGGCAAGGGTATGGGCAATGTGCGGACGGAACTGTCAAAGAATACACTCGGAAGGCGTACGATTGCTATCGGCGTTCCTACCGTAATAGACGCTGCGACTTTGATTGCTGATGCAATGCTCGATATCGGACGCAGCGACGATGAAGTAGAGAAATATCTGGCGGAGAATCAACATGAACTGGTGGTCACCAGTACAGATATAGATCTCGTGATTAAAGATTTTTCGGATATAATCGCAAACGGGATTAATATAACTCTTCACCCCGGCATATATAAAAATAGGAGCACGGATCGATAAGGGGGAGAAAGATGAACCGAAAAAAGGTGATGCTGCTGTTTTTTGCGGTGCTGGTTTTGAGTTCAGCGGTGACTGCCAAGATGCTGTATGACGGGAAACGACTCGCACTTACGGAAAGCGAACTCGGCATGATGTGTCTTGCGGGGGCATATCCCGCAGCGGCGTTCGGCAATGAGGATTACGGTGAAAAGAATTACGAGAATCCGATATCGATGATTGAGAGCGAGGGCGGCGGAGAGGAAACAAAGGCAATGTCTGAGGAGGAGCAGAAGGAGACACCTGCGCCGACGGTTGTTGATACCGCACCGACAAACCCATTGGTTATTATCTATCACACACACGCTACCGAGGCGTATCAGCCGATTTCTACGGGAAATTTCAGGACGCTCTCAGAGGAGAATTCCGTACGCGATGTCGGCACAGTTCTGACAAAGGAGCTGGAAGCCAAGGGAATCGCTGTTATTCATGACAAGACGCTTCACGATGCGCAGTCATATAATCAGTCATACAGCCGTTCACTCGAAACAATTCAAAATCTCCTGGCCAAGTATCCGAGTGCCAAGTACGTAATCGATTTACATAGAGATGCCGCTGCCTACATGGGTAATGCCGGCAAGGTCGTGACAGTCAACGGTGAAACGGCTGCCACATATGCACTTGTCGTCGGGCAAGGCAACGAGAATGCGTCCGAATTGAATGCATTTGCAACCCGGGTAACCAACAAAGCAGAGGATATGTATCCCGGCTTCGGCGGCAGAATCATCAACAAATCCTACAGATACAATCAGTATGTGTCGGATCATCATTTGTTGCTTGAAATCGGCAACAATGAAAACAATATCAGAGAAGTCAGGGTATGCGCGAAATATTTTGCGGACGTTTTGGCGGAAATTATCAAAGAGGATACAGAATAAGATGAATGATTGGGTAAAGCGATTTTTTGTATTTCTGACGGCATGTGCTTTGACGTTGGGAGTACTTACGGTGGACAAGCAGTGCAGCCGCATCGCGGGGCGTGACGGTGAACTGTATCCGCGCATTTCGCGTATGGCGGATGATACTATAGAGGTGCGTGCGTTCGGTTTAGTCGAAACGGTGAAACTTAAACATTAAGTCATTGAAATTCGACGCGATTTCTATTAGAATATCTGTATAGATTATTTAAAGAGAGGTATCGGATGAATTCATATCAGAATAACATCAGGAATTTCAGCATTATAGCGCATATCGACCACGGTAAATCAACGCTTGCCGATCGAATTATCGAAAAGACGGGTCTTGTTGCCCAAAGGGATATGAAAGAACAATTTCTGGACAATATGGACTTAGAGCGCGAACGTGGCATTACGATCAAACTTCAGACCACTCGTTTATTATATAAAGCAAAAGACGGACAAGAGTACATATTCAACCTGATCGATACGCCGGGTCACGTCGACTTTACCTATGAGGTGTCGCGCAGTCTCGCAGCCTGTGAGGGGGCGATTCTTATCGTAGATGCTACGCAGGGCGTTGAGGCACAGACTCTTGCCAATGTATATTTGGCCCTCGACGAAGACCTGGAGATTCTGCCTGTTTTGAATAAGATAGATCTGCCGAGTGCACGGCCCGATGAAATAAAGATGGAGATAGAGGAACTGATCGGCATAGATGCCGAGAACGCACCGTTGGTTTCAGCCAAAGAAGGCATCGGTATCGAAGATGTTCTCGAGGATGTAGTCAAGAACGTGCCGCCGCCGTCGGGAGACGTAGACGGACAACTAAAGGCTTTGATTTTCGACTCTTACTACGACAGCTACAAGGGGGTTGTTGTCTATGTAAGGCTCTTTGACGGCAAGGTCAAGAAGGGCGATATCATAAGGCTGATGAGCACAAATAAAAAATACGAGGTCACGGAAGTGGGTTTTTATTCGCCCGGACCGACGGCAGCAAAGGAATTGCGCGCGGGAGAAGTCGGCTATATCTGTGCTTCTATCAAGCAGGTCAAGGATGCTCGAGTCGGCGACACTGTCACATTGGATGCCGATCCGACCAAAGAACCTCTTGCCGGTTACAAAGAACCGCAATCCATGGTTTTCTGCGGCATTTACCCGGCTGAGGGCGAGAAATACGAGACGGTTAGGGATGCTCTGGAAAAGTTGCAGGTAAACGATGCCGCATTCCACTTTGAGCCTGAGACCTCTACTGCATTGGGCTTTGGATTCCGTTGCGGTTTCTTGGGGTTGCTCCACATGGAGATCATCGTAGAACGCCTCGAGCGCGAATTCGATCTTGCGGTTATCACGACATCGCCTAGCGTTATTTATAAGGTTGTCATGACCGATGGCAGTGTGCAGATGATTCAGAATCCGACAAACCTGCCGGATCCTATTCGGATCGATCATATTGAAGAGCCGATTGTTAAGGCCGATATAATGATTCCGAAGGAATATGTAGGAAGCATTATGGAAATCTGCCAGGATAGGCGCGGTAAGATGATTCACATGGAATATTTAACGGAAACTCGTGTGCAGCTGCATTACGAGATGCCGCTTAATGAGGTTATTTACGACTTCTTCGATGCCTTGAAGTCGAAGACAAGAGGTTATGGCTCGCTCGATTATGAGTTTATACGCTATGAAAATTCGAAAGTTGTCAAGATGGACATCCTTCTGAACAAGGATCTCGTCGATGCCTTTTCTATGATAGTGCATGAGTCGAAGGCCTATGCTCGCGGACGCTTTGTCTGTGAAAAACTCAAGGAAATCATTCCTAAGCATCAGTTTGAAATCCCGATTCAAGCATCGATCGGGCAGAAGGTCATAGCCAGAGAGACCGTAGGTGCGTTGCGCAAGGACGTTACCGCCAAGTGTTACGGCGGCGATATTTCCAGAAAGAAAAAGCTGCTCGAAAAGCAGAAGGAAGGAAAGAAACGTATGCGGCAGTTCGGAAGCGTAGAAGTGCCGCAAGAGGCGTTCACAGCCGTACTGAAGTACGACGACAATAAATAAAAAATGAAGAAACTTGGATTATACGTCCACATCCCGTTCTGTCTTCAGAAGTGTGTCTATTGTGACTTTCTCTCATCTGCGAACGGCGATGCAACATTATACGAGGACTATGTGCGTGCGCTGTTATCTGAGACAGCAGCAAAAGGCCCTTCATACGGAGATTATACTGTCGACACCGTCTTTATTGGCGGCGGTACGCCGAGCGTTTTGGAAGGCGGCCAAATTCTGCGGATTATGGATAACATTCGAGAACATTTTTCCGTCGATGAGGAGGCCGAGATTACAATTGAGGCGAATCCGGGTACACTGACGGAGCAAAAGCTGAACGATTTCGGACGCGCCTGTATCAATCGCCTGTCGATGGGTGTGCAGTCGTTCGACGACGGTCTGTTGCGCCTGATAGGCAGGATACATACGGCGCACGAGGCACGAGAGAGTTTTCTGATGGCAAGGCGGGCGGGCTTTGACAATATCAATCTCGATTTGATGTTCTCGATTCCCGGGCATACGCATGAAAAGTGGAAAGAAACTCTGGATGCGGCAGTCGCACTGCGGCCGGAGCATATTTCTCTTTACAGTCTGCAGATCGAGGAGGGTACGCCGTTGTTCGCTTCCTTTGAACGGGGCGAATTTATACCGGCCTCCGATGCGGACGACAGGAGTATGTACCGCACCGGACTTTCAACTTTGCAAGCTGCAGGTTATGTGCAGTACGAGATTTCCAATGTGGCTCTTCCGGGACGGGAGAGCCGCCATAATTTAAAATATTGGTCAATGGACGAGTATCTGAGCCTCGGCATCGGTGGGCATTCCTTTGTAAACAATACACGCTTTTCCAATACGACTGATATAGCGCGTTATATCGCGGACGCGGGGAAGACAGAGGCCGCGACGTTCCATGTCAACAGCGTGCGCGACAATGCGGGAGAGTTTGTCTTCACGGGACTGCGCAAGACGGAAGGAATCAGCCTGACGGAATTCGCAAGACGCATAGGAGTGCCGTTTGATGAATTTTATCGTACGGAAGAACGAGAAATCAGAAAATATACAGCAGGCGGATTTTTGGAACTGAATGGCGATCGTCTGCGGTTGACGGAGACCGGAACGGACATTTCCAACGCGGTGATGTCCGTATTTGTGTGAGAGGAGATGACGAGGTATGGAACAATATATAATGGCGATGGATCAAGGCACCACGAGTTCGCGGTGCATTTTGTACGATCATGGCGGAAATGTCGTTTCTGCGGCGCAGAAGGAAATCACACAGATCTTTCCCTGCAGCGGTTGGGTCGAACACGATGCGACGGAAATCTTCAATACACAGATTGAGGTTGCCCGTGAGGCGATGCGGAAGATCGGGGCTACATATAAGAATATTGCAGCTATCGGCATCACCAATCAGCGTGAGACGACCATTGTGTGGGATAAGAAGACAGGGGTGCCTATCTGCAACGCCATCGTCTGGCAGTGCAGGCGCACAGCCGTAATGTGTGACGAGTTAAAGGCGCGCGGTCTTGCGGAGATGATTCGCGACAAGACCGGACTCGTGATTGATGCTTATTTTTCCGGCACAAAACTTGCATGGATTTTGAATAATGTCGAGGGAGCGCGCGAGCGTGCCGAGCGCGGAGAGTTGCTGTTTGGAACCGTTGAGACGTGGTTGATTTGGAACCTGACGGGAGGTAAGGTGCATATCACCGATTATTCCAATGCTTCGCGGACGATGCTCTTCAATATTCATACGCTTTGTTGGGATAGGGAAATTTTGGAGATTTTAGACATCCCGGAAGGGATGTTGCCGGCGCCGCGGCCGTCGAGCGAGCTCTACGGCCGCACCTCCGAAGAAATCTTCGGAGGTCCTGTTGATCTCGCGGGAGCGGCAGGAGATCAACAGGCGGCGCTGTTCGGGCAGACCTGCTTCGAAGCAGGTCAAGCCAAAAACACCTACGGGACCGGCTGCTTTCTCTTAATGAACACCGGAAAGGTACCGGTCCGCTCTAAAAACGGGCTGCTGACCACCATAGCTTGGGGCATCGACGCTGAAGTTCACTACGCGCTCGAAGGCTCAGTATTCGTTGCGGGCGCCGCAGTGCAATGGTTGCGCGATCAACTCGATATCATAGGAAACGCGTCTCAGTCCGAAGAACTGGCGACAGACGTCGAGAGTACGGGCGGCGTCTATATCGTACCGGCCTTTGTCGGTCTCGGAGCTCCGTATTGGGATGCTGACGCGCGGGGCGCCGTCTTCGGCATCACCCGCGGCACGGATAAGCGTCACCTGACGCGTGCCGTACTCGAATCGATGGCCTATCAGACCTACGATTTGGTCAAGGCGATGGAAGCGGACGCCGAAATGGAAATCAGATCGCTCAACGCCGACGGAGGTGCCTCGGAAAACCGATTCCTGATGCGATTCCAAGCCGACATCCTCGGTAAGGATATCGAGCGGGCCGGCGCAATCGAAGCGACGTCACTGGGAGCCGCTTATTTGGCGGGCCTTGCCTGCGGATATTGGCATAACAAAGAGGACGTTATAAAAAACGGCAAAGTAAAGACCGTATTCTCAACCGATATGGACCGGAAGACAGCGTCGGAATTAATCGCAGGCTGGCACCGGGCGGTTGCATGCACAAGGAGGTTCAGCAACAAAGATGCCTAAAGAGAGAAGTTTTGTATTCGATGGATTCCGCGGATGGCTCATCTGGAGTATGGTGTTCTTTCATTTTCTGCGGATCGGCGGACAATTCCACCAACAATCACTGAGCGGAGTACTCTATCTCTGCGTATGCANNTATCATGGAAGGCTTCTTCTTTATTTCAGGCTATTTTTCAAAAAAGCCCGACCGGTGCAGGGAGACCGCCTTTAAGACATTTATGCTGCCTTATATTATATTTATTGTACTGTCGTACCTGTTTAGGGATTGGTATTTCGGCAACGCGCGTTTGGACTTTTTCACACCTCCGTTTGCGCTCTGGTTTCTGTTTGTGGCCTTCTTCTATCGCTACTTCTTGAAAGATCTGCTGCGGATCAAGCATCTGTTTCTCATCAGCATAGTTCTTTTTTTGGTGGCGGGACAGTTTGATTTTCTCGGTCGCTATCTGGCGCTCGGGCGGGCGGTTTCCTATCTGCCGTTTTTCCTGCTCGGCTACTATTGCAAAAGCGAACACATTGAGAAGGTCAGAAGCCTCAAGCATTGGCAGACAGCTCTGCTCGGGGCGACACTGATGGGCATTTCATGTTTCTTGATCTTCGTAGTCAACGTGCCGGTCGGTTGGTATATGCTTCGCGATCCCGGAATTACCTACGGTGTCTCGTGGTGGCAGGACATCCTCTTGCGTATGGTTGCACCGTTCATCTCGCTCGGTTGGATCGCATTCCTGCTCAACATCTCTCCTGCGAAGAAGACATATCTCTCGTATCTCGGCATGAATACGATGACGGTCTATGTACTGCATATATTTCTGAGATACATATTGAAAGCTAACGGAATCCCTGTCAGCAATCAAATACTGTACGCACTGATCGTACTGGCGCTCTCAATTGTCGTCGTCGCAGTGCTCTCATCACCGCCTGTGTCTAAGACATACAACAAAATCTTCGATATGATTTTCGCAGGATACGTTAAGCTTAAACACTTCATTTTCATTTATCCTGAAGATGAAAACAACAACAAAAAAATTTGAGAAATTTTTCAAAAACATTGTTGACATGTGCCGGCAACAGTGTTACATTTAATACATAAGTTAGCACTCACCATTTGAGAGTGCTAACAACGAGAGGTGCGACATGGATTTAACAGAAAGAAAATTACGGATATTGCATATGATTATCGCGGATTTTATCAAAACCGGTGAACCTGTGGGATCCAGAACGCTCTCGAAAAAGTATGATATGGGCATCAGTCCGGCGACCATTCGCAACGAGATGTCCGATCTTGAGGAAATGGGTTTTTTGACGCATCCTCATACTTCGGCAGGGAGGGTTCCGTCCGATAAAGCCTACAGATTATATGTAAACAACTTCATGGAAAAATATGAGTTGCCGGAGGCAGAAAAACGTATCATATCAGAAAAGCTGACGAGCAATTTCATAGAACTTGAAAAGACGGTGCAGCATGCCGCAAGTTTGCTGTCTGAGATTACAAATTTGACATCGTTTGCGTTGACGCCGACACAGGACGAGGACATTCTGCAATATATCAAATTTATTCCGCTTGACAGTCATTCCGTTGTGCTGATGATTGTTGCTGAGAGCGGCAAGATCATCAACAACACAATCAAAACAGATGTGCCTTATACGGAAGAAAATCTTAACATACTTTCCAAATCGCTTACCTATGATTATAAAGGCAAGACGATCAGTGAAGCCTTGGAAAGCGACATAATTCGCAACTTCTGTACCGACCTCACGGCTATGGGATTTTTCGCGCAGAGCATCATGCCGAACTTCATGAGAACATTGGAGAGAATGCTTGATGTCAATCTGTACATGGATGGCATGACGAATATCTTCTCTCTGCCGGAGTTCAACGATTTGTATCGAGCGCGCAGTTTCCTCGAGATGCTCAATCGCAAGGAAGATCTTACGCGCACGTTGATTAACAGAGACAGTGGAGTTATCATCACCATCGGAGATGAAAACAGTTCCGATATCATTCCGGATTGCAGCTTGATTACGGCCACTTATCATGTGGACGGTAAGCTGATCGGTAAGATCGGCGTCATCGGGCCGACGCGAATGAAATACGGAGAAGTAACATCTGTAATCGAATACATCAGTGAAAATTTGAACAATACATTTAAGTTGATTGGAGGCAATAATAAAGATGACGAACCCAAAAAATAGCGAATCGGAACAGACGGACAACATCAAGGACGAAATGCCGATCGCTGAGGAGGAGACCTGCGTTGAGCAGGAGACGGAGAACCTCTCTGAAGAAGCGGCGCCGGCACAGGTTGAGGATGCAGAGGAAGATCTGAACACAAAGCATCTCAGATTGATGGCCGATTTCCAAAATTTCAGAAGGCGCACGGAGAAGGAAAAACAGGACATTTATGCATACGCCAACGAAAAACTCGTGAGCGAATTGCTTAATGTGGCAGATAATTTTGAAAGAGCACTTGAAGTATCGGACGAAGAACGGAACGGTTTTGTATCCGGGATGGAGATGATTTTCAAGCAGTTAATGGATGTATTGAAAAAAGCAGGGCTGGAAGAAATCGATGCTCTCGGAAAGGATTTTGATCCTAACTTGCATCACGCGGTCATGACCGCCTGCAGCGATGAATTTGAGAGCGGCAAGGTTTCGGAAGTCTTTCAAAAGGGGTATATGTTAAATAAGAAGGTCATCAGGCCTTCAATGGTAAAAGTATCCGAGTAATGTTAAAAATCAAATTGAGATAAATAAAGAAAGGAGATGTGCACGGCCTTGTGAGACAGATACGACAAAGGCCGCACAACAAACGACTATGGGAAAAGTAATAGGTATAGATTTGGGAACTACCAACAGCTGCGTAGCGGTAATGGAAGGCGGAGAGCCTACGGTAATCGCTAACGTTGAAGGTAACAGAACTACACCGTCAATCGTGGCATTCACAAAGGCGGGGGAGAGACTTGTAGGTGAAACGGCCAAGAGACAGGCCATCACAAACCCGGAGAGAACAATTTCTTCCATAAAGAGATATATGGGTGAAAATCACACTGTTGAAATCGACGGTAAAAAGTACACTCCGCAGGATATCTCAGCGATGATCCTTGCAAAGCTCAAGGCCGATGCTGAAAGCTATCTGGGCGAAAAGGTAACAGAGGCTGTCATCACGGTACCGGCATACTTCTCGGATGCACAGAAGCAGGCGACCAAGGATGCAGGCAAAATTGCAGGCCTCGATGTAAAGAGAATCATTAACGAACCGACGGCGGCTTCTTTGGCTTACGGTCTCGACAAGGATGAACACTCGCACAAGATTCTCGTATACGACTTGGGCGGCGGTACATTCGACGTTTCAATCCTCGAAATCGGCGACGGCGTATTTGAAGTATTGGCTACAAACGGTGATACAAAGCTGGGTGGCGACGACTTCGACGAAGCACTCTTAAAATTTATGGCTGATTCGTTTGCCAAAGAGAACGGCATTGACCTAAGAAACGACAGAATGGCTATGCAGAGATTGAAGGAAGCGGCCGAAAAAGCAAAGAAAGAGCTTTCGACAGCACAGACAACAAACATAAATCTGCCGTTCATTACAGTAAATCAGGATGGCCCGCTCCATATGAATATGGACATTACGAGAGCAAAATTCGACCAGATTATTTCAGAACTCGTTAACAGAACGATAGAGCCGATGAAGAAGGCTATGGCTGACGCCGGCGTTACAAATCAGGATATCTCCAAGGTTATCCTCGTAGGTGGATCCACAAGAGTTCCTGCCGTACAGGAAGCTGTTAAGAGAGTCACAGGCAAGGAACCGTTCAAGGGCATCAATCCGGACGAATGTGTAGCCATCGGTGCAGCAATACAGGCAGGTGTACTTACGGGTGAAGTAAAAGATGTATTGTTGCTCGATGTAACACCGCTTTCTCTCTCAATCGAGACACTCGGCGGCGTAGCCACAAAACTTATCGAAAGAAATACCACTATTCCGACCAAAAAGAGCCAGATCTTCTCCACTGCGGCCGACGGACAGACCTCGGTTGAAATCCATGTGCTCCAGGGCGAGCGTGATATGGCAAAAGGCAACACGACGCTGGGCCGCTTTATGCTCGACGGCATCGCGCCCGCGCCGCGCGGCGTCCCGCAGATCGAAGTCACCTTCGACCTCGACGCCAACGGCATCCTCAACG
>DCTM01000021.1 GCA_002329565.1 Firmicutes bacterium UBA1440
GTGCTTGTGTAGGCCCGCGCGGCGTACGCGTACAGAATATCGTCGATGAATTGTTCGGCGAAAAGATTGACATCATTACTTGGGACGAAAATCCGGAGATCCTGATCAGCAATGTCCTGTCTCCGGCCAAAGTGGAGAAAGTCATCATACTTTCCGAGGAAGACAAGATGGCTACGATAGTTGTGCCGGATCATCAACTTTCTTTGGCAATCGGCAAGGAAGGTCAAAACGTCAGATTGGCGGCTAAGGTCAGCGGATGGAAAATAGACATCAAATCACACAGCAAATATTTCGAAGAAGAACAGAACGACGGAGAGTATTCGGATGAAGGCTAAAAAGGTACCAATGAGGCGATGTGCGGGTTGCGGTGAATCCAAACCAAAGAATGAGATGATCAGAATCGCGGGATATGAAAACAATGTTGCGATTGACCCTACGGGAAGAGCAAAAGGCAGAGGAGTTTATCTTTGCAAGAGCAGCGAGTGTTTTGAAAAAGCCTGCAAGAAGAAAGCCTTAGGCAGGAGCCTCGGGATGGACATCAGCAAGGAACAATACGAGGCCATTTTTGAGGAACTGAAGATATATGAGAAGTAAATTTGAAAGTTATATGGGTTTTGCGTCACGATCGGGAAAACTGGTTGCGGGAACGTCGGCTTGTATTTCAAAGATCGAAAAAAATCAAGCGAAACTGTTGTTAATTGCCGCCGATACGGCGGAAAACACGTCGGAGAAGTTGCGTTACACAGCGGAAAGAAACCGGATTCCGGTGCGCATATACGGAACTGCCGACGAATTGTCACGGATGGCGGGCAAACCGGGAAGAACGGTCTTTGCAATCACGGACGAACATTTCGCAAAGATGATAGCAGAGCAGATAGATGAAAGAAAGAAGGAGGTGCTCGGATGACTATAAAAATACACGAACTGGCAAAAGAATTGAACATGAGCAGTAAGGACTTGCTCGATAAAGTTGTTTCAATGGGTGTAGACGCAAAGAGCCATATGAGCGTTCTCAGTGAAATAGATGCCGCGGCCGTCAGAAATACTGTTAAAAGAGGTAAGATCGGCTCGGAGACAAAGATTGTCAAGGTTGCGAACAAGAAAGCGACGGAAGAAAACAACGAGCCGAAGATCACAGTCAAGGCCGCTGCCATCAAGGCTCCGATCAAGAAAGAACCACAGCCGCATCACAACATGAGAACGGAAAGCAGGGAGCGTCCTGTTGCACGACCGCCGGTCGGCAAACCGGTAGCATCGAAGGAACTTGAGGGAAGAGCCAAACCTCCCGTAGGGATTCCGTTGGTGTCCAAAGAGCTCGAGGCGCGGTCGCGCCGAGATGAATCAGCAGCGGCAGCAGAGCCACAGAGAATACAGCCGGAGACAGAAGTAATCAAGCCGGTTGAACATGAGACAAAGACGGTTACCGGCACGGTGCAAAAGCCGGACAGTGAAAGAGGCAAAATGAGCAGCGAAACGAAAACGCAAAAGAATACAAGTACTGCAGACGGTGTTTCCACCCGTGATTCAGCCGAAGCAAAGACCGGAGATCATCGTGCGAGGTCAGAAAACAGCAGACCGCAACAGGATAAAACGCGTGGCAGATCTGACACGCGCAACTCTGAAAAAAGGGCAGGAAGCGACAGACCGCAGAGACCTCCGCACAACAAGGACGGCGGCGACAGACCGCAGAGGCCTCCGTACAACAAGGACGGCGGCGACAGACCGCAAAGACCTCCGTACAACAAGGATGGCGGTGACAGACCGCAGAGACCTCCGCACAATAAGGACGGCGGTGACAGACNNNNAGATGGCAGAACAGGTACTTCCGGCAGGAGTGGGTCGCGTGACAATCGCCCCGCCAGACCCGATAAGCCGGATATGGGCATCTCCGATATTAAGAACCACGCCAAGAAGGACGACAAGAAAAAGGCTGTTAAGGACAAGGAAAAAGATAAATTTGCAAAGCTTGAAGGTAACAAGGGAAAGAAAGATTTTACACAGATGCGTTCTCTTGAAAAAGCCCCAAAAGCGAAAAAACACATAAAAAAGGAAAAACCGGTGCAAGAACAACAAAACATTATGCAGGAATTACCGGAAGGAACGGTAGCAATTACTGTACCTATTACAGTAGCAGGATTCTGCGAACAATTGCAGGTATCGACATCTACAGTAATCATGAAACTCATGAAATTGGGCATCATGGCCAATATCAATCAAAACCTCGATGAGGATACTGTGCTCATTCTCGCCGAAGAGATGGGTGTATCCGTTGTCATCGGCAACAATGAGGGTGAAGTAGTTGAAGAAGGTCTCGAACTCTTTGAAGACAAAGAAGAAGATCTGAGGACGCGTCCGCCGATCATCACTGTAATGGGGCACGTCGACCACGGCAAGACGTCTCTGCTTGACGCTATCAGAAAGACAAACGTAACAGCGCAAGAATCCGGTGGCATTACGCAGCATATCGGTGCTTCTGAGGTCATGATCAACGGCCAGAAGATTGTATTTTTGGATACGCCGGGACACGAAGCCTTCACTGCAATGAGAGCAAGAGGCGCGCACGTAACCGATATCGCTGTTCTCGTGGTTGCGGCCGACGATTCCGTCAAGCCGCAGACTGTAGAATCCATCAGTCATGCTAAGGCGGCAGGCGTTCCGATCATCGTCGCCGTCAACAAAATAGATAAACCGGGAGCCAACCCGGAAAAGGTAATGCAGGATTTGACTGAATACGGCATCCTCGTGGAAGCGTGGGGCGGTGACACCATCTGCGTACCGGTATCGGCCAAGACCGGCGAAGGTATCGTTAACCTGCTCGAGATGATCCTCCTTCAGGCCGAAGTACTTGAACTGAAAGCAAATCCGAACAGATTGGCGCTCGGAACCGTTATTGAGGCAAGACTCGACAAGGCTAAAGGCCCTGTGGCCACATTACTTGTACTGAACGGTACACTCCAGAGCGGTATGAGCGTTGTCGCAGGAACATGCAGCGGCAGAATCAGGTTGATGACAAACTTCAAGGGTGAGAAGATCAGGAAGGCCGGGCCGGCGACCGCTGTTGAAATCCTGGGTCTGACAGAAGTTCCTGAGGCCGGGGATGAATTTAACGCTGTCAGAGAAGACCGCATGGCGAGAGAAATTGCCGAGCACAGAAAGGCAAAACTGAGAGAAGAAGTGCTTGCCAGAAATGCCAGCACGACACTTGAGGCACTGTTCAGCCAAATCCGTGAGGGTGAGATTAAGGAACTTAACCTTATCGTCAAGGGTGATGTACAGGGCTCTGTAGGCGCAATCGTTTCCTCGCTTGAAAAGCTGAGAAACGAAAATGTAAGAGTCAAGATCATCCACACAGGTGTCGGCACGATAACTGAGTCCGATGTCATGCTTGCAGGTACGGCAGACGCAGTTATCATCGGTTTCAACGTAAGACCAAGCGTCGCTGTCTCGAACATGGCAGATCGTGACGGTATTGAGATCAGAACATACAGAGTCATCTATGACATCATCAACGATGTGGAAGCTTCGATGAAGGGTATGCTCGATCCGGAATATAAAGAGGTCGTTCTGGGTACTGTAGAAATCAGAGAAACATTTAAAGTACCGGGAATCGGCATCATCGGAGGTGCTTATGTGACGAGCGGCAAAGCCGTCAGAAACGCAGAGGTTCGCCTCGTGCGCGACGGCATTGTAATCCACGAAGGAAAGATTTCTTCGCTTAAGCGTTTCAAGGACGATGCAAAGGAAGTCAATCAGGGCTACGAGTGCGGTATCGGCATAGAAAACTTCAACGATATCAAGATCGGCGATGTCATCGAGTGCTTTGAAATGAAGGAAGTCAAGAGGGACTAGCGAAAGGATAAACGATGGGAAAAGGATACAGACAGGGACGCTTGGGAGAGGAAATAAGAAAAATCGTCTCACAAATGCTCCTCAAAGAGATAAAGGATCCCGGTCTGCGGGATAAGATGTTTAGCATATCTGCTGTCGAAGTGACGAAGGATAACAGTTATGCCACTGTATATATATCCGTCTTGGGAACAGGGGAAGACGCAATCGCAAGTGATGATGAAAAGCAATCGATTTTGGATGCCTTTGCTCGGGCAAAGGGCCTCATCCGAAGAGAAGTCGGCAAGCAATTGACATTGCGGCATGTACCGGAGCTGATTTTCAAAATCGACAACTCCATGGAATACGGAGCACATATGTCGAAAGTGATCGACAGCCTGGGAATCGAAAATTACAAAGCAGAGGACAGCGTATCCTCAAAGAGGAATATCGATGCTGACGTTGACGATATATTAAAGGATTTATAGCCATGCAGAAAATCATCAGGAAGATCAACGAGAGAATCGGGAACGCGGAGCGTATCCTGATTTTCTCGCATGCTATGCCGGACGGAGATGCACTCGGTTCATCGACAGCTCTGTGCAGATCCTTGCGTTTATGCGGCAAGCAGGCATATGTTGTCACCGAAGAGGAACTCGCACACAACCTGCGCTTTTTGGATGCTGGCGGATATTGTGTGCGTACGGACGGCAGCGAGCCACCTAAGGAATTTTTCGAGAGTGTCTTTGCCGGAGAGTCTGCAGATCTCGGCTTGATGGTCGATTGCGGCGATTACAGCCGCATAGAAAAGCGTGCAGACTTGTTTAAGGCTATTCCGTATACAATCTGTGTCGATCACCACAAATCAAGCAAGGGCGTGGCAGATTTGAATATGATCGCTCCGGAATACGCAGCTACAGGTGAGCCGGTATATTTGATATTGCGAGATCTGGAAGATATGACCGGAAAGATTCTCATCGACGAGGAGGTCTGCGAGGCTATATATGCGGCTATTGCCACCGATACCGGTAATTTCCAGTATTCGAACGCGACAAGCGAAACGCACCGGATCGTCATGGAAATGATGCAGCGCGGTTTTGATCACAACAAGGTGTGTGTGCAGATTTATCAGAGCAACACACTGCCAAGCCTAATGGTCAAGAGTGCTATTATCGGCAAGATGCGACTGTTCGCCGGCGGAAAGGCAGCTGTATCATATGTGACACAGGATATGCTCGCTCAAGTCGGTGCGTCTCTCGATGAGACAGAGGATGCTGTCGATGAGCTCAGAAATATTATCGGAGTAGAAGTGGCAATATTTTTAAAAGAGCTGGAAGATGGACGTATCAAGGCGAGCCTGCGCTCGAAAAATAAATTCAACGTGATGCGGATTGCATCTGCCTTCGGCGGCGGCGGTCATATCAAGGCGGCAGGTTGCACCTTTTTCGATACCGACATCAAGGCGGTTTGCACGCAGATGATCGAGGCGGTAACAAAGGCACTGGCAGAGGAAAAGGCATAAATGATAAAAGAAGGCATTATAAACATAAACAAACCGGCGGGGATGACGTCGCATGACTGCATCTACGCGCTCAGAAGGGTGACGGGTATCAAGCGCATCGGTCACACCGGTACGCTCGATCCAAACGCGACCGGAGTTCTGCCAATCTGCATCGGCAGCAGCAGTCGTGTGGCGGAATATATGGATTTAGATTACAAGACCTATCGCTGCACGCTGATGCTCGGTCTGGAAACGGACACCCTTGATATTTGGGGTGAGGTGCTCGCAGACAAGCGCGGCATGTTTACCTGTACGGAAGCGCAGATCAGAGAGGCTTTTTCAGGCTTTTCGGGCAAGATCAGCCAGTATCCGCCGAAATATTCTGCGGTGCGGGTCGGCGGCAGGCGTCTGTACGAATACGCCAGAAGCGGTCAGGAAATTGAAATCAAACCCAGAGAGGTGTATATAAAATCACTTGAGATTGAAAAGACAGATCTCGAAAAAAATGAAGTTACATTTTCAGTAAGCTGCTCCAAGGGTACATATATCAGAACAATCTGTGCCGATGTCGGGACGAAGCTCGGCTGCGGTGCGGTCATGTCTGCGCTTATACGCACGCGCAGCGGTGTGTTTACCATTGAGGATGCCATTCCGTTGGAGATATTGCAGGCGGATTTGTCGGATGAGGAAATCAACGCCTATATTTTGCCCACCGATACGCCGTTGGTCCATTTCGGCATCGCGGTCATCCGGACAGAGAACAGGGCAAAGTGGTTCGTAAACGGCGGGCATATTCGGTTTTCGGAGACAGAGATTCTTAAGAGACCTGTATTTGAAAGTTGTGATCCTCCGATGGGCATACGCGAAGAATACAAGATGGCATACAATATGTATGCACCTCCGAAGGACGGCGGCGAAAAGGGTACTTTCTTGGGTGTGGCGTTTTACAACAAACAGTACAATAAATTAGTGGCAGATAAGGTATTTTTCCGCTAATGAAGGAGCTCAGATGAAACTATGCAAGCATTTGGATTTGCTTGATGCTATGACTGAATATACCGTCGTTGCCTTGGGAAACTTTGACGGAGTGCACGGCGGGCATCGCGCTCTGATTGAGCAGACGGTGGCATCGGCAAAGAAACAGGGATTGCGCAGCGTGGTTTTTGCTTTTTCGGATAATCCGAAAAAGGCATTCGGTGCGCGGACGAAGAAAATAATCTCGGCGACGGAAAAGGCTAAAATTATCGAAGACTTAGGCGTCGACTGTCTCATAGATGTTCCGTTCGACGAGCATATACGTAAAATGGAATCCGAAACGTTTGCGACCGGGCTCATTGCAGGAAAATTGCGTGCAAAAGAGGCGTTTTGCGGATTCAACTATCGTTTTGGGTACAAGGCAGCGGGCACTCCTGAACGGCTGACGGAGATCGGCAGACGGGAAGGCTTTGCCGTCACTGTGATGCCTCCGTACGTCGTCGACGGCGAATTGGTAAGCAGCAGCAAAATACGTGAATTGATCAAGGAAGGCGAGATGGAGAAGTGTGCAAAATTTCTCGGCAGGCGTTTCCGCATGGACGGTGTCGTCACCGAGGGCAACAAGCTCGGCAAGACGATCGGTTTTGCGACAGCCAACATCAATATTGATGATGATATGGTTTCTCCGCCGAACGGCGTTTATATTACACGGAGTTTTCTGAACGGACGGTGGCTGCCGAGTGTTACGAATGTCGGGAACAAGCCGACCATTGGTGCGTACGGCCGTAACGTTGAAACCCATATCTTTAATTTTGAGGAAGATCTTTACGGCAGCGATTTCCGCGTTGAGTTTATCAAGAAACTTCGCGACGAGAAAAAATTTTCATCGGTTTTCGAGCTAAAAGATTCGATTGCCGGCGACTGTCTGAAGGCATTGAATTTTCATGGCATTTCGGAACGCAAAGAGTAAGCGCCGACGCAAGCGGTTGTTAGGAAAAGAAATAAATGTCAACGTGATTTTTATATATAAATCATGTTGACATTTTTTAAAATAAAAGATAATATAGATACAATTGAATACGGGTGTGATTTCTGACGGGTAAGTGTGGAGCACCACAGTGAAGTCATAACCTGAGTAAGCCGACCGTCTGGGCAGCATTTGTTTTGGAATGCTCCTTTTTTATTTATTTAAGAGAATTTTCTCGATAAAAAAGGACTGCAAACAAATGCTTTTTGTTTTTACAGGAGGTAAATCATGAGAAACGAATGGAAAGGCTTTAACGGTGGGAACTGGCAGGAGTGTGTGGACGTAAGGGATTTCATACGGCAAAATTACAAGCCGTACGAGGGCGACGAGCAATTTTTGTGCGGCCCTACGTGCAGAACGCAAATGCTGAAGGAAAAACTCGACAAGCTCTTTGAAGAAGAGCAGAAAAGAGGAGGAGTACTCGATATCGATACGGAGACCATCACCTCGCTGACAAATTACCCTGCAGGATATTTGGATAAGGAGAACGAGCTGATCGTAGGCCTGCAAACGGATAAACCTCTGAAGAGGGGAATCAATCCATTCGGCGGTATAAAGATGACCAGAGAAGCCTGTCGGGCTTACGGTTATGAATTGTCGGAAAAAGCCGAAGAGCAGTTTTTGTATCGGACGACTCACAATGATGGGGTATTCAGAGCATATACCGATGAAATCAAGACGGCAAGACATTGCGGTATTATCACAGGACTTCCGGATGCGTACGGCCGAGGCAGGATTATCGGAGATTACAGGAGAGTTGCTCTTTACGGGGTTGATTATCTGATTGAATGCAAAAGAGAAGACAAACGTCTTGCGGGTCAAGGTGTCATGTTGCAAGACAATATCCGTCTGCTGGAAGAGCTTTTCCAACAGATTAATTTCCTGGGAAAACTGAAAGAGATGGCTGCGCTTTACGGTTATGATATTTCACGACCGGCCTCGAACGCTCGTGAAGCAGTGCAATGGCTGTATTTTGCATACCTTGGAGCCATAAAAGAACAAAACGGAGCCGCTATGAGTTTGGGAAGGGTTTCGACGTTTTTGGATATCTATTTCGAGAGAGACATGGAGAACGGAACGCTCACGGAAACGGATGCGCAGGAGTTGATGGACGACTTTGCCATGAAACTGCGAATGGCGCGTCATCTTCGTACTCCGGAATACAATGAATTATTTGCCGGCGATCCGATGTGGATCACGGAAGCCCTTGGCGGCATGGGAGAAGACGGCAGAACTCTCGTAACCAAAAATACTTACAGGATGCTTAACACCCTATACAACTTAGGAGCTTTGGCCGAACCGAATTTGACTGTTCTTTGGTCAAAAGATCTTCCTGCGCCGTTTAAACGTTTTACGGCAAAGGTTTCTTGCGATACTAATGCCATCCAGTATGAAAACGACGATATCATGAGACCTGCCGGATTCGGAGACGACTATGGAATCGCCTGCTGCGTATCCGCGATGAGGATCGGCAAGGACATGCAACTGTTCGGTGCAAGGGCTAACTTGGCCAAGCTGTTGCTGCTCAGTTTAAACGGCGGACGAGACGAAAGAACGGGTCAACAAGTGGCTCCGGTCTCGCCTTCGTACGAGGGAGAGGTTTTGGACTATGATAAGGTGACGGCATCGCTGGACTTTTACCGCACGTGGCTCGCCAAGACGTATGTCAGCGCGATGAACATTATCCATTACATGCATGACAAGTATGCTTACGAAAAGACGCAGATGGCACTGCACGATACTAATGTACACAGATTTATGGCCTTCGGAGCTGCCGGTCTGTCGGTGCTGGCCGATTCTCTTTCGGCAATCAAATATGCCAAGGTGAAACCGATCAGAAACGAGGACGGACTTATCACGGATTTTATAACGGAAGGCGAATTTCCGACATACGGTAACGATGATGACCGAGCAGATTCAATCGCGATGGAGCAGGCCGAACTGTTTATCAATGAACTGCGCAAGAATCCGACGTACAAAGATGCTGAACATACCCTGTCAATCCTGACGATCACTTCAAATGTCGTGTACGGTAAGAAGACGGGAGCCACCCCCGACGGGCGTAAGGCGGGCGAGCCGTTTGCGCCGGGCGCGAACCCTATGCACAACAGAGAGAAGAACGGCGCGCTGGCATCCTTGAATTCTGTGGCGAAATTATCATATGATTTGTGCAGAGACGGAATTTCCAACACATTCTCGATTGTACCCGAGGCACTCGCTCATAATGCGGAAGAAAAATACAGAAATCTGGTTTCTGTATTGGACGGCTATTTTGCTCAAAACGCGCATCATTTGAATGTCAACGTATTGAGCAGAAATATGCTGGTGGATGCTATGGAGCATCCGGAGAAATATCCCAATCTGACTATTCGGGTTTCCGGATATGCGGTTAATTTCCATAAGCTGGCGAAAAACCAACAAAAAGAAGTGATATCCAGAACATTCCATGTTGCCATGTAGAAAAGGAGAATATAATGACAAACGCAAAGATAAATATCTACTCTTCCGAGACAATGGGTCGGATCAGCAGTTTTCAAAGCCTGGGGGCCGTAGATGGCCCCGGGTTGAGATGCGTAGTGTTTTTGCAGGGATGTCCGCTGAGGTGCATCTATTGCCATAATCCCGAGACTTGGCATCCTGAAGGCGGAGAAGAAATGACCGCAAGTGAGTTGTTTCGAAAAATCGACAAATACGGAAGTTACATCAAAGCAAACGGCGGTGTGACGATATCAGGCGGAGAACCGTTGATGCAAGCGCGTTTTGTGATAAGCTTATTGAAAAAGCTGAAAGAAAACGGATACCACACCGCTTTGGATACCTCGGGGATGGGAGATTTGAAGGAGGCCGAAACCCTCTTAGGCTACTGCGATCTCGTCATATGCGATTTGAAGTTCACAGACTCGGAAGATTACAAAAAATATTGCGGTGGCGATGCGGAACGCGTCTTTGAGTTTCTAAAATTAACGGAAAAGATGCAAAATGAATTATGGGTCAGGCAAGTAATTGTTCCCGGCATCAACGATTCCGCGAAACGGGTAAAAAAATTAAGGGAAGCCGCATATAAATATTCTAATTTGAGCAAAATAGAATTGTTGCCTTTCAGAAAGATTTGCATGCATAAGTACGAAAGCGCCGGAATCGAATTTAAGCTTCGAAATACCGAGGAGTGCACGGCGGAAAAACTTTCTGAGCTGCAACTAACAGTTGAAGGAAAAAAATCATAGAAGAAAGGTGCTGCAGGCAACCCGATTTACTTGAAATTTGAATCCGGAACTTTCATAAATCGCTGGACAAACGGCTTTATTTGTGATATTATAAGCTGTCAATAAGAAAATGAGATACCTCGCACTCAGTTTTACGCTTCTCCGGCGGAAACCGGGGCGAAGGTGAATGAAAGAAAAGGAGAATTATTATGATCGATCAAGCAAAGAAAGCGGAAATTATCAAGGAATATCAGTTAAAAGAGGGTGACACGGGTTCCCCTGAGGTGCAGGTAGCAGTGCTGACCTACAGAATCAACGATCTGAACGAGCATCTCAAAATTCATAAGAAGGACCACCATTCAAGAAGAGGTCTCTTAAAAATGGTAGGACAGAGAAGAAACCTTCTTAATTACCTGAGAGAAAAGGATATCGAAAGATACAGAACCCTGATCGCTCGTTTGGGATTAAGAAAGTAAGCTTTTCATGACGACGAAATTCAGAGCGGGGGCAATTCCCCGCTTTTAATTTATCTAAACATAAAAGAGAGAAAAAGAGAAAAGTGATAAACAGGAAGGAGTTGTTTATTCGAAAATGGCAAGATTTGAAGACTACAGAACGTTCAGGACGGCTATAGGAGGCCGACTGATGCAATTGGAGATAGGCAAAGTATGTGAAATGGCTAACGGACAGGTAATGCTGCGTTACGGCGATACCGTTGTCAACGTAACGGTATGTGCGTCGGCAGAGCCGAGACCGGACATAGATTTTTTTCCGCTGAGCGTTGATTATGAAGAAAAGATGTACGCAGCCGGCAAGATTCCGGGTGGATTCATTAAGCGTGAAGGCAGGCCGAGCGAGAAAGCGATATTGAATTCGCGTTTGATTGACAGACCTCTCAGACCGTTGTTCCCGAAAGGATTCTACAACGATGTGCAGGTTGTGGCAACGGTGCTCTGCGTTGACCCGGATTGTTCTCCTGAGATTGTCGCGATGATCGGTTCATCGGTGGCGCTCTCAATTTCGGATATCCCATGGGAGGGTCCGACGGCATCCGTCTTAATTGGACGCGTTAACGGCGAGTTCATCGTAAACCCGACGCTGGAACAGAGAGAGGCATCCGACCTCCATCTTGTTGTCTCCGGCACAAGAGATGCCATCATGATGGTTGAAGCAGGTGCACAGGAGTTACCGGAAGACGTAATGCTCGATGCTATTCTGTTTGCGCATGAGGAAATCAAGGAAATTATAAAATTTATCGACGATATCGTTGCAGAGGTCGCAAAGCCGAAGAGAGAGATTGAGCTCTATAAGGTGCCTGAGGAAATCGATGCCGCGGTAAGAGAGTTTGCGGAAGCCAAGATGGATGCTGCTATCAGAACAGTAGATAAGATGGAACGCCTTGATAACATGGATGCTGTTGAAGTGGAGACAAAGGAACACTTCGCTGAAATTTATCCCGACAATTCAAAGGATATCGCGACTGTACTTTACAATATCACAAAGGAAAATGTTCGGAAGATGATTCTCGATGAAGGCATCCGTCCGGACAACAGAAAGCTCAACGAAGTCAGACCTATTTGGTGCGAAACCGGATTCCTTCCGAGGACACACGGTACGGGCCTGTTTAAGAGAGGACAAACACAAGTGCTCTCTATCACAACCCTTGGGGCTATGGGTGATGCGCAGACCATTGACGGTATCGGTGAAGAAACAGAAAAACGCTATATGCATCACTACAACTTCCCGCCGTATTCCGTCGGAGAAGCGAGACCGATGCGTAGCCCGGGCAGAAGAGAAATCGGGCACGGTGCGCTTGCTGAGCGCGCAATCCTCCCGGTATTGCCGAGCGTTGAGGAATTTCCGTATGCAATCAGAGTCGTATCCGAAGTGCTTTCGTCCAACGGTTCCACATCAATGGGTTCGACATGCGGAAGCTGTCTGTCTCTGATGGACGCCGGTGTGCCGATCAAGAGACCTGTATCGGGTATTGCGATGGGTCTTATCGAGCGCGTTGAAGAGGACGGCAGTTCGAAGATTGCCATTCTTTCAGACATCCAGGGAATGGAAGACTTCCTCGGAGATATGGACTTTAAGGTCGCCGGTACAGAGAAGGGCATCACAGCTATTCAAATGGACATCAAGGTGCACGGCCTTTCAAGAGAAATCCTGCGTGACGCGCTGGCACAGGCGCATGAAGGACGCATGCACATCATGAATGAAATGCTGAAAGAGATTCCTGCTCCGAGAGCAGAGCTTTCGCCGTATGCACCGCGTATTATTTCCATGCAGGTCGATGTGGACAAAATCCGTACCGTAATAGGGCCGGGAGGCAAGACAATTAACAAGATTATTGCCGATACGGGCGTCAAGATCGATATCGACGACACGGGGTTGATTTATATCGCGGCTCCGGATATGGAGAGCGCACATGCTGCCGTTAAGCAGATTGAGCTGATCACCAAGGAAGTCGAAGTCGGCGAGACGTACGAGGGCACGGTAACGAGAATTATGGCCTTCGGGGCATTCATCGAGATCCTGCCGGGCAAGGAAGGACTGCTTCACATCTCCAAGATGGCTAAGAACAGAGTCGAGAAGGTTGAAGACGTCATGAACATCGGTGATGTCGTCAAGGTAAAGGTTACCGAAATAGACAATCAGAACAGAATAAACTTGTCAAGAAAGGAACTCTTGTAATATAATCCAGTAAAAAGATTATTAAGGAGGGCTTCAATGCAAATAATTATACTGGGGATCCTCGTGATTGTAGGATGTTTGGCTTATATATATGTAGTGAACAACAAAGATAATTTTGTCAGTAAAAAACACCAAGATGCGCATATGTATGACGAACCCTCCGAGGAGGAGGAAGCAAAATCTTCCCCTGTAATCTATTTGCCTGATGATATAGAACAGGAGAAGGAAAAACGAAAAAGAAGGCGTTAATTTTCTTGACAGAAATATTATTGTATGAGATAATTGGTGGAAATTGAATAAAAAAGCGATGAAGGAGACAGTAGTATCGCGTAAGATCCTTACAGAGAGGTTTTGCTCCGTTGTAAAAAGACGGATGAGATGAGACAAAACCGGTGAAGCGAATATGAAAATCACTCCGGAGCTTTGTCCCAAATGAGTGACGGCGGTTGTTGGACCAATGCCGTAACTAGGGTGGTACCGCGGTTTTAAATCGTCCCTAAGATTATGATCTTAGGGGCTTTTTTTATCGTTTAAAAGAAAACTCCAACCTAAAATATAACTTGAAAGGATGAGAAAATATGTTTCGCAATTTATCTGAAAAACCCATCGCCGAACAACAGACAGAGCAGGTAGAAGCGTGGAAGGAAGAAGATCTGCTGGGCAAATGTGTTTCGACGCGCCAAGGTAGCCCTTCATTTGTATTCTATGAAGGACCTCCAACGGCCAACGGCAAGCCGGGCATCCATCACGTGATGGCCAGAACGCTCAAAGACTCCGTTTGCAGATATAAGACCATGCGCGGTTACGAAGTCAAACGTAAGGCAGGGTGGGATACTCACGGCCTACCGGTTGAGATTGAAGTCGAAAAGCAGCTGAATATGTCGGGCAAACAGGACATCGAAAAATACGGCATAAAGGAATTCAACGAGAAGTGCAGGGAGTCCGTATTCCATTACGAGGGTTTATGGCGCTTGATGTCGGAACGTATGGCATTTCTCGCCGATATGGATAATCCGTACGTAACACTCGAAAACGACTATATCGAATCTGTTTGGTGGATTTTCAACGAATTCTTCAAGGCGGGTCTGGTATACGAAGGTCATAAGGTAGTGCCTTACTGCCCGCGTTGCGGCACCGGCCTCGCATCTCACGAAGTAGCACAGGGCTACAAAGAAGTTAAGGTACTTACGCTGATTGTTAAGTTTAAAATCAAGAACAAGGATAACGAGTATTTCCTCGCTTGGACTACTACACCTTGGACACTCCCGGCAAACGTAGGTCTCACGGTGGGACCGAACATCGACTATGTAAAAGCTAAGATGACAGAAGGCCCCGAAAAAGATAACATCTTCTATGTATCCAAAGGGCAGGCCGACAATGTCCTGGGTCAGGGCAAGTACGAAGTGCTTGAGGAGATGAAGGGTAAGGAACTCGAATATATCGAATATGAACCTTTGATGCCTTTTGCTATGCCAAAGGAAGGAGAAAAAGCCTACTTTATGACATGCATGGATTACGTCAGCGATTCCGACGGTACGGGTATCGTGCACACGGCACCGGCCTTCGGTGAGGATGACTATCAATGCGGCCGCTTGTACGGCTTCCCGGTTCTGCAGCCGGTAGATGAACAAGGCCTCTTCACAGCTACCCCATGGAAGGGCAGATTTATCATGGAAGAGGGCTTAGACGTTGAGATCACTAAATGGATTGCCAACGAAGGCAAACTGTTCTCAAAGCAGAATATCCTTCATAATTACCCGCACTGCTGGCGTTGTTCAACACCGCTCGTATATTACGCAAACCCGAGCTGGTACATCGAGATGAGCGCACTGAAAGATCAGCTGGTCGCTAACAATAACGCGACGAACTGGTTCCCGGATTTCGTCGGCGAGAAGCGTTTCGGCAACTGGCTTGCAGATGTCAAGGACTGGGCGATTTCCAGAAGCAGATATTGGGGCACACCGATACCTATTTGGAGATGTGATTGCGGTCACGTTGAATGCGTTGGCTCACGTGCGGAACTGATCGAAAAATCGATTGAGGATATAGATGACACGATTGAGCTGCACAGACCGTATGTAGATGATGTGCATTTTGTCTGCCCGAAGTGCGGCAAACCGATGACAAGAATTCCGGAGGTTATGGACTGCTGGTTCGATTCGGGGGCAATGCCGTATGCACAGCACCACTATCCGTTTGAAAACAAGGACATCTTTGATACTGAGTTGTTCCCTGCCGACTATATCTGCGAGGGAATCGATCAGACGAGAGGTTGGTTCTATTCTCTGATGGCGATCTCAACCTTCATCAAAGGAATGTCGCCTTACAGAAACGTGCTCGTCAACGACCTGATTCTGGATAAGGACGGCAAGAAGATGAGCAAGTCAAAGGGCAACACCGTAGACCCGTTCGAAATGTTGGATAAGTACGGTGCCGATGCAACGAGATGGTATTTGCTGTCCGTATCGCCGGCTTGGGCACCTACAAAGTTTGACGAAGACGGTCTCATCGACATCGTCAGCAAGTTCTTCGGCACGCTGCGCAACGTATACAACTTCTTTGTCCTGTATTCCAACCAAGACGATATCAATCCGCAGGACCTGCAAGTCGACTATGCAAATCGTCCGGAACTCGACAGATGGATTCTTTCTAAATACAACAACACCATCAAAGAAGTCATCTATCAGATGGATCACTATGATCATATGAAGACAGTCAGAAAAATCACTGAGTTTGTGACAGAAGATCTCTCAAACTGGTATATCAGAAGGGCGAGAAGAAGATTCTATGCTGAGGGCATGACGGATGACAAGAAGAGTGTCTACGCAACGACATACGAGATACTTGTAGGTTTGTCTGAGCTTATGGCTCCGATTGCTCCGTTCATCTCCGATGAAATCTATATCAATCTTACAGGCAATGAATCCGTGCACCTTTCATATATTCCGGAGGTCAACGAAGAACTGATTGATCCGGAACTCGAAGAAAAGATGGATCTCGTGCGGACACTCGTCACACTGGGCAGAGGTACCAGAGAGAAGGAAAGAATCAAGGTCAGACAGCCGCTTAATGAGATGCTGATTGACGGCAAATACGAGAACCTGATCGGTGATATGACGCCGTTGATTTTGGAAGAACTCAATATTAAGAAGGTTATATTCGAAAAAGACCTCGGTAAATATATGAATTATACTCTGAAACCCAATTTCAAGGTCGCAGGGCCTATCTTGGGAGGAAAGATAAAGTACTTCAGCGCGGCGCTTGCAAAGGTTGACGCAGCGGAGACCGTTGCTAAGCTTGAAGCCGGTGAAACGCTGAAATTCGATTTGGACGGAGAAACATTCGATGTAACTAAGGAACTGGTTGACATCAGAATAGATGCCAAGGAAGGCTTTGCCGTTGCTATGGAGAATAACGTCTTCACGATTCTCGATACAGCTCTAACTCCGGAGCTGATCGCCGAAGGTTATGCCAGGGAACTCATCTCCAAGGTGCAGCAGCTCAGAAAGCAAAAGGACTTCGAGATGATGGATCATATAAATCTGTTCGTAAACGCCGATGCGGAAGTTGCGGCGGCAATCGAGAAGCACAAGGATTACATCATGAGCGAGACATTGTCCGATGCTATCTGCGCAGGCAATAATCTGCCGGAGTATGATCTGAACGGACATATGACCGGCATCGAAGTGGAAAAAATCTAAGCACGCAAAAGAAAATCGGTGAGGCTTTGGGCTGCATCGAGCGCAAATAAGAAAAACAGGCCGCGGAGCCTGTTTTTTTTATTTATCCTTGTTTCTCTCCGGCATATATGCCTTGTATACCTGCCGAGAATGCATAAAAACAGTTTTATCGCTAAATCTATGAAGATATGATATAATAATTCTTAAAACAGTTGTCTGAGGGGAATTATTTCATCATATTCTACCTTACGGCAACTCTGCCAAAGATTGAAGAATACGGTACAATATAAATATGAAGAATTTAAAAGATATGGATTTCAAGGAACTGGTGAAGTTTTTTGAAGAGATGGGTGAGAAGAAATTTCGTGCTACCCAGGTATATGCTTGGATGATGCACGGGGCACAGTCCTTTGACCGGATGACTGATTTGCCGGCAGGCTTGAGAGCGCGGCTTGAAGAAATGCAAGACGCAGGATTGATTTCTCTCAATCTTGCGATGATTTCAAATGTGCAGATCTCAAAATCGGACGGCACGCGAAAATATCTGCTCATGCTTAACGACGGAAATTTTGTCGAGTGCGTATTCATGAAATACAAATACGGAAATTCCGTGTGCATATCCTCACAAGTGGGATGCAGGATGGGATGTGCCTTTTGTGCTTCCACAATCGGAGGCAAGTTGCGTAACCTCAGTGCGGGAGAGATGCTTGAGGAGGTACTGGTAATCGCACGCGATACGGGTGAGCCTGTAAGTCACATCGTTGTCATGGGCACCGGAGAACCGTTTGACAATTACGAAAATCTTGCACGTTTTTTACGGACGGTTCACGATGAAAAAGGGTTGAACATAGGCATGCGCAATATTACCGTCTCGACGTGCGGCGTCGTTCCGGGTATCGAAGCATTTACCGTCGACTTCCCGAGTGCGGGTCTGGCGGTCTCATTGCATGCGCCGAGCAACGAAATCAGAGACCGGTTGTTGCCGATCAACAAGAGATATCCTCTTGAAGTTTTGTTGCCGGCTTGCAGGACGTATACCGAGCACACAGGCAGGCGTATCACATTTGAATATGCGCTAATTGATGGGGTTAACGATTCATTCTCGCATGCAAAGGCCCTTGCGCGTTTACTGCACTCACACGTAGGCAAGCTATGCCATGTCAACCTTATTCCGCTCAACAAGGTGTCCGAGAGCGCCTTTTCGGGAAGTGGACGCAGGCATGCGACCGCATTTTGTGAGATATTGGAAAAACACGGCATTCCGGCTACCGTGAGGCGTGAACTCGGCGCGGATATCGATGCGGCTTGCGGACAATTGCGCATGAAAACCATGGAACAGAAAAAATGAATNNATGAAATTACAACTCACGTGGGTGATTTGGTAAAAATGAAACGAGGAGGGCTTTGTTATGGTGCATTTATTAATTGGGCATAAAGGAGTCGGAAAGACTAAGAGAATGTGCGATATGGCTAACGAGATGGTGGAAAACGCACACGGCAGTATAGTTTTTATCAGTAAAAGCGATCGACTGATTTATAATCTCAAGCACAACATAAGAAGTGTTTGCATGGAGAATTTTAACCATATAACAAATTGTGATGAATACATAGGATTTATCTATGGAATCATGAGCTCNNGACGACTTGGAAACAGTGTTTATTGACAGCATCTTAAAGCATGCAGATTTCAGCATCGACGACCTTCCGCAGTTTGTCACGAGACTGAAGAATATATCAAAAATATACGGACCTAATTTTGTGGTCAGCATCAGTGCCGATATGGAAGACTTAGAAGGCATGGATTTTGAAGGTTGTGAATTGATCAATTTGGCATAACCGGAACACAACAGGACGCAAGAAGGCGGTGACTGATGTCACCGTCTTTTTTCACAGCCCGCCGAAGGGTGGTCCGGCGTGATACGGATGTGCGGATGAGGTGGAAGATGGTGTTTGATATTAAAAACATAGAACACATATTCAAGGAGAGAAAACCGGGAGTAGTCGGGCAGTACAGATACTTTTCCGTGCTGTTTCCGTTGGTGGAGAAGGACGGTGAGCTGCACATCCTCTTCGAGGTACGTGCGCGCAACATGAAGACGCAGCCTGGAGAGGTGTGTTTTCCGGGAGGTATGTTGGAAGGCGAAGAAACTCCTGCGCAGTGTGCGATTCGTGAAACCTGCGAGGAAATCGGGGTTTACGAAGATGATATACGATTGATTGCGCGTCTCGATTCAGTCGTCAATTACAGTGGTTTTACAATCTATTCATATCTCGGTGTGATTGATGCAAAAGCTCTGGAACGCTTGAGTTGCAATGAAGGTGAGGTTGACGAGATCTTTCTCGTGCCGCTCGAGTGGTTTGTTGCTAACCCGCCCAAAGTCCATGATATGGAGATAAAGCCGGATATTTCCGATTTCCCCTACGAAGATTTTGGCGTAGACAAAGATTATTCATGGCGACGCGGGCGTATGGACGTTCCGGTTTACACGTGGGAGGGGCATTACATTTGGGGACTGACCGGCAGAATGGTACGCAATTTCATACGCATTATTACGGGTGATATCGGGTAGCGCGGCGTTTTACCAAATTTTATACAATGATTTTTTCCTCGCCTTGTTATATTATAAAAGAGGAAAGTTTGTGCGTATACCTCTCAAAACGAAAGGAGCACAAAATATGAAAAAAAGTGTAAAACGATTCGCAGCTATAGCTTCTGCATTGCTGATCGCGGCAGTGCCGACCCAGACATTTGCAGCTTCGAACTGCAACGTTCAGAATCTCTTGGGTTCTCAGGTAAAGGGCACGACAATAACGTCGTACAGTAACTTGCTCAGCGGCAAATCTTGCGGCTTAGCGAAAAATTTGGGATTGGATGTTAAGGACGCTACTGTGAAGGTTGCGGCTAAGAATAATGCTTGTACCGCTAACCTCGCTAAATATTTCGGCAAGGATTGCACCTCACTTGTAAACAACATTAAGTCCGGCAACACCTGCACAGGTACAGCTTGCCCGACAAAAGATTGCACAGGCAAGGATTGCACCACGGGAACTTGCGCGGGAAGCAATTGCAATACAGGCAATAGCGCTTGCACAGGTGCAGACTGCACAACAAAGGATTGTACAGGTAAGGATTGCACCACGGGCAATGCCGGCAGCGGAAATACGAATCCTGGCACAGCAACCACAAACAATGGCGGCAACACAACTACAACTACGAACAACACAGCCACGAATAACGCCGGCACAGTGACAGCCTCTTCCCAGGCACAGCAGGTAACGTCGCTTGTCAACAAAGAGCGTGCAGCAGCAGGTCTGAATGCGCTGACACTTGATGCTTCCCTCTCAAAGGTAGCGCAAGCAAAGGCAGAGGATATGGCGAAGAACGGATATTTTTCTCACACTTCACCGACATACGGTTCGCCGTTTGATATGATGAAGTCCTTTGGAATCAAGTATTCCGCAGCAGGTGAGAATATTGCCAAAGGCCAGAAGAGCGCAGACAGCGTTATGACTGCTTGGATGAATTCCTCCGGTCACAGAGCGAATATCCTCAACAGCAACTACGAAAAAATAGGTGTCGGATATACAACCGATGCGCAGGGAAATACCTACTGGGTACAGATGTTCATAAAATAAGGGGTTAATTGATCTTTGATGTGTATCAAAAGCATCCCACAGCATATTTTCGCGAATATGCCGTGGGATGCTTTTTTGCCTTTCTTTTCTGTATACCGGCTTTATAAAAATTCTAAAATTAAATAAGTTGACATACTTTCAAGGCTATGGTAAACTATGTAGTTGAAAAATAAATCTTTAATTCGGTACTGTGATGCTGAAAAGGTTGGTGAAAATATGAAAAAATTCAGTAAGGATGAAAACGGATACACAATTCTACCCGGTTTTGCAGATGTTCACGTGCATTTGCGAGAGCCGGGCTTTTTTGTGAAAGAAACTATTGCGAGCGGCACGGCTGCTGCGGCACGGGGCGGGGTTACAGCCGTCTGTGCGATGCCGAATGTGCGCCCTTGTCCGGATACGCGCGCCCATTTGCAAGAACAGCTCGACATTATCGATGCGACAGCTTCTGTTGCAGTCTACCCCTATGGGACAATCACCTTTGGGCAAAAGGGTGTTGAGCTCTCGGAGATGGAGGCGATGGCATCTTCTGTGATTGCCTTTTCCGATGACGGAGTGGGGGTACAGAACGATGAAATGATGGAACGCGCGATGCGCAAGGCAAAATCTTTGGGCAAAATCATTGCGGCGCACTGCGAGGATAATAGCCTGTTGCATGGCGGGTACATTCACGACGGAGCATATGCGCACAAGCACGGACACAAGGGCATTTGCAGCGAGAGCGAGTGGCGCCAGATCGAGCGTGACATAGAACTGGCTCGCATGACGGGTTGCGCTTATCACGTCTGTCATATCTCGACAAAGGAGAGCGTGGATTTAATTCGGCGTGCCAAGGCTGACGGCGTGAACATTACATGTGAGACGGCCCCGCATTACCTCGTGCTGACTGACACGGACCTGCAGGAAGACGGGAGATTTAAGATGAATCCGCCAATCAGAACTAAGGCAGATCGAGAGGCCTTGTGCGAGGGAATTGTCGACGGTACGATTGACATGATTGCCACCGATCACGCACCTCACACTGCAGAGGAAAAATCCAAGGGTCTCGCAGGCAGCATGATGGGCGTCATCGGACTCGAAACGGCTTTTCCCGTGCTATATACGATATTAGTAAAGGGCGGACTTATTTCGTTGGAACGTCTTGTGGATTTGATGGCTTTCAATCCGCGCAAGCGATTTGGCATCCCTTTCTCGGCGGGTGAAATTACAGCGTTTGATTTGAACGAAAGATATGAAATAAAGCCGGAGGAATTCCTATCAAAGGGAAGAAGCACTCCCTTTGAGGGAATGGAGGTCTTCGGCAGATGCAAATACACAAGGATAGACGGGAGGACAGTATGGACAGACCATTCGACAGAAAAATAGTGCTGGAGGACGGCGCGGAATATTACGGATACGGCTTCGGCAGCCAAAACGATACCATATGCGAGATTGTTTTCAATACATCGCCGGTAGGATATCAGGAGATCCTATCGGATCCATCATACACGGATCAAACGGTCGTAATGACATATCCGGTAATAGGCAATTATGGCATCGCCGATGACGATTTTGAATCGAAAATGCTGACAATCGGCGGATTGATTGTGCGTGAGTACAACAACTCCCCGTCTAATTTCAGATACACCAAGACCCTTTCCGAAATCATGGAAGAAAACCATATCCCGGGCATTTCGGGTGTCGATACGAGAAAAATAACAAGAAGTATCCGCGATATCGGCAGCAGGAAGGTACTGATGACATCGGCAGACACGCCTTATGAACAGGCGCTGGCAAGGGTCAGAGAGGCGAAACTGCCGCGCGATTGTGTCGCACGTGTCAGTTGTAAGAAGAAGTGGTATTCAAGAACCGCAAACCCAAAGCTGAACGTGGTGGCCGTAGATTGCGGCATCAAATTGAACATTATCCGCTGCTTAAACGCAGGCGGCTGCAATGTGACTATCGTTCCGTACAATACGACGGCTGAGGAAATCGCGGCTATGAGACCGGACGGTATCTTCCTTTCCAACGGACCGGGGGACCCCGAAGATGTCAAGCCGGTAATTGAGTTGGTGCGCAAAATACGCGGTCAATATCCGATTTTCGGCATTTGCCTCGGCCATCAGGTAATAAGCCTTGCTTACGGAGCCGAGACCTACAAGCTCAAATTCGGCCACAGAGGCGGAAACCATCCGGTTAGGAATCTGCTTACAGAAAAGATAGAGATTACCTCTCAAAATCACAGCTATGCTGTGAAAGGTGAAAGTCTGCAGGGGACGGGACTTGAGGTGACGCACATCAACCTGCTCGACAATACAATCGAGGGAGTTCGTTGTGTGAAGGACAAGCTTTTCAGCGTTCAATACCACCCGGAGAGCGCGCCGGGACCGCAGGACAGCGGTTACCTATTCGACACATTTATTAAGAGGATGAAGGAGGAAAAAAAGAATGCCTAAGAGAACCGATATCAATAAAATCCTCGTCATCGGCTNNACACAGGCTTGTCTTGCCCTCAAAGAAGAGGGTTATGAGGTCGTGCTCGTCAACTCGAACCCCGCAACAATCATGACGGATACTTCAATCGCCGATAAAGTGTACATGGAACCTTTGACGCTTGAATACGTAGCCAAAATCCTTCGTTACGAAAGGCCGGATGCAATCATTCCCGCCATTGGAGGACAGACGGGGCTCAACCTCGCTATGCAGCTGGACAAGAAGGGCGTTCTGAGAGAATGCCGGGTAGAATTGCTGGGTACGAGCAGCGAGAGCATCGAGCGCGCCGAAGACAGAGAACTGTTCAAGGAGCTGTGCGAGAGCCTGGGAGAGCCTGTGCTGCCTTCGGAAATAGCAAATTCCGTCGAAGAAGCAATAGCCGCGGCTGCGCAAATCGGCTATCCGATTGTACTGAGACCGGCGTTTACACTCGGAGGTACCGGCGGCGGCTTTGCCGATGATGAAGAAGAACTGATCTCTCTCACCAAGAATGCGCTCAAATTATCTCCGGTAAATCAAGTCCTCGTTGAGAAAAGTATCAAGGGCTATAAGGAAATCGAATACGAGGTAATGCGGGACTCAAAAGGGAACTGCATAACCATATGCAGCNNCCGTCTGCAATATGGAAAACATAGACCCGGTCGGCATTCACACGGGTGATTCAATCGTAGTAGCGCCGAGTCAAACACTGACGAACAAGGAATATCATCTGCTTCGCGACAGCGCACTGAAAATCATCCGCGCGCTCAAGATTGAAGGAGGCTGCAATGTGCAGTTTGCGCTCGATCCGCAGTCTTTCAACTATTATTTAATAGAAGTAAACCCACGTGTGTCGCGTTCATCTGCCCTTGCGTCGAAGGCGAGCGG
>DCTM01000033.1 GCA_002329565.1 Firmicutes bacterium UBA1440
ATGAGCAAATTTTCAACTTATGCAAGCTTTTCAGCTATAAAATTATATTATTATCTAATTTTGCCATTATTTTGTCAAGCAAAGTGTATGTTTTGTCTCGACTCATTCCATATTTTGTAAAATTCTCATGTGCAAGTTGAAAAATTGCTCATTTTTCAGCCTTAAAATTAAATTAGCCTCAAACACAAACACTAAATGTCCTGAGACAGCCAACGCCTATACATGTTATAAAATAGTTTACTTTGGATTTCGGGAGCCTCACACTAAAAGTAAGATGACTTGCGTGTGTAGATGTGTATGATGTGTTTTGCTTTAGGAATTAACGATAGAATAGGCTGACAAAGATGAGCGTACGTGTATATGTACATGATGTATCTTGTATCTGACAAATTTAATACAGTTGTCGGAGTACTAAAGATGCCCCTTGCGTGTGCATGTGTATGATTTAAATATGGTCTCAGAGCTTGGGCAAAGCTGTATAGTTCATAATTAAAAAGGCGCACCCCAAAAGCGTATAATGTAAAAGGACGATCATTTTATATGAGCATTAAGTAAGCTGATCTTGGTATAATTATAATAATAACTATAATAAGGAAGTTAAAATGATAAGGAAACTAAAATGGATGGGCCATGTGTCCATGTATTAAGAATGTTCGCGGAGAGCATTATCAACGGTAAACTCCGACGGCACTTGCTTATGCATCTGTATTAAGAATAAATTTGCAAAAAAGACGAACAGCCAGGAGAAATTTCCGGGCTGTATAGTGCATAATTAATGGAGCTGTTCGGACTGTGGGATTTTCANNCAAGTGTTCACCTCCTTAACCTAATTTGAAATCTCCGGGCTGCGCGTACTCCGAGCTCACCTCAATAATTTTCGGACTTAATTTCAAAAAAGCTTTGCGGATGATCGCATACAGGACAGGTCATCGGGGCCTCTTTGCCGACAAAGTGGAATCCGCAATTGCGGCAGACCCAATGTACATCCTCATCTTTCTTGAACACTTTGCTCGCCTCCAGGTTGGACAGCAGCTTGTTGTACCGCTTTTCGTGACTGCTTTCAATCTGAGCGATTTTCTCCATCTTCTCAGCCAGCTCGTTAAAACCTTCTTCGCGCGCTTCACGTGCAAATGTCGCGTACATGTCGGACCATTCGTAGTGCTCGCCCGCGGCGGCGGATTTTAGATNNTTAGATTAGTCTGCGTGTTGCCCATGGCGGACAGTGCATTAAACCAGATTTCCGCATGTTCTTTCTCGTTTTCAGCCGTATCCTTGAATAACGCGGATATTTGTTCATATCCTTCTTTCTTCGCGGCCGAGGCGAAGAAGTCATACTTGCTCCGCGCTTGACATTCCGCAGCAAAGGCCAGTTGCAGATTTTGCATTGTTTTACTTCCTTTTAATTCCATTAATATTACCTCTCTTTCCATGTAGCATTGGCTACAATTAAATATTATCACTAATTAGTNNTTTTCGTTAAAAAGAGTATTTCCCGTCGAAATTTTTCTATTCATAAGCGTATTTTATGGGTAAAATACATCAAAGTGTGTCAACGACTGGACTTTCTCTTGTTTTTTGTCAAAAAAGATGTTAAAATGCTATGACGTGACAAGATTACGGGAAATTAAACGTAAAGTTAGAAGAGGATAATATGGAAATTGAAGTAAAATACTCTATGCATAACAAGGAAACCGCCGAACGGGTGTGGGAAGATAAAGTTCTTGCGAAGATGGAAGATGCTGATTCCAGAGAGAAGCTTTATATGAAATCCGCATATTTCGATACCGATGATTATGTTTTGTCCAGAAACGATATCGCATTCCGCGTTCGAATGGAAAACACCCGCGTCGTAGCAAGCCTCAAGTGGGGCGGCAAGAGTGAAGGCGGCCTTCATACAAGGGAGGAAATCAATGTTCCGATGGATGACGACGCATGTTTCCTAAGTCCGGACCCCGCTGTCTTTAAGGAGAGCGAGATTGGTGAGAATATTCTCAGGCTTATAGATGGCAGACCGTTGATTAATCTGATGGAGATCGGATATCTGCGCAGTCGGTTCAGAATTGATACCGGCAAGAGCTTAATCGAAATTTCAATCGATGAAGGCGAACTCGTAACGGAGAACGGCAGTGAGCCGATCAGCGAGATCGAGTTGGAACTCTTCTCGGGCGATGTCGATGACCTCATGCAGATCGGGACGAGCCTTTGCGAGCGATACAATCTCACAGAGGAGACGCGCAGCAAGTATGCGCGAGGTTTAAAGTTATTGAACATGGGTACAAAGTAATCGTACAATATTAGGAGGATATATATAAAATGAAAACAACACTGATTTCAAAAGAGAACAACATTGCGAAATTCACTATGGAATTTACTGCAGAAGAATTCGAAGCAGGCATTATTAAAGCATATCAGGGAACAAAAGATCAATATACGATAGATGGATTCAGAAAAGGTAAGGCGCCGAGAAAACTGATCGAGGCTCATTACGGTGAAGGCGTATTCTATGAAGATGCGCTTAACGACTTGTTCGGCACCGGTTATTTTGACGCAATCAGAGAACTCGATTTAAAGGTAGTCGACAGACCGAATGCGAGCTTCCCGGATCTTAAAAAGGGAGAAGGATTCAGCGTTACCGTGGAAGTCGAATGCTATCCTGAAATCGAAGTAAAAGACTACAAAGGATTGGAAATTGAAAAAGTTGAGCATAAAGTAGCTGCAGAGGATGTCGACAAAGAGATGGAAGCGATGCGTAAGAGAAATGCACGCGTTGTGACAGTCGAAAGACCGGCTCAGAACGGCGACACCGTTGTCCTTGACTATGCGGGCTTTGTCGGTGATGACCAGTTCGAGGGCGGCACAGCTGAAGCATTCCAACTTAAACTCGGCAGCGGCATGTTTATTCCTGGCTTTGAAGAACAGCTTGTCGGTGTGGCCGCAGGCGGAGAAAAAGACGTCAACGTAACATTCCCGGAACAGTATCAGGCTGAGCACCTCGCAGGTGCTGAGGCGGTATTTAAGTGCAAGGTGCACGAAGTTAAGGAAGAACAACTGCCGGAACTCGATGACGAGTTTGCAAAGGATGTATCCGAATATGATACATTGGAAGAACTCAAGGCTTCCGTGGAAGAAAACCTCAAAAAGTCGGCAGCGGCAAGATCTCTCAACGATATGAAGGCTGCCGCCGTAGAAAAAATGTACGATTTGAATGACTTCGACATGCCGAAAGCAATGGTCGAAGAAGAGATAGATGCAAGAATGCATGAATTCGAACAGCAACTTGCATATCAGGGAGTTACTGTTGAGCAGTACTGCGGTTTTGTAGGCAAAGAAGTCTCAGAACTCAGAGACGATATCAAGCCGGATTGCGAGAGAGCCGTAAAGACGAGAGCTCTTCTGGCGGCGATTGCCGAACAAGAAGATCTCAAGGCGGAGGAAGCGGACATCGAAAAAGAACTCGAGCTTATTGCCATCCAGTATAAGATGGACAAGGAAAAGGTCAAGGAATTGGTCGGACCGGAGTATCTGGAAATGATAGAAAAAGATGTCAAAGTCAGAAAAGCGATCGACTTTATGTATGATAACGCCGTTATTAAATAAACTATACAGGGGGTATTAAAAATGGCACTGGTACCATATGTAATTGAACAGACCGGCAGAGGGGAACGCTCGTATGATATATTTTCACGTCTGTTAAAAGATAGAATTATCTTCATTGGAGAGGAAATCAACGAGGTAAATGCCGGTTTGATCGTAGCCCAACTTTTGTTTCTGGAAGCCGAAGATGCTCAAAAAGACATAAGCGTCTACATCAACAGCCCCGGAGGCAGTGTGACCGCAGGCATGGCGATCTACGATACGATGCAGTACATTAAGCCTGACGTTTCTACGATTTGCGTCGGTATGGCTGCCAGCATGGGTGCATTCCTGCTGGCTGCCGGAGCAAAAGGAAAGCGCTTTGCATTGCCGAATGCCGAGATTATGATTCATCAGCCGCTCGGGGGAGTAAAGGGGCAAGCCGAGGACATTAAAATTCATGCTGATTGGATTTTAAAAACGCGTGAAAAGTTGAACAAAATTTTGGCCGAGAGAACCGGGCAACCACTTGAACGCATTGAAAAAGATACCGACAGAGATAACTTCATGAGCGCCGAGGCGGCTGTCGCATATGGGCTGATTGATAAGGTGATCGAATGCAGGTAGGGAAGGGGGAACTATGACAAAATACGACGATGAAACAAAACAACTAAAGTGTTCATTTTGCGGAAAAACGCAAGATCAGGTCAGAAGATTGATTGCGGGTCCGAATGTATATATCTGTGATGAATGTGTCGAACTTTGCAGCGATATTATCACAGAGGAGTTTGCGCAGAGAGAAAAAAAGGGCCGCGTCTCTTCGAGGCCGCCCAGACTGCCGAAACCGAAAGAAATTTCCGACGCCTTGTCGGCGTATGTCATCGGTCAGGAATCTGCTAAGAAGTTGCTGGCCGTAGCCGTATACAACCATTATAAGAGGATTAACCTGATATCCTCCGCGAAGGAAGATGTGGAAATCCAAAAGAGTAATATCATAATGATGGGGCCCACAGGTTCAGGGAAAACACTGTTGGCACAGACGCTGGCGAAGATTCTCAATGTGCCGTTTGCGATTGCCGACGCCACCGCATTGACGGAGGCCGGCTATGTGGGTGAAGACGTTGAGAACATTCTTCTCAAGCTGATCCAAGCAGCTGATTGGGATATCGAACGCGCCCAGCGCGGCATCATTTATGTCGACGAAATCGACAAGATTGCCAGAAAGTCCGACAACCCGTCTATCACACGCGATGTGAGCGGTGAGGGAGTACAGCAGGCACTGCTGAAAATCCTCGAAGGAACGGTTGCCAGCGTTCCGCCGCAAGGTGGGCGTAAGCATCCGCATCAGGAGTTTATCCAATTCGACACCACGAACGTTTTGTTTATTTGCGGTGGTGCATTTGCGGGCCTCGACAAGGTAATCAAACGCAGAGTGGGAGAAAAGACGATAGGCTTCAATGCTAACATCGAAATCAACAAGTTTGACGAGAAGAAGCTGCTCAAGCAAATTCAGCCTGAGGATCTGATGAAATACGGGCTCATTCCGGAGTTCATAGGGAGATTGCCAATCACCGTCGTACTCGATGAATTGTCGGAGGAAGCGCTTGTGAGGATCATCAAGGAACCAAAGAATGCCTTGCTCAAGCAGTACAAGAAATTGTTCGCAATGGACAATGTAGAGCTTGAAATTGAGGATGGGGCGATTGAGAGCATCGCACACTTGGCCATAGAGAGAAAGACCGGTGCCAGAGGGCTGAGGAGCATTTTCGAAAAGATTATGACAGATATAATGTATGACATTCCGAGTCGTAATGACGTAGAAAAGTGCATTATCACAAAAGAAACTGTAGAGAAAAGTGTTGCGCCGACTTTAATTCTAAAGGAAACGTCTGAAAAAGGGCCTTCCAAGAAGGTCGAAACAGCATAAAGTTACGGGGCATAACGGATAATCCGCTATGCCCTTTATTTCCAAAAGGGAAAGAAACGGAGGCTTGTATCATGAATGATGACAAAAAAGACAAGAAGAATATAAAAGCGTCCATTGATGATTTATCACAGGCAATCAGAGAGGCGATAGGGGAAAACCTGGAAACGTTGAAGCTCGTAGATATGGAAGTGACACAGATCACACCGGAGAATGCCGGAATCACACCCGAAGATGAAGCCGAAAATCAAAGAGACAAAGACACGCACGACGGCTCGCTCGTTCTGCCGATGATTCCGTTGCGCGGCGTTTCGGTATTTCCGCACACCGTACTGCATTTTGATATAGGAAGAGAAAAATCAATCAAAGCACTGGAAAAATCAATGCTGTTGAACCAGCAGGTCTTTCTGGTAACACAAAAGGACGAAAACACGGCCCTTCCGACAGAGGAAGACTTTTATCATATAGGCACCATAGCCAAAGTAAAGCAAATGCTCAGACTGCCGGGCGACTCAATTCGCGTTTTGGTGGAGGGGGTATCGCGCGGAAGTATCAGCGAGATTCTCTTCCAAGTGCCGTATTTCAAATGCAGGATAAATGTAATTGAAGAATTTGAAGTGGAGATCACTCCTCGCGTCGAAGCACTCATGCGTGCTGCGATTTCAGAATTCGGTGAATATCATTCGGAGATCGGCAGCGGTAGAGATATTGTCTCTGTATTGGGAAATATCGAACAACCGGGAAGGTTGGCTGACACTATAGCCGCCAATATGAACATTAAGACGCAGGACAAGCAATCTGTGCTTGAGATTATCGATCCGATCAAGAGGCTCGAGACACTGAGCGGTATTNNGTATTTTGTCCAGAGAAGTTGAGATTCAGAGCATCGAAGCCGACATCGACATGCGCGTCAAGACGCAGATGGGCAGAAGTCAGAAGGAGTACTATCTTAAAGAGCAGATGCGCGCAATCCAGGAAGAACTTGGATTTGACGAGGACATCGAGGATGAGATTTCAAACTGGCGCGAAAAGTTGCAGGAATTGGAAATGCCGGATAAAACGCGCAAGAAGGTTGAGAAGGAAATCAATCGTTTCTCAAAATTGCAGCCGTCTTCGGCCGAGAGCAATGTCTCCCGCACATATATCGAGACAATCCTCGATTTGCCGTGGAATAAGGTTTCAAAACTTGATATGGATCTCAACAAGGCAAAACAGATTTTAGACGAAGATCACTACGGACTTGACAAAGTCAAGGAAAGGGTACTTGAATATTTAGCCGTCGTCGAGCTTTCCGGAGCGATGAAAGGNNCTGTTTGGTAGGCCCTCCGGGTGTCGGTAAGACCTCGATCGCGCGTTCCGTGGCCAGAGCCATTGACAGAGAATTTGTGCGCATGTCGCTCGGCGGGGTCAGAGACGAGGCGGAAATCAGAGGCCACAGGAGAACGTATATAGGAGCGATTCCGGGCAGAATTATGACACTCATCAAAGAGGCCGGTACTATGGACCCGGTGCTCCTCTTCGACGAGGTCGACAAAATAGGCGCGGACTTTAAGGGTGATCCCGCTTCTGCACTGCTCGAAGTACTCGATCCGGAGCAGAACAAGGAGTTTGTTGACCACTACTTGGAAATTCCGTTTGACCTTTCCAAAGTAATGTTTATCACTACGGCAAACAACACGGACACTATTCCTCGCCCGTTGCTGGACAGAATGGAACTCATCAACGTTTCGGGCTACACTGAGGAAGAAAAGGTAGAGATTGCCAAGCGTCACCTGATTCCAAAGCAAATCAAAGCTCACGGCTTGAAGCCGGAACAGATCAGGATCAGCGAAAATGCGATCCGCAACATCATAAACTATTACACGCGAGAATCCGGTGTAAGAAATCTCGAGCGCGAGATTGCCAATGTTTGCCGCAAGGTGGCTTTGAAGCTCGTAACAAAAAAGAAAGAAAATTACAGTGTGACCCCCAAAAATCTTTCCGAATATCTGGGGAAGAAACGCTACTTTTATGATATAATAGAGGGGCAAGAAGAAGTAGGTGTAACAACGGGCCTGGCGTGGACCGTTGTGGGCGGTGATACGCTGTTCATCGAGACCACGGCTGTGCCGGGAACGGGCAAGCTCGTCCTGACGGGTCAGTTGGGTGAAGTGATGCAGGAATCCGCAAAAGCCGGCATCTCATATATTCGCTCGATTGCAGGCGAACTTGGTATCGAGGAGGATTTCTATAAGACGAAGGATCTTCACATCCACGTTCCGGAAGGTGCGACGCCGAAGGACGGACCGTCGGCAGGCGTGACAATGTGTGCTGCAATCATATCCACTTTGACAGGAATTCCTGCACGAAAAGATATTGCCATGACGGGAGAAATCACCCTTCGAGGCAAGGTGTTGCCGGTTGGCGGCATCCGTGAAAAAGTTCTCGCTGCACATCGCGCCGGTATTCGAAAAGTACTGATTCCTAAGGAAAATGAGCGAGACATTGACGACATCCCTGCCAACGTCAGAAAACGAATGGAATTCGTGCTCTTGGATACGGTGCAGGATGCATTGAAAGAGGTTCTTGTAAAGTGATAATAAAAAAATCGGAATTGGAAACCATCGCAGTCAAACCGCAGCAATATCCACCCGACGACAGACCGGAAATCGCCTTTGCGGGCCGTTCGAATGTGGGAAAATCTTCCCTGTTGAACCTGATTACCGGCAGAAAGGCGCTTGCACGCGTATCGGGCGCACCGGGCAAGACTCGGACGATAAATTTTTACAATATCAACGATACGTTTCGCATTGTCGATTTGCCGGGATACGGGTATGCCAAAGTTTCAAAGTCTGTCTCTGAAAACTGGGGCGAAATGATGGAAACGTACTTTAAGCAACGCAAAGGCTTGCTTAAAGTCGTGCAACTCGTCGACATACGCCACGCACCATCCGCGCAGGATATTCAAATGTACGAATACCTGCGGCACTATAATCTGGATGGCATAGTGGCGGCGACGAAAGCCGATAAGGTTTCCAGAAATGAAATGTTCAAATATATGGGCGTAATACGTAAAACGCTCAATTTGTCACAGGAAGATAAGATTATCCCCGTATCGTCTCTGAAAAAGACAGGGGGAGATGAACTCCTTGCTGTGATGGAGGAACTCCTCAACCCAAAAGGATGATATTATGAATGCGATCAGCTTTAATGTGCTTATTAAAAGGTTAAAAGCGATACGTTTTATGATGCACGACAAAAACGTACCTTTGCGCAAAAAGCTTGTTGTGCTTGCGGGAATTGTATATCTGTTTTTGCCCATCGATCTCATACCAATAGTCGTCTTCCCGGTGTCAATACTGGATGACTTGCTCGTGTGGTTCCTGATTCTGTGGTATCTCAAAAGCGAGCTCGATAAATATTGGATAGGAGGCAAGACTGAGGATCTCTCGCGCAAATTTGCACGCAGAACAGTAATCGACGATGTGGATTATGAAGTGCACGATGAAAAAGAAGCTGACAAAGATAAAGAGGATTAAATATGGAAAAATTTGAAACTGTCGGAGAGGTCATGATCACCGAAGAGCAGATCAGAGCGCGTGCCGCTGAGATCGGCAAGCTCATATCTGAGGAATTTAAAGAAGGTGAGCTCATATTTGTAGGCATCTTAAAGGGTGCCGTCATGTGGATGAGCGATGTAATTAAGAATGTGAGCAATCGGGATATGACGATAGATTTTATGATTGTGTCAAGCTATGGGGCGTCAACAAAATCGAGCGGTATCGTCAAGATTGTCAAAGACCTGGATACTGATATAAAGGACAAAAATGTCATCATTGTAGAAGACATCGTCGATTCCGGAATTACACTCAATTACCTGAAGCAATACTTTGAAGGAAGAGGAGCTAAAAATCTGCGCATCTGCACGCTGCTTGACAAGCCTGCCGGCAGAAGAGTAGACTTGGTGCCGGACTATGTCGGATTTGTGGTGGAAGATAAGTTTATCGTCGGTTACGGTCTGGATTTCGATCAGAAATACAGGCAGTTGCCTTACATAAGCTTTCTCAAATAGAATTACAGTAGAAACAGTAGAGAAGGAGAAGTTCTATGGGTTACAAAGTACAAATTGGATTATCCAACAAACATCTGCATTTGCAGCAATCGCACATCGAAGCATTATTCGGTCCGGGTCACACATTGACACCGTCGAAGAATCTTAAGCAACCGGGTCAATATGCTTGTGAAGAAAAGGTAGACATCGTAGGGCCAAAGGGCGTTTTAAAGGGCGTTAGAGTTCTCGGACCGACAAGATCGGAAACCCAGGTTGAGCTCGCTTTAACTGATGCCAGAAAGATTGGCTTGAAGGTTCCCGTAAGAGAATCCGGCAAGCTCGAAGGCACCCCCGGTTGCAAACTTGTAGGACCTGCAGGAGAAGTGGAACTCGATCACGGAGTAATTGCGGCACTGCGCCACATTCACCTTTCGACGGAAGAAGCTGCCGAAGCAGGTGTAAAGGATAAGGAATTTGTATCGGTCAGAGTAGACGGTGAGAGAGCGGTCATCTTTGAAAACGTACTTATTCGTTCAGGTGATGGTTTCTGTGCAGAATGCCATTTCGACACGGATGAAGGAAATGCAGCAGGTTGCGGACCGGATGCGGTAGCCGAAATCCTCAAATAACATCNNTACATTGCAAAAATGAGGCTCGACCGGGCCTCATTTTTTCTGTATAATAGAGAAAAGAGCAATTTGAAAGGAAATGCGATTTATGGTTGCACCGGACAGAGTGGCATTTACGATTTTCGGCATTGAAATCATGTGGTACGGGCTTTTAATTTCTCTGGCCATGCTGTTGGCGTGCTTTATTGTCTACAAGAGGGCACCGCGTTATAACATCAGCCAAGACGACCTGATGACTGCCTTTATCATCTGCATTCCACTCGGCATCATCGGCGCGCGCGCCTATTACATCGCCTTCAACTGGGAAAGTTATGCCGGAGACCTGATGAAGATACTCAACTTCAGAGGCGGCGGCCTCGCTATCCACGGCGGCTTGTTGCTCGGTCTTGGAGCGGCCGCGGTATTTTGTTATGCGAAAAAGATTTCAGTCAAAAATCTTCTCGATCTCGTTGCACCTGCTATTGCACTTGCACAGGCCATCGGGCGCTGGGGAAACTTTTTCAATGAGGAAGCACACGGCGCAGCCACGAATTTTCCTATTCATGTCCTGATCGACGGGCAGGCGTATCACGCGACCTTCCTGTATGAATCGATATGGTGCTTGTTCTTATTTATCTTTCTATAGCTGCTAGCACGCAAGCGAAAATTTGCAGGGCAGATCTTTCTGCTGTACGCGATCCTGTATTCCGTCGAACGTTTTTTTGTCGAGGCGCTGCGCACGGACAGCCTGATGATCGGGATGTTTAAACAGGCACAGGTTCTGAGTCTTGCGGTAATCGTCATCGCCGTCGTTTGCTATGCGGTGCTCGCACAGAGAGAAAAAAACAAAACGCATTATTACTATAACTAAGGAGAAATAAATTCAGATGAAATTAGGCATTGTAGGATTACCGAATGTGGGCAAGAGCACACTGTTCAACGCGATTACAAAAGCGGGGGCAGAAGCTGCCAACTACCCGTTTTGCACCATTGAACCCAACACGGGGGTGGTGACCGTACCGGACGAGCGCTTGAGGGTGCTGCACGAAATATATAATTCCAAAAAGACCGTTTATACCACAATAGAGTTTTACGATATAGCAGGGTTGGTCAAAGGAGCTTCTCAAGGTCAAGGACTCGGCAACAAGTTTCTCGGACACATCAGAGAGGCAGCGGCTATCGTTCATGTCGTGCGTTGCTTCGACGATGCCAACGTTGTGCATGTAGACGGAAAAGTCGACCCAATTTCCGACATCGAGACGATCAATACGGAACTGATACTTTCGGACATGGAGTTGCTGGAACGCAGGATTCAGAAGACGGCCAAGAGCGCGAAGAGCGATAAAACTCTGCAGGGAGAGCTCGACCTGCTCAATCGTATCAACGAAGTGCTCGCCGAAGGCAGATCCGCAAGAGTATTGGCAGATGAGTTATCCGAAGAGGAGAACACCTTTGTCAGATCGCTCGACCTACTGTCATACAAGCCTATCATCTATGCCGCCAACATATCGGAGGAGGATGCCTCTTCAGGAGAGGAAAACGAATATGTAAAGGCTGTGCGCGCGTTTGCGCAGACCGAGGGCTCGGAAGTCGTCGTTGTATGTGCGAAGATCGAGGCGGAAATTTCCGAACTCGATGACGAGGAAAAGGCGCTCTTCCTCGAAGAACTCGGCCTCGGCGAATCGGGGCTCGACAAGCTGATTAAGGCCTCATATAAGCTGCTCAATTTGATTTCATTTTTAACCGCAGGAGAGCCCGAGGTCAGAGCCTGGACTATTAAGAACGGAGCGAAGGCACCGGAAGCGGCGGGCAAGATCCACACGGATTTCCAAAAGGGCTTTATTCGTGCGGAAACCATTTCCTATGATAAGCTCGTGGAATGCAACGGTAACCTTGCGCAAGCAAGAGAAAAAGGTCTCGTGCGCTCCGAGGGCAAGGACTACGTCGTCAAGGACGGCGATGTGATTCACTTCCTGTTTAATGTGTAGCTTTTTTGTATAAATTTGGAAAATATTGAGGGTGTGGGCTTCGAAGCTCAAACCCTCATTTTTTAATGCTTCCGGGCTTTTCACCTGTCCTTATCTCTCCGATTCCTTCCTGTT
>DCTM01000058.1:0-7976 GCA_002329565.1 Firmicutes bacterium UBA1440
CAAAGCTTCTCTGATTTCTTCACACATAGCGATATCCCCCCCTTTCTCATGATCAGTTTTTGCCCATGTCATTTTTTTCTTCTCGCGAGCGTTTTTTTCACTTTTTTTGTATCTTTTGCAATCCCAAACCTCTAACAGTAGCAGTCATATTGATTATGTTGCCCCAAATCAATCTTATTGGCAAAATCGGAGGTAATAAACAGGCAAAAAATACACTTCACATGCCATAAACGTTGTAAATGGCAACGCTCCGGAAAATTTGTTTCTCGATCATCATAACCATAACAGCTAAGCTTAAATANNNATATATAAATACGAGATATCCGACCATTACCAATAAGTTTCCAACTTTGCCTTTTAAATCTTTGTATAAAGAGTATCTGCCACTGAAAGGAATCCCTTTGATTTTAAATATATCTATCAGTGTAAAAGATTGCATTGTGATACCAATTATCCATCTCGTTTTTTGACGAACAGCCGCTTTAAAAATATCAGGGAAAATTGAACGTGTGCTTACAAAATCCCAAATTAGCTTTCCGTTTTTATTGATTCTGGGAACTCGTTCTAAAACATAGTACATCCTAATTCCCTTTTGATACAGGGTCAACGAAAGTCTATAGTCTTCAGTCAGGCTATTCGTCGGAAGAACATCTTCATCTCCAAAGCTTTCTAACGTTTTCCTCGANNGATGGCACAAATGCTTTTGCGGCATATCTGCTTACCATTGTGCTAAAGTGATTTTCGGCAAATTCGTCTGCATAAGTTCCTGTCGTTATCGTTTTAAAAAAATTGCCTAACGTTGGCATTTTCATAATAGGAAATACAGGAAATTGAAGTGCATCGTACTCATCCAATAAGTAATTTTTAACTCGAAGTTCAAACGGATGTACGACATCTTCAGAATCATGTACAGTCAATGCGGCAAATTGCCACCCCTTTTCTTTTTCAAATTCTTTAATTTTTCTGATTACATAATTTATGTTTTGAGTCTTTGTTGTAGGGCCGGCAAGCTCATTGATTACAAGCTGCAAATAATAAAATTTTTAACAAAAAATCCCGAAAGTGCCGTCAGGACATAAAAGACGCCCTATCATCACGATAGGTGGGTATCCTGTTCCCGCTTCTGTCTTCCACTGAAACGAGGCCTGACATAGGCTGTCGGAAACCCGGATTCCCGGATAAAAATTGTAGGTTCTTTTATGAGTCCTTAACGCACACCTCAGGATCTGTTTTTATTCTATATATTTTCTAATATATCATTCTTCATACAGGTCTATACCGGAATTTGTATATACCTTTTGAACGTCGTCGTTGTCCTCGAGAATATCTATCATCTTTTTGAGATTTTTAATCGCCGAAGCGTCTTGAGGGCTCGCTTCCATGGACGGAAGGTATTCGATATCGGACTCTGCAATTATGTAACCCGCATCGATCAGCGCTCCGTGCACATTGCTGTACTCAGACGGGTCTGTTTGGATCTCAAAGCTGTCCTCATGTACGACCATATCGTCCGCACCTGCTTCCAGAGCCGTCTCCATCAATGTATCCTCGTCTATGGCATCCGTTTTCTCAATAATAATGACGCCTTTCCTTGAAAACATATAAGAAACGCAACCCGGCGTACCAAGATTTCCACCGTATTTATCAAATGTGGAACGCACTGCCGATGTCGTCCTGTTTTTGTTGTCAGTAAGCGCATCTACGATGACTGCGACACCGCCTGCGCCGTAACCTTCAAAGCTCAATTCTTCGTATGTTTCGCCTGCCAGCTCTCCGGTACCCTTCTTGATTGCTCTCGTGATGTTGTCGTTCGGCATACTGATGCTTTTAGCTTTTTCGATTGCAACCCTCAATGCGGCATTGTATTCGGGGTCTCCTCCTCCTTTGGCCGCTACCGTAATTGCTCTGGCATATTTTGTGAACACAGCAGCTCTCTTAGAATCTTGTGCTGCCTTGCGTCCGGCTATCGTTCCGTGTCTTCCCATGGAGACACCTCCTTAACACTATATAAATTCTTCAAGTTTATTATACAACACCTGCTTCTTTCTTTTCAAGGTTTTTATGAGCAACAGCCATCATAAGCTTGATCCTGTTCAGCTGATTTACATCGGAAGCTCCCGGATCGTAGTCGATTGCCGCTATATTGGCCATAGGATTTCTCTTGCGCAGCGCTTTCATCATTCCCTTGCCTGTAACATGGTTAGGCAGACAAGCAAATGGTTGCAGGCAGACGATGTTTTCCACTCCGCTGTCGATAAGTTCGACCATCTCGCCGGTCAGCAGCCACCCTTCTCCGTACTGGTTTCCCAGAGAAACGATTTCCTGCGCATGCTCGGCAGTTTCTTCGATATACAAAGATTTTCTGAAACGATGCGTCTTGTCGATCGCATCCCTGTACGGCTTTCTGAAGTATTCGATGATTTTGATAGCAATCTTGTTGAATACCATAGTGCTGTACTTGCCTGATAGATTTTTAAAGTTGAACTCCTTGCTGTACATACCGTAAAGGAAAAAATCAATCAGATCGGGCACGACAGCTTCTCCGCCTTCGTGTTCAATTATACCCACAATATCGTTATTGGCGTTTGGGTGGTACTTCACTAGGATCTCTCCCACTACACCGACTTTCGGCTTACGGATATCCAAAATCTGGAACGTATCGAATGCTTGTGCAATATCATTCAAATTTTTACGGAATTTCTTCATGCTTCCGTCTATCATGTTTTGCTCTGCAATCGCGGCCCACTTTTCATAAAGTTCGTCGGCACTGCCCGGTTCTGCCTCATAAGGACGCACTGCGTACAGAACCTTCATGAACATGTCTCCGTAAACCAAGCCCATCAAGCAACGCTTAACCATGGAAGGTGTGAATTTAAAGCCAGGGTTCGTCTCCAAACCCGCCATGTTGACCGAGACAACCGGAATCTGTTCCAGATTGAGATCTTTGAGAGCCTTTCTCAGAAGGGCAACATAGTTGGACGCACGGCATCCTCCGCCCGTTTGTGACATAAATACGGCGGTCTTATCGAGATTATATTTGCCCGATTTCAATGATGAAATAATCTGTCCAAGAGTTACAATAGTCGGATAGCAGGCATCATTGTTGATGTATTTCAGACCCTCTTCAAGCGCATTTTTGTCCACTGACGGCAACATAACAGCTTTATATCCGCTGTTGCGCAGCGCCGGCTCAAGGAAACGGAAATGAATCGGTGACATCTGCGGCATCAGCAGCGTATAATCCTTTTTCATCTCTTTGGTAAAATATTTGCGCTCGTAAGGTTGGTCATAGCGTTTGGTGCGGATCTCGTTCTTCTCGCGCTCCGTGATCGCAGCCTTCAGCGAACGAATTCTGATTTTAGCTGCACCGAGGTTGGAGCCTTCATCTATTTTCAAAACGGTGTAAAGCTTATTGTTATGTGCGGTAATCTCCTCCACTTGATCGGTGGTGACGGCATCGAGGCCGCAGCCGAACGAGTTGAGCTGAATCAATTCAACATCGTCGCGCGTACCTGCGAAATCAGCCGCACGGTACAAGCGCGAATGGTATGTCCACTGATCGAGAACACGAATCGGTCTCGGCAATTTGCCCAGATGAGCTACGGAATCCTCCGTTACCACTGCCATGCCGAAGGATGTAATCAACTTGTCGATGCCGTGATTGATTTCGGGATCGACGTGATACGGTCTGCCTGCGAGGATAATCACTTTTTTACCGTTCTCCTTTGCCCACGCAAGCACTTCTTCTCCCTTTGCACGAATGTCAAACTTGAATTGATTTACCTCGCGCAATCCGGCTTGTATCGCATGCTTAATCTCCTTCTCAGAGATTCCCTTTGCGCCGAAGAATTTAACAAGTTGCCTCTGCAGAGCGTTCGGATCGTCATACGGTAGGAACGGATGCTCGAAGGTAACGTCGTTTTCCGCGAACAAATCATCCGAGTTCTTACTCACAACCTCAGGATATGTCGCTACAATCGGGCAATTGTAATGGTTTTGAGACTCGGAATCCTCTTTGATTTCATAGTTGATGCTCGGATAAAATATATATTTAATACCATCATCAACAAGCCATTTAATATGCCCGTGTACGAGTTTAGCCGGATAACAGGCTGTATCGGAGGAAATCGTTTCCATACCGCTCTCATAGATAGCTTTCGTCGACGCGGGTGACAGTACTACTCTATAGCCCAATTCAGCGAAAAATGTTGCCCAGAACGGATAATTCTCGTACATGTTCAGCACGCGCGGAATACCGACCGTGCCACGCACGGCGGCTTCCTCCGACAGCGGGGTATAGTCAAACAACCTCTTAAATTTGTATTCATAGAGGTTCGGTATATCGTTTTGTTTGTTTGTAATTCCTGCTCCTCTTTCGCAGCGGTTTCCGGTGACGAAATTGGAGCCGTCATTGAACTTGCTTATGGTAAGAAGGCAATTATTTTCACAGCGATTACAACGCGTGTGCTTGTTCTCAACAGTAAAACTGTCAAGCTGATGTGAGTTATAAATAGTACTGCGAGCGTCCGAAGCTGCCGTGTTGCGCGCAATCAGGGCAACACCGTAAGCACCCATAATGCCCGCGATGTCAGGTCTGATGACCTCTTTGCCGAGAATAATCTCTATACTGCGCAGCACCGCTTCGTTTAAAAATGTTCCGCCTTGTACGACGACCTTTTCTCCGGTATCATCGGGATTCCTGAGCTTGATTACTTTATATAAGGCATTGCGGATGACGGAATAAGACAGACCCGCAGAAATATCGCCGATCGTCGCACCTTCTTTTTGAGCCTGCTTTACTTTTGAATTCATAAATACAGTGCAGCGCGTGCCGAGATCGACAGGAGCCTTGGCAAAGATCGCTTCTTTGGCAAAATCCACCACATCCATACGGACGGATTTGGCGTAGGTTTCGATGAAAGATCCGCAACCCGAAGAGCAAGCCTCGTTGAGCATTATGTTGTAAATTGCGCCGTCTTTTATGCGCATGCATTTCATATCCTGCCCGCCGATATCGAGGATAAAGTCTACTCCGGGCAAGAAATATTCGGCAGCCTTATAATGCGCCATCGTCTCAATCTCACCGTCATCGGCTTTGAGAGCGGCTTTGATAAGCGCTTCACCGTACCCGGTCACTACCGTACGTGCAATATAGGCGTTTTTCGGCAGCTTTGCATAAAGCTCTCGCAACATCTCGATGGCAGCGTCGATAGGTTTACCTTCGTTGCCTCTATAGAAAGAATACAACAGGTTGCCGTCTTTGTCGATCAGTGCTGCCTTTGTTGTCGTTGAACCTGCATCTATGCCCAAATACACTGCGCCCGACGCTTCCTCCATGGGACATTTGCGCACGCATGCCTTGCTGTGACGCTCTTTAAAGTTACGATATTCTTCTTCATTCCTGAACAGCGGGGCAAGGTGTTTCGATTCGTGAGTTTGATTGTCGTCAAGTGCCTCAATCTTGCGTATTATATCTGAAACCATTCTCTTCTCATACTTTTCGGACAGCATAGCCGCGCCCAGAGCAACAAAGTATTGAGGGTTTTCAGGGAAAATAACCTGATCGTCTGTCAGTCCGAGCGTTATTATAAAGCGCTTTCTCAACTCCGAGAGAAACGACAGCGGTCCTCCGAGGAAAGCAACATTGCCTTTAATCGTGCGCCCACCTGCGAGTCCCGAAATAGTCTGGTTGACTACAGCCTGAAATATCGAAGCTGCCAAGTCTTCCACCGGTGCTCCCTCGTTGATCAGCGGTTGTATATCCGTCTTTGCGAACACGCCGCAACGCGCTGCGATCGGATAGATGATCTTGTGGTTCTTTGCAGCCTCGTTAAGTCCGCCGGCATCTGTATTTAAAAGTACGGCCATCTGGTCGATAAAAGCTCCCGTACCTCCTGCGCACGTTCCGTTCATTCTCTGCTCGATGGCAGCATCGTAAAACGTAATCTTCGCATCTTCCCCACCCAGTTCGATTGCAACATCTGTTTCCGGTATCAGTTGTTCGACTGCGTGACTGCAAGAGATTACTTCCTGTTCGAAAGGGATTTCCAATATTTGCGAAAGCGAAAGTCCGCCCGATCCCGTGATCGTAACGCTGACCGGAATGTCCTTCATTTTTTCCGCTTGCATCCATACGTCAAGTCCCGTCAGCATTTCTTCAACCTTCAGGAAAACGTTTGACATATGTCTCTCGTATTTGCTGTATGCAATGCTGCCGTCATCGTTGAGCAATACAAGTTTTACTGTCGTGGAACCGACATCAATGCCTAATCTCATATATCCTCCGTTTCAAAGAAAAATCGTCTCACTTCATTCCTAATATATTTTCCCTAAATTTGTGTACTTAACTATTTTATTTCAACTTGCGAAAGATTTTTAATTTCTCGTTTGTAAAGTCGTACGAGCATTACGGAAATGTAAGCGGTGCCAAGGATCTCTGCCAGCGGGAATGACATCCATATGTACATGATTCCCTTCCAGTGCATCAAAATCCATGCCAGCGGCAAAATACCGCATATCTGGCGAATCAAAGATGTTATCAGACTGATACTGCCGTGCCCCGTAGCCTGAAAAAATGTCGAAGCAATTATACCGAACGATGCGGGGATAAAACATATAGAAACCATCTTCAGAGCGGGAATGCCGATTTCAATCATCTCATCCGAAGCACTGAATATCATCAGCAACTTTTCGGGGATAAGTTGAAATACTGCAAAGCCCAATGTCATATATACAAATGCCGCAATGAATGCAATTTTAAAAACCTTTATCAAGCGTTCCTTGTTACGCGCACCGTAATTGTAGCCCATAAGAGGCATCGCACCTTGGTTGAGTCCGAAGACCGGCATAAATACAAAGGATTGTAACCTAAAATAGGCCCCCAAAACAGCGATGGCGGTCTTGTAATGCACGATTATCGCGTTGAATCCGAGAAGCATTACCGAACTGATTGATTGCATAATAATCGACGGCAAACCGACGGCATAAATATCTTTAACGATATTCCAATCTACCTTAAATCCACGGATACGTATCGAAAAGGTTTTGTCTACCTTAAAGAATACAATCAGTCCGAGCACCATGTTGAGAATCTGACCGGAGATTGTCGCTATAGCGGCGCCTTTTACTCCGAGAGCAGGCGCGCCAAACAATCCAAGCACTAAAATAGGATTGAGCACGATGTTCGTGACGGCACCGCTCAAAGAGCAGATCATAGGCAAGAACATATTTCCGGTGGCCTGCAGTGTCTTCTCGATCGTGATGGCAATCATCGCAAAAAGCGAACCGATAGTAACTATCTGCAAAAATATCGTTCCGTTTTCAACGATAAACGGAACATCCGAATATGCGTCCATATATCGATGTGCGAAGAATACACCAAAAATCAAAAATACGCCCCAGTTGAGAAAGGCGATGCGCAGGCTGTGCTCTGCTGCTTTGTTGGCTTCGTCAAATCGTTGCGCTCCCATCCTTCTCGATATAAGCGAATTCGTTCCTACTCCCGTGCCGACCGCCAGCGATATCAAAAGCATCTGGATAGGAAATGCGAGAGTTACCGCTGTCAGTGCGTCTTGACTTATCATACTGACAAACACACTGTCGACAATATTGTAAAGAGCATTTACCAACATAGAAAAAATAGCCGGTCCTGACATACTTGCTAGAAGTCTTCCAACCGGTTTTGTTCCCATCTTATTAGGTTTTGAGGTTAGCCTTTTATCGTTATATGTCTTTTCGTTATCGTCCATTGTTTCTCCTTGCAGTTTTGAGCTGTTTGTAAAAACTTTTGGGTACTCTGTAAGCCGGGTTCTGTATCTGACAATCATCTATCTAGGCATACCATTACTGATATGCTCATGCGACCTACCTCTCGAGCGGCGACGGGCAGCCGCCTTTTATGCTCTGTTTTGGTCTTGCTCCGGGTGGGGTTTACACGGCCGACATGTTACCATGCCGCCGGTGAGCTCTTACCTCAC
>DCTM01000058.1:8016-24403 GCA_002329565.1 Firmicutes bacterium UBA1440
TACAAATCAATACTTTTATTATATCACAAAAATGCTTTTACAGCATGTTTCAATCAACGTTTCTTTATTGCTGTGACTTGTACGCAGACGAGCCGCGTACAAAAATCACTGACGTTCATTATACCAAAACGGATTGCGTAAGTCAAACTTTCGACAATTCATTTGCACCGACAAAGGGATTCAGGTCAATCGTCGAAGGTATAACCGAAGCAGCAGCGCCAATCCTTGTCTGCAGTTGAACTGCCGCATTTTCTGTAAAAATTGCTTCCGTGCCGTAATGCCCTGCGTCAATCAATGCAAGCCCACATTCCTTCGCTTTTTGTGCGTCATGATATTTTATATCACCTGTAATATAGAGGTCACAGCCCAACTCCGCCATCCTTGAGATAAACTCCGCTCCGGAGCCTGTACACAAACCGACGTGCTTGATTCTTTTATCGAATTCACCCACAACACGAAGGTCGTCCTCTTTGAGCTTCAAAGCATCACAGATAATCTTTACTGCCTGTCTGAGCGTAATTTCCCGGGAAAATGCACCTATACAGCCCATATAGTCGTACGGTCCTGTGCCTGTGCGCATATCCTCAACATCACAGAGTCCGAGCAAACGGGCGAGATAACGATTGTTACCCTCTGCTGCTTTATCAAAGTTCGTATGGACAGAATATACGGAAATGCCCTCACGGATCAGCTCAATCACATAGTTTCCTGTAATATTTTTATTGTCAACTTTTTTAATTGCCGTAAAGAGCAACGGATGGTGAGTGAGAATCATATCAGCTCCCACCGTCTTGGCCTCTTCTATAACAGATTTCGTGACCTCCAGACATACGAGAATTCTCTCATACTCTTCTCGACCCGTTCTTATCTGAAACCCACAGTTATCCCAATCCTCCGCCAATTGCGGTGCGGCTATATCTTCCAAAATTGCAGTTAATTGTTCTTCTTTTATCATCTGTTTTCCCTCTTCCGCAACAGCTTCTTGAAATATTCCGCATGTTCGAGAACTCTACGCGAACGCTCCGGATCCCGATTGCCTATGCTCTCCAAGATTGATAAATCTAAATTCAGTTTCCAATGGGCGANNCGAACTCCGTCGCCAAGGCCTCGTTATGTAAAAACAGGTCTTCAGGAAATTCATAAGGCAGATCCGATGCAAAGCGCGGCGGCAAGATGCATTCGTCTTGCCTTGGATGTGCGACAATGATCTCACAGATAAACTTGCCCTCTCTGACAAGGAGGTTTTTTTCTGTTTCAAAATTATGCGTTTCCAGCCAACGGCGCAGCTTCACTTGACCGTTGCGAGGTTGCAAAATGTAGGTCGCGAATGTACGAGCCTTTTTAAGATCAGCCTCCAGTATATCGGTGATCAATGCGCCCCCCATACCTGCGATACATACGACGTCAGCTTCACCCGGCTCAAGTACGGAGATTCCGCTGCCCAAGCGAAAGGAAAAACGATCGCGCACATTTGAATCTCCCATATAGGCGATGAACTGCTCCACATTCGCTTCGGCTTTGTCCAAAGATCCCCTGCTGATATCGGCTAAGACTGCATGTTCGCAGATATTCTTTTCAATCAGATATAATGCTAAGAAACCATGGTCGGTTCCTATATCTGCCATGGTTTCGCATTTTGTAACGTTTTGGGCCATAAGAAGCAATCTGTCACTCAAATTCAACATAATAATCTTATTCCAAATAGTCCTTTAATTTTTTGCTGCGCGATGGGTGTCTGAGCTTACGCAGAGCCTTTGCTTCGATCTGGCGGATTCTTTCCCTTGTGACATCGAAGGTTTTCCCAACTTCTTCCAACGTACGCGCTCTGCCGTCTTCGAGACCGAAGCGCAGCTTCAATACCTTCTGTTCACGTTCTGTCAATGTATCGAGCACCTCTACAAGTTGCTCCTTTAGCATTGAAAATGCCGCCGCTTCGGCAGGTGCAGGCACATCTTCATCGGGAATAAAGTCGCCCAAATGAGAGTCCTCCTCTTCGCCGATCGGGGTCTCCAGCGATACCGGTTCTTGCGCTATCTTCTGGATTTCTCTGACCTTTTCCTCAGAAATGCCCATCTCGACGGCAATTTCCTCCGGGGTTGGTTCACGCCCGTATTCCTGCAGCAACTGTCTGGAAATCCGAATCAACTTGTTAATCGTCTCGACCATGTGTACGGGGATACGAATCGTACGCGCCTGGTCAGCAATGGAACGCGTAATTGCTTGACGAATCCACCATGTGGCATATGTGGAAAATTTGTAACCTTTACGATAGTCAAATTTGTCGACGGCCTTAATCAGGCCCAGATTGCCTTCTTGAATCAAATCGAGGAATAACATGCCTCTGCCGACATAACGCTTGGCGATACTGACAACGAGACGCAGGTTAGCCTCACAAAGGCGTTGTTTCGCATCCTCGTCACCCGCTTCCATTCTCTTGGCAAGAGCGATTTCTTCATCGGCGGACAAGAGCGGCACCTTGCCGATTTCTTTTAAATACATGCGCACAGGGTCGTCGATCGCAATACCTTTAGGCAGAGAAATATCGATTTCCGCATCTTCGGCAGTGTCAGTGACAAAAGTTGTGTCCTCTTCGGACAATTCCCCTTCGAGTGAAAGGATTTCAAAATCTTCGGGATCGCTTTCCGAAAGAACCTGCACACCCATCGCTGTCAGATTGTCATATATATCATCAAATTGGTTCTTATCCAAATCCAAGGAGTCCAAACTGTCGGCGACCTCGCGGAATGTGATCTTTCCTTTTGCTTTGGCCTTTTCCATTAAATCCTGTATATATTCGTTTTTCTTGTCTTGATTTTCTTCGTAATTCATTATTGTAGCCCCTCCAAGCCTCTTATCATCTTTTGAATCTCTGTCATTTCCTTCATGATCTCCTCTATTTGAGAGGCATTTTCTTCTTCGCTCGTAAGCGTAAGCATCATGTTCAGTTCCTCTTCTCTCTTTCGTAAATCACCGATTTCAATTTCTTTGATACAGTCGGTAAAAATCTTTTCTTCCATCCCTTCGACGGGAATATTTTGGTCGATCTCGCGCAGCAGTGCGATCTCGTTATCCTCAAGGTAGTCCAAAAATGGCACAATTCCGCTCATGCCACCGCCCTTTTCATGGATTTCTTTGGCTGCGGCAAGTATTTTCGCGGCGCTGTCCTTAAAAATATTTGTATATGGAGCGATCTTCGGATAATAACTCATATCCGTAATAATCAGCTTTAAGAGATTTTTCTCCAACATCGAAGCCTCTGCCGTCGGCTTCACTTCTTCTTTTCTCGGTTTCGCTGCCGCAGGTCGCACTGTACCGCTGAGCTCGGCTCGCAATGCTCCTTCGGAAATTTTCATATCTCGAGATATCTTTTTAATGTATATATCGGCTTCGACGGGACTCAATCCCTTGAGAATCTCGATGACATCTCTGAAAAATTTTACCCGTCCGCCTTCAGTATAAACATCAGCTTTGCGTTTTGCGGCATCTATTTTATAATCCACATGCGGCATTGCATCCTGCACCAAACGCAGAAATGCCTCTTTGCCGTGTTTTTTGATGAATTCATCAGGATCTTTGCCATCATCTACGTGAAGTACTTTTGCATTCAATCCTTCTTTATAGAGGATATCAAGTCCGCGCAAAGCTGCGCTGCGACCGGCATTGTCGGAATCGTAGGAGAGTATGACGTTTTTGGTATACCTGCTCAAAAGCTGAGCTTGATTTTCCGTAAGAGCCGTTCCCAGCGAAGCTGAGACATTTTTTATCCCTGCTTGCCAGAGAGAGATGACATCCATATAGCCCTCGACAAGAATCGCATACCCCTCCTTGCCGACATCCTGTTTCGTTACATTGAGGGCGTAAAGATTGCTCTTTTTGTGGAAGATCGCGTTCTCGGGAGAATTCAGATATTTCGGTTCCGCGTTCCCAATAGCGCGACCTCCGAAACCGATAATCTTACCTCTTGTATTGATAATCGGAAACATGACGCGATTTCTGAATTTATCATAATATTTGCCTTTTGATTCCGAAATCAAACCGAGTTCAAGTAATATTTTCGCGTCATAGCCCTTTTGAATCAAAAACCGATATAGGCTGTCCCAACTTTCGTCAGCGTAACCGATACCGAATGTCTTCAGAGTTGCAAGCTCTATTTTCCTTTCCTGCATATAATAATACCCTTTATTTGAGTTTTGATGAAAGGATTTGTACCAAAACTTTGCTGCTTCTATGTTTATTTCGTAAAGGAGGTTACGCCTGCCTGAATTGACATCGCTTGACTTCAATTCGATGCCGTATTCGCTTGCCAAGCGTTCAATCGCTTGGGAAAAATTAAGGTTGTAATAACGCTGAACAAATTCGATCACATCGCCGGTCGCCCCACAACCAAAACAGGTAAATATCTGCTTCTGCTCGGAAACCACAAAAGAAGGTGTCTTCTCATTGTGAAACGGACAAACACCTTTGTAGTTGTTGCCGGCCTTTTTTATGGGTATGACCCGGCCGATGACATCTATGATGTTGGCTCTGCTTTTGATTTCACTGACCGTATTGTCTGATATGCTCAATTCGGAATCTCCTGCACTGTTTTACTGTGTTCCTTTATTATTCTTATTCTGCAAAAAAAGGATATTCCTTTTTTTTAGTCGATAAAAAGGAGCCGGTTTTTATTTCCGGCTCTCACCATTGTGTAATTCTCTGTAAAGATTGATTGCAAACCTGTCTGTCATGCCCGCTATGTAATCCTTGACGATCTCGGCTGTGCCAAACTCCTCTGTCATCGCCTGCAATTCTTTCGGCAACTGCTCAGGGCGATCTGAGAAATATCCGTAAAGGAAGACTATGATATCCCTGACCCGTGTGAGTTCCTCCTCTTTTTTTACCTTAGAGTTATAATAGACATTTGCAAACATGAACTCCCGCAGTACATTCATGTGGTTTAAAGTGTCCTCGCTCATGATGATATCGTCTTTGTCAAAGCTGTGTATCGCAATATCTTTAACCATGGTATCGATACGTTCTCCGTGCGTCTTGCCCAAAGCTGCGACACATGATGCAGGCAAGTCGTCTGCAGTAATCACACCGCTGCGGATGGCATCATCAATGTCGTGATTAATATAAGCTATGCGATCACTGATCTTGACTATACAACCTTCGAGTGTCAGCGGTTTGACAGGTCCTGTATGGTTCAATATCCCGTCTCTGACCTCGAGAGTCAAGTTCATTCCTCGCTTATTGTGGCTGTTTTCAAGGACTTCCACGACTCTTAAGCTCTGTTCATTGTGCTTGAAGCCACCCGGATGTATCTCATTGAGTATACTCTCTCCGTTATGCCCGAACGGAGTATGTCCCAAGTCGTGTCCCATGGCTATCGCCTCTGTCAAATCTTCGTTCAGCGACAGCGCGCGGGCAATTGTTCTCGCAATTTGTGAGACTTCAATCGTGTGTGTAAGCCTCGTTCTGAAATGATCTCCTTCGGGTGCCAAAAATACCTGTGTCTTGTGCATCAGCCGGCGAAATGCTTTCGAATGGATAATGCGGTCACGATCACGTTGAAATTCGGTGCGCACAGAGCACAGCGGCTCGGGGATATCCCGTCCCCTTGTCTCACATGCCATCATTGCGTAGCGACTGAGTATGTCGCGTTCTCTTTTTTCCGTATTCTCTCTGTATATCATGATTTGTCCCTATATTGCTTAAATCAACAGTTCGATTATGTATACGATAATGCCGCCAAGAAAGATAGTGACCGGTAATGTGATGATCCATGCGCGCACGATGCTGCCGGCTATATTCCATTTTACAGAAGATGCGCGTTTTGCCGTACCGGCGCCCATAATCGATGTAGTGATTACCTGTGTCGTGCTAACAGGAGCACCGAAAAAAGTCATCAGTTCTATTGAAAGCGCCGATGCCGTTTGTGCAGCGAAGCCTGATGCCGGCGAAAGTTTTGTCACGCCGCCACCCATGGTCTTCATAATCTTCCAGCCACCGATAGAAGTTCCCAGCGCCATAACAGTCGCGCAGGCGACCTTAACCCACAACGGTACACCGCTCGTGCTGTCGAGAACACCTCCCGTAATAAGCGCCAGTGTGATGATACCCATCGTCTTCTGAGCGTCGTTGTTTCCGTGCGAATACGCTACCAGTGCCGCAGAAAAGAGCTGCAGCTTTAAAAATACATTGTTAACCTTGTTCTGTGACCAGTTTATAAACACCTTGAAAATCAAATTCAAGAATACGTAACCGATGCAGAACCCCAAAATCGGTGAAGTGACCAGCGGAAAGACAACTTTTTCAACCACGCCTGCCCAGACAATGTGTTCCAAGGAATTGCCATATACAATGGTTGCACCGATAAGTCCGCCAATCAGGGCATGCGAAGAACTTGATGGAATCCCCTTCCACCAAGTAAATAAATTCCATACAATGGCAGCCAGCAAAGCCGCCAGAATTACATATTGCTCCAACTCAACATTGACGATCCCCTTGGAGATCGTCATTGCAACCTTTTCACTTACCAGCGCCCCTATAAAATTCATTACTGCCGCCAAAAGAATGGCGTTTTTGGCGCTGAGCGCTTTTGTGTACACCGAAGTGGCGATTGCGTTGGCGGTATCGTGAAAACCGTTAATAAACTCAAATGAAAGCGCAACCAAGATGACGGCGATCAGGATTCCGTTAAGCATATTTCATAACCACTCCTTCGATTATGTTCGCTACATCTTCACAAGCATCCAGCGCGCCCTCCATTTGCTCAAACAGATGTTTCCATTTTATGACCTCGATTGGATCGGTCTCACTGCGGAACAGAGCTGTGAGCGCATCGCGATAGACGATATCACCCTCGTTTTCTATTCTGTTGACCTCAATGACCTGCTCCATAACTCGCAATGGTTTCTTAACATCTTTGAGATGATTGAAAAGTATCTTCAGCGCACCGATTGCCTGTTCAATCAACTCAGCCATCTTTAATGTCTCAGGTCTGACATAATCGACTCCGAAAACAACAAATCTGTTGGAAACTTCCTCGAGAGAGTCGACTATGCAATCAATCTGCCTTGTAATCGCATAGATATCCTCTCTGTCAAAAGGAGTAATGAAGGACCCGTTGAGTTCCGAGAGAATGTTGTGAACAATGGTGTCGCATTCGCTTTCGATATTTTTCATCGCGCGTACCTTTTCGTTAACATCGGAGTAGTCGTTTACCAATGCTGAAAATTTGGCAGCTGCTTCTTGTACTTTTTCAATCTGTCCTACGAACATATCAAAGAAAATATCTTCCTTTTTTTTGCCTTTGTTGCCTATCATATTATTCTCCTCTGTGTAGACTTACCTGACATCATACATTATTATTATAAACTACGCTGAAATAATTACAAGAGAAATATTCCGGCGTAAAATTGAAAATCTTATAAAGAAATGCAAAGATCAGACTGTTAATGACTTCTCCGCCACCTTGCCGAGAGCAGGATAACGCGCATCCAAGGCCGTCACAGCTGAAATTTGAACTTCCTCCGGCAAAAACAGCAGCGAGTCTATGATATTTTCTATCAATTCATCTCTTTCTGTCACGCTCATATTTTCAAGGAACTCTGCAAATGTCTCTCTCAACGGTATGCACCTCCTCTCATGCGTACACCCTCGCTGAACGCGAATGCCGTAAAAGCATCAAGCGGATGTTCCGCCAATACGATGCCGTTTGGAACTCGGATGGGAGAAAAATCTTGCAATGCATCATCATGCTCGAGCAGCTCGTGCAAGACGATATTGCCGAGCATAATTCTTCTGTATTCCCCGTCGAGAACTGCGAAAAGACTGAACTGCGGCAGCGAATCGCGCTCCGCCGCTTCTTTCATATCGCGCATAGCCGCATCGCAATCGTATCCCGCCAAAAATTCAGCTTCGCGTCGCGTGATTTCCCCGTGTCTGCTCTCCGGAATAAGTTCAAAATGTACACTTCGCTTCTCACCTTTGCCGTTGATAAAATAATAGCCGTTAAATCCCTTTCCTTCCACGCCGCGGAAGCTCTTCACCGTACAACGCCAGGAAAAATATCGCAACAGGAAATCGAGGAATTCGGGGTTTTTACCCGCCAGTTTCCACAAAACCGCATCCTCTCGAACTCGATCCTTTTCGCGTTCGGAAAATGCTTCGATCAATGCCATCACTGCCTCCGGTGTGCGAATACATTCGTCCAGCTCAACATTGTGAAACAGCAGATCGAATTTTCCGTCTGCCGTATCAAATTCCGTAAAAATGCCGATGATATCCCTCGTAGTATCTCCGGCGCCATCCCGGCCGAAGACCTTGGAGAATCTCATTTCCACAGGAGTCACGGTATGTTGCTCCGACAAAAAGGATGCCGTCGTTATATCTGAAAGAGACATCTGTGCATAAAATTTTCCTTTTAAGGTGATGCCCTTTTTATACAACAGCCGCTGTCTCCGATCGTCATGAATAAGTTGTGCGATTTTATTCATCAATAAAAAATCTGTCATCATATATCACCTCAATTAAATATATGCGACAGATTATTTACGGGTTACTTGCCCGTATGCCCGAAACCGCCTTCTCCCCTTGCGGTTTGTGTCAAATTTTCCTCCGGTAGCCACTGAATTCTTTCATATGCGGCGATCACCATCTGAGCAATCCTATCCCCGTTGCAAACCGTAAACGATTCCTTGCCCCAGTTGATCAGCGGCACCTTCACCTCGCCTCTATAATCGCTGTCGATAGTACCGACACCGTTTACAAGGCCTATCCCATGTTTGACGGCAAGTCCCGATCGAGCTCGAATCTGAGCTTCATAGCCTACCGGGACTTCGATGCGAAGCCCTGTAGGGATAAGTGCTCTTTCCCCCGGTGCGATGATAATGTCGCCGTCGATGTACGCTCTGACATCCATCCCTGCTGATCCCTCGGTCTCATACGCCGGCAGCATACCGCTTTCACTTACAATCCTTATTTTCATTTAACTCACCACATATTTTTTCAGCGCAATCTTACGATTTGTGACAGCCGCCGCACTGTATTTTCCTATATCTGTTATCAACGGAATCACGGCATTGATATCGTCCTGCGTGACCTTTTCAATTCCTTCGATTACCTCTTCCAGCGTGTAGATACGATTGAGCAGAGTGAGATTTTTACCGATGGAGAACATTCTCCCGCTGACGTTTTCTTGCGCAAATATATAACTTCCCTTGATCTGTTCTTTCGCAGCGCTGAGTTCTTCATCAGTCACACCGTCGCGTTGAAGTTTGATGATTTCTTCCTTAATCCCGGCAATCGCATCTATAATCTTTTCGTGGGATACACCGGCGTAAATGTTGAAATATCCCATATCGGAGAACGAGCTTGTCATCGAATACACGGAATAGGCAAGGCCCTTCTCCTCTCTGATATTTTGAAACAGCCGCGAGCTCATGGCTCCGCCAAAGATATTGTTGAGGACAGAGAAGGCATAATATCTGTCGTCCGACAGCTTGATGCCCCTCGTGCCCAAACAGATATGGGCTTGCTCCGTATCTTTGACCTTTACACGAAACCGTGATTCATGCGGTACCTCTTCATATGTTTTATACTCTTTTGTCGGGTTAAGCACAGCGAATTTTTCTTGCAATAATTCGCAGACCTCATCTTCATTGAAGTTACCTGCGACAGCTACCACGATACTGTCACGCGTGTATTCGTCGGCAATATATTGCTTGATTGTGTTTCTTGATATGTTTTTCAGTGAGGACGGCGTACCTATAATCGACTTGCCAAGCGGGTTGCCGCTGAAGATCATCTCGCAAATCATGTCATGTACGTAATCCTCGGGAGAATCCTCTATCATCTTCATTTCTTCGCAGATGACCAGTTTTTCTTTCTTAAGCTCATCCTTGTCGAATTTCGAATTGAGGAACATGTCCAGCAGGATGTCTGTGGCTTTTTCGAGATTGGAGGACAGAGTCTTGATATAATAGCAGGTCGCTTCCTTGCCGGTAAAAGCATTCATATGCCCTGCAATCTTGTCGGTATCCTCTGCGATTTGCTTGGCGGTCCTCTTTTCGGTGCCCTTGAACATCATGTGTTCTACAAGATGAGAGATGCCGGAGTTGCGAGAGTTCTCATCGCACGAACCGGTCTTGGTCCAAATCCCTATGGCAACCGATTGCAAGTAAGGAATCTGTTCCATTGCAATGCGGATTCCACAGTCCAGTCTTTTCGTCTTTATCATTGAATCATTCCTCTTATTTCACAAAGTTTGTATATCACAGTCGCGGCCTCCGCACGTTTCGCCGTACCTGAAGGCTTAAAATCACCGGTGTCATAGCCGTTTATTATGCCTGCACCCGCAACGGTCATCACATAGTCAATCGCCCAAGGGCTGATGGAATTGCTGTCATTGAATGTAATACCGGTGACATTTTGCGGCAAAACAAATTGAAGATAGGTCGCATAATTGCATAGCATTACGCCCATCTGTTCACGTGTAATCTTCGCATCCGGAGCAAATGTACCGTCACCCATGCCGCTTACTATGCCGTTCGCGGCTGCCCAATTGACATATCCGTAATACCACTCGTACGTCGGTACATCCTTAAAGCCCATATCGGTGATTGCATCGTTGCTGTAGCCATCCGTCATCTTAGCCAAGAGAGCGACAAACTGCGCCCTTGTCAGAGGGTTCTCAGGTGCAAAGACGTTATCACCCATGCCGTTTATGATACCCATGCTAGCCAACACGCCGATGTATTGCTTCGCCCAGTGATCGGCTGTATCGCTGAATACGGTAATGTTGGCCCCTACCTGAACAGGTATGGTGATTTTCTTTCCGTTATATGATACATAGATGTTTCCGTTCTGTACAGAGTGTTCAGAAGCAGCCGTGAACACACCCTCTTGAGTTATAGTGCCGACATTGCTGTCACAAGTCCATGTAAACAGACTGTCCTTTGATTTTACGGGGACCGATACCCCGCCACTTCCCGCAGTGGCTGTTATATTGATATCCGTCTGCTTACCCGGATCTGTCACCAACTTATAAACGGAAGGTATTATGTTAATATCCTTTGTAACCTCCACTTCCGTTTCTCCTGCAATTCCGCCGGCCTTTCCTTGTATTTTCACTCTGCCGTTTGCAGTTTCCGATGCAGTGAAGATGCCGTCCGATCCTATCGTGCCGTCCGCAGAATCTACGCTGTAGGAAACACTCTTGTTCAGATTGACCTTTTCGTATTTATCGTCAGAGGCATACGCGGAAATCTGTGCAGAAGCGCCCGGCATCATCAGAGTCAGCTGCGGGTATAAATTCAAATTTTCAAAGGAACCGTTACCGGAATCCTTATACACGAACAATATCGCATTAGCGACCTTGCGTTCCGATCCTTCGGATGGCGTATTCTTGCGTGAGGCTGTCAGATCTTTGCCCGCCTCCCTGACGTAAAGAACGCTGGATCCGCCTCCGTCCAAATTGACGGCATCGCTGCAGCCAAGATCTATCATGGCATCACCGAGATCGGAAAGGCCAAGTCCCTTGGAAGCGGAGGTTCTGCCGTCCACCTCAAAGAGCACGACACTGCCGTCATTCTTGATACCCAATGCGGAGCGCGGATTTAAAGTGCCTCCCACAGTTACATTGCGCCCGTTTTCGGCAAGCGAATAGTAAATGCCTATACACTCCTGCGCATCGGCGAGTTCTCCGGTTCCCATATCCTCGACCGAAATTTCCACCTCGCTGCCCACTACCAGTGAAGCGAGAGTATCATAGCTCTGTGATCCCGCAACCGTTGATAACACAATGGTATTATCAGTAATAGGCGTGTTTGCGGTGTTTGCGTTTACGCTTTTAATAATTCCTTTAATCGTCTTGTTAACTTGCAATTGAATATCGCTGCATTCTACGACAACTTCTGCATTCTGTCCACTCGTCTTCGTGCTTGAGGCATAGTGTCTGTTGAACAGATGCAAGCCTTTGGCAGCACCGAACGGCACATTGAAAAAGTCAATATTCTTGGTAATTTCATTGGTTACATATTCTTGCTGCGGTTGCTCTGCGGGAGCTGTACTGTCGTCTGCGGTTTGACTGCTGTCGGGGTCCGCCTGTTCTTTGACGACGGGCTGCATATATCCAACAGTGCCTTTCAATGTGTAGGCCAAGCTCACCTTCTCAATTGAAGCACTGCCGTCCGCATCAAAGGCCATCACTCTGTCAGGTGCATAGCCGGATGTGACGATATTGCCTTGATGTATTGTAAGACCTTTCGGAGTTCCCGAGCTCATATCGAAAATATCACCGTTGATTCCGGCGACTACCTTGAATCCCTGTTTCTCAGCATATTGAATCATTGAAGCCAGCGTATATGTACTGCGAACTTCTCCGTTGTAAACGATAGGGATGATTTCTCCTTTTGTGGGATTTGCCTCTACATAGTAAGCATGTTCGATTCCGTTTGTATTGTGTGCCGCGATTAATTCTCCGAACGTGACGTCGTCGAAAATTTCACTGCGGGCATCGTAATACGCCGTTCCCAATCCGTTGTAGTACGTAAAGCCACTCAACGAGCATAAGGCCATCACGGCCACCAACAAAAGTGCTATTTGTTTTTTCCCCCGGTATTTCATTCTGTCAACCCCTCTTCCTTTGCTGTCATTATTTTTTTTGGAATCTTTTCATGATATCCTCTTTATAAAGATAGAATACGATTAATACAGCGATCAGAATCAGAGCGATTGTCCCCGCCGTTTTACCGAATATGAAAGAGATTATGCCTGTCACGACAATGACTGCAAAAAAAAGAAAAGCCAAAATCAAAAACTGTACACGCGCGAGCTTCTTGATTTCATCTTCACTCATCGTTTCATTTGTTTCAACGTTTGGACTTTCTTTCATTTGTTTATTCTCTCCGATTTCACTGTGCGAAAATTTTTTCACTTTGATTTCTCCCGTATTTTATGTATCCTACTTTGCATTTCAAATCATTATATCAAAATTTCCGGTGTATTTCCATACCATTCCTATTATTGCCACATTTCAAATTTGTAACAACCCTTCGATATTTTTCATATATTATTTAAGAAATATTATGGATCCAAAAAGGAGGGAAACATATGAGTTGTTTCGGCAATAGAGCGACAAGCGACCTCTATCAGAATTGCTGCAACGCCAACACACTTTGTGAGTTTTCCGGCCGTCTTGAAGATGTAGTTACAGAGCCACTTTATGTACAGAAGGTATATGATGCGGTTCTCTTCAACCTACAGGGAATGAAGACTGTTCAGAATCAAGACTTTGCTCCGGCTCTTCCGAGAGACTACAGAGTTAAAAGAGTAATAGACATCCGCTGCAAAAGATTCTTCAATCCCGAAAATGTGGATGATCCGAGAAACTTAAGACTTGACGTGAATACGAGCATTTCAGGGGCCACCTTCCTGCAAAATGCGAAAGGAGAACAACTGAAGCTGGTAGGTCCCGACGGAAGCTTTTCAGAGAGAATATTATTTGCAGAAACCTCGGAATGTGACGAAAAATGCATGGGTACCCCGATTTTCGGCACACAGCACATATCAATTACCGGCAATGTTCTGGTTTACTTAGATCTTCTGCTNNGATCGCTGTAACAACGAGACAGTGTTCACAGTCTGCGCCGAGGTGAATATTGCCACTGAAGGTCACCCGCTTGTACTGACAAACTTCTTTGAGATGTGCATGCCGTCCACCGGCTCCGTCTTCATGCCGCGGTTTACAGAGTTCTGTAACATCTTGTGTGAAACACGCCTCGCGACAAATAACATCGGCAGAGATCTCTGTATATCGACTGACGGTGATGTGAGCGGTAATCTCATCATAGCGCTTTGTGTAACTTGCGAGAAAAAGATTGTAGTTCCCGTTCAACTCTGCGTATTATCGACAGGATTTACGCAGCTTTCACCGCAGCAAAATACGATTTGCACAATATTCCCAACGCTCTTCCCACCGCAGATCAAGGAATCGGATACGATAGAAAATTGCGAACTCGAAGAAGCCGAGGAAAGCGTATGTGCGCGGAATGAATGCAGAGACGAGTGCAATGATGATTGTTGCCCACCGTGTCGCCCAAACCGCCCACACAGACCACAGCCAAGATAAAATCCTCATGTTTTACTGATTCAAATCAAAGCCCCCATAATCGAGTTACACGAATATGGGGGCATGATTGTTTNNTTCTCCTATTTGTCGGAAGTGTGTTCCCTGTCTGCCTTTACAACAGCCTGAGCTGCCGCCAATCTGGCGATTGGAACTCTGAATGGGGAACATGATACGTAATTGAGTCCGATATTATGGCAGAATTCTACCGTCTTCGGATCTCCGCCGTGCTCGCCGCAGATGCCAAGCTTGATTGCAGGTCTCGTCTGCTTTCCGAGTTTAACTGCCATTTCAACCAATTTGCCGACACCTGTCCGGTCGATAGTCTGGAATGGGTCTTCTTCAAAGATTAACAGATCTCTGTATTCCTTAATGATGTTACCTGTATCATCTCGAGAGAATCCGAACGTCATCTGTGTAAGATCGTTCGTACCGAACGAGAAGAACTCAGCTTCCTTCGCAATTTCATCCGCAGTCAGCGCAGCTCTCGGTACTTCAATCATCGTGCCGACAAGGTATTCCAATGTGACACCTTCTCTTTCAAAGCACTTTTCAATCGTCTCAACTACCGTCTTCTTCACAAAGGCCAGCTCTTTTTCCAATCCTACAAGCGGAATCATGATTTCAGGAATGATTTCCATGCCCTTTTCCTTCTTCAATTCGATGGCAGCCATGATGATAGCTTCAGCCTGCATCTCAGCGATTTCAGGATAAGTCACAGCCAATCTGCAACCTCTGTGTCCGAGCATTGGGTTGAACTCATGCAACTCGAGAGTCTTTTTCTTAATCTTCTCAAACGGAATATCGATCTGCTTTGAGAGGATTTCCATCTCTTCATCCGTGTGCGGCAGGAATTCATGGAGTGGCGGATCGAGCAGTCTGATTGTGACCGGTCTGTCACCCATTACCTCATAGATTCCCTTAAAGTCAGCTTTCTGATAAGGCAACAGGAATGAGAGAGCTTCTCTTCTTTCTTCCTCCGAATCGCTGAGAATCATCCTTCTGAACGCAGGAATTCTTTCATCATCAAAGAACATGTGCTCTGTTCTACAAAGACCGATACCTTCGGCACCGAATTCAACAGCCTGCTGTGCGTCTCTCGGATTGTCTGCATTTGTTCTGACCTTAAGTGTTCTGATTTCGTCAGCCCACTTCATGATTGTGCCGAAATCACCCGAAAGTCCCGGCATAATCGTCTTAATCTGCCCTTCATAGACATCGCCCATACTTCCGTTGAGGGAAATATAGTCTCCTTCTTTGAACACCTTTCCGGCGACTTCCAAAGTCTTGTTTTGTTCGTTGACTTTGATTTCCGAGCATCCGGATACGCAGCACTTACCCATACCTCTTGCTACTACAGCCGCGTGAGAAGTCATACCGCCTCTGGCAGTCAGGATACCTTCCGCCGCTACCATACCGGCGAGGTCTTCCGGTGAAGTTTCAAGTCTTACAAGGATTACTTTCTCTCCGTTAGCCGCTGCATCTACTGCATCAGCCGCATGGAAGTAAATCTTGCCGCAGGCTGCACCCGGTGATGCCGCAAGTCCCTTCGTCAATTTGACGGCCTTTTTCAACTCCTCAGGATCAAATGTAGGATGGAGCAATTGATCGATCTGTGACGGCTCCAATCTTGTGACAGCTGTCTTCTTGTCAATCAGGCCTTCTTTTTCCATATCAACCGCAATCTTTACGGCCGCAGCGGCTGTCCTCTTGCCGCTTCTGGTCTGGAGCATNNGTGAACTCCATGTCCTGCATATCCGTGTAATGTTTCTCCAAGAGTCCCGCAATTCTGGTGAATTCTTTGTAGACTGATTCAAACGCTTCCGCCATTTTAGAAATCGGCTGCGGTGTTCTGATACCCGCAACGACATCTTCACCTTGTGCGTTAACAAGGAATTCTCCGAAAAGCTCGTTTTCGCCGGTAGCCGGGTTTCTCGTGAACGCAACGCCGGTTCCGGATGTATCGCCCATATTACCGAATACCATCGACTGCACGTTTACGGCAGTACCGAGGTTGGACGGAATGTTGTTGAGCTGTCTGTANNGGAAAACTGCCATGACTGCTTCCATGAGCTGTTCTTTCGGATCCTGTGGGAAATCTCTGCCGATTTCCTTTTTGATTAGCTCTTTGTAGCTGACAATAATATCTTTTAAATCTTCGCTGTTTAAATCGATATCAAAATGGTAACCCTTTTCATTTTTTTTCGCATCGAAAATAGCATCGAATTTACTCTTGCTGATTTCCAATACGACGTCACCGAACATCTGAATGAATCT
>DCTM01000005.1:0-415 GCA_002329565.1 Firmicutes bacterium UBA1440
CGGGCCACCCCAAGCGATCGGCTCCCGTAACGGCTTGCCCGAGCAGAAGATCACGCGTACGCCGCGTTCGGTGGGAGCTTTGACAGCGATGCGGTCACCTTCTCCGAAGAGGACGGCGGTCTTGCTCGCGACCCGCCTGTCGTCGATAATCGCATCACCCTCTATCAAGAAGACGAAGGCGGTCTCCCCCGGCGTCACGGGAACGGACATATCACTGCCCTTCTCGATCGTAATATCATAGATGGTCGCGGGAATGTAATGCGGTGTCACACCCTTGGCGTCGCCGTATGCGCCCGAGAGCACTCTGATCCGGGCACCGTCGATGTCCTGCAACGCTATGTCAGCCTCCTCTATGCTCAAATAAGCGGGCTCCGTCATCTTCCGGTCTGCGGGCAGGTTGAGCCATAGCTGGAAA
>DCTM01000005.1:450-12603 GCA_002329565.1 Firmicutes bacterium UBA1440
GTGCGGGTGCATCGGAAAGCCCGCTGTATAGTCATCGGGGTTCGTCGAATCAAATGAGTCGAGCATCAAAAACGGATCAAAGTCCGTCACATCGCGGTTGCCGAGCACACGCACGAGGTGCACACCCGCACCGTCGATCGCCCGCTGTCCCCGCACTTCCTTTATGATCTTGCATTCTTTCATATCTGAATCCCTCCTTATGGCTGATTGGTTTTACACTGCCTTTGCCATTATCATACCCACAAAACAGGGCGATGCCAACATTTTTTTAGCGTCGCCCCAAGATTTGTTTTTTGTTGCCTTTTTCTCTACAGCTTGTCGACATTGAGCGCTCTGCCCGCGTTGAGTACAGCGACCAGTGCAACGCCAACGTCAGCAAGCACGCCCGCCCACATGGTGGCGATGCCCATGGCCGCCAAGATGAGAACGGCGAATTTGACGGCCAGGGAAAAGCAAATGTTCTGCTTGACGATGGTCAGCGTCCGTCGCGCGATGCGAATTGCGGTCGGGAGTTTGGACGGCTCATCCGTCATGATGACGATGTCGGCGGCTTCAATGGCCGCATCGGAACCCAGCCCTCCCATGGCGATGCCAATGTCCGCTCTTGCCAGTACGGGGGCATCGTTGATGCCGTCGCCGACAAAGGCGACCTTGCTTTTCGCGGAGCTCGCATCGAGTAATTCTTCCAGCTTACGGACCTTATCCGCCGGCAGCAATTCCGCAAAGACGGTATCGATGCCGAGATCCTTAGCGACCTTCTCGCCGACGCTGCGCGTATCGCCCGTGAGCATGACGGTGTGTTTCACGCCTGCATTTTTGAGCATGCGAATGGCTTCGGCTGCATCGCTCTTCTCTTCGTCCGCAATAACGATGCAACCTGCATACGCGCCGTCGACCGCAACATGGACTGCGGTACCCGCAATGCTTCCTTTATAATAGGTAACGTTGATTTTGTCCATCAGCTTGGCGTTGCCGGCATGGACGTGCCGACCGTCGATCACAGCGCTAATGCCGTAGCCGGAGAGTTCCTCGACATCCGTCACGCGCGTGCCGTCGATCGGCTTTGCGTATGCCTGTTTCAAAGAGGCGGAAATCGGATGATCGGAATAATGTTCGGCGTGAGCCGCCACTTCGAGCAGCTCTTCCGCGCTCATGCCCTGCGGGTAGATTTGCTGTACCTTGAATACGCCCTTTGTGAGCGTCCCCGTCTTGTCGAAGACGACGGTCTCCACATGGTGCAGGGCCTCAAGATAGTTGCCGCCCTTGACGAGGATGCCCTTCTTCGAAGCGCCGCCGATGCCGCCGAAAAAGCTCAGCGGAATCGAAAGCACAAGGGCGCACGGACAGGAGATGACGAGGAAGGTCAGTCCCCTGTATATCCAATCGCTGAATGTCGCGCCGGCGATCAGCAGCGGCGGCAGGACGGAGATCAGGACGGCGAGCCCGACGACGGCGGGCGTGTAATATCGCGCAAACTTAGTAATGAAGTTCTCAGTTTGAGCCTTTTTGATGGCCGCATTTTCGACCAGATCGAGGATCTTGCTGACGGTCGATTCGGCGAATTCGCGCATCACCTCTGCGGTGAGCAGACCGTTGATATTAATGCACCCACTCAAAAGCGCACTGCCTCCCGATACCTCTGTAGGCACGGACTCACCTGTCAGAGCAGAGGTATCGAGCATGGAAGTTCCTGCGATGACCTTAGCGTCAAGCGGTACCTTTTCCCCCGGCTTGATGACGATGATATCCCCGACCCGGACTTCGTCGGGGTCGAGTGCGATCAGTTCATCGCCGCGCTTGACATTTGCATAGTCGGGCCTGATGTCCATCAGGGCCGTAATCGAGTGCCTGGACTTGTTGACGGCGCGCCCTTGGAAGTATTCACCGATTTGATAAAAGAGCATAACGCCCACCGCCTCGGGATATTCCCCAAGGATCAGCGCCCCCACTGTAGCAACGCTCATGAGGAAGTTTTCATCGAACAGTTGACCGCGTGCAATATTTTGGATTGCCTCGCGTACAACATCCGCTCCGACAGCGAGATAAGCCGCGAAGAATGCCGCAAATACAATCCACGGACCTGCCTCCTGCCACATCAGTAATAAGCCGACGATAAAAAATATGGCTCCGAGGGCAATTCTCAATAAGTGTTTTGTCATGCCTTTCATAAATGATGCTCCTTTTGATTGATAATTGTGTAGTAGGGTCTGTGATTCCATAGTGTATTCTGAACGGTTGTTCACTTGTTCAACTGTTGGGCGATTTTATTGGGAATGCCGGCGCCAAGATACGCGTCTCGCATTCCCATGTCCATCGCCTTATGTAACAGTCGCTCCGCTCATGCCCTTTTCATTTCCACCTGCGGCTCTTNNTTGATGATCGTCTTTGCGCTCTCGATGATGCCGTCCATCTTGTCGTCGTCGGCCTCTATCATCAGCTTTGTGGTGATGAAGTTGATCGCAACACTGCGAACACCGTCGAGCTTGCCGATTTTATCCTCCATCTTGGCGGCGCAATTTGCGCACTTCAATCCTTCCAATCTAAATGCTTTCTTCATAGCGGTGTTCCTCCGGTTTTACTGTTTTGTCGTTTTGATTTTTTGGCTCTGCCGTCTCACCTTCCTTGCGACCTATTCGTTCACGTGTACGAACCCCTGCTCCAGAACGGACTTCACGTGGTCATCGGCAAGGGTGTAAAAGACGGTCTTCCCTTCTCTTCTGTACTTCACTAAATTTAACAGGCGTAACGATTTCAGTTGGTGCGAAATGGCCGACTTTGTCATGTTGAGCAGTACCGCCAGATCACACACACACAGCTCGTTGCATTCGAGCGCCCATAAAATCCTCACGCGGGTACTGTCGGCGAACATCTTGAAAAAATCCGCCAATTTGGCGACGTCCTCGTCCGATGGCATTCGCTCCCGGACGCTGTTGACCGTATCCTCGTGCAATACATCGCAATCGCATGCATATTCTCGTTTTGTCATCGGCAACCTCCTGTTCCTTTTGCATTGCAGGTGCGGCAACGGTCACCTGCTCACGTTCGCAGTCGCCGGCCGTATTTTTTAATAACAGTTGTTCATTTGTTCAACCGTTATCAGTATATACCCACTGCATATACATGTCAATACACAAACGCAAAATTTTTTATGTTGCGGCCTTTAAAAAACGAGCACCGAATCGCACGAATGCGCCGATGCTCGCCTCTACGAACCGGTTTGAAAGGATTGCTCATTTAATGCCCGCAGGTGCAGGAATCGCTGTGGTGTTCGTGACGATGGCAGACGGACTCGTCAGACTGCAATCTTCCGTCCAAATAGGCCTGTACGGCCTCCCTTGCGTCGCCGCTCGCTCCGACCACGATCTCGATACCTTTNNACCTTTTTCCTTGAATTTGTTTACAGCACCTTCTCCCATGCCGCCGGCGATAATGACCGCCGCGCCTTTGTCGCTCAAAAAGCTCGGCAGAAACCCCGGCTTGTGTCCCGGATTGACGACCTCTTCCACCCAAACGATACTGCTGCCTTCCGTATCGAAAATAGCGAAGGCCTCGCAATGTCCGAAGTGTCCGGCCACCATCCCGTTATCATATGCTACTGCAATTTTTTTCATCTTTTCCTCCATCTTCTTTCCGTCGTCCGTAAGCGGACGCGGCTTGTGGGTTTGCGGGGAGTTGCTTACGGTGTTGGCCGACACCGCATCTCGCGCCTCCTGCAACCGCCGTGACCGCAGCCCTTTCCTTGCCCGTCGCACAGCCGGTACTGCCCGCCCGCGATCAGCAGGATCTTGCCGTTGACCAAGGCATCCGCCATCTTTCTTCTTGCTTCCATATAGATGCCCTGCACGGTGGTGCGAGCCACGTTCATCTGCGCGGCACACTCTTCCTGATTCAGCCCTTCCAAGTCGATCAGCCTGACGGTTTCGTACTCGTCCACTGTCATGTTGATATAGACGTGCTCATCCGCCGGTGTATCCCGACCTGCACCGGCCTCTGCGTCGAGCGGCCCGAATCTGCTGTTTCCCGGCAGTCCGCAAACCTTTCTGCACTTCGTCGGTCTTGGCATGCGCGTTCACCTCCCTTATGATTAATGGCATATGTCATTTATATTATACTATCACATTTTCGTCATATGTCAATAACTTAAGCAAAATTTTTACAAAAGAATATCGCCCAATTGGACGATATTCTTCTGCGTGTTTTCTTTTTAATTGATATTGCGGAGAGCACGTTCAACCTCTCCTTCAGGTACATCTATACCTTCTATGATGATTCTGGGCATCCACAGAAATTTGGAAATTCCAAGCTTTATCGTGTCGGAATATGTGATTCCTTTTTGAGGCAAATATACCTGCCCCAATTCGGTTTTAACTGCTTTGTATGCGTTCCGATCCGGTGTTTCATCCTCATCGGCAAACCTTGCCGATACCCTTAGATAGGGTCCGGCTCATGTACTGCACATATCGGCGTACAAAACAATATCTCTCTGTCCTTTTTCATTCATATAAGCTTTCAACTTTTCATCTAATATCACTTTCATTGTATACTCCTCCTTTGCCCTTGCGCCTTGATGTAATTATTATATCGCATCCGCAGAGAAAGTTCTGTGATTTAATTACATTGGGGAACCCCGTTCCGGAATATACTGCAAAAATTATCGTCTTATATCACAATTCCCCCGTTGGGGCTGATGACTTGGCCGGTGATGTAAGATGATCTTTCGGATGCCAAGAACAGTACGGTGTCGGCTATGTCTTCCGGCGTGCCGAATCGCTGCAAGGGGATCTCGCCCCGCATCATAGCCATTTCTTCCTCTGTGAACCCGGTCATCATATCCGTAAGGATGATGCCGGGCGCGACGCAGTTGACTTGGATGTTCGAGGGGCCGAGCTCTTTTGCGAGAGCTTTGGTGAACCCTATAGTTCCTGCTTTGACGGTTGAGTAATGGACTTCGCAGGAGGAACCAGCGAGGCCCCAAATGGAGGAAATATTTATGACCTTGCCGCTCTTGTTTGAAATCATATGAGAGACAGCGCTCTGCGTACAATAAAACATACCGCCGAGGTTCACTCTGACCATTTCTTCCCACTCGTCTGCACTGATATCGGTAAACAATTTGATCTGCGCAATACCGGCATTATTGACGAGCACATCAATGTCGCCGTAGGTATCTATGCAGAAGTCGATCAGCCCTTTGGCCTCTTCACGATTTCCGATGTCCGCCTTGTATACTTGCGCATTGCCGCCGAGCGCTGTGATTTTTTCCTTTAGGGTTTGCGCCGCTGCCTCCGATTTATTGCAGTTGATTACGACACTATACCCTTCCTGAGCCATCTTTTCAGCTATTTTGCTGCCAATTCCGCGCGATGCGCCCGTGATTACGGCAATCTTTCCCTTTGTCATTTGTACTCCCTCTGCTCCTGATCTTCTCAGAAAAAATTCCTTCTTTTATATATACTTCATTAGGCAAGATAATACGCTTTGATTCGCACTTTGCCTACCATATTGTAACACAAATCAACCGCAGTTTACGGAAAATCTTCTCTTGTCCGGATAAACTTTGGCAGCTCCATATATTATTGCAAAAGATACTTGGCAGACACATTTCTTACATTAATATAGTATTAAGTTTTTATCCGTTTCGCTATGAGCTTATCCCGGCAAAATTTCATTGATTTGTCACACCCGGGCAATAATTTATGGTATGATTGCTATGGCTTAAAATTCGGAAGCAATGATGACAAGGAAATTACGGAGAAATATACATGGAGAAGAATAAGTTCAATTTGAAAATAAACACGTTCGTTATCGCGCTGTTCTTTCTGCTTTTGATCGTAATCGGCAACAATGTGCTTACCGGAGACGATTACTATTTCACCGCCGAAAACAATCTCACCTCGCAGAAGGCCGAGATCACCAAGGTCCTCGACTACAATTACGACGATCAAGGTGTGATCCTCTTTAACTGCAAGCTGACCAATGGCGACAATAAAGGCAAGACTATCAAGGCGATTCAATATACGGACTCATACTTGGGAGAAACCGTCAGACACGTACAGGAAGGCGATATCATCTGCCTCGGTTATACCGATACGACGACTGCGGGCACAAAATGGTTCATGTATGAATACGAACGATTCAACGGTGTTGCTTGGCTGGCGGCGGCCTTTGCTCTGCTGCTTCTTATCTTCGGCAGGCAAAAGGGATTGACCACGATTCTATCCCTTTTATATACCATTGTGACGATCTTCTGGGTCTTTATCCCCGCGGTGCTTTCGGGACATAACATTTATGTATGCGCGGTATCGCTGTGCGTCTTCATCGTCGTGATGTCACTGCTTATTATACAAGGGCCGAGCGCCAAGTGCTTTGCCGCCTGTATGGGCTCGCTCGGCGGATTGTTTGTCATCAGCGCGATTACCCTGTTTATGAATAACATTTTGAAGATCACCGGCCTCGTCAGTGAGGATTCGCTGTACTTGTTGGAAATGAACACCGCATATCCGTTGGATTTGAAAGCGATTGTCTTCGCATCCATCACGATCGGGGCTATGGGAGCGGTGCTTGATATCGCGGTCGATATCGTGGCCTCGCTCAGCGAAATTTATTACCATAACCCCAATATGACTCTCCAAAGCACAATGAAGTCCGGTCTCGTCATCGGGCGCGACATCGTGGGCAGCATGGCCAACACCTTGGTGCTCGCCTATATCGGCAGTTCTCTCTCCCTCACACTGTTGGTGCTCGTCAATACGGGATCGCTGACCGAGCTTTTGAACAGTGAGTTGATCGTGGTTGAGATTCTTCAGGCTCTTGCCGGCAGCATAGGCATCCTGTTCACCATCCCGCTGACCGCATTGAGCTTCGCCCTGCTGTTCCGTTCGGCTAAGATGAAATTACAAGATCAAGATAATGTTATATAAACTCCGTTTTTTCGGTATTAGATAAGAGAGGCCTAAGCGTTTTGCTTGAGCCTCTTATCTGATTTTACGGACAATCTCGTGCCTGCGCTCTGGAATATCTGCACCATTGCAATCAGGAGAACAACCGCCAAAAGCATGACGAGATATTGATAACGGTAGTATCCGTAGTTGATGGCGATTTTTCCGAGTCCGCCGCCGCCGATGATTCCGCTCATCGCGGAGTATCCTAAGATGGTGGTAACGGCGATGGTAGCTCCTGAAATCAGCGAAGGGATGCTCTCGGGGATCATCACTTTTATTATTATCTGCAACGGGCTCGCACCCATGCTCTGCGCCATCTCGATGATGTTCGGGTTGATTTCGCGGATGCTGCTTTCGACAAGACGTGCCACAAACGGGAATGCCGCTATGACCAGCGGAACGATCGAAGCCGTTGTGCCGACCGCAGTACCCACTATCAGTCTTGTGAGAGGGAAAGCCATAATCATCAAGATAAGGAACGGAATGGAACGCAACAGGTTAATCGTTACGTTCAACGCGTTCATCAGGCCCTTCGGGAGCGGCAGCACGCCGCCTTTCTCTCCGGCTACGAGCATCACACCAAGCGGCAGTCCGATGATGGCTGCAAACAGCATGGCTACCAGCGTGATATACAATGTTTCCCAGACCGCCAAAGGAAATTCGGTCTTCACGATCCACAATGTTTTCTCTGCCACCTCCGGCGACAATATCAGGTCAAGCATGTTTTGCCACCTCCTCTGTATTCGTCGGAAACACGAGTCTCCGGCCCGCTTCCGATTTGGGATTTGAAAATACAGCTCTGACCGGCCCCTTCTCCGCAATACTCCCTTCGTCGAGAATGGCAACGCGGTTACAGATTTCTTCGACAACGCTCATCTGATGAGTAATGATGACGACCGTAATTCCGAGCTTTTTATTGATATCTTTTATGAGCCGCAGGATCGATTGCGTTGTCTTTGGATCGAGCGCACTCGTAGCCTCGTCGCAGAGCAACACTTTTGGGTTTGTCGCCAGCGCTCTCGCAATGGCAATTCTTTGCTGCTGTCCTCCGGAGAGCTGCGCCGGAAAAGCATACGCTTTGTCCGGCAGCCCTACTGTTTCAAGAAGCTCAAACGCATATTTCTTTGCCTCAGGCTTTTTTACCCCTGCAAGTTCGAGAGGAAAACAAATATTGTCGAGGCAGTTTCTTTGCATCAGCAGATTGAAATTCTGAAATATCATCGTTACGTTTCTTCTGACCCGGCGCAATTTTGCTTCAGGCAGTCTGCCGATATCCTCCCCGTCGATCAAGACGGACCCCGATGTCGGACGCTCGAGCATATTGATGCAGCGCACAAGCGTGCTCTTGCCCGCACCGCTCATGCCGATGATGCCGTANNCCGTAAATATCTCCGTCTTCCACTGTCAACGAGATATTTCGCAGCGCACTTACCGGTCCTTCGGCAGTCTGAAATGTCTTTGAAAGGTTGCGTATTTCTATCATGTTAAGCCTCCGTTATTGTCTCCGATGTTGTTATTTGCCTTTGATTGATTGTCATTCCCCTTATTTTCCGATGGCGTCCAAGGTCGTCTGCTTACCGCCGTAAACAGCGAGCGGTTCTACGTGAATCGTGGCTACGGAAACGATGTGTGTGCCGTTCTGCCTGTTAAAGTCGTCCAAGTAAGGAATGTGCTGGAAGTAGTTGGCATCNNNGGGTGATATCCTTGGCCGCTAAGATGTCTTTGACAATTTCGAGAATTTCTGCGTGCGGTGTCGGTGAGGCGGCTACCGAAATGGTTGTGCCTGCAAGTGACTCGTAGTCAACGGAAGCGTCATAGCCGTCTCCCGGCTTATCCACAACGCTGATTACGGCGCCGTCATACTTGTCCGTGATGAAATCGGCCGCTTCTTGGCTTTGCAATGCTGCTGTCAGAGCTTTGATCTTGTCTGTGTTTTCATTGCCTTTCTTGACAGCTAATATGTTGCCGTATGCGGAGGAGGAATCTTCGATACCGAGAGAATCCTTCACTGGATTGAGCCCTGCTTCAATCGCGTAGTTCGAATTGATGACCGCATAGTCAACGTCCTGCAAAACACTCGGGAGCTGAGCAGCTTCCACTTCCTTGAATGTGATATTGTACGGATTTTCTTTAATGTCCTTAATGGTGGCGGTAATGCCGGCATTTTCGTCCAGCGTGATGTAGCCGAGCTGTTCAAGCAGCAAAAGCGCGCGGGCTTCGTTGGTGGTGTCGTTCGGAATAGCAATTGAGAGCGATTCTTCTGTCTGGCCGCAGGCAGTAAACGATGCAACAGAGATAACGGTAATAAGTACGCCCAGTAAGGCGGAAATGATTCTTTTCATGATATTTTTCTCCTTTTTTCGGTTGAATTTTGGTTAAGGTTGATTTTAATAATCGTGTTTACTGTTTCTTTGTGTCGATTGGATTAATGTATTTTCTGTCCGCCTGCTGCGGCGCATTCGCATGCTGTTGCGGTTTGTTCCTGTAATGATGTCTGTCACCCTGTTCATAATGTCTTCTCCTTTTAAGGTAAATGTGCGTTTCGTATCCGATTTGTTTTGGTTGCCGGATCTTTGCTCCGTTTGCGGTTTTAGCCGCACCTGCCGGTTATGGGCAATAAAAAAGGGAGTTTCCAATGAAACTCCCTCCGGTAACTCAAAACTTTGTTGCTGCGATTAAGATAGGCAGCCTTTCATTCGTCTGACGGAAAGCACATTGGAAAAAATTGCATAGCAAAGCATGTCCATGCTGCACATGTACATATACATCATATTCATAACAAATATGTTCAACTTTTTCATGATAGCTCTCCTTTCCTCGAATGTAATTTGATTAGAGCCTATTATATGGTCTTAATTTGTGTTTGTCAACAATAAAAGTTGAATTTATGGAANNCATAGCAGATGCAGCCCATCTCTTCATGCAGACGATGCGCCGCATCGAAGTCGTCCGTCCGGAAGGCCAAATGGAACTCACAGTCTCCCAGATTGTACGGGCGATCCCAATCACGCAGCCAGGTCAGTTCAAGCTCAAAATCGCTCGTCTCGTTGCCGAGATAAACGATGATGAAGGAGCCGTCTGCCGCTTCTTTCCTGCGCTTTTCCGTCAATCCCAACGCCTTCTTGTAGAAGTCCATCGACACTTCGAGGTTTAAGACATTATAATTCTCATGTACCGGTTTGAATTTCATAATATGGGTTCCTCCTTGCTTTAGCAATCTGTAAAGCTGTGTTTCGCAAATTTGCGTGTTTACCGTAAAGCCGTTTCCGTAAAACCATGCGGCGTTAATTCCGCTATATGTGTGAATCCGTGTGCAATCAACAGTTCAACCGTCTCAGGGAAGAAGCAGTCTATAGCGTCAGTCGAATGTGCATCGGCCGATATTGTGATTGGTGCACCCAGTTCCTTTAAGCGTTGCAGGATAAAGCTGCCTGGATACGGCGTTTTTCGGTATCCGCGCGAGATCGCACCTGTATTCACTTCAAATATCCCGCCGAATTCGGCAGCATAATCAAGTGCTTCCAATGCAATATTTCTGTACTGCTTGCTTTCTGTATCAAAGATATATGTGCTGTCTTGAAATTTGGTGATCACGTCGAAATGTCCGACGATATCGGGCCTGTTTTCCTCAACATTGCGCATCACTTCTCGATAATAGCGCTTAGCTAACGCCATGGCATCACCGCCGAAAGCTTCGTCTATGCACGCCTGCGTGATTTCCGCCTTGTCATCCAAGCAATAGACGCTGCCGTTCTCCGACATCACGTGTACGGAACCTATGGTATAGTCGAATCCGTCCTTAAGCTGCGTACAGAATGCGTCATTTTCGATTCCGAGAAAAATATCGATCCTGCCCTTGTATTTTTCTTTGACCTCTTTTACGTCTTTCACATATTGCGTGAGATCTGTTGTAATCATGCCGCACTCTTCCGGCAGGACGATCGGAGCATGCTCGGAAAAGCCCAGCGATCGAAAACCCTTTGAAAGCGCGGCCAGAACCATCTCTTCGGGCGTGTTTTCTCCGTCGCAGTAGATTGTGTGAGTATGCAGATTTGATCTGACCATTATTGCAACGCCTCCTGTTTTACCTTTTTGTCGACTACATGGCGGCTCTCAAGCTGTGCCAATATATCACCGACTGATATGCCCATCTCAATCATCAATACGAGCACGTGATAGGTTAAATCGGAAATTTCGAAGATTGTCTCCTCTCGGCTGTCCTTCATCGCTCCAATTACTGTCTCCGTGCACTCTTCCCCCACCTTTTTGAGAATCTTTTCGCGTCCTTTCTCAAACAGGTAGTTCGTATAAGAGCCCGCCTTTGGGTTTGCCTTGCGGTCGGCTATAAGAGCATAAAGGTCGCTTATGCCGAAAGAAGTTGTTTCAACGTTTCCCGAACTCGCCGCTTCCTCTTTTATTTTACCGGCTGTTTCATCGGCATACAAGACATTTCGGAAACAACTCTCAGTGCCCAAGTGACAGGCGGGGCCGTCCTTGATGACCTGTACGGTGAGGGCGTCGCAATCGCAATCGGCCGCAATGCTGACGACATGCTGATAATTGCCGCTCGTCTCCCCTTTGCGCCAAAGCTGCTGCCGCGAACGCGAAAAGAAACAGGTCTTCTTTTCTTTCAGCGTGATTTCCAAACTCTCTCTGTTCATATATGCGACGGTCAACACTTCTTTCGTATAAAAATCTTGCACTACTGCAGGAATGAGGCCGTACTTGTCAAACTTTAATTTATCAAGCATTGCGTTTCTCCTCTTGTCTTTGTCTGTATCTTTTCGGCATTCGTTCGCACTGATGCGCGTGCCGATTCTACATTCTTACTGCTATTCCTTCAGCGCACAGATATTCTTTTAAATCCATTATATCCAGTTGTTTGAAATGGAAAATTGAGGCCGCAAGCCCCGCATCCACGCTCGGAACAGTTTTGAAGAGTGTTTTGAAATCCTCCCGTTTGCCGGCTCCGCCGCTTGCTATTATAGGAATATTGACGACATCGGCAAACGCCTCCAGCATCTCTAAATCAAAGCCTTGCTTGACACCGTCCGTATCGATGCTGTTGAGCACTATCTCGCCGGCACCGCTTGCCTCACCCTGTGCCGCCCATGAGAGCGCGTCGATACCTGTGGCTTTCTTGCCGCCTCCGGTGAAGAGCATAAACTTACCGTCAACCCGCTTGACATCCATCGACAGTACAACGCACTGG
>DCTM01000005.1:12653-21195 GCA_002329565.1 Firmicutes bacterium UBA1440
GTCAGCGGAATGAAGATCTGCGAGGCGACGCGCTCGAGAATGTCTGTGAAAAGCGAACGCCCCTCTATGCTCGCAGTAATATCGTAGAATACGAGCTCGTCAGCGCCGCTCTTGTTATAAAATTCGGCCAGAGTCACCGGGTCATCCACATCTTTAATTCCCTCGAAATTGACGCCCTTTACCACGCGCCCGTCTCTGATATCCAGGCACGGAATAATTCTCTTTGTCAGCATTTCTGCACCTCCGCTGCAAGAGCTATTACTCTTGCCAAATCCAATTTTCTTTCGTAAATAGCTTTGCCGACTATAGCTCCGGCGATGTTCATGTCGCGCAAGGCGGTAATCTCGTTTTCGTGAGAAATGCCGCCCGAGGCGATTATATCAAGGCCTTTTATTTCGCTGAGAGTTTTGTAAATATCCAGATTTGTCCCCGACAACATCCCGTCCTTGGAAATGTCGGTATATATGACTGTCCGCACGCCGATATCACGCAACCTGGCGCAAAACTCCGCCCCATCTGTCTCCGTCATCTCAAGCCAACCGTTGACTGCAACTTTACCGTTGTTCGTATCTACACCGACGGCGATTTTGTCCCCGTAAGACGCTGTCGCAATCTTTAAGAATTCGGGATCTTTAATCGCGGCTGTGCCTAAGATCACGCGATTGACGCCGAGATCAAAATAGCGCTCCGCTTGCGCCATATCGCGAATACCGCCGCCCACCTCGAGGAACAGTCCCCCTTCGGCCGCGACGGCGGCAATGGCGGCAAAATTAACCGGTGCGCCTTCTTTGGCGCCGTTCAAATCTACAATATGAAGATGCGTCGCTCCTTGCTTCTTAAATTGCCTTGCGATCTCTGCGGGATCCCGTGAATAGATGTCGACGCAGTTGTAATTCCCCCGGGCAAGGCGCACGACCGCCCCGTCCTTTAAATCGATTGCCGGAAATATGTCCATTACTTATAGTCCTCCGAAATTTTCTAATATCTGCAGCCCCACGGCGCCGCTCTTCTCGGGATGAAATTGCGTGCCGTAAACATTATCCTTGCAGACAATACCGGCGATTTCCGCACCGTACGGCGATGTCGCCACAAGATATTCATCCGCTGTTTTCGCACAGTAAGAATGTACGTAGTAAACATAAGCGCCCTCGGAAATTCCGTGCACGAGTGGATTGTCGGCGTGCTTTATCGTCAGGCTGTTCCAGCCCATGTGGGGTACCTTTAGTTTCTGATCACGCAACTCATCCTTGATCGCGTAAATCTCACCCGGCAGCAAACCCAGTCCGTCATATTCGCCGTATTCGTAGCTCTTCTCGAACAGAAGCTGCATGCCGAGACAGATGCCAAGCAACGGCTTGCCCTTTACAGCTTCCTCTTTGACAGTCTCGACGAGACCTGAGCTGTTAAGCTTATCTCTCGCATCGCGAAAAGCACCCACGCCCGGCAAAATAATCCTGTCGGCCGCTTTTATCTCCTGTTCATCTGAGGTGACGACATTGTCGAGGCCCAAGAAGGAAAGTGAACTTTTCAGTGAGAAGAGGTTGCCAACACCGTAATCTATAATCGCTATCATACTATCTTTCCTTTCGTTGAAGGGATTTCATCCGCAAAGGCGACGTCAATGCTTACTGCCGCGCGCAAGGCTCGCGCAAGTGCTTTAAAAATGCCCTCCATAATATGGTGGGAGTTCGTGCCTGCAAGCTGCTTTAGGTGTAGCGTGATGCCCGCATTCCTGCAAAATCCCATCATGAATTCCTCTGCAAGTTCAGTATCGAAGTCGCCGATCTTTTCCGTAGGGATTTTCACATCGTATGAGAGATAAGCTCTGCCGCTGATGTCGAGCGAGGCCATGATAAGTGCCTCGTCCATCGGCAGAGTAAATGTACCGTAGCGCACAATTCCCCTGCAATCGCCCAGCGCCTGTGCAAACGCCTGCCCCAATGCGATGCCGATGTCCTCTGTCGTGTGGTGATAATCTACTGCAATGTCACCCGCGCAGGCCACGCGCAGATCAAACCTTCCGTGCCGTGCAAAGAGNNTATGGTTTAAAAATCCGCAGCCCGTGTCGATATCGAAATCGCCGCGGCCGTCGATATTGAGTGAAAGCACGATCTTAGTTTCGGCGGTTTCCCGCGTCATATTGACGGTTCTCATTGTATTGCCTCCAAAATAAGCTTTGTTGTTTTTATAAGCGTTTCCATTTCTTGTCTCGTTCCGATGGTAATACGCACATAATCGCTTATGCGCGCATCGGTAAAGTGTCTCACCAGAATGCCCCTTTCTTTCAGCTTCAAATAATATTCCTCGCCGTGCAAGCGGTCATTCTTCACAAAGACGAAGTTTGCTTTTGACGGCAGGACGGTAAATCCGGCGTCGCGTAAGGCCTGCGTCGTAAACTCGCGAGTTTCAATTATTGCATTGCAGCAATCTGTAAAGTAGTTGCGGTCTTCTATGGCGGCCTTGCCCGCAGCCAATGTCAACCGGTTGACATTGTATGGGTTGAACGAGTATTTTACAGTATTCAGGTCGGCAATCAATTTGCTGTCACCGATTGCATATCCGAGCCGTGCTCCCGCCAGATTTCGTGACTTTGAAAATGTACCAACCACCAGAAGGTTGTCATACCGCAAGGTCAGCGGCACCGCGCTCTCGGCACCGAAATCGACGTAAGCTTCATCGACTATTACGATGTTGTCCGGATTGCTCACCGCTATTTCTTCGATTTGAGCCAAGGTCAGCGACATTCCGGTCGGTGCATTGGGGTTGGCGATCAAAACCGTGCCTCCGGCGCGATGATAATCAGCCGGGTTAATCGAAAAATCGCCCGTAAGCGGGATTATGCGCGCCTCAACTGCACACAGCTCGGCGAAGACTTTGTAAAAGCCATATGTAATGTCGGCAAAGCAGGCCGGGACCTTGCGATCGCAAAAGGCCAGAAAACAAAATGCGAGTATCTCGTCCGATCCGTTGCCGAATATAACTTGTTCTTCGGAAACACCGCAGTATTCGGCCATCGTCCTAATGAGATTTGCGGCGGTCGGATCCGGATAGCGTTTTAATTCCTCACCCGTACTTGCTCGAATCGCCTCCGTTACGGCGGGTGACGGCGGATACGGATTTTCGTTTGTATTCAGTTTTATATATTTGCGGTTCTGCGGCTGCTCGCCCGGCGTATAGGGCGTCAGTGTCGCAAAACGGCTCGATAAAAATCTGCTCATCTGTGTATATTTCCTTTTTATTTTTCTCCTTCAAATCGGGCGGCCACACTGCGTGCGTGTGCGTCGAGGCCCTCGCGCTGTGCAAAATCCACTATTCTGTCTGCAACTGCGCCGAGCGCGTCCTTTGTGTAGTAAATAAATGAGGATTTTTTTATGAAGTCGTCGGCCGAGAGCGGCGAAGAAAATGCGGCTGCACCGCCCGTCGGCAGGGTGTGATTCGGGCCTGCGAAATAATCTCCGAGCGCCTCCGGAACGTTCCTTCCTAAGAATATGCTGCCTGCATTTTTAATCGCACTCAGCAAGGAAAACGGATCTTCCACACATACTTCCAAGTGCTCGGGCGCAATCTCATTGCTTACGCTCACGGCCTGCATAATGTCATCGACAATGATAATCTTGCCGTTGTTGTCAATCGATGCTCTGCAAATCTCAGCTCGCGGCAGCAACGGAATCTGCCTTTCGAGCTCCACGCTTACACTCTCGGCCAGCGTGCTGCTGTCGGTGATCAGGATAGCGCTCGCCAGCTTATCGTGCTCTGCCTGTGACAACATATCGGCCGCCACATAGGNNGGATTGCAACCGCTGTCGGCGATTATCAAAATTTCACTTGGCCCCGCAATCATGTCGATATCAACATAGCCGTATACTCTTCGTTTCGCCGTTGCGACGAAAATGTTGCCGGGACCGACGATCTTGTCGACCTTCGGCACGCTCTCGGTGCCGAAAGCCAAGGCGGCTACGGCCTGTGCGCCGCCGACCTTGAATACTTTTGTGATTCCCACGATTTTCGCAGCGGCCAGAATCGCGGGGGCGATACTTCCGTCCTCAAGCGGCGGCGTCACCATTACAATCTTATCAACCCCGGCAATTTTGGCGGGAACCGCATTCATCAATACGCTGCTCGGGTAGCTTGCCGTGCCACCCGGCACATAGAGGCCGACCTTTTCGATTGCGGTAATTTTCTGCCCGAGCAAAATTCCTTCCTTGTCGTTGATGCAAAAGTTCGTGCGTACTTGGCGCTTGTGAAATGCCTCGATATTTTCTTTGGCCATCTTGAGAGTATCAATAAACTCAGGATCGATGCTCGCGTAAGCGGCGTCTATTTCTTCCTCCGTCACTTCAAGGCTGCTCAGCTTGACGCCGTCAAATCGCTCGCTGTATTCAAAGAGGGCGCGATCTCCGTTTGCTCTGACATCGGCGATTATTTCCGCAACGATGCATTCGACATTGCTTTCCTGCTCAATATTCCGCTTTATGATATCCTTCACGCTGACATCGTTGATATTATAAATATTAATCATCGGCAATCGCCTCCGCCAATTTATTCAACATCTCGTTGATCTCCTTCGTCTTGAATTTATAACTGCTCTTGTTGGCAATGAAACGCGTGCTGATGGGAATAATCTCCTCGCGCACGCTCAAATTGTTTTCCTGAAGCGTTGTGCCGGTCTCCACTATATCGACAATCACATCGGACAACCCCAGAATGGGAGCCAATTCGATAGAACCGTTCAATCTCACGATTTCGATTTCCTTGTTCTTACTATCGTAGTAGCTCTTGGCTATGTGCGGATACTTGGTGGCCACACGAAGCACGTTGTCTTCATCCTCCGTATAGCCGTTGGGAGCCGCGACGCACACTTTGCATTTACCCATATTCAGATCCAAAAGCTCGTATACATCGCTGCCCGTCTCAAGCAGGACATCCTTGCCAACCACGCCGATGTCGGCCGCTCCGTACTCCACGTAGACCGAAACATCGGAGGGCTTGATCAGCAAATAGCGCACTTCGTTTTCCTTATTCTCAAACACCAACTTTCTGTTGTCTTCATAAATACTTTTGCAATCGTACCCGATTTCCGAAAAAAGTTTATATACTTGATCGCCGAGTCTTCCCTTCGGCAATGCGATATTAATCAATGCAATTCACCTCAGTCACAGTATTTTTTTCTATCTTTATGATTTCTTTGTATTTGTAATCAACCGGGAAATATCGCTCTGCGCGCACCTTTTGCCCGGACTCTGCCAAATGCTCGATCGTTTCGTTTAAAAGCGCTGGATCGCTGTCTTCGTCATACAGTACGACGGTGTCGATCATGTATTCGTACGGCACCTTGAGGTAACGATCCAGCCCGTCAAAATAAACGGCAAATCCGATTGCTTGCAGCTCTTCTTTATCCATCTTCGCGAGCAGATTGTCATAACGCCCGCCCTTCAAAACGGCACGCGGTACGTTCTTGATAAACCCGTGGAACAATACGCCGTTGTAATAACCCGTTTCGTTAACGAGTGAAAAGTCCAGAATAATGCGCTCGCTCTGTGCGCCGAGAGTATAACAAATGCTCTCAAGCTCCGCAGCCGCCTCTTGCATGGCCTTGTTGACTGCCAGCGCTTTCACTTTATACACGCAGTCGGTCAATTTGCCCGACAGTCCGATGAATTCCTTAAAATGTGCTACTGACTCTTCTGCGAGCGCTGTGCCCCCCAACACCTTGTCGAGCTCGCTCCGATTTTTACGGCTAAGGCAGGAAAGCAAATTTTGCCGTAACAAATAATCTGCTTCGATATGATCGAAAAATGCTTTCATATATCCCATATGTGAAATATTCAAGATGTAATCTTCTTGAATAACTTCCAGACTCTTGAGCGCCAGTTTTATGACCTCGGCGGTCGCATAGCGCGTCACTTCTCCTATGTATTCCAGACCGATTTGGCTGATTTCGCGAAACTGGCCTGCCTGCTTGGAAACGCGATACACCTTCTCATTATAAAACAACTTTTCGGGTGCCGCTCTCGTCGCCTTTGTGTTTTTTATTATGCTGAGCGCCACGTCGGGTTTGAGGGCCATCAGCTTACCGTCGAAGTCCGTAAAAGTAATGATTTGGTCGCTTTCGAGGAATTTTATATTCTTCGCGTAAAACAAATACTCTTCAAATTTACTCATACGATGGTTCTTGTATCCGTAACGCTCATACAAATCCCGCAGTTGCCACCAAACCTTTTCTTCTTGCTTTAAGTTCGTCATAATTCACTCCGATTTTTCATTTCTTTTTTTTCAATAGTGACAGTATACACCACTTCATTTCTTTAATCAAGTAAATTATTAAAGTAAAAGAAAAAATTTTTCCTCCTTAATAAAATGACAAGAGTCTCTGCTTGCGCTTCCTGCCGTCGCCCGGGCAAAGACCGCCTCGGATTGTCTTATGCGCAAGGAATCCCGAGTGCCAAACACAGATTCATAGCACAACATATCTACACAATTAGAGTACAGCAACCAACACAGATTCATAACATAATATCTCGCCGCAATGATCATTACGGCGTCAGGAACAGTGACCACGTATCGAAGGAATAGCCGACGCAATACCCGACACAAATTCACGGCCCAATTATCTTACAGTCACTCCGGCCCAATTTATTCGGCAGTAAATCCGGCCGCACAACCCATCACAATGGTCTCTTTGAGGTTTTGAAATTCAAGCTATTAGTATAAACAAAGTCTGAAAGAACTTTTGAAGTAAGATATGAATAGTTTTTCAACTTATCTAAGATGTGAATAAACGTCTTAACGAGACGTTTATTATCCAATAAATTACATTTATATAAAATTAAGTAAAATGGGTTGATGTTTTTCATATCTCGCAATATAATTTGAATATGAAAAGATATTTGAGCTATTATTCAGCTGCTAAATTTTGGGATGTCCCGTATATTGACAATCTGCTTGATTCCGTCAATGATGAAAGAAATCAGGCAGAATTTACTGTGTCCGAACGCAGTCCGAAAAATCGACAAAAGGATGCCACAACTCATTTGTACAGGCGTGCTCTGCCTGCGGGCGCAACAGTAAAAAAAGACGGCATTACAGTTGCTTCCCCGGAATTATTATTTCTTCAGCTCGCATGCAGATTAGATATTCATCGACTTATTTTGCTTGGGTTGCAACTTTGCTCACATCCACCGGGTGACCCTTCACGCTCAATCACTACAAAGAGAAGGTTAACGGCTTTCCTTGAGAAAACTTCGGGCCACCGAGGTCATCGGAAAGCCTTACAGGCGCTAAACTACATAGAAAACGGTTCCGCCTCCGTTATGGAATCTCTGGCCTTCATGGTTCTGACTCTACCAAATTCTTTAGGCGGTTACGGACTTAACGGAGCCGTTTTCAACTATGAAATCACACTCAGGGATGACATTTCCAAACGCCTTGGTCAAAAGCGTTGTTTTGCGGATTTATACTATGTATCAAAAAAATTGGCCGTCGAATATGAAAGCTTTGCTTTTCACAGCAGTCCTTCAGAGCAAGGTAAAGATGTAATGCGTGCGGCATTGCTAGAAAGGCAGCACATTGAAGTAATGCGCTTGACTACTATTCAACTGTACGATACCGATGCTTGCAGAGATTTTGCTTCTATTCTCGCATCCCGTCTTGGCAGACGTATACAAATCCGCACAAGGAAATTTGACGAAATGCATGCTCTCCTACGTACATTGCTTCCGGTCGGAAAACCCGTTTCGAACTTTTATGACGAAAAATGAGCAAAATTTCAAGTTGTGCAAGCTTTTAAGGCTTAATAATCCATTATCTGATTAATTTTACGCCGTATTCTTTAATAAGGCATGCATTTTGGACCTCAAAATTACATATTTTACCAAATTTTTGTGTATAAGTTGAAATTTTGCTCATTTTTTGGCCGAAATTTCGAATTCAGTGTAGAGCCTCAACCTCACACCTCACAGCAAATTTGGACCGTCCACATTTTGAGAGAAATATTTTTACGTGCGCGCATGGGATATTTTAAACAATATTCCTGCCGCTACCGAGCAAATTTGATAAATTTACGTACACACACATGTTGTTTTGGCCATCACGCGAGCCTATGTGGGATTGGGCCTCATAAATTTACGTGCGTACATGAGGTTTTGAGATTAAAGCATCTAAGCAAACGGTATAAGGAGCGGCTTTACGCGCGTGTTTTGAAATCAGAACACTTTAGCAAACGACATTGAAAAAACATTTTTGGCTGAGGTGCTACACTGAATCTAAGCAAACGATATAAGGAGCGGCTTTACAGGTTCGCATTTGTATTCACCATTTGTTGTATAGTGCATAATTAAAAGGTCCCCCCAGGGGGAATTTAGTTATTGCAAAAAACATCTTTTGTTTGATATGGCTTCGGAACGCGAGAAATTTTATCAATATTTTTCCCTTGTATTAAGATACCTAATGTGGTATAATTTCATTCGTAGCTTTGAGCAATTCATAAATATATGGAAACGTATCGAAGTGGTCATAACGAGCCTGACTCGAAATCCACTCGGTC
>DCTM01000029.1:0-516 GCA_002329565.1 Firmicutes bacterium UBA1440
GCGATATAGCCCCGCCAACAAGCCGAACTTGCGGCAATAGGGTGTAACCCGAGCTTCTCGACGTTGAACAAAGCGTTTTTGGACTTGATTGCCGAAATACTGTATTGCCTACCGTCATAATCCATTAAATCGTTCATCTGTGCTGTCATTACATAACCTCCGTTGTTGTGAATATGCTGTGCTGATTTACGCTGTATAGTAATCCAAATCGGAAGCGATTTGCTGAACTACTTCATTGTACGGGTTGCTCGGGGAAAGCCAATCAGAGATTCTATCCTGCGGAATCATGACAGGCATACGGGCGTGTATTGCCTTGATACTCTCGGCTGCATCCATCGTCAAAATGGAGAAGCAGGGAATACACTCTTTTGAAGAACGAATGTAAAGACCAGCCAAATAAAGCGGCGTAGACTTAGGTTTGATAGCGTATTTGATTTTCCTTCCATCAGCCTTCTGCCATTCAAAATAGCATGAAGCGGGTATCAGACAGCGACGATCCTCAATGCTTGTAGCAAA
>DCTM01000029.1:576-3311 GCA_002329565.1 Firmicutes bacterium UBA1440
AAAATTCGTTGGACGCACCTCGCCAACTGTAACGAGTGACACGTTCATAGCTTCGGCACGGCGCTGTGCCTCTGCGACATATCCGGGAAGCATAACATCGGAATCATCATCTGCAATGTAGTATCTACCGCACATAATCGTGGAACACCTCCATTTGCCGTGGCGACATCTCTGCTGTTGCTTCCATGATGTTCATTGCGCCCGACCTTCTACAAACCATCGTCCAATATTGTTTCCCGTAATGCTTGCATTACGCTCGAAAAACAGGTATTTCGGTTGACCGCACACGACAATGGTGTACCTATCGCCCTGTCCACCCACTTTCGCGGAGGCTGATTGACGGATGTCTGATACACGGTCAATCTCATAATGATGCCCATCCTCCCATACGATCTCACGCGGGAGCAAAAGACCATCTGATCGAAAAGATGCCGTTACTTCAACGTACACTTTTATATGTTCCATCATGCCCTCCCAACAAGCAACTCCTCATTGGGGAGTATCGTGCGGTTTTTGCCTGCGTAAGGCAAAAACCACCCTTTATCAACTAAAGAATGAACGTGTTTATGCACTGTTGATACCGAGTAAAGACCGACCCCTTCTGCTATTTCACGCATACTTGGAGAGAAGTGCATCTTTTCCCTATAAAGAATTACAAAATCGTAGATAACTTGCTCTTTCCTTGTCATTTTTTCCATTTGATGCACTCCTTTCATTTGGCTTTAGTCAATAGTTCTTTGCTATTTGAGCTTGCTACTCAATTCTAACAGATGCTGTGTCCCATAAAACGGTCATCGAATCGGGTAAACAACTTTTCCGTAAATCCTCGTTTCGCTGTACTCCGTGATCTGCTTCGGCTTATATGCCGAGTTATGCGAAATAAGGAACGCGCCCTTGTCCGTTACGCGGAACTCTTTTACATAGGCGTCGCCGTCAAGAAGGAATATACCTATCTCGCCGTTTTCAAGCGTCGGCTGCTGATGTACCCATATCTCCTCGCCGTCGAACAGGGAAGGCTCCATGCTGTCGCCACATACATGAAGGCCAAACGTGGCGCTGTCCGGCACATCTTCGGGAACCTCGACCATTTCATACGAATCGCTGTCAAGGAACTGTCCTGTTCCGGCAGAAGCTCCGATGTCATACATAGGTGCTGTACGACGCGGGAATTGAACGACTTTCGCTTTAGTTGGCATGGGAGCATACAGTCCGCTTGCTATTAAAAGCTGTTTGAACTCAGCCAGCTTTTCCGCGCCCTCTTTATTCAATTCATAGATTAGGTCAGAAAAATCCCTCTGCAAAAAGACCTTATAAACATCTCTTACTCCGTAAATCTTACACAGACCAACAAACTGTGAAATGTTCGGATTGTTATGTCCATGCTCCCAGCGGCTAACCTGTTGCTTTGCTGTCTGTATACCCAATTCATTGAGCATTCTCGTGACATCCTGTTGCTGATAGCTGTGCTTCATTCTTAATTCACGAAGAACACTTCCGATAGCAGTATCCATAGTACAACACCTCCTATGCCTCATATTCTACTATGCTGGATANNCAAAATAGAACATTTGTTGCCTTATATTCGTTTTAGATTAGGACTATACTGTACGCACAGTAAGGAGGTGAGCGAGAGTGAGAGCGATACTACACAGTGATATGAACAGCTATTATGCAAGCGTGGAAATGATGCTGAATCCAGCCCTGCGTGGAAAAGCCGTTGCTGTATGTGGAAGCACGGAGAATCGCCACGGAATTGTTCTCGCTAAGTCCGAACTGGCGAAAAAGGCAGGCGTGAAAACTGGAATGGCTAATTGGGAGGCGCAGAGGTGTTGCCCCAACCTCATCATGGTGTCACCGCATTACGAGCAGTATATCAAGTATTCGGCGCTTGCAAGAAGCATCTACGGGAGATATACCGACCAAATCGAGCCTTACGGAATGGACGAGTGCTGGTTGGATATTACGGGTAGCAGCAGCATGGGTAGCCCTCTCGCCATAGCTGAAGCTATTCGTGAAGCTACCCGTGAGGAACTCGGACTGACCGTAAGCATTGGCGTGTCTTTCACAAAGATATTTGCCAAATTGGGAAGCGACATGAAAAAGCCGGACGCTATCACTTGCATCACGCCGGAGAGCTATCGAACACAAGTGTGGCCTCTGCCCGCGTCGGAATTGCTGTACGTTGGCAGAGCAACGACGGAGAAGCTGCGTAGGCGTGGAATCGAAACCATCGGCGGCATAGCGCAATGCGATAAGATGCTTCTCAAATCATGGCTTGGTGTCAATGGCATCAAACTGTGGGAGTTTGCCAACGGAGTAGATAACTCACGGGTACGTCCATTTGACTACGAGCCGATGGCAAAAAGTGTGGGACACGGTATTACCTGTACCGCCGATCTCGAAAACAACAACGAAGTCCTGCAAGTCCTCTTTGAACTTGCGCAGGGAGTATCGCTTCGTTTGCGGCAAGCAGAATTGATAGCCACGCGGGTGCAGCTCTACATTCGAGACTGCAATCTCAATTACCGCGAGTTTCAATGCAAGCTGCCGTATCCAACGCAGAGTTGGAGGGAGATGGTGAACTGTGCGATGGAGCTGTTCCGGCTTCGCTACACATGGCAATATCCCATTCGGTCAGTAACTATAAGAGCGGTTGACCTCATCAGTACGAGGACGCCGCAGCAGTTGGATTTGTTTGGCGACCAAGAGAAGCGTAAACGCAACGATGACTTGGA
>DCTM01000030.1:0-66531 GCA_002329565.1 Firmicutes bacterium UBA1440
TCTATAATTTTATCCTTGAGGGCGATAATCTGCATTCCCTCCGGCTGTTGGAAAAGACCCATAAAGGTTGTGTTGACATTATTTATATTGACCCACCGTATAACACATTAAAAAGCGGTTTTACCTACAACGATGTGATGGTTGATATGACAGATGGGTATCGTCACAGTAAATGGCTTTCCTTTATGGAAACACGGCTCCATATAGCAAAACATCTATTATCCTCAAAGGGCGTTATTTTCATTTCCATAGATAACTCTGAGCTGTATAATTTGAAGCTTCTTTGCGATTCAATTTTCGGAGAGGAAAATTTCGTCGGTAATATCGTTTGGCGCACTACCACAGATAATAATGTTACTCAAATCACCACAGAGCATGAGTATATTATCTGCTATGCTCTAAATAAAAACAATCTGGAGAAATGGACATCACGCTCTCCTGTTGTTGACATTATTCAGGAGAAGTATGAAGAATTGCGGTCAACTTATGGCGAAGACAATGCAAAGATTCAATTAGAATTGCGACTTTGGATAAAGAAAAATCAAACAATGCTAAAAGGATTCGCTCATTACGATAATGTTGACAATAAGGGTGTTTTTCATGACGGTGATATTGCCAATACCGTGCAAGGCGGATACAGATATGAAGTGATTCACCCTCGCACAGGACGCCCTTGCAAAATACCTGAAAAAGGCTTCCGTTTCTCCGAAGAAACCATGCGTTCTATGTTAGAAAATGATGATGTAATGTTTGGTGATGATGAAACCACACTTATTAAACCCAAAATTAGGCTTGTGGATAACAAATCGACATTGAGGGCCTATTATTATGAAGATAATAGGTCTGCAACGAAATCGCTGGAAATGATCTTTAACGAGAAGAGCCGATTTAGTAATCCAAAATCTGTTAATCTATTAAAAATGCTATTTAGTTATGCTGGCGGCAAAGACGCTGTGATTCTGGACTTCTTTGCCGGGTCTGGCAGCACAGGTGAGGCCGTATTACAGATGAACAAAGAAGACGGTGGAAAACGCAAGTTTATTCTGTGTACCAACAATGAGGTTTCTGCACTTAACACAATTCGATACCTCCATGCAAAAGGGCATATGCTGGACTATAGCCCTGGTGAAAGAATAAGCCATTCCACCATTTGGGGTAAAATCGAAAAATATTTTACAGATAAGGCGCAGACCTTTAAAGATTTGTTTGAGTCGGAATACGGAAAGAGCCAGCATATGGAATATGGTATTTGTAGATTTGTCACATTCCCAAGACTCAAAACTATTATTACAGGGAATCGTGATGATGGCAGTGAATATTCAGCGGGTATCCCTGCTAACCTCAAATATTATCGTACCGATTTTGTATCCAAGGACGAGGAATATCTCACTGATGCACTTCTGGAGCATATTGCGGAAATGGTGCAGTTGGAACATGGCGTGAAAATCGATGGCAACAAATATCTCATGATTCTGGATGATGACCAAGCGGATGAGGTATTGGCGCATTGGGAGGACTATCCGGATATCCAGGTATTGTATGTGTCCCGGAATGTGCTGTTCACCACGGAGCAAAACGCTCTGCTGGCGAATACGGAAATCCATATTATCCCGGACTACTACTTTAATTTTGAACTGAAGGAGGCGGGTGAAACATGGTAAACGGCATTGCTATTGACCTTTTTGAATTCCAAGAAAAGGCTGTTCTTAAATTGCTCGACATCGTTTCCGACAGCCGCAGCAAACAGACTGTGACGGTGAAATCACCCACAGGCTCCGGCAAGACCATTATGCTGATTGATTTTATCGAGGAATACCTCACAAAAATCAGCAGTCGCACCGCATTCATCTGGCTGTGTCCCGGCAAAGGTGATCTGGAAGAACAGAGCCGCCAGAAGATGCGTAAATTTGCACCGCACCGCCGTACACAGAATTTGTTTGATGCCCTCACAGCCGGATTCGATGCCGAAAGCACCACTTTCATCAATTGGGAATTGGTGACCAAGAAAGGCAACACCGCTATCCGTGACAGTGAGCGCAAGAACCTCTTTGACCGCATTGCTGATGCCCATCGTGCCGGTATCGAATTTATCATAATCATCGATGAGGAGCATTCCAACAATACGGCAAAGGCGAAATCCATCATTGATGCGTTCTCCGCCCGGAATATTATCCGTGTCAGCGCTACCGCTGTGGAGAATAAGCGGTATGAATATTATGAAATTGACGAGGTCGATGTTATCGGCGCAGGTCTTATCACCAAGGCACTCTATGTGAATGAGGGTGTTGAGGATGGCATGGAGATTGCCGATGACTACGATTCTCTGCTCACACTGGCGGATAACAAGCGTAAGGCCATCGTTGCCCGCTATCGTGAACTCGGCAAGGGCATCCGTCCTCTCGTTCTCATCCAGTTCCCCAACGGACAGCCGGAGACCATCCGTGCCGTTGAGCGCAAATTGGAAAGCATGGGCTATACCTATGATAATGGTATGGTCAGTATTTGGATGAGCGAGGACAAGCGTGACCTTCCGGATAACCTTACTGAAAACGATGCTACGCCGGTATTCCTGCTTATGAAACAGGCTATCAGCACCGGCTGGGACTGTCCTCGTGCAAAAATTCTCGTTAAACTGCGTGAAGGCATGAGTGAAAGTTTTGAAATCCAGACCATAGGTCGTATTCGCCGTATGCCGGAGGCTAAACACTATGAGGATGACCTTTTGGATTTCTGCTATGTTTACACATTCGATGAAAAATATAAAGCCGGTCTGCTCTCCGAAGTAGACAAGGCATATGAGACACGCAGACTCTTCCTCAAGGATAAATGTAAGACCTTCACTCTGGAAAAGCAAATCCGCGATATGGATTTTGATGGTCTGGGAGAGCGTGAGGTACTGGTTAAGATTCACGAGGCTATGGTCAAGAAATACGGTCTCGGTAGCGATAAGAAAATGAATAAAATGCTTCTTACCGATGCAGGGTATGTTTTTGGTGACAGCATCCACGGACAAGCTCTGCAGGGTCAGTTCATCCGCACCTCTTCTATCGCGAACAGTGAAAATTATATTACCACGCATAAGCGTGTGGATACCCACAAGCACGGCATTTACCTCATGCACAGCGTAGATGCGATAAAATCTTCCATCGGTATGGCACAGAATAAGGTCAAGACCATTTTGGAACGTCTTTTCCGTAAGGGTGGAAATCCGACCAAAAAACTAATTGCACTGGAAACAGCAGAATTCTATGCTTTTGTTATCAATAATCAGCACAAGCTGAAAGAGGAATTCCGGGATGTTACGGCACAGATGGCACAGCAGATGAGTTTGATGCTTCATCCGAAGACCAGTACATTCCGCATTCCAGAGCAGGACTTTTTCAAATACGATCCGGGCGTTAAAAGTGAGGTGGAATACCTCTCCAACGCCTATCACGAATATACTTCTGGCTTTGCTACCAGTCTTGTCCGTAGTACCTGTGAAATGCTGTTTGAGCAGTATTGCGAAAAGCGTGATGATATTGAGTGGGTATACAAGAATGGTGATACGGGTCAGCAGTACTTCTCCATCGTATATGTGGATGGCATCCAAAAACAGTGGCTGTTCTATGCCGACTACATCGTAATGAAGAAGGATGGCACTGTTTGGGTCATCGAAACCAAAGGTGGCGAAAGCAAAGGCCAAGACAAAAATATAGACCGCCAGATAGAAAACAAATTCAATGCATTCAAAGCCTACGCAGCGCAGCACGGCTTGCATTGGGGATTTGTGCGAGATAAGGATAACAGCCTGTACATTAACAATACCGAATTTGCTATCGATATGGCAGACGAGCATTGGCAGGATATAGCCACAGTATTCTAATTTCTATCAGCGCACAAGACCACACTGGGGATTCCCCTCGGTGTGGTCTATTTTTTTGCCCGGAGACCGGAAAGGAGGTGATGCCCGGTGTTTTCAATTTTAAACGGAAGGAGGTGTGGAAAAATCGTAGATGGCGAAGAAATTAGATGCAGAGCGTATCGAACAGGCCCGGCACAAAGGCGAAAAGACAAGTAGCCGCCGTGATGAGCAGAAACGGGAAATCCAAGATACCATAGCGAAAAATCGCAGCGGTCAGCGTAAGGGCCGTGTCATTATGCCGGAAAAGAAGATATACGCATATCAAGATGCACCCAAAGTGCGTGTAGCGGCATACTGCCGTGTCAGCACTGCTGAAGAGGCACAGGTGGGTAGTTTTGAAATGCAAGTACAGCATTTTCAGTCTGTTATAGATAATAATCCGAACTATGAACTGGTCAAAATCTATACGGACGAAGGCATAAGTGGCACTTCTGTCGGTAAGCGAAAAGGCTTTCAAGAGATGATCGAGGATGCCTGTGCCGGTAAAATCGACCTCATTCTCACAAAGAGCATCAGCCGTTTTGGTCGCAACATTGTGGATATACTGACCACACTGCGCACACTGAGTGACCTAAATCCCCCGGTGGCGGTAAACTTTGAATCCGAGGGCATTAACACCAGTGATGGCAAAAACAAACTGGTCATTTCCATTCTGTCGGCTTTGGCTGAATTGGAGAGTCAGCAAAAAAGCATTGCAATCAAGGAAGGCATACGCTACCGAATGCAGGAGGGTCTGTACAAATTCTCTGTAAAGAATACTATCGGCTACTACCGAGATTATTCAGGCAGGGTCAAAATCGAGCCTGCAGAGGCTGAAATTGTGCGGTATATTTTCGATAGTTTTACAGAGGGTGCTTCTCCAAAGGAAATTGCAGACTCTCTTACGGAGCAAGGGATACGCTCTCCGAAAGGTATGGACTATTGGCGGCAGGCTACCATTCGTAATATTTTACGGAACGAGAAATACTGCGGCGATGTGCTATACCAAAAATCCTATTCCAAGGACTACCTAACGCATAAATCGGTAAAAAACCGAGATGTGCTGCCACAGTGGTATTGGGAGAATGACCACCCCGCCATCATCAAACGTGAGCAATGGAACAGAGTGCAGGAACTGCTTGATGCCGGAAACTGGCGTAAAAGCAGCAAGCCACTGGAGGCTATGAAGAAAAAGTTCACAGTGGCAAAGGTCAAATCCGGCGTTCTGCGAGGGTATTTTCTCTTGGATATGATGTGGTCAAAAGAAGAACGAGACCAATTCATACAGATTATCAACAGTATAAACGAGCTTGACGAGGGTCAAGAAGAAAGGAACGAATAATTATGGCTATCAATTTTTCTACTATCAACCTTGAGGTTATCGACATCAACACCAACGCCGCTCCTGACATTTTCATCAACCAGAACGGCATCACTTTCAGCAAGCGTGTGCTTGAGGACTTGAACTATCCGCAGAATGTCCAGTATTGCGTGGACGCTGCCAACAAGGTCTTTGCTATCCGTGTGTGTAAGGGCAACGAGGCGAAGGCTACTCCGTTCTCCAAGCCGAAGGCTGAGCAGACCACCACATTGAGTTGCGGCAACAAGAATCTGCGTGATGTCATCGTTGCGATGATTCCCGGTTTCGATGCCAAGAAGCGTTACAAGGTGACCGGCGAATACGATGCCGAAAATCGTGTGATGTACTACGATATGGCCACAGCCGAGGAGTCCAATTTCCGCAACAATGTGGGAAAGGCTGAATAAGCGGTAATGGCATTTTTAGGAGGGTGGTGATATAGAAAAAGACCACACAGCAGACTATCAAAAGTCTGTTGTGTGGTCTTTCTGTTGGCACCGCTTGAGGACGTCACTCAAAAATTACTGTTGTTTTCAATAATCCCTAAGTGAACGCTCCAAATGGACTGCTCTTTTGCTTTGTTTCACATGAGTGATTACACAAAATCAAGATATATGTTATTTGTCGATTTACGTTGTTTTTTGTCTAATTTTATTATAAAATAAATTATTCCATAAGTAAAACAAGTATTTCAGTTTTTTACATGACACTTTCTTATATTTGGAGGTAACGATGAACAAATACAGCACCTTTGTGAAAATCGTCGAGATAGGCAGTTTTACGAAGGCAGCACATTCTTTGGGATATACGCAATCCGGTATCAGCCAGATCGTAAAGTCTCTCGAACATGAACTGTCCACGCAGCTCCTGTTTCGCTCGAAAAGCGGCATCAAGCTGACGCCGAACGGACAACGGCTGCTGCCCTACATCGAACAGGCGGGCAAAAGCCAAGAAAATCTTTGGAATTTCAACAGCGAACTGCTCAACCTCTCCGTGGGCACCATCACGATCGCTGCCATCGCCAGCGTATCGAGTCACATCCTGCCGAAGATCATCAAAGCGTTTACCGAACAGTACCCAAACATCGGGATATTTATCCTGCAAGGAGATTACAGCGAAATCAAGAGCTGGGTCATGTCGGGCAGAGCGGACTTCGGCTTTATCAACCCGATCTACGCCCCCGAGTTGGAAAGTGAGCCGCTTTTCAGCGTGAGGATGCGCGCCGTCATGCCGTCCGATCATCCCCTCGCCACCCAAAGCTGTGTCACTTTGGAACAATTGCAGCAAGAGCCGTATATCATGCTCGAGGAAGGAGCCCCTGGAGAACCGTTGCAGGCATTTGAAGAGAACAATCTGCGCTTAAATACTAAACTCAGGCTGCAAGATGACTACACAATAATGTCGATGGTTGAACAAGGGCTCGGCGTCTCCATCCTGTCCGAGTTGATCATTGCCAATACTTCATACAATATCGTGTCGCGCGCTACCATACCTGCAATATTTCAGACGATAGCTGTTGTATATCTCGATGCACAAACTCTGTCCTATGCGACGCGTACTTTTATTTCATTTTTGAGAGAAAGGGTAGATACAAAGGGAACATGTCATGTATAAAAGATTAACGGACAGATTGAGAGAATACGCAGAGCAAAACATTGCACCGTTTCATATGCCCGGGCACAAGAGGACACAAGGAGTTTACGATTATATAGAAGATATCTCTTCTCTGTACGACATCACTGAAGTCGAGGGTTTTGACAATCTGCACGGTGCAAGCGGCATACTTAAGGAAGCCATGGAACACGCCGCCTCGTTTTACAGCAGCCGAAAGACATTTTTTTCGGTTAACGCCAGCAGTGCAGGAATTCTCGCAGGCATCAGAGCCGCGACGACGCGCGGAGGCCACATTATCGTTGCGCGCAACTGCCACAAGTCCGTATACAATGCCATAGAGCTCTGCGGATTGATCCCGCATTTCGTTATGCCTCAATACGACAGCACCTTCAACCTGTACGGCTCGATCTCACCCAAGGAAATCGCTGCGTTGATTGATCGATACCCGCAATCTGAGCTTATCGTGATTACAAGTCCTACATACGACGGCATTTTAAGCGATGTAAAGAAGATTTGCGATTGCGCGCACAAGCATAACATCCCAGTACTGATCGATGAAGCGCACGGTGCACACCTCGGCTTTCTCGACAAGCATATTCCCAATTCGATTACATGCGGAGCCGATATCGTTATCCAGAGCACGCACAAGACACTGCCTTCCCTTACACAGANNCACGTCAACGGTACGCTGGTCGATCCGGCCGAATACGAATGGCAACTGTCAGTATTCGAAACGACGAGCCCGTCATACTTGCTTATGGCATCGTTAGACGGTTGCATTGATTATCTCGTGCGCTGCGGAGAAGAAGCTTTCTCCGCTTGGCGGCACAATCTGGCGCTGTTTGAGGACCTGACGTCCGATCTTAAGCATCTGCGCATCCTGAATTACGGAAGAGATGCGGCACAGGAGAAACCTGCCGTCTATAGTTTCGATAAGAGCAAAATCGTCNNCGGTACAGACCTCGACGGAGTAGAGCTCGAGAAATGTCTTCTCAAAGAATTCGGCATCGAGCCGGAGATGTGTCTTGCGAACTGCGTCACACTTATGACCGGCATGGGAACTGCCGAGGAGCACATCCGCCGCCTTGCCGGGGCACTCAACGCCATCGACTCCCGCTGCAAAAGCAACGAGACGAACGCCTCTTCGTTTATTCTCAAAGAACTTCCCCGGCAAGTCGTCGGCATTGAGGAGGCGCGGTTGGCTCCGCACGAATCCGTGGAGTTGTCAAAGGCGACGGGCCGAATCATTGCCCGCTATCTCTGGGCATATCCTCCCGGGGCACCTTTCCTTATTCCCGGAGAAGTCATCCGTGATGACCTGATCGCCTCGATCGAAGACGTCAGTAAACGAGGCACTGTTCTCAAGCACGACGGCATGGATTTCAACGGCAATGTTTTGGTTCTGCGAGATAAGTAATCCCGAAAAAGCATTGACTTTTAGCCTGCTGTTGTTATACACTTATTTAAGCAATATCGATGAAGGGAGTGAAAGAGCCATGAAAAGAATCAAGACTCTCCAGACGCGCGATCTCGCAAAGAGCGTTCAGAACGGCGGATGCGGTGAATGCCAGACATCCTGTCAGTCAGCATGCAAGACTTCTTGCGGAGTTGCCAATCAGCCTTGCGAAAAAGAAGAAAAATAAAAAACCCGCTTAAAAAATTCAAAATATCGCTTTGTGCCCCTTGGGTGCAAGCGATATTTTTCGGAGAAGACAAAATGATACATCAATACAAATTGAACGATTACAACATCGTCATCGATGTTTTCGGCGGCTTTGTTCACGTCGTCGACGATGTCGCCTATGACATGATTTCTCTGTACGCGGATCACTCCCGAGATGAAATCATCTCTCACATCGCAGAAAAATACAAGGATACAGACGGTATCACCCGTGCAGAGATTGAATCCTGCATGGACGATATCGAGGAGCTGGTGCGTGCAAAACAACTCTTTACAGAAGACATCTACAAGTCCGGCGCCTCCGACTTCAAAGCGAAACACAGCGACATCAAGGCTCTGTGCCTGCACGTTGCTCATACATGCAATCTCAACTGTGAATACTGCTTTGCAAGTCAAGGCCACTACCATGGCGAGAGCGCACTGATGTCCTATAATGTCGGTAAGCGAGCTCTCGATTTTCTCGTCGCCAATTCCGGCAGCAGACGCAACCTCGAGGTCGATTTTTTCGGCGGCNNCTATGAATTGGGATGTTGTCAAGCAGCTCGTCGCTTACGCACGAGGGTTGGAAAAAACACATGATAAGCACTTCCGTTTCACACTGACGACGAACGGCGTACTCTTGGATGATGAGATCATCGAATACGCCAACAAGGAATTTTACAATGTAGTGCTCAGCCTCGACGGCCGAAAAGAGATCCATGACAAGCGCAGAGTAGACTACAGCGGAGGCGGCAGCTACGACTTGATTGTGCCGAAGTTCAAGAAGCTTGCCGAAAGCCGCGGCCAAAAGGGCTATTACATGCGCGGCACCTTCACGCACGACAATACAGATTTTACAAAGGATATATTCCACATGGCCGACCTGGGTTTCACACAGCTGAGCATGGAACCCGTGGTTTCCCCTGAGGACACCCCTTACGCGCTCACGGACGACGACCTTCCGATCTTAAAGGAACAATATGAAATTCTGGCAAAGGAGATGATCCGGCGCGAAAAGGAAGGACACGGTTTTACCTTTTACCACTACATGCTTGACCTCTCACACGGCCCCTGCATCTACAAACGCATAGCGGGCTGCGGTTCGGGCAGTGAGTACTTTGCCGTCACGCCGACCGGTGATATCTATCCCTGTCACCAATTTGTCGGTGACGACAAGTACAAGATGGGCAACGTCTTTGACGGCGCAATCGACGAAGATATCCGCTCAGCTTTCAGGAATTCGAACGTTTACTCCAAGGCCGAGTGCGACGACTGTTGGGCCAAGTTGTACTGCTCGGGCGGCTGTGCCGCCAACGCCTACCATGCCGAAGGAGACATCAACGGCGTATACAAATACGGTTGTGAGTTGTTCAAAAAACGCATTGAATGCGCAATTATGATCAAGGCCGCCGAGGCCGATTTATAGAAAAGCCAAAAAAGGCCGATGCGCGGCGTTTCCGTTCGCTGCGCATCGGCCTTTTGCTTGTATAAAAATAAAATACGGAGTTTACTTCTTCAGTTTTGCCAGATCGCTGGCAACTTCTATAATCCAGTCCTCCTGCCCGCCAACAGCTTTCCTGTTGCCGCATTCAATGAGAATGTCTCTGACATCTACGCCGAAACGCGCAGCTGCTCTTTTCGCGTGGAGCATAAAGCTCGAATAGCAGCCCGCATATCCCATAATCATAGCGTCGAGATTCGTGTTGGTGCTCACTCCTTTGGCCGCCAAGATCGGTAACAGCGCTTCTGTGCTGGCGTCCATCGTCTTAAACAGATCAGCACCATGCTCATAGTTCATCTTGTTCAGCACCGCCACCAGCGTATCTGTGCCCGTGTTTCCGGCGCCCGCACCGAGCCCCGAAAGAGAACCGTCTATATATGTCGCGCCGGCCTCGATAGCCGCCAGAGAATTGCCGATTGCAAGACCGAGATTGTTGTGAGAATGATGGCCCACCGGGATACTCAGGTTTTTCACCAGTGCGGAGATTTTTTCCTTAACGTCGACCGGCAACATCGCGCCTGCCGAGTCCGTACAATAAACCAAGTCAGCCCCATACGATTCCATCTTCTTGGCTTCACCTACGAGGGTATCCACATCGGCCATGTGTGCCATCATAAGGAACCCGACGGTGAACATACCCATCTCTTTGGCAGCTCTGATATGCTGGGCCGAGACATCGGCCTCAGTGACATGCGTAGCCACTCTGACCGCAGTCGCGCCGCATTCCTTGGCCTTCTTTAAGTCCTCGACCGTGCCGATGCCCGGAATAAGCAGTACTGTAGGCTTAGCGTGCTTAATGACGGAGGCCGCCGCCTCTATCATTTCAAAATCATCGTAATCCGAAAATCCGTAATTGATCGTCGAACCCGTCAGTCCATCGCCATGCCCGACTTCGATAAGATCAATACCGGCTTCGTCGAGTGCCCCGGCAATTTTTTTGATATCTTCCAAGCTGAATTTGTGCGATACCGTGTGGCTGCCGTCTCTCAGCGATGTATCGGTGATATATATTCTGCCCATTACTTCGCACCTCCGATCAATAACTGCGCCTTCTTATCGGCAATGTTGACTGCCGCGGCTGTGATGATGTCAAGATTTCCCGAATAGACCGGCAGATAATCTCCAAGTCCTTCGACCTCAACCATCATAGTGACGATATCATCTTGAATAATCGGTTCGAGCAGGAAACGATACCCCGGTACGTACGATTGCACTGTTTTCATGCAATCAAAGGCAGCCTTGGTGATCTTCTCCATATCCGGATTGTCCACGCGCAGATAAATGGTATTTCTCATCAGAATCGGCGGTTCGGCCGGATTCAATACAATGATGACTTTTGCCTTGTCGGCACCGCCCAGTTTTTCCAGCGCTGTTCTCGTCGTAACCGTGAACTCGTCGATGTTCGCCCGTGTTCCCGGTCCCGCACTCTTGCTGCTGATAGAGGAGACGATTTCTGCATAAGAAACTCCGACCGCGTCGTTTACCGCTGCCACCATCGGTGTCGTGGCTTGACCGGCACAAGTGACCATATTGACATTGTCNNAATTTCTTCATCCAGATTTATCGCCGGAATGCAATACGGGCCGACAGCCGCAGGGGTCAAATCGATTGCAAAAATCCCCGCCTTCTTTAACTTCGGCGCGTTGCTCAGATGTGCTCTTGCCGATGTGCAGTCAAAGGCGATTTGTATTATACCTTTATATTTTTCAATCATGTAATCGATGCCGTTCGGAGAAACATCCACACCTTGAGAAGCAATGCGTTTGAGATTATCCGACTCTCTTATGTCGACGACGCAGACCACCTCAAGCAGCTCACTTCTGCGAATCTTCGCCAACAGATCCTGACCGATATTACCCGGTCCGATGATCCCTACTTTTATTTTTTTCAAAACCGTTTCCTCCTAATTGTCTTTCTTAAATGCACTTTTTATTTTAATTTTGATGCGACAAGTTTTCCCAAGCGCTCGATGCCTGTTCTGATTTGTTCGGGTGTTAAGGCCCCGAAGCTGAGACGCATGCAATTGCTTCCCTTNNAATGCCACGTTGACATCGGGGTTAGCCAGCGATTCCTGCAAAAGCTGCTTGGCGTTCATATTCTGAGGCAGTTCGACCCAAGTAAAAAGTCCGCCGTCCGGAGAAGTACGTTTTGTTCCGGCAGGAAAGTACTTGTCAATACTCTCGCTCATGGCATCTCTTCTCTCTCTGTGAACGTCGCAGAGCAGTTTGTGCTGTTCGGGATAATATCCGCGCTTAAAGAATTCGGCACAGATGGCCTGCGGCAGCATGGAAGTGTGTGAGTTTGTCGCCGATTTGGCATCGGTCATCTTAGCAATGATCTCATCGTTCGCATAGACATAGCCGATTCTGCTGCCCGGTGAAAAGATCTTCGAAAAGCTGTTTGCCATAACCGTATGTCCCGTCTTGTCAAAAGCCTTGATAGGTGTCAGATCTTCCCCGTTATAACGAATATCTCTGTACGGATCGTCTTCGAGGATGATAACATCGTACTTACTGCCGAGCTCGGCAATCTTTTTTCTTCTCTCGAGAGAAAGTGTGATACCGGTCGGGTTCTGGAATGTCGGGATTACATATACCATCTTCGGATGATGTTTCTTGATTTTCTCTTCTAAGTCCTCGACAATCATACCGTTATCGTCCATCTCAACCGGTATGCATTCGGCTTCAAACATGCGGAATATCTCCACCGAATGGAAGAATGTCGGCGATTCTACCAGAATCACATCTCCGGGTTCGATATAAAGCTGGCACAGGAGGTTCATAGCCTCAAGCCCACCCGTCAGAATGAGAATATTATCGGCGTTCGCGTGCACGCCCTTCGGTCCGAGCAGTTCTGTGACCACGATTTCCCGCAGCTCCTTGACACCCGCAACAGGCCCGTAAGATAGGATCTCGTAGCCTTTGCTTTCTTTTGTCATAATGTCATCGACAATCTCTTTGACCTTGTCAACCGGAAGACATTCCTTGGCAATCGACCCCAAGGTAAATGAAATCGTATCCGGATTTGTCGCAGCACTGAAAGCATTTTTAATCGCCAGTGCAGCCTCCTCCATAACTTCCATTCTCTTTGCGAATTCAGACATTACATATCCCTCCGTTTCTTTGTTTTTCAGGACGACGTTATTTTGTTTGATATTGCCAAACTCAGTTTTAGCAATATTGTATAAAAATTGGGTATTAACCTTTATACCCTATTTTTTTAGATATTTCGTCGGCAGCCTCACGGATAATCTCTATATAAGACTGCATCTTTTCTTCCGTCATTCTCACCGTCGGCCCGGAGATGCTGATCCCGTATACCGCCTTGCCGGAGTGATCAAAAATCGGCGCCGCCACACAGCGCAGACCAATACTGCATTCCTCATCGTCCACGGCATAGCCGGCCTTTCTGCATACGGCAAGATGCTTGACAAATGCATCCCTGTCGGTAATCGTATTGGGCGTATATGCTTCGAAGTCGTACTTTAACAGGCGCTCCAAAGCGTTTTCGTTGAGGTAAGCCAGTAAAATCTTGCCAACCCCCGTGCAATGCGAGGGGTTCGTGGCTCCTATGCTCGTAAAGATACGCATCGATTGCCCGGATTCCTTCTTGTTCACATAGATTACATCTCGGTTGTCATTGTACAGCTTGGCAATGTGCACCGTCTCCTGCAACTTGTCTCTGACCGCTTCGATAATCGGCAGAGACACCCGAATAATATCCAGAGAACGTGCGGCAATATCGCCCAAATCTATCAAATACAGCCCCGGCCGATACATCTGCGTCTTTGCATCCTGGTCAACAAATCCGTGAAATTTGAGCGTGCTGATGAGGCCGTGCAGTGTGCTCTTGTTGATATCGAGTTCTTCCGCAATCTCCGTCAGCTTCATATCGCGTCCCTTCTCCGCCAGAAGCTTCACGATAAGTAAAGCCTTGTCGACAGAGAGCACTTTTCCGAGTACTTCCATGAACGATCCTTTCAGCCCTATTTTTTTTAACTTTATCAAATGTTTTTTTTATTGTCAATAAAATGTTTTCTTCCATAATGGGTAATTTTTTTCACTCGCATACGAAAAGACAAAACAATATAAATTGATCTGTAATCGAATGCTTGCCGATCAGCTTTTTTTCTTCCGTGGAACAGGTCCCTTTTTGGAGCCGTACAAACCCTTTTTCAAGCGGTCAGGCACTTTGTTTTTGAGGTTCGCATATAAATAAAACCCAGAGGGGGTTACATTATGAGCGATTCCTTTCCAAAACCGCTTTCCGAAAAGGAGGAACAAACTTATTTAGCACTCTACTTTGCCGGCGACCCCGAAGCAAAGAACATACTGATTGAACGCAACCTGCGCCTCGTGGCGCACATCGCAAAGAAATACAACGCAACAAATTGCAGCCCCGATGATTTAATATCCATAGGCACCATAGGCTTAATAAAAGCAATCAACACATACAGCGCAGCCAAATCGGTGCGTCTCGCGACATATGCATCAAAATGTGTTGAAAATGAAATTCTGATGTTCCTGCGCAGTTCCAAGAAAACCAAGGCGGAAATTTCGCTCAACGAGCCTTTGGGAACCGATAAAGATGGGAACGAAATCAGCTTTAACGATATCCTCGGCAGCGATCCGGATGCGGTGTTGAACGATATCAGCTTAAAGATACAAATTAAAAGTCTCTACGATCTGATCGAAAAGAAGCTGAACGAACGCGAGAAAAGCGTCGTGATTAATCGATACGGTCTCTACGGGCGCGTCCCAAAGACACAGCGTGAAGTGGCCGCCGACCTTGGAATCAGCCGCTCTTATGTCAGTCGTATAGAAAAAAAAGCGTTGGAAAAGCTCTCAGAGGACCTGCACAAACTATGAGCGCATTAACGTCCGCACTGCGCAATGCAGAAAAAATCAATATCGAGCGCACGTCCAAGATCATCTTGATGAGCGATTGTCACAGAGGGACCGGATCTTGGGCAGATAATTTTTTAAAAAATCGTCACATCTTTGCGGCGGCACTCACTTATTACCTTCAAAATGGATTCACTTACATAGAACTGGGCGATGGCGAAGAGCTGTGGGAAAATCGATCTGCAGCAAATATCCGAGAAGCGAACAGAGATATTTATGCGCTGATGGAAAGCTTCGCGCAGTGCGGCAGGCTGCACGTCCTTTTCGGCAACCACGACATCAGCAAGGATTGCAGCGAGTTTGGCCTCACCGATGTGTGCTGTCGCGAAGCAATTGTACTCAGCGGTGCAGGCAGGGATATCCTCCTAATCCACGGCCACCAGGGAGATCTTTGGAATCATCGACTGTGGCGCGTGGCACGTTTTTTTGTCCGACACATATGGAGGCCCTTGGAAATGATAGGATTTCAAGATCCCACAAGCACAGCAGGCAACACAAAGCACAAAAATAGGGTTGAGCGACGGCTGTCTTCTTGGTGTTCCAAACACGGACAGCTCACCGTTTGCGGACATACGCACAGACCCGTCCTCCATCCTCCGGGAGGCGGTCTGTATTGCAACTGCGGCAGCTGCGTGCACCCCTATTGCGTGACGGGGATAGAAATCGAAGACGGCTCCGTTTCATTGGTTCGCTGGTCGGTCAAGACAGGTATGCTGAATCTTCTTTATGTCGAAAAGGATACTGTCGCGGGTCCATATGAGATCTTGCTTTATCGCTGATCGATACGATACAAAGATTCGGCAATCTCGTTGAAAATCGGTACTGCCGAAGCGCGTCCGGACTTACCTTCCTCCACGAATACCGTGATGGTGTAGCGCGGTTCTTCGGCAGGTGTAAACCCGGTGAACCAACCGTGCACCGTCTCTCCATCCTCGGCCGAGCCCGTCTTGCCTGCAAAGGACAAGTTGCTGTTTCCTGAAGCAGCCGTGCCGTATTGCGCTGTCAGCTTCATCAAATGGCGCAGCTGCCGAGCCGTATCGGCACTTATCACATTACTTCGTACGGTTCGCTTAGTGTAGCTCTCGGCAAATGCCGATGACACAGCTGCGATATCGTCGCTGTTTTTGATCAGCGACAGTTCGATATCGTTGCCTGAATTCGCAATAATATTAGTCACGCGTGCCACTTGCAGCGGTGTTACCAGCATGCTGCCCTGGCCGATTGAAAGGTTTCCTATACCTGCACCCTGTGCATCCTTGTTTTCCGTTACGTGTCCGTTGCAGATGTTAGGGATATCGCGAATCGGCACCTCTCCGAGCCCCATAGCCCGAGCCATCTTTATGATGTCCTCGGAACCAACGCGTTTACCCATTTGAATAAAGGCGCTGTTGCAGGAGTATGCAAAAGCATCATTCAAATTGATTTCTCCGTGTCCTTCTTCTCCGCCGGTCGAACAGCCGATCTCAATGTTGCCGAATTTCTCACTGCCCGAGCAATAAAATGTGCTGTTCCCGTCGATTACACCTTTTTCCAACGCCGCAGCGGCTACCACCAATTTAAAGATTGAGCCGGGCGGATATTCGCCTTGGGTCACCTTGTTGAGCAGCTCACCGTTTTCGCTCTCGATATAAGCCGCAACATTGTTTGGATTGTATACGGGTGTGCTCGCCATCGCGAGAATCTCTCCGCTTCCGCAGTCGACAATCACGGCGGCACAATTCTTGTCCTGTTGCGCAAGGATATCTTCCAAATCAGACTGCATGCGCATATCAATGGTGAGTACGATGTCCTGCGCTGCCTCCGTTCCGAGCAGCACGCTGCCGGCTCCCGAAAGGATGCGCCCTTCCCGATCCGCGTAAACATAGGTCTTTCGCTCCGCCGAAGAAAGCAGATCGTTAAGTTCCTCTTCAATCCCGCTCACACCGGTATTGTCGTACGGATTGATGTATCCGATTACATGTGCTGCCGCCTGATTATCGCTGTATCGCCTGTCGCATTCCAAGATATAGGCCCCGTAACGTGAGACGAGCATATCGGCGTATCGCTTGTCATAGTTGCTGCCCGCGTACACGTAATAATCCTTGCCCGCTCCGGCGACCGGCTTTGCCTTAAGCGCGGCCAGGAGATTGACAATACCCTGTGCGGACTTGCCGTCTTTTTTGATAATGTAAACGTATTCACGATTGATTCCCGTCAGGGGCGTCATATTTCTATCGTATATAAATGCGCGTCCGTCGGCACCCACGAGCCTGATCATCTGTTGCCGCTCTGCAGCTTCCGCAAGCTCAGAGCCTGCCAGAAGCTGGATATAAACAAGGCGGCCGCAGAGCAATGCGATGACGAAAGTAAACATAATAAATATTATTCTCCCACGCTTGCTTATTTTATTTTTCACACATCTGCCCATAAAAAAACTCCTCTTGTTCGATTTTGCTCACAAAGAGGAGTTGTTATTCATTATCTAAAGTTCATGCATAAAAAGCCCCGAACCCAATTTGGGTTCAAACCATGTGCTCTTCGGAGGCATTACTTCGTTTGCGTCGGCTACATTCAACAGTTCTTCCAGCGACACCGGATGAACGGCGAACGCCAAGATCATATCGTTCTTGCAGCGTTTTTCCAGCTCATCAAGACCGCGGATTCCTCCGACAAAGTCGATGCGCTTATCGGTACGCGGATCTTGAATGTTCAGAATTGGTGCCAGCACTCTGTCCTGCAGTACAGAAACATCGAGCGCGCCTATGATGTCGTGGGGTATAATCGATTCTCCGGCTGTGAGCTTGTACCACTTCCCATCGAGATACATGCCGAAGATGTGTTTTCCTTCCGGCCTATATTTCTCATTCTTTTCCTCGACAGTAAATCCGGCCTGCTCAACAGCGGCAATGAATTGCGATGAATCGAGACCGTTTAGGTCCTTTATAACCCTGTTGTAATCGAAGATTTTCAGATCGCTGTCCGGGAAAACCACAGCCATGAAGAAGTTGAATTCCTCATCTCCCTTGTAATCGGGGTGCTCTTCACGACGCTTGAGGCCTACCTTGCAGGCTGAAGCACTGCGGTGATGTCCGTCGGCGATGTAAAGCGCCGGTACTTCCTTGAACAGGCTCTCTACGGCTTGTACAACCTCATCGTCTGAGAGGCACCACAGCGTATGTGAGACACCGTCTTCGGTTTCGATATCGTATACAGGCTCGTTTGATCCTGCATAGCCCTCAACGATGGTTCTGATACGCAAGTCATCCCTATACGTCAAAAACACCGGCTCGGTATTGGCGTTGCAGACATCAAAATGATTGATTCGGTCGATTTCTTTTTCGACGCGTGTAAATTCGTGCTTCTTTATATCATTATTGAGATATTCGTCTACAGACACGCAACCGACAATGCCGGTCTGCGCTCTGCCGTCCATAACCTGTCTGTAGATATAAAGCATCGGCTTTTCTTCACGTAAAAATACGCCATCCTCAAGGTTACGGCGGATGTTCTCCTTTGCACGTTTATATACACTCATATCGTACGGATTTTCTTGCTCGGGCATGTCAATCTCAGCACGACAAATGTGTAAAAATTTATAAGGGTTGCCCTCAGCCATCGCGGCTNNAGCGAAATGACCTTGTCGGCATAGCCGGCAGCAGGTCTTACTGCTCTGAACGGTCTTACTGTTGCCATGTTTCTTTCACCTCTTGAATTATTTTGTTTGTTACTTCTTCTATACCCATTTCCGTAGTGTCCAGTTCCAACGCATCCTCTGCCTTCGCAAGCGGGTTCAACTCACGCGTGGTATCGTTTTTATCCCGCCTTATGATATCCTCAAGCACATCTTCGTAAGTGACAGCTTGTCCCATTTCGGTCAGCTCCAAAAAACGCCTCCGCGCTCGTTCCTCCGGCGACGCCGTGACAAAAAATTTATATTCGGCATCCGGCATCACATTTGTGCCGATGTCACGTCCGTCCATAATCACGGATTTCTTTTGCCCCATCGCCCGCTGCAATTCGACGAGTTTTTTTCGGACCGGCGCCAACGCGGAACATTGACTCGCCATGCGTGAAATCTCCGGCGTTCTGATTGCATCGTTTATCACCGCTCCGTCCAAAATGATGTCGCCCGCCGAAAAATCGATCTCCGTGCATGCGAGCATCTCTTTGACAGAATGCTCATTATCAAGGGCAATGCCCTGCTGTATCATTTTATATCCGATTGCCCTGTACATAGCACCCGTATCAATGTAATCTATGCCCAGCGCGGCGGAAACCCGTTTTGCAATCGTGCTCTTGCCGGCGCCCGAAGGCCCGTCGATCGCAATCCTGACAATATCCATCTTGCAAGCTCCTTATTTTTTCTTGTTGCCGAGCAGCTTCTCTATCTCGGCCACGAACGTGTTGACATCTGTGAACTGACGATACACGGAAGCAAACCTGACATATGCCACTTCGTCCAACTTCTTTAACTGCTCCATGATCAGTTCGCCGATGAATGTGCTCTCTACTTCCTTTTCCATCATGTTGTTCAGGCCCCGCTCGATCTCGTTCGTGACCTGCTCAATATCCGACATCGAGACGGGCCGCTTTTCGCAGGCCTTTATAATGCCGTTGATGATCTTGTTTCTGTCAAACGCTTCTCTTCTGCCATCCTTTTTAATCACCATAAGCATCATTTCTTCCACCTTTTCGTAGGTAGTAAAGCGCTTATTGCAATTGCCGCATTCCCGTCTTCTTCTGATTGCATAACCTTCTTCCGTATGACGAGAGTCTATCACTTTCGTATCGGGATTTTCGCAAAATGGACACTTCATATTGAATTCCTCCCATTATTTACGCTTAACTGTTGTGCATTTTTTATATCATACTATATCCGGTGTATTTCTACAAGGATAACATCACATCCTATGGTATGCACTTGATCCCATTTGATAAGAAAGTCGTCGTTACGGCTACCGAACACCTTGAGGAAATTCTTTCTGCAAGGCAAAATTATCCCGGTCACGGTCCCGCATTCAAGATCGACTTCGATATCGCACACATACCCAAGGCTCTGCCCGTCGCAAATATTGATTACTTCTTTGTTTTTTAACTCTTCAGTGCTGATCATATGCAGGCTCCCTTCCGATTCCTTGGCCTTGCGGGCACCGGCTTTTATCCGGCCAATACTGCCGCGCAATAAATCATATGAAGGGGAAACATCTGATATGAATCTTTCTACACCGCTTTAGCGTTGTCATAAATGAAATCGAGAACCTTTTTCAAAAGGGCTGTCGTTTCGATACTCGAAGACACGGATGGATCGTCCATTGCAACACCGTAGGTTTTTTTGAACTCTTCTTCATTCGCCAGCCCATACTGCGCCAGCATGTCCGTCTTGGCTGCAGCCACCTCTTCGTCAGTCACTTCAATCTTTTCCTTACGTGCCAGTTGAAGCAGAGCCATATCCTGCTTGACGATGCCCTGCGCGTATTCTTTTGTTGTCTTCTTAAATTCCTTTTCCGTGGTATTCATATAGGTCTTGAGAAATTCGGCAAACGAAATGCCGTACATGTCCGCGTAATTTTGGTACTGCTGCGTGTACTGCTTCTCTACCGCATTTAGCTCCTTTTTGGGGTACTTCTTCACATCGCATGAGGAAACGTATTTTTCCCACAGGGCCGCTCTGTCCGTCTCGATCGGATCATCGGCAATGATATCGTTCACGGTGACAGTAAATACAACATCCTTGCCCGCGAGATCGGCGTTCTGGTAGTCATCCGGGAATTTTAAATTCAGGTCCTTTGTGCTGCCTACGCTCATGCCTATCAATCCGGTCTCAAAACCTTCGATATAGCCGGCCTGCCCGACAACGATTTCCGTACCTCCCTCCGGCGTGGATCCGTTATCAAATGCGACGCCATCGATCTTGCCGACGTAATCGAGGTTTATCTTGTCTCCCTCTTGGACGATCGTGCGCGTGAATTCAGGAGTCGGAGTGTATTCCATTCCCTTGTACTTGCCGATAGTGATGTATTCGGATAAATCGTAATCGTAGTCAAACGACACATCCCGATCCGCATTCTTGTCACCGCAAGCCGTCATCACCAATACAGCGCAAACGAGCATCAATAAAACCGCAAATTTTTTTCTCATTTTTTATCCTCCGTTTTTATGTTTAAAAGCACGAGAGCACCGATTACCGATACCATGCCCAAAATGCCATAGATTGTCGGCACTTCTGCGAATATGATAAATCCAAACACGCTTGCCACCACAGGCTCGATCGAGGCCATAATAGAGGCCTTTCCCGTCTCAACGTACTTCAAACCTTGAACATACGCCAAATTCGGGATCAATGTCGTGATCAGCCCAAAAGCAATTATCAATATGATAACGGATATGCCGCCCTCCGTCATTGCATCCGTAATTTGCCCAAAATCGGCCAATGCGATACAAGTAATGCTCGCAAATGCAAATGTATAGAAATTTATCGTCGCACCACTGTACCCCTTTTTAACCGCATATTTTGAAAATATCGTATAAATTGCGTAGCCGATGCCTGACATTATACCGATTGCGAAGGCTTTGGGTGTCAATCCTGCCGACGCGCCCGTCAGTATACCGCTCACGAGGACACAGCCGGCGAAAGCCAAGGCAAGGGCTGTGATCTTTCTCACCGTCATCTTCTCCCCAAACAGCGGCACCGAAAATATCATCACGAAAATAGGGGCCGTATACAACAGGATCGCTGCAACAGAAAGCGATGAAACTGCGATGGTGTTGTAATAGCAAAGGTTAAAGAATGCGATGCCGAAGCTGCCTGTTCCGAGAAAGTAAGGAATATCCTTTATCTTAATCCTGAACAAGTTTCTGTCTTGAATGAGGATCAGAATCCCAAAAGTCACGACCGAGACGACGACGCGCACAGTAAGAACCTGCATGGCAAACAATCCCCACTCATTGAAGCGGCGAACAAAGATTCCCATGGTTGCCCAACAACATCCCGCAAGTATTATAAGGAGAGGTGCGAATCTCTGTATATCAATTGTTTTCTTTTCCTGCAATATTGACCATTTTTCTGAGATCCATCGCCCGATCGAAAGTTTCCTCATCGATTGCCCCCAGCCGCAGTGCGGCCTCCTTCAGAGTAATGTTATTACTAAACGCCGTTTTGGCTATCGCTGCCGCATTTTCGTATCCTATGTACGGGTTCAGCGCCGTAACCGTCATAAGTGACTTTTGCATATTTTCCGCTATTTTTTCTTTATTCGGTCGTATACCTCGCGCGCAGTGCTCCGTAAAGGAGAGAGTCGCATCGGTTAACAGATTGACCGATTCCAGATAGTCGGCAATCAGCACCGGCATATAGACGTTTAGCTGAAAGTTGCCTTGAGAGGCTGCCAATCCCACTGCAGCATCGTTGCCCATGACCTGCACACAGACCATCGTTACAGCCTCACACTGTGTCGGATTGACCTTGCCCGGCATAATAGAGCTTCCCGGCTCGTTTTCGGGAATCGTAATCTCTCCGATGCCGCAGCGCGGTCCGCTCGCGAGCCATCTGACATCGTTGGCAATCTTCATCATGTTGGCAGCCAGGGCTTTGATTGCCCCATGCGAAAACACCAGTGCGTCCTTGCTCGTCAGCGCATGAAATTTGTTCTCCGCGGTCACAAATTTCATGCCCGACAAGCTGCCGATCTCCGCAGCCACCAGCTTGTCGAACCCCGCCGGCGCGTTGAGGCCCGTGCCGACGGCGGTGCCGCCGAGCGCCGAAGTTCGCACGCCTTCCAAAGACATTTCAATCATATGCAAAGATTCATCGAGCATCGCCCGCCAACCGCTGATCTCCTGGCCCAGTGTCAAGGGCGTCGCGTCCTGAAGGTGTGTTCTGCCCGTCTTAATCAAATCTGCATGTTCCATTTCGAGCGCGCGGAAGACCTCAGACAGTGCCTTCACCGCAGGAATCAAACGTTGCGTTACCGCATTCGCCGCCGCTATGTGCATGGCCGTCGGGAATGTATCATTTGAGCTCTGCGATTTATTGACGTGATCGTTCGGATGAATCAGCTTCTCGCCTGCGAGAGCATTGGCGCGGTTCGCAATGACCTCGTTGACGTTCATGTTGGACTGTGTGCCGCTGCCCGTTTGATAGATTGCCAGCGGGAAATGCTCATCCAACACACCTGAGGCGATCTCGTCGCATACTAAGGATATATAATGTGCGCGCTTCTCATCGAGTACACCCAGCTTACAGTTGGCCACAGCAGCGGCCTTCTTGAGAACGGCGAACGATCGGATGATCTCAATCGGCATCTTTTGTGTCCCTATCTTGAAATTTTCTAAGCTCCTCTGCGTCTGCGCACCCCAATATTTATCGGCGGGGACTTTGACCTCCCCCATTGTATCGTGTTCAATTCTGTATTTCATAGCCACCTCATGCTCTGTTTATACCCAATTTGACAGCTTCCGCCGCCACAGCTGCAGCCACGTTCTCAACAACACGCGGATCAAAGGCATCCGGAAGGATATAATCTGCTCGGAGTTCGTCCGTTGAGATAACATCGGCCAGCGCATAAGCTGCCGCCTCCTTCATAGATTTCGTGATCTTTGATGCCCTGACTGCCAGCACACCCTTGAATATGCCCGGGAAGGCGAGTACATTGTTTACTTGGTTCGGATAGTCCGATCTTCCGGTGCCTATGACAGCCGCACCGGCACGCGCCGCAGCCTCAGGCATAATCTCAGGTACAGGATTCGCCATTGCAAACAGTATCGGCTCCGCCGCCATCGAGGCTACCATATCTTCAGAAAGAAGGCCCGCTCTCGAGACTCCCACAAAGGCGTCTGCGCCGCGGATAATATCGCTCAGACTGCCCTTTTCATTGTTTTTGTTCGTCACCTTTGCCATAGATTGCTGCGAAGGATTGTTGTACGGCGCGCCGTCATAGATAGCGCCGTCCTTGTCGCAGAGGATGATATTACCAAACCCGATCTGCAGGAACAGCTTGGCAATCGAGATGCCCGCAGCTCCCGCACCGTTGATTACAATTTTAAGTTCACCGTGTTTCTTTCCGGTAAAGCGAATCGCATTGATCATTCCGGCGGATGTGATGATAGCCGTACCGTGCTGATCGTCGTGAAATACCGGGATGTCGCAACGCTCAATCAACGCCTGCTCTATCTCAAAGCAACGAGGCGCGCTGATATCCTCTAAGTTTATACCTCCAAAGCTCTTGGAAATATTGTATACAGTATCGATGATGACCTTCGGATCCTTGGAGTCGATACAGATCGGCACGGCATCGATGCCCGCAAAGGCCTTGAAGAGCGCGCATTTACCTTCCATTACCGGCATTGAGGCCGACGGTCCGATGTCACCGAGCCCGAGTACGGCGGTGCCGTCTGTTATAACGGCTACGAGGTTTCCCTTGCCCGTATATTCATAGGCCAAAGTCTCATCTTTTGCAATCTCCAAACATGGCTCCGCTACGCCCGGAGTGTAAGCAACAGAAAGCTCTTCACGATTCGTGATAGGCTCCTTCAATACTGTCTCCATCTTGCCCCGCCATGCACGATGCTTGCTGAGTGCTTTTGTTTTTAAGTCCATTATTGTTCATCTCCTACTGAGTTTTTCCTTCTGTCATATACAGAGTTCCTTCCGTCACTCTCGTCGCCGGATGTGCGTCTGTTTCTACCAGCCTCCGCCGCCTCCGCCGCCGAAGCCTCCTCCGGAAAAGCCTCCGCCTCCGCCAAAGCCTCCGAAACTGCCCGGGAATCCGTCCGAATGACCCATGCTGTCGGCCGACGGAATGTTAATCATGCTGTCGCTCATCGCATGTGCCGTGCTGTTGAACATATTAACGAAAATCCACGTGTTGAACAGCATCGAACCGTTATAGGCACTGTCGTTGTACCAGGTCGGCGGTTCAATCTTGATATCGGCAAACTTTTCAGCCCAGACCTTCGTCAAGCCGAACACGTAAGCGTAAGGCAAAACTTTATAAAAGTACTGAGGATTTTCTTCAGAAAGAGCCTCAATCCTGTCTTTCTCAGCCACTTTTATAAAATGCTTAAAGCCGAGAATCTTTCCAAGCTGTTCGTTGCTCGCATCTGTGCGCTTGAGCATCACCGAGGTCAGCAGCACAACAGCCACCGTACACACAGTTGCCAAAATCAACAGCAAGATATGATCTAGCAACACTACCCTCACGACGAGGAACAAGATCAACACCAGGACAACAGCAAATGCGTACGCCGCTATGCGCTTTGCTTTCTTCGTCGCATGACGCTTGTCAAAGGTCGAAGATACCCATACGCATAAAAAGGCAGTGAGTATATAAGCTATTATCGCGACAAACAGCAGCCAATCCCGGAAATACGCAACGGCAATACCTGCGATACATGCAAATAACGGAACACCCGCCAGAACGATGCCCACAAATCGCGCCGCCTTGGAACTCATTGTGAAAAGTCTGTTCTCTTTGACAGCGGTGTACTGCCCTTTGAGTTGCTCACTCGCAGTCTGATAATATTCATAGAAGTCCGCGGGAAATTCATCTGTTCTCACTTCGTCGCTGCGGCTAAATATCCCGTCAAACAGCGTTTTTTCATATGGTTTTGCATCGAAGAGAGATTTTTCGAAAGCTTCCTCCTCGCCCGGAACGACGTTCTTCACGAGGTAAACATTATTCTCCTTCTTGCCGATAAGGCCCTTGATGCCTCCGGCCTTTTCTTCCCGCTGTTCAATACGCAGCCAACCCTTATCCGCGAAATGAAAAATCATCGAAATGATGTCGTTCTTATCGACAACGCCGTCGATTACATATCCCATCTCTGCCGGACTGAGATTGTTCGGCGGATAGAATTCCACCGTCTGCACGAGCGGTTTATCGCGTCCGAAGGCAAAGAACAGCAGTCCTGCAATAAGCAGAGCCGCAATAGCAGCGACGTAAGCGGCCGGAATCGCCCAATCGTTATTTGCCGCTCCGACAAAATAGCCCTCCGGCAGCTTCACCAGCACGGTGACGCCTTCTCCCTGTGGGAGATTATATATCGTTGAAGTAATTGTATTGTCCTGCACGGTAAACCCCGGATTTTCTCCGGCTGCTCCGTATTGCCCTTTATACATTGAGACAGCGGCGCCGTCGAATTCCTTCGGCATGTTCACAGTGACATTGGCTGACCCTATGCCCGTCTCCCAGCCGTGCGGAATAAGGTTCGCATAGAGCAGATCCATGTCGTCGAATTCATCACTGTACAGCATGCAATTATAGCTTATGCGGAAAATCTTGGTTCCCGTAAACGTTTCATATGAGCTGCCGAGTTTTATGACAGCGTTGCCGTTTTCCTCATAGGTCTCAATACCGCTGCCTTCTTCGAGCCGAATGTCAGAGACCTTCATATTAAACCGTACTTCTTCCGCTTTACCGTCCTTCTCAATGTAGGAAGTGCCTGAGAGCGGGATATAGCGATAGATGCCGTGCATCGGTGCGTACGCGTTGATCTCGATTTCTTCAGTCACCGCCACTGTTGCATTTTCATTGACTGCCATAGTAACATCGTATCGGCTCGTTTCGAACTGCGTATCGGCAAAGATAGGTGCCGTCGAGCAGGTGACGATAACCGCAGCAATGAGAAAAGCCGGAAAGCGCTTACGCGCTCCGGCAACGACCCGTTCTCTAAAATTCCACTTTGACATTTTGCCTTTCCTCCGGCGCATCTACCTCGTACATAGGTTTTCTCGCGAATTTAAACATACCTGCGATGATGCTGCTCGGGAAAATCTCGGTCTTAGTGTTGTAATCCCGGACAACCGCATTGTAGTATTTTCTTGAATTTGCTATATCATCTTCCACTATGCGAAGTTGATTTTGCAGATCGATAAAATTTGTGTTGGCTTTCAAGTCCGGATAGGCTTCCGCAATTGCAAACAAGGATTTCAATGTGCCTGTCAGCATGTTGTCGCCCTTAATGCGCTCCTCCGGAGTCACGGCGCTCTGCGCCATGTTTCTGGCTTTTACAACATTTTCCAACGTCCCCGCCTCGTGCTTAGCGTAACCCTTGACCGTTTCCACAAGATTAGGAATTAAATCATAACGCTTTTTCATGTAGACATCCATGGTTGAGAACGCTTCCTCTGCCATGTTTCTGAGTTTCACAAACCCGTTGTAGGCACCGATTGCCCAAAATACCAACAGCACTACAACGATAATAAGTCCGATTCCTAAAAATTTCATCTCTTTACCCTCCCTGTTTATATTACATTATATTCCAATCAATGGGCTCAAGCCCTTTGCTCAGCAGGAATTGATTGGCTCGCGAGAAGTATTTCCCTCCGAAAAAGCCCTTATGCGCAGCAAGCGGACTCGGATGTGCGCCGGTCAGAATGCAGTGTTGCGAACCGTCGATCAGTATCTGCTTGGCTTTGGCATTTGCGCCCCAAAGAATGAATACGATCGGTTGCTCGCGCATGTTGAGAAGTTCAATCACTCTGTCAGTAAACTGCTCCCAGCCTTTATCCTTGTGAGAATTTGCCTGCCCGCGCCGAACGGTCAGCACCGTATTGAGCAGCAATACTCCTTGTCTTGCCCAATCCTCAAGGCAACCGTGTGACGGTATCTCCGCTCCGATATCCGCATGCAGCTCCTTATATATATTGCTCAGGGACGGTGGTATCGGTATACCTTTCTTGACCGAAAAGCAGAGGCCATGTGCCTCGTTTGGTCCGTGATAAGGGTCTTGCCCGATGATTACGGCTTTGACTGCACTGTAGGGGGTGTACCGCAATGCGTTGAAGATGTCATACATGTCGGGATAAATCGTCCGCGTCTTATATTCAGTGACCAAGAATGCGCGCAATTTCTTATAATACTCCTTGTCGAATTCCTCCGCAAGCAGTTCATCCCAATCATTCCCTATGTTAACCATCTGCCAACCCTCTTCCGTTCCTAATCTGTGAAGCTTTCAATGAATGTACTCTGTTTCTTTTTTATTCATCTTAATCTAAAATTTTATCATAATATATGCGTTGTCCGCAAGGTTTTGATCGATGCTGTATGAAATATTTAATTCCGGATATCTGCGTGAAAAATATGTTTTATTCTCTCCCTTATGTCCGACCATGTTGGAAAAGCATCTCGCATTGCAGGCAAACGAGATATCCCGCATATCGGCATCGGACGCATTCTCCCGCACTGCGAAATCCGTCAAGGCCGGAAATGCACTTAAGAGTTGATCTTCCAATACCTCACGAGCGATGCGTCCCTCGACAAGCTGTCGAAAAGCGGGGTGATAAGTGCCCGCAGCGGTCGCACTGCCTTCCTTATCGCTGATCAGGTCGGTGCTCTTGAGACCGACTCGCAGAATACGAATGCCGGCCGCAGAGAGAATCTTGTACATCACCGCCGTAATCTCAACTGTCTCATCCTGCGTGAGCGGAACATAGCTTCCGTCCCGGTACATTTCCATCAGGCGCGTATCGCGCAAGATAACAGTCGGGTAAAGACGCGCCACCTCAGGCCGCAAGGCTGCCGCACGTTCCGCCGATTGCAAGGCTTTCTCCCTCGTGTCCCCCGGAAGGCCGATCATCAACTGAATTCCGACATCGAAACCCCAATCCTGTATCATCTTACAAGCCAGTTCTGCCTGCGCACTGTTATGCCCGCGCCGTGCAGCAGTCAGAACTCCGTCGTCAAACGATTGCACCCCAAGCTCAATAATGTCAACACCATAGTTTTTTAAGTTGCGCAATATGTGCTCATCTATATAATCAGGCCGTGTCGACAGATGAATCTTGTCAATTTTCCCTCTGTCCTTATACTCCTTCGCCACCGCCAAAAACGCCGACTGCTCTTCAATGGGAATGCCCGTGAAGCTGCCGCCGAAAAATGCGACCTCAACTGTCTCCAATCCGCGTCCGACCAGTGTCGTGAGGTATGTCTCTATCTTGTCGCGCACATCTTGCGGCATTACGTCTGCACTCTGAGCTGTAATTGCTCGCTGATTGCAGAACACGCAATCGTTCGGGCAGCCGCGATGCGGTATGAAGATCGGAATTATGGCGTGCTTCTTCATACTTTCAAATCTTCCTTTCTATGATTGAGCCGATGTCCGTCAGCGGATATTCTTTAAAATACACCGTTTCATGTCCTGCGTCCGCAATGAAACTCATTATGCGCGAAAAATCACTGTGTGCCGAGAGATCTCCGTTAAAGACAATAAAATTACCCACCCGACCGCAGGCACCTCCGATAAAACCGCAGNNCAGTATTTGCCCTTCCGCAATCAAAAGCACGTCAAGTTCGGGTGCGGCTGCGCGTATCGCCTTATATATGCCGCGATCCGAAGTAATCAAGTGCCGATCGCCAATCACCGCGACATTGCATTTAGTATATCCCTGTCTGACATTTATTTTCTTAAAGTCTTTAACGCATTTCAGCAGCACCGGATCCGTATATTTTAAATTGTGAATAAAATATTTCCCAATCGCGACCGCATTGTAACGAATATTTCCCGGGTAATCAAACGTCAGCCGGCTGCGCTCTCCCATATATACCGGAGCTTCGGGCGTCGCACCCAGCTTGCACATATATATATCGGGATGGCACGAAACGGCCTCGTAAACCACAGGCGGCTCTCCCGCTTCCACGGAAACGACGTTATGGCCCGCGTCTCTCAGATATTCAAGAAGCAACTGATTCGCCAATGCGGAGACAAATACTTCGCTCACTGCTCTCACCTCATTTTATAAACAAGCACAGCAGGATGGGCAAAAATACTGCCGGCACATAGTTCATGACCTTGAGATTGGTAACACCCATCAAATTAAATCCCAATGCCAATATCAGCAATGAGCCGACGCAATTGATTTCATTGACAACATAGTCGGACAGATATGGAGCAGCAATCGCTGCCGTCAAAAAAAAGAAGCCTTGATACAAGAAAACACTGAAGCCCGAAACAGCTACACCGATGCCCATTGTGGTCGCAAATATTAAGGCAAACAGTCCGTCCATAATACTCTTGGTAATCAAGAGATCCAAATCGCCGCTGAGCCCCGCTTCCAAAGGTGCAATAATGGCAAAGGCGCCGACGCAAAAGATAACGGTGCCGTTGACAAACGCCTTGGCGAAGGCCCCTGCCTCACTCTTCTTGCTGATTTTACTGCCGAGTTTTTCGCTCAAGCGGTTGAATTTGCCGTCCAAATCCACCGCCGTTCCGAGCGTTGCGCCGAGCACCATCGAAAGTACCGAAACGATAATATTTTCTCCGTCCAATAAGCCGGAGAACCCTATGTACAACACAATCAATGAAAGGGCCTTGGTCAGTGAATCGGCTAATTTTTCGTTTACCGCCTTTTTGAAGACAACCCCGCCCAATCCGCCTACAAAAACAGTTCCCGCGTTCAGTAGAACTCCCAGCATAAGTATATTTCCTCCAGGATATATAATTTTTCGATTGAATTTGAATTATTAATTATATCATAAAAATACAAATTACGCCACTTTGGAAGCATTGAATTTTGTCCCAAAGGCGCAAACAAACAGCCTCCCCGGCTCCGGGAAGGCTGTAATATCATATATACGTACCTGAATACTATTGCAGAGAATCCGGTTCTTCAGTATCGTTGGCGATACCGAGCTTGTCGATGATATAGAAGGAAACGCCGAGGAAAATACCTACGATCGTTGCAAGACACATACCTGTCAGTTTAACGTCGCCAATCTGAATGAATGCACCCGAAAGGCCTGTAACAAAGACGATGGCTGTCATAGCGAGGTTTCTCGCTTTGGCATAATTAACCTTTTTGTCTACTATAAGTCTGATTCCGGATGCTGCGATCATGCCGTAGAGCAGGAAGCTCACGCCGCCCATGACAGGAGCGGGAATCGTGGAGATTAATGCCGATGCCGGCGCAAAGAATGCAAGCAGGATAGAAAATACAGCCGCACCGCCGATAATCCAAACGCTGTATACCTTGGTAACCGCCATAACACCGATGTTCTCGCCGTACGTAGTCGTCGGAACCGCACCGGTGAGACCGGAGAGAGTGGTCGAAATACCGTCCGCAAACAGCGATCTGTGCAAACCCGGATCTTTAAGCAAGTCTCTTCCTACGATTTCACTCGTAACAACCTGGTGTCCGATGTGCTCCGAAATAACTGTCAACGACGCCGGAATGACGATCAACACAGCCGTCAAATTGAACAGCGGGAAAGTAAAGTTCGGCATACCGAAGGCATGCGCCTCAACGACCGGTGTAAAGTCGATCAGTCCGAGCATGAGTGCCGCCACATAACCTGTAACAATGGATATCAGGATGGCGATTGCCGCCGCAAAGCCCTTGAATATAACTTGTCCGATTACGGCCATTAAGATAGTAATCATGAATACTGCGATAAATTTCGGGTTAATAGATGTGTAGGTGTCGCTCAGAATCAATCCGCCGTTGCTCGCCGCAGTACCCGCGAGTTCCAGACCGATCAGCGCCACAACGGGGCCCATGGCCGCCGGAGGAAGCACGATATCAATCCAACCTATTCCCGCGAACTTGATGATAATCGCTACGAGACAAAAAATCAGGCCGGTCATCACAAAGCCGCCGAGCGCATAGCGATATCCGAAATTGGGATCATTGATCAACAACAATGCGGGAGACAGAAATGCAAAACTGGAGCCGAGATAGGCAGGAGCTTTACCTTTGGTGACCGCTATAAAAATGAGAGTACCGATGCCATTCATCAAAAGTACGACCGAGGCGTTTATACCGAACAGCCAAGGAACAAGCACAGACGCACTGAACATTGCGAAAGTGTGCTGAATGCTGAGCGGTATTCCCTGCGCAAGAGGCACTCTTTCTTCTACTTGTATAATTCTTCTTTGTTTACTCATAATGTGTGTTTCCTCCTACCATATCTCTTACAAGCTATTACTTACTCTTCTTCCACATACAGATTGACGCATGTTTTTTTATCGTACTGCTCAATGCATACGGAGACGATTTCCTCTTTTGATGTGGGCACATTCTTGCCCACATAATCCGCTCTGATCGGCAGCTCCCGGTGTCCTCTGTCAATCAAGACAGCAAGTTGAACCGTGGAAGGCCTGCCAAGTCCCATAGTCGCATCGAGCGCTGCTCTCGCCGTCCTGCCCGTAAACAGAACATCATCGACCAAAACGACATCCTTTCCGGTTACATCAAACTGCACATCCGTCATATTGACGACCGGTGCAGAGCTCTTTTCATGCAAGTCGTCTCGGTAAAATGTGATGTCCAGGATTCCCACCGGCGGCTGTACTCCCTCGATCGATAAAATATTCTTGGCAAGGATTTGTGCAAGCGGCACACCCCTGCGACGGATTCCCAAGAGGACGACATTCTCTACACCCTTGTTCTTTTCTGCGATCTGATGCGACATACGCTTGAGCGCACGCATCATTTCTTCTTCGTTCATCAGATTTGCACGCAGTTTCATGTTGGTTCCCCTCCGTTATGCAATATATAAAAAAATGTCTTGCCGTATCCGACAAGACATTTATGCACCTTTGTATCCGCAAAAGATATTGCGGGGAACTTTTCACATATGATCTTGTCGGCATCTCTGTACCGGCTTAAAGATTTTTCTTCCTGAAATATAATACATCTTCTCTCTTTTATTGTCAATAAATTTATTGTCAATAAAAAAGAAATATAATTTTGGACACGATTGTAATTTTTACATGAAAGGATTACTGTGCGTTTTTGTGCTTCATCAGACATTCGTCAGCCGTGTTTGTACCGTCGCAGGTAAACTTTCCCGAGCTCAGATCATTCAGGAAACTGTGGATCTTTTGCATTTTGATATCGTTTTTGTTTATGTCTTCCGCACATTCCTTGAGCTCCTGAGCTATGAACTTTGGAATTTCCCCATCCGACTTATATCTGAGCTTATGCTCCAGACTGGCCCAGAAATCCATCGCTATCGTTCTTATTTGAATTTCCACAGGCAGCTCCACCATTCCCTCGACAAAGAACACGGGCACCTTCACAACGATGTGCAGACTGCGGTAGCCGTTCTCTTTCGGTTCTTTTATATAGTCCTTAATCTGTACTACGGAAATATCCGTTTGCCTCGTCAACAGATCCTTTATCGTATAGATATCATCGATGTAATGACAGATAACGCGAATGCCGGCCACATCGTATATATTCTCAGTGACCGCCTGTGATGTAAGTGGCAGACCCCTTCTTCTGAGCTTTTTCACAAGGCTTTCCGGATTTTTAAGCCTGCTGTTTATATAATGAATCGGGTTGTGTTCGTGCAAAAGCTCGAAATCTTCATCGAGATTTTGCAACTTTGTATTCACTTCACGGATTGCCGCTTTATAATTTCTCAATAATCTATTGTACTCTTCATATAACTCCCTGATTTCGCTTTCAAAAACCAAATCAGAATTCATCGCATTGTTTTCTGAGCTCATAAATCTCCCCTCTTTTGAAAATAACAAAATGTTTCTTTTATATCTGCATTGTACCATATTTTGCACCTAAACAAAAGATTTCTCATAATATGCAGTATACCATTATGAAAGGAGATTTCTGTTTTGAATATCAATATAACGCCGGCAAAGCATTGCGAAGAGCCGTATATCGGTATGCCTATCAACTTCGACTTTTGCCTCGATGATTTTGATGACGAGATGATGCCTGTCCCAAAAATCGGCGATAGAATTCCTGATATGGAAGATTGCATGCCCGATATGGGAGATGTTATGCCCGACATGGGAAGTGTTATGCCCGATATGGGAGGCGTCCTCCCCGATATGAACGATATGATGCCGGTGGAATGCGACGAGATATCCGCAGTAGACTGCACACCGCAGACATGTCTTGAATCCTGGCCTTTGGCGATGGCTTATGTGCCGATGCAGCAATTTGAAAATCTTTTTGAACCGCAAGAAGGCTTTAATCAGGGAACTATATTCCGCGATTTGGCACTTCCGTTCAGAGGAGGGCAAAGATAATGACAAGAGAAGAAATGTTAAGACGCGTGCAAATACTCCACTTTGTCCTTGTGGATGTAAACGAATATCTCGATACACACCCCAATTGCGAAAGGGCGCTCTGCTTTTTCCATAAATACAACGAACTGTATAAACAGGCTGTAGCAGAATACGAATCCGCCTTCGGACCTTTGACAGCCGCTTCGGTAAAAAGTACAGAATCATGGACCTGGGTTGAAGAACCATGGCCGTGGGAAGTGGAGGACTGATTATGTGGACTTATAATAAAAAACTGCAATATCCGGTTAACATTAAAACACCGAACCCGGCCGCCGCTAAATTCATCATGAGCCAGGCAGGCGGTCCGGACGGCGAGCTGGGCGCGTCGATGCGCTACCTCTCGCAGCGTTTTTCAATGCCTTACAAAGAAGTAATGGCAATACTTACGGACATAGGAACAGAGGAACTCGGTCACTTGGAAATGGTCAGTACCATAATGCATCAGCTCACGCGCAACATGACCATCGAAGAAATCAAGGAGGCCGGATTTGAGACTTACTTTGTGGATCATACTGCAGGAGTATATATGCAGGCAGCAGCCGGTTTCCCCTTTGACGCACTCTGCTTTGCCTCCAAGGGCGATGCAATAACCGACCTCTTCGAAGATATGGCAGCAGAGCAAAAGGCGCGCACTACTTACGACAACATATTGAGACTCGTAGACGATCCCGACATCATCGAGCCAATCAAGTTCCTGCGCGAACGCGAGATCGTCCATTTCCAGAGATTCGGCGAAGCACTGAGAATCGTACAGGACAATTTGAATTCCAAGAACTTCTACGCTATCAATCCATCGTTTGATCTGTAGCGTCGCTTAGAACTCCCGACATCAAAAATCCCCTGCATGTGCAAGGGGATTTTTCTTGATTTCGGATATTCACATTTTCCGTTCTCGTCGGAAGATACTATAAAATCAAGCCTTTATATATTCGGCCAGTCGCCGTAGTGAACGCCCGGAACGTTTTCCCCGGTCATGCCCACTTTATTGACGGTCTTAAAAGGGTAGACCTTTCCAAGCAGAGCTTCATCAAAGGTGTGCGTCTCGGTTCGTGCATTTCCTTCCTCTTTCATCTGTGAGTTGCTCCGCTTTTCAATGCTGCCGACATTGCTGCCTGTCTTCACCGTCGGCAAATCTCCGTTGATTCCGTCAAGGACGTACACATCGCTGACTCTTCCGCCGCTCATCTTACCCGCAAAGGTCCCTCCGCCCGAGGAAATGCGACCGATGGCATAGCAGCTTTTGTAAGAGGTTTTCTGAAGCATATCAGCTCCGACAAAGCCGCCCGTGTCAGTCGATCCGCTGACCGAGCAGCTGGAATAACAGCCGGTGAACTCCACCCGCATCTTTGTATCACCGGAAATCGTTCCGATAAAACCTCCGGCATCTCCGGAACCGGCATATACATTGAAACCGCCGTTCCTTCCGCCGGCATATGTGTTCCGTACATGCACGATCGGCATTCCTGTAATCCGTCCGATAATACCGCCGCAGTTTCCCAAACCCAAGACCGCCATGTCGAGATCTGCCGCCGCACATCCGTCTATCCTGACAGTGCCTGTGTCGTAAATCGTTCCCGTCAAGCCGCCGGCATCACCTTCTCCTGAAATCCTCGCCGTAACACCCGTAACGAGCGCCCCTTCTATGTAAGCTCCTCCCGAAGTCACCGCACCGATCAAGCCGCCGAAACTGCCGTCGACAAAGGCTTCCGCATAGATGCCCCCTACTTTGATTTCATCGAGATTTACGCGGCCTTTTCCCGACAAAGATCCTACGAGTCCTCCGGCATGGCCTCTGCCGTTAGCTGTAATCTTCAACGAATCAGCCGCAATATTCGTAATTGTAACCTTTTTGCCGGAAATCGAACCGATCAAAGCACCTGCATTGTCACCTTTCGCGGTAATATTCTCCAAATTCAGGTCCTCGATCTCCAATTCTCCGCTTCCTTCAAAGGCTCGAAACATACCGGCATCACTCTGAGGCGTAACGATAACGAGGTTTTTTACCGAATGTCCGTTACCTTTATATGATATGAGAGCTTCATTTTTAATGCCGTAATAACCGTTGCTCAGTAAGATACCGCGGTCGCTCTGTGTATCTCCGACAGCGTAGATCATTCCGCTGCCGCACGCCTTTTGGAATGTTTCCCAATCGATATCGCCCGTCTGATTCACATTGCCGATCAGATATTTCACGCTTTTCGTACCCTCTGCTTTTCCGTCATTAAGCTCTGTCGGCAATCCCGATATGCCGCTGTCGAGATTTTCCAAGTGTCTTACGTTGTATATTTCTGCGGTTCCCAGCGATTCTGATGATATGCCCCGATGTGCGGAAACAGAGCCAAACAGGCTGTTGACAGTGACCTGTGAGTTGCTTCCTTCCAAGGAAGTATTTTTACTCGTCAGTTCAGCAGTCACAATGATATCCTCCCCGGGGAGCAACTCAGGGAACAGGTCGGCAAAATGCATTCCCGCAACGGTGATATTATCGAGAGTTACGGTATATAACATCGCCGGAATCTCTTTCCCGTCGATGGCATAGTCCGTTTTTTCCACGCTCCACCATTCTTGCCCTGTTAGGAATTTTTTCTTTGGTTCGTTCTCATTATCATCCAGTAAAAACTCAACCCGCTTCTCCGCCTTGCTCTGCTTTCCTTTGATGTGAAGCGTCATCTTCGTACAGAGCAACTCATCGGGATTCTCCGATGGGAGAAAGTAATTGCAGTCCGCGATTTCAAGCTGCAAAATATCGCCGTTTTTTACGGTCATCACGGGTTGTTCCAAACTCTTGCCTTCAGTGTCGACGACCGAAGGGCCGCCGTAATAACCCACAATGACCTTCTTTCCGTCGATGCGAAAGCTTCTCCTCGCACTTTCGCCTATACTGCCCGCCGCACGACCGTTCGCAGCCGACAACTTCTGCACATCGTCGTAGGAAAAATCATCCTTGTCCGCTGTGTAAAAGACGCTGTAGATAAATGCATTCTTTAGATTGTATTCGATAATATATGCGCCCTGCTCACGCACTGAGGCATCAAGCTCATCTTCCGGCAATAAGTACTGCAAGATACTGCTATGCAGAAGCGCCTCATCACCCGGATTGTATCTTATGTAATAATAGCGATCGTTTTCCTTCTCAGGCCAATCGGCCTTAGGCAAATCGCCCGGTCTGTCGTTCATCAAAGTGCCCAGATCATCTACTGAGGCTTCTTGACGAAAAGTCTGCAACTCGCCTGCCGTCCGAGCCGCATCCATCCCGGCCTGCGCAATTTCAAAAATACGCTCGGCCGTTGCATCTGCCTCTCGCTGTTCCGCACGTACGGTATATTGTACAGCTGCAAATACAACAACCGCAATCAGCGCCGCTGTGATGCCAAGGATTTTGGCAATTCTTGACTTCGACAGCATGCGCCCATTGCTCTCTTTACGATCTGCTTTGTAATGTATCTTTCTCTGTCTTTCCTTCGATTTTTGATTCATAAAAGATTACCGCAACTTTTCCGTTTTCAAAGTTACTTGTCTTATTTTACATAGCCTCTGTCGAGGTCTGCCTCTTCCGGCTTTACGGACTTCGTCTTATTGACGATTTTATAGCCGAAGTAAAGCAACAGGAACAGCGGAATGCCAATATAGGAAACCAGCACACCGAGCCAGTTGATACCGCCCGCGGAGAACGCTGATGTTCCCTGCCCGATGATGACGATCAGGCACAAAGCCATAGCGAAGACCGGTCCGAACGGATACCATTTCGATTTGAACGGCAATTCATCCAAGCTGTGACCCTGTGCAAGGAAGGCTTTCCTGAACTTGTAGTGGCTGATTGCAATGCCCAGCCATGCGATGAATCCTGCCAAGCCCGAAGCGTTTACCAGCCATACATACACAGGACCGTCACCCGAAGGGGATGTCAGGAAACAAGCGGATGCAATAAGAACTGTCGCAATCATCGCGTTGATAGGTACACCGTTCTTGCTCAGCTTGGCGAACAATTTCGGCGCTTTACCCTCTTCGGCCAACGCATAGAGCATACGCGAGGAAGCGTACAACCCCGAGTTACCCGCTGACAACACCGAAGTCAGGATAATCGCATTCATAAACGAAGCGGCGACTGCGAACCCTGCCCGTTCAAATACCAGTGTAAACGGCGATACCGAAATATCCGAGATGTCCGTGTTCAACAGGTTCGGATCGGTGTAAGGAATGATACAGCCGACTACAAAGATTGCCCCGATATAGAACAATAAAATTCTCCAGAATACGCTTTTGACAGCGCGCGGCAGATCTTTTTCCGGATCTGCGCTCTCTCCCGCAGTGATACCGACGAGTTCCGTTCCTTGGAACGAAAATCCCGCAACCATAAAAATGCCGAGAATAGCGGCTCCGCCGCCGACGAATGGAGCGTCTCCCGTCGTCCAATTTTCAAACCCCGTCGGTTTTCCGCCCATAATACCGATAATCATCAGCAGGCCCACAATCAGAAAGATGATAATCGTCGCCACTTTAATACCCGCGAACCAGAATTCACTCTCACCGTATACGCGTGCAGAAAAAATGTTCAGACAAATCAAGATTGCCAGGAACAGTGCACTCCACATTACTGAACTCGTACCGGGCAACCAAAATTTGATTACCATCGAAGCCGCCACCAGTTCAGCAGCAATGGTGATTGCCCAGTTGTACCAATAATTCCATCCCAACGCAAATCCAAACGCAGGGTCAACAAATTTCGTCGCATATGTCCCAAAGGAGCCTGCCACCGGCATATAGGCGGCCATCTCGCCGAGACTCATCATTAAAAAATATACCATCACGCCGATTGCGGCATAGGCCGCCAGTGCCCCTCCGGGGCCGGCTGTGCTGAGCGAATCGCCGAGGGCCACAAAAAGTCCCGTTCCGATCGCTCCTCCGATTGCAATCATTCCTGTATGTCTTGCGCGCAGGGTACGGCGCAGATGCCGTGACCCTTCATTTTGTGATTCCATGTCTTCTCCTCTTTTTTGTTGATTTATCAAATATTTAAGCCGCACTCTGCCTGATTCTGCATCCGCTATACCGGCAGCAAAAGCCGGCCGCAAATTAACGAATGACTCTTACCATGCTGCGATCGATTTCGGCAAGGCTGTTGGCCCCGCACATTTCCATCGCGTCGCAGAGATCCTTCTTGATTGCTTCCATATAGGCGCCTACACCGTCCTTGCCGCCTCCTACAACCGCCGTGGAGATTGTCCTTGCGATCAGAACTCCGTCAGCACCCAGTGCAAGCGCCTTGAACACGTCATAACCTGTGCGTATGCCGCCGTCTACGAGTATCGTCATCTTGTCGCCGACTGCGTCGCAGATTTCCTCCAACACTTCTGCTGTCGACGGCAGGCAACTGAGAACACGTCCGCCGTGATTGGAGACAACTATCGTATCAAAACCTGCCTCGAGGGCCTTCTTTGCACCTTTGACCGTCATGATTCCCTTGAGGATGAAAGGTATCCCCGCGTACTCTCTCAGCATACGGAGACTCTCGATACTCTTGCATCCCGAGTCGTCAGCATTTTCCTTGAACATAGGAAGCCCTGCGCCGTCAATATCCATGAGCACTGCCGGCATGTTATATTTGCGACAGAGGTCGAGGTATCTTTTCGCCTTTTCGTTGGCAAACGGCTTAATCGCAGGAATTAAAAATCCGCCGAAATCCGCTGCTTTGATAGCCTCTAACTTTCTTATATACGTATCCTCTTCAAAACCGACCCAATAGCTTCCGGCGATGTTGCTCTCTGCGCATCCCTGCATCGCCTCGAGATCGTATTCGAGTTCTTCCGTGTACTTATCCGAGAAATGCAGTTGCGGTGCACCGATCGGCGCTGCTATTACAGGCAAATCGAACTCGCGTCCGAAGAGTGTAAACGTAGTATCGATATTACCCTTGGCATAGATATTGTCCATATTCAAAAGAACATCCTGCCATTTTGCAAAATTGCGTGCAGCGGTATTGTACGGCGGTCTGCATCCCGGCCCCGGCATTGTAAATCCGCAGGCCAGCCCGTTACACACGTCACAAGCTTTACATTTACCGTTTACCAATTTCTTGGCATTCTGCATCACTTCATTATAATTCATGAGGGCTCTCCTTTTCCGTTTTTTAATCCTTTTCTATTATACATCACTTAAAATGTCTGTCAATTGAGAAAGGGGGATTGCAGCAACTTTTAAACAATGAAAAGAAGTGAGTGACAGCAATGCTTCAGATATGATATCATTGTATGTATATATATCACCGGGAAGGAGAACGAAATGCTGCAACAAGATTATTTGGAAATTTGTAAAGCCTTATTGGCCAGAATCGCTGAGGTTGATCTAAATAGCGAGGCTGTAAAAAACGTTGCCGTGCTGGTAAGGAAAATAGATAAGAAGAAATATTATCTGGATTATGAGATTATCAGCAAAAGAACTCTTGACATGAAGCCTGACAAAAAACAGAAAGAAAAGATGGAACTCATGCCTCTGCGCAAGCTGCAGGAATACCTGCAAGCAGAGCTCGACTCTGCCTTATAGTGTGGTGAGCGAGACAGACTATGATGACGATTGATGAAGTGCAAGACTATTTGGAGGAGCTGGCCGAAGGCTTGCCCGCAGAGCTTTACAATGAGCTCAACGGCGGCATTTTGTTGTTGCCTGATACCTTAATCAGCGAAGAAGCCGTCGACGACGACCTCTTTGTCTTGGGAGAATATTGCAATGATTACGTTATGGGGCGCTATATCGTCATTTACTACGGCTCTTTTTGCGAGCTGTTCGGCAACGACAGCAATCGCGTCTGGAAACGGGAGCTGCGTGAGACGCTCTACCATGAATTCGTGCATCACATTGAGGGCTTAGCAGGTGAACGCGGCTTGGAAATTCAAGACGAAGAAGAGCTGTACCGCTATCTGCATCACCTGCCGATGCGCAACCTCACCCCGCGCCGTCCGACGAAAAAACTGCGGGGGAAATCATAATCATAAAGAAAGAAGAACACGACTGCCTTCAAGGTACTTTACTTGGAATTTTTTTCGTAAAAGATTTTTAGTGACGTCTTCAGGCGGTAACCACAAAGAAACAGACCACATCATAGGTATTCGCCTACGTTATGGTCTTTCTTTACTGTCTGTTACTCCTCATTTTGTCACTTTCTATTATAGCAACCGGTCCTTTTGGATGCTTGTAATCTCTTGTAAAACTCATCAATATCAGTGCCTTCAAAATATTATCTTGCAACCTGATTTCCTGATTTAATTTTAGCTTTATATAAGGCCTGATCCAATCTCTTAAACCAATCATCGGATGATTCACCGGAAATTTTCTCGGCAATACCAATGCTTGTTGTCACAGGAAGGTCCATTCCGATCCCGCTGTTTTCCATATTGGCTCATAATCTTTCTGCTGCCGCAAGTGCTTCGTCCATCGCTGTATTTTGCATTAAAACGTAAAATTCATCTCCGCCTAAACGAAAAGCAATATCCTGCTTCCGCAAAGAATTTATTATAGTCTCAGAACATTTTACGAGTACTGCATCACCGATCAAATGACCGTATGTATCATTAATGCTTTTGAAACGGTCAATGTCCAAAATCATTGCTGTAATTGGTTGCTTATTCCGCTCTGCGTTTTCCGTCTCCTTTTCAATTTTCTCATAAAAATATGTACGGTTATACATGCCTGTCAGCTGATCCGTAATACTTAAATGAAACAGCAGCAAATTAGATTCGATCAAATCTCTCATTTTTTCCATCATATCTTAATAAGCAGCTGTTATGCTGTCTTTATTTTTTGTACTCAGGTAACTGTCGAAGCATGCGATATCTCTGCAAAATGCAAAAAAACGGCATAACTTGCAGTACTGCAAGTTATGCCGCAATTCTCAAAAAATAAAATCCGGATTATTTTGTGAGATTAGTTTCCCATCTGCTTTGCAACCTCAGCCGCGAAGTCTTCTTCTTTCTTTTCGATGCCTTCGCCCACCTCAAAGCGAACCATGGAAACGACTTTGATCGGCTTGCCGATTTCCTTGGCGACGCTGTCGACGTACTGAGCGACTGTCATATCGCTGTTCTTTACGAACTTCTGATCTACGAGGCATACCTCTTTAAGAATAGCCTTCATCTTGCCCGGGATAATCTTTTCGAGCATTTCAGGTTTTTTGCCTTCGTTCAGAAGCAACTGTGTAGCGATCTTCTTTTCTTCTTCAAGCCAAGCAGGATCTACAGCAGTCTCATCGACAAACTTCGGATTCATAGAAGCGACCTGCATAGCAACGTCCTTGCCGACAACCTGTACTTCGTCTGCGGAGGCTGTCGTTTCAAGACCGATAATAACACCAATCTTACCTGCGCCGTGGATGTAACCCACATATACACAACCGGGCTCCGAGAAGTTTGCAAATCTTCTGATGTTCATATTTTCACCGATTTTGGCAATCTTGGCGCTAAGTACTTCTGCTACAGTGCCTTCTGTTCCGTATGACAGGGCCATAAACTTATCCATATCTTCTTCGGCATCGATCGCCATATCAGCGAGCTTACCTACGAATTCAACGAACTCATCGTTCTTGGCAACAAAGTCTGTTTCCGAGTTTACTTCTATTACAGCCGCTTTTTTGCAGTCTGCAGAGAATGCAAGCTTTACGAGACCTTCGGCAGCGATTCTGCCTGCCTTTTTGGCTGCCTTTGCGAGACCCTTTTCTCTCAAGAGCTCAATAGCCTTATCCATATCGCCTTCTGATTCAACAAGAACATTCTTGCAGTCCATCATTCCGGCACCTGTCATTTCACGCAGTTCTTTTACCATAGATGCAGTAATATTTGCCATCTGTTTTTTCCTCCTGTAAACTTTCTGTCGTTTCAGATTCCTATGCTTCTTCTGTTTCGGTCTCGAGATCGTCAGCACCTTCAGCTTCTTCTGCGGCTGCATCTGTCGTTGCCGGGCCTTCGTCAAAGCTTTCGCCCTGATTTGCCTCGATAACGGCATCCGCCATTTTGCTTGCGATCAGTTTTACCGCTCTGATAGCATCATCGTTGGCCGGAATGATGTAATCGACATCATCCGGATCGCAGTTTGTGTCTACGATACCGACGATAGGAATTCCGAGGATTCTCGCTTCTTTAACAGCGATTCTTTCCTTCTTTGGGTCTACGACGAAGATTGCTCCCGGCATACCCTTCATGTCCTTGATACCGCCCAAGAATTTTTCAAGCTTTTCGAGCTCGAGTCTCAGCTTGATGACTTCCTTCTTGGAGAGTTTCTCGAATGTGCCGTCTGCCTCCATCGTTTTGATGTCGTTTAATCTCTTAATTCTTGTGGAAATTGTTTTATAGTTTGTCAGCATGCCTCCGAGCCATCTTTCGGCTACGTAGTACATACCGCATCTCTTTGCTTCGTCCACTATTGCCTGCTGTGCCTGTTTCTTCGTTCCCACGAACAGGATCGGCTTGCCGGAAGCTCCGACTTCCTTCATGANNATAGATTCCGTTTCTTTCTGTGAAGATATAAGGAGCCATCTTAGGGTTCCATCTTCTTGTCTGGTGTCCGAAATGCACACCTGCTTCGAGTAACTGTTTCATTGAAATTACTGCCATGTTTTTTTCCTCCCGGTTTCTTCTTCCGCTGGATTTCCCCTGAAAAGAACCCTTGCGGGCACCGCTTTTCAAGTAATCCGGCGTGTTATTTTTTTGTTAGCCTCGTATAGCGAGACCACAAATAATAGTACAACAAAACTCTTGAATTTGCAAGAGTTTTTTGCTCTTTTACTTATTTTATTCTTTCTTTTTTAAAAGATACCCTTTATAGAAACGTATCGTATCCGTGAACTTCTGTCTGGAGATGTAGATTTGCTCTCCTCCTTCAAAAATGATGTATTGATTTTTCATATGAATCACTTTTTCCAAGTTTATTATACATCGACTGTGGCACCTGTAAAAACGTAAATCCAAAAATTTTTCGATGTCGATAATCTTTGCATACATGCAGTACTCCTCTTCACTCGTCTTCAGCGCGATTTTTCTGCCGTCGCTTTCGATATACAGGATATCTTTAATGAAGATCTTTGCGGCTTCTCGCGCCTTTACAATCGGAATGAATGCTTTTTCTTCCAAATCAAATCCACCTCTCTGTCAAAATTTTCCGAACACTTTTCATTGTATCTTATCCTGCAAGCAGCCGCATGACAAATTTCGAGTCAATTCGTCACGTTTTGTGACAAAAAAAACCGGCATTGCTGCCGGTCGTTGTACAAAATTGCTGTTTATGCGTTTCTTACGTATGTGATTAAATCTTCCGCGATTTCGTTCGCAGCGATTGAAACAGGCTTGTCTGTTTCCGCTTCTGTAAGCTTCGGCTTGCCGTCGATTATATCTCTGGCTCTCTTGGCAGCCAGGATAACCAGGGTGTATCTGCTGTCCGCTTTTTCTCTGATTTCATTGATAGATGGATATAACATCTAAATTCCCCCTTTATATTGATCGATTAACTCAGTAACATCCTTTGTATCTTTAGGTACACGGAGGCGCTCCGCTTCTATGACAGCGCCGACCTGTGCCGCCGCAACATCAAGATCGTCATTAACGACGCAGTAATCGTAATGCGCCAATAAAGAAATCTCATGTATCGCGGCGGACAATCTCCTGTTCAGGGATTCTTCCGTCTCAGTTCCGCGATCCTTGATTCGCCTTCTCAACTCTGCAGTCGATGGAGGGAGAATAAAAATAAAAACTGCATCATCGCATGTTTTTTGTACATTCAATGCCCCCTGTGTGTCTATATCAAGCAGTACATCTCTGCCGCTTTCAAGCGCTTCGCTAATTTCAAGACGCGGCGTTCCGTAAAAATTGCCATATACCTCAGCAAACTCCAAAAATCCGTTTCGATTGCGAATTTCATTGAATTCCTCTTTCGATACGAAATAATAATCCTCGCCGTGTTTTTCTCCCGCCCGCGGCTTACGCGTTGTCATGGATACCGAGAACTTTAAACCTTTCTCGGCAATCAGCTTGTGACAGATTGCTCCTTTGCCGACACCCGACGGACCGGAAATAACGAACAAGCGCCCTTTCACCATTTTCGTTAACCCTCCGCATGTTTATGTGAATATACATTATAGCATTGAGATGGTCGCTTTTCAAGTGCAGAATGCAAATCTATTCGATATTTTGTACCTGTTCCCTTATTTTCTCGATTTCGGACTTAATCTCAAGCACAATATTTGTGATGCCGATGTCGTTGGCCTTAGATCCGATGGTATTCGCCTCCCTATTCATCTCCTGTACAAGGAAGTCCAGCTTTTTGCCGTCGGAGCGCTTGCCGTCGGCGATGATGCTGTTTAGCTGAATAATATGGCTGTCCAGGCGCACTAATTCTTCGGTGATATTGCACTTGTCTGCGAAGATTGCAGCCTCGAGTAAAATCCTATCCTCAGGTATCTCGATGCTGTCGCCGATCAGATCTTTTATACGATCTCTGATCTTTATCATATAGGCTTCCTTCACTAAATCGGACTTTTCCGCAATCTGCGTTGTCATCTCTCGAATCAAACTGCCTCGCATGACAAGGTCTTCGGCAAGTTTCGCACCTTCGGCGATACGCATCTCATCAAGCCGTGCGCAAGCCGCGTCAACCGCTTGCAAAAGACTCGCTGTAATCTCATCCTCATCCTCTACGTCCGGTATCGTCTTGAATACGTCCGGCAACCCTGCCAAAAATTCGAGGCGAATAGAATCCTGCATTCCGAAGCAATCTTTCAATTCCTGCAAATTGTTGTAATATTGCTTAGCAACGGCTGTATTCAGCCGGATAGTCGTATCACCGTCTGCAAGGGAGTCGACTATGATCGATACGTCGACCTTTCCTCTGGCGACGATCTTCTTGACGGCAGCCTTGATCTTCTCTTCTGCAAAGGCGTATCTGCGTGGCATTTTCACGGTAATATCCGTATAGCGATGGTTGACGGCCTTGATTTCCGCTGTGATGCTGCGCTTACTGTCAATGGACTCACCTTTGCCGAACCCCGTCATACTCTTTATCATAGCATTGTTTCTCCTCTTATGTTGTAGTATAATCAATTATACACCAACATTTGTATTTTGAGAATATTGAACAGGAGAAATTTATGGCTTTTGACGGTATTGTAATGAAAGCGCTTGCACGCGGTCTTAACGAGACACTTGCCAACGGTAAGATAGAGAAAATTTATCAGCCTGACAGCGACCGACTGATTCTGCACATCCACGCAAAGGGAGAACGCAGGAAGCTGTGCATCTCCTGCTCTTCATCTGCGGCGGCGGTTTATTTGACCGAAAACAATTTTGAAAACCCCGCCGCCCCGCCGACGTTCTGTATGCTGCTTCGCAAACATCTTGGCGGCAGTCGTATCACCGCAATTCGTCAGGTGCAGAGTGAGAGAATTCTCGAAATCGATGTACGTACAGTCGATGAAATCGGCATGGATGCGCACAAGCGACTCGTCATCGAAATCATGGGCAAACACAGCAATATCGTCCTTATAGACTGTACTACGGAAAAGATTGTCGACAGTATCAAGCGAGTCTCAATCGACGTCAACCGCGTACGCCAGTTGCTCCCGGGCAAGCTGTATGAATATCCGCCTTCGCAAGGAAAGACCGACTTCGATGACCTGACGCAGGCCGACTGCCATACGATTGTTGCCGTGGGCAGAGCAAACCTCGCCAAGCTCTTTCTCTCCTCCGTAATGGGAATTTCACCTGCCGTCGCCGAAAATCTGGCACAACTTTGCGAAAACAAGAGTGATGACGAGGCGGCGCGCGACGCATTCGCTCTCGTATGTGCAATGCGCGAAGCCATCGCAGCGGGCAGCTATGAGCCGGCTGTTTATTTAAGCAAAGATAATGTACCTGTTGATTTTCACATTTTTCCCCTGCACGCCTATGAAGGATATTACAAGAAACTGACTTTCCCCTCTGTCAGCGAGATGACGGAATACTACTTCCTCCACAAAGTTGGAGCCGGCATCGCCAAGCAGAAGAGCACTGATCTCGAGAAGACGGTGCGCACTGCTCTTCAAAAGTTGTATCTAAAAAAGCAACGCCTTTGTGAGGATATCGCCACAGCAGAGAATTCGGAGGAGCTTCGGCTGTTCGGCGAGTTGCTGACAGCGAACATCCATAATATCAAGCCCGGAGCGCGCGAGGTTACTCTCACAAACTATTACGACGGACAGGAAGTCAAAATCCCGCTCGACATCCGCCACACACCGGCCAAGAATGCACAGACTTACTTCAAAAAATACGGCAAAGCGCATACGGCCGTCAAAGAAAAAACGCTCCGCCTCGAGGAAGCGGAGCAGGAAATAGCATATTTGGAATCTGTGACAAGTTTTATAGAGAACGCGACTGCCACGGAAGAATTGGAAGAGATTCGTGCTGAGTTGATCGACTCCGGCTATCTCAGGAGGCGCAAGAACACGCCGCCGACGAAGATTAAGAAACCCACTCCTTACGAATACAGCACATCGAGCGGCCTGCGTATACTGGCCGGGCGCAACAACAAGGAAAACGACTTTTTGACCTTTAAATCGGCTTCGAGCCGCGACATCTGGTTTCATACCAAGGACATCCCCGGTTCACATGTGATACTCTTCACCGAAGGGAAGGCCCTCGATGACCTCTCCGAAGATGACATATTCACGGCCGCAGCTGTCGCCGCCAAACACAGCAAAGGTAAGAACTCCGAGAATGTGGCTGTCGACTACGTGCCTGTCAAATACGTGAAGAAACCAAACGGCGCAAAACCCGGCATGGTGATCTTCACCAACAACAGAACGGTTTGGGTCAATCCGCGCACGGATTAGCTGTCCGTGTCAGCATGATCACGGCCGCCAGAGAGCCTCTCTCGAGCCCCATCCGCCGGTGCGACCAGAACAAATCGGTTTCACAAGCGGTGCAATGCTTGATCACTTCAACATTTCCCACTCCTGCTCTTTCGAGCAGGAGTTTGTTTATTAACTTCAAATCGACGTGGTATTTTGAACCGGTTACATTGATTGCAGCGTTTGCACTTTCACCGAGCTGCGCTCTCATTGCATCGGGCACATCTCCTTCCGTTTCAAAGCAGCAAGCGCTGATACACGGGCCTATCACCGCATATATGACGGAGGGCTTACAGCCGTATTCCGCGCTCATGCGCGAGACTGTCTTTCCGACGATATCGCTCGCTGTTCCGCGCCAGCCCGAGTGCACGGCGCCGATTGCCCGCCGCACCGGGTCGTAAAGCAGAATCGGCGTGCAATCGGCAGTGAACACGGTCAAAGCAACGTGTTCACAATCCGTTATCAAAGCATCGGCCTCCGCTTCAATCGGCCTGAAAAGACCGGTACCTCTGTCTGCGGCCGCAGCTTTGATAATCGTATCGCCGTGCACCTGATTGATCATCACCAAATCCTCAGCGGCAAAACCCGCAGCGGCGCCGAGGCGCCGGCAGTTTTCAATCACATGCTCTTGATTGTCACCCCTGCGCGGGTCCACATTCATACTTTCGTATATCCCTTCGCTTACGCCGCCCCTCTTCGTCGAAAAACAAAATACCGCCCCTGCGGGAGCGCCTTCGCTGCCGATAAAAATCTTCTCTTGCTCCATCCCTGTCTTCATCCCCTTTTTTGATATAGGCAAAAAATTTTCGTCAATAAAACATTGACGAAAATTATATGTGATATTCACGCGCATCCGATCGCTGATCAGTGATACGGGACCAACTGCTTGGAATCACTTTTCATCTTATCCATATTAATCGTTTCCTGCAAAACATTCAACTCATAATCCGAATTTTTTTCCAAGCTTTTCTCAAAAATAACCTTTCCGTTATCGTCTTTGATTTCTATTTTCATACCCCGTCACGCCTTTCTTTGTTTTACTACTTTAATATAATAACGCACTAAACCAAGAATGTCAACCCCGTAAACAAACTTTTTTCGGCCGATTTGCTGTATGTTTTTATATTGCCCGGATTTTTAAAAAATTCTCCAATCAAAGATTGTAGGATTTTTCGTGTTTTTATTTCTTGCTGCAATACATTACTGCGCACGATCCGGAAGGCAGATGCAGGTTGCCCCGGTCGTCAACTGTTGCGCGGCCCTCGGCGAGCATCCGATCAATATGCCACTCCGGTTCGACGACCGCATACGATCCGCAGTTGACCGCCACAACCAGACTCATCTCCTCGTTCTCACGTGTAAAGAGATACACGCCGTCTTTAGCGCCAAAGCTGCGGAAGGAGGTGTATCCGCCAAGCTTCGAGGGGTGACCGATTCCGGCGATTTGCTTTCGAAACGCGAGAAGCCTATTATAAAAGCTCTTAACTTTTTCATCTGCCTTCTCGGGCTCAAAGCAGCCGCGGTTGAACGGGTCGCGTTCTCCGGTCATCCCGTGCTCGTCACCGTAATAAATGCAAGGAATGCCGGGCAGGAACATCTGCAGCATAACTGCTTGAAACAACTTTGCATCGCTGCCTAAAACTGTACGTATGCGGGCCGTGTCGTGCGTGCCGAGGATGTTCATCAGTCCGTAGAACACATCGGCGGGGTAATTCTCGCGCAGGCTTTCGACAGTATCCATAAATCGCGCAGCGTCAATTTCTCCGTTCAGAAAAGCTATAATTGCGTCTTTTACGGGATAATTCATCACGCTGTCGAGTTGCCCGCCCTGCAAATAACGCCGTCGTTGCCCGTAGGATATCTTATTCGAGGCATCTTCCCAAACCTCTCCGATTAAGGCAGAGTTGCTCTTCGTCTCCTTCATGGCACTGCGCAGGCCGTCGATAAACACGTCGGGCAGCTCGTCCGCCACATCGAGCCGTATCCCGGAAGCGCCGGCTTCCAGCACGGTGCGCACGACAGAATGTGTGTCACCGTAGATGAAGTATTGATAGCTCTCGTTCTCCTCATTTACGGCGGGCAGAGTATGGATGCCCCACCAACAATCATACACATGCGGATATTTTGAAAATGTATACCATGAGAAATAGGTAGAATCCGGGTCGTTGTACGCTCCCCCTTCTCCGTACGTCTTCTCTTTATTGAAGTAAATACTGTCGCTGCCTGTATGGTTAAAAACGCCGTCCACAATAATGCGCATCCCTCGCTCAGACGCAGCCAAACAGAGGTTGCGAAAATCTTCGTATGTCCCCAACAAAGGGTCTATACGCGTATAATCGGCGGTATCATAGCGGTGGTTGGAGAAGGCCGCAAAGATCGGATTGAGGTAGATTACAGTTACCCCCAGTTCAGCAAGATAATCGAGCTGCTCAGCAATACCCGCCAGCGTTCCTCCGAAAAAGTCGACGTTGCCCGGCTCAGGTAATTCGCCCCACTCCCGGTTCAGAAAACGACCTCTCGTCAACAAGTTTTCGGCACGCTTCGCATCGAAGTCGCTACCGCGGCAAAACCGATCCGGAAAGATCTGATACATCAACCCTTGCTGCAGCCAGTCAGGATAGGCAAAGGAGTCACACTCATACACGGTCAATGCTTGCAGCCGACTTTCTTCGGCGAATCCGTCTTCATAAACCACCTTGAAACGATAGTAAAACAGGCCCTTGAAGGGGGCCTGCCAGTCAAAGTCGAAAGTATTGCCTGAGCGACGCGAAAACGAAATATATACGGGCTCGCAACCGTCGAGCGCCATCACCAGATAGGCTTCGACGGCATCATTGCCGTCACGTAAAGCCTCAATTTCAAACCGGGCGTTCTGCCCGCAGGCGAGCGCACCGAAAGGCATCTTGTGACTTTCACTCCTTGCATCAAAATGAATCATATGTCATTCTCCTCGCATACGGATCGAATATGCCAAATCTTTTGCGCATATTCTTCCACGGCTCTGTCGGCCGAGAAGATTCCTGCCTTGGCGATGTTCACGAGCGACATCCTGTTCCAACGTCTGCTGTCCTTATAGACTTCTGCCGCTCGAGCCTGCGCGTTTCGATATGAATCAAAATCCGCCAATACAAAATATCGGTCCGCAAACATACCGCTGACGACAGAGTTTGCAATCTCACTGAATTTGACGCCGTTTATACCCGAGTTAATCAGCGAAAGGATGCCCGCGATATCGAAATCATTGATATATTCCCACGGGTTGTAATGCCCTGAGCGCGTCACGGCCTCAACCCGATCGGCATTCATCCCAAAGATAAAGATATTGTCGTCGCCGACTGCTCTGTGAATCTCCACATTGGCACCGTCCTCGGTTCCGAGTGTAATTGCGCCGTTGATCATCAGCTTCATATTTCCCGTTCCGGATGCCTCCTTGCCTGCCGGCGAGATCTGCTCTGAGATTTCTGCTGCCGGCATAATCAATTCGGACAAGGATACGGAATAATTCTCGAGGAAGGCTATTTTGATCCTGCCGCGCACATCGTCATCCCGCTCAAGCATTTCGGAAAGATTGCATGCCAGCGAGATAATCTGTTTGGCCATGAAATATCCGGCAGCCGCCTTCGCTCCGAAAATAAAAGTGCGCGGTTGTATCTCGACATTCGGGTTTTGTTTAATCCGGTTGTACAGATAAATAATGTGAAAAATATTCAGAAGCTGTCTTTTATATTCGTGCAGGCGCTTAACTTGTACGTCGAATATCGAGTCCGGATCGGTGACAATACCGTTGTGACGGTAGATATAGTCTGAGAGGCGTGCCTTATTTGCCCTCTTGATTTTCGCCAACCGGTCAAGCACTGCCCCGTCATCGGCAAACTCCAACAGATTTTCCAAGGCCCGCGCATCGCTTTTGAAAGATTCTCCGATCAGTTCACTTATAAATTCGGTGAGCAACGGGTTCGCCTGGCAGAGCCATCTTCGATAGGCTATGCCGTTGGTTATATTAGTAAATTTATCCGGCATCATATCTGAAAAACCGCGAAACAGATCATCGCGAATAATGTTGCTGTGCAATTCGGATACCCCGTTGACCTTTTGCGCGGCCACGACACAGAGATTCGCCATGCGCAGTGTGCCGCCTCGAGCAACAGCCATGCTCTGACGCAAAGCCTCATCGTTCGGATACTGCTTGAACAGTTCTATATTAAAGCGCCTGTCTATTTCTCTGACAATTGAATGAATGCGCGGCAACAATTCTTTAAACAGATCTTCGGGCCACTTCTCCAGCGCTTCCGGCATTACGGTATGATTTGTATATGATACGGTTTTGCAGGTAATTTTCCAAGCCTCGTTCCAGCTGTAGCCGTACGTATCGATAAGCACGCGCATCAGCTCCGGAATCGCCATGGCAGGATGTGTGTCGTTGATATGGAGGGCATTTTTTTCATGGAAGTTATCGAGTGTGCCATACTTCTTCAAGTGTTTGCGAGCCAAAAATTGAATCGTCGCGGAGATGAAGAAATATTGCTGCATTATACGCAACTCCTTGCCTTCTCGATGTGCATCCTCCGGATAGAGTATCTTGGAAATAATCTCCGCCCTGTGTTTTTTCTCCATCGCCTGCAGATATTTACCCTTAGCAAACAACTGCATGTCGATGCTGATTGGCGACTTCGATTGCCAAAGCCGCAGTGTGTTTACAATTTCGCTGTTATAACCGCTGATGAGCATGTCGCGCGGCACAGCCAGCACGGTCATATAGTCTCTGTGGATCAGTTTCATATGACCGTGTTCGTCCCAAACTTCCTCCAGCTTGCCTCCGAAGTGAATTTCCTCGGTTTCTTCCTTCTTTGTAATCAGCCAGCACCCTCCTCGATCGAGCCACTGATCCGGTTCTTCAATCTGCTTGCCATCGACGATCCTCTGCTTGAAAATACCGTACTCGTAGCAAATCGACATTCCGTGAACCAGATAACCGCTCCCGGCTGCCGCATCGAGGTAGCATGAGGCGAGGCGTCCCAGTCCTCCGTTGCCAAGCCCTGCGTCGGGATCCAGCTTATACAAATCCTCGAGATTGCGACCGAGGTCATTGAGCGCTTCTTCAAGCACATCTTCAATTCCGAAATTAAAGGCATTGTTTTTCAGTGAAGCTCCCGGTAAAAACTCCATCGAAAGATAGTAAACCTGCTTTTCCGTCGTCGTGCTGTCCTTATCGTGATGCCTAAGCCACAGTTCAGAAAGAATATCTCTTATCACTCTGCATGAAGCCGTGTAAAATTGCTCATCCGAAGCGGTCTCAACATCCTTGCCGAAATAGCGCAACAGTTTATTCCTGATCTTTGCTTTGAATTCTTCCTTCGTATAGGGTTGTTTCTTCTCTGTATCCATCCGCAATTCCTCCGTATACCTCCAAATATCTTTCCGCGCCTCTGCTCCAAGAAAAGTCACTGGCAAAGGCGTTATCCGTCAAGATATCCCAATCTGCAGGGCTGTGATAGAGAGCGATTGCCCGTTTGACCGCACCGAGCATATCCTGCGCGTTGATTTGTCCGAACGTAACCCCGTTGCCGCTCTTCTCAACGGGATTGTACGGGACAATACTGTCTTGAAGGCCTCCGGTAGCTCGTACGATCGGTACAGTACCGTACTTGGCGGCGATCATTTGCGACAGGCCGCAAGGTTCGCTGAGCGACGGCATCAAAAATAGATCGACTCCCGCATAGATGCGTCCCGCAATCTCGGATGAAAAGGAGCAGTTTGCCCACACGCGTCCCTGATAGCGTTCCGCCATCGAGCGGAAGAAGTCCTCGTACTGCTTTTCGCCCGAACCGAGCAGAACAAACTGCACGTCCTCGCACATCAGCTCATCGAAGACGCTGACGACCAAATCGATACCCTTATGAGCTACGAGTCGCGTGACCATGCCGATGATAGGCGTGTGCTCGCGTTCTTCCAGCCCACAGTCGCGGCGCAACGCCGCCTTGTTCTCGCTCTTGTCGGCCTTGGTCGCACGCGAATAGCTCTTATGTATCGCCTTGTCCGTCCACGGATTGAACAGCTCTGTGTCTATCCCGTTGAGAATACCGACGAGCTTATATTCGTTTTCCTTTATTATGTTCTCTAGACCGCGACCAAAATATCCGTACTTAATTTCTTGGGCATAGGTTGGGCTTACCGTCGTCAGCTTATCGCAGGTCACGATGGCACCCTTCATCAGATTGATACAGCCTGCGTATTCGCAGATGCGCCGGCCCTCTTCGGAGAGTCCGAAGAGATCGCCTCCGGTTTCGTTGCCGAATTTTCCCTGATACTCGATATTGTGTATAGTAAATACAGTGCGCAGACCTTCGTGCAACTTGCTCTGTGCATACAGTGTTTTCAGATACACGGGAATCAGCGCGGTCTGCCACTCATTGCAGTGCAGAATATGCGGCTTGAAATCCGGCAGAAGAGGCAGACAATCCATGGCCGCATTGCAAAAGTAGGCAAAGCGCTCACCATCGTCGTAATAGCCGTAGTATGAGTCGCGAGCAAAGTATTCCTCGTTGTCTATAAAGAAAAATGTAATTCCGTTGTATTCCATACTGTAAAGGCCGCAGTACTTCGTGCGCCACGACACATGGGTATCGAATACTGCCACCTGTTTCATGTCAGAGAAATATTGTGCCTTTATATTTCGGTAAAGCGGCATCATCACCTTGGCATTGACGCCCCGCTCAATCAGCTCATGCGGCAAAGCGCCCATGACGTCTCCCAGCCCGCCCGATTTTGCAAAGGGCGTGGCCTCTGTACAAATAAACAATATATTCATATGAATTCCTTTGCTATATTATGGTCTTCTTTTCGACGACTACCGGGTAGGTTTCATGCCCGGCAATGCGTTTGCCGTCACGTACTATGACATCCTTATCCAAAATGACGTGCTCGAGAGTCACATTCTGCATAACCTCTGTATTCTGCATGACAATGCTGTTCTTGATCACGCTGCCGCGACCGATCTTTACTCCTCTGGAAATGATGCAGTTCTCTATACTGCCTTCGATGACGCAACCGTCTGACACAAGGCAATTTTTGACCGAACAGCCCGGAGCGTATAGTGCCGGCACGCTGTTCTTGACCTTTGTGTAGATCGGTTTTGTGAAGATATCCCTGCGGAAATCTTCTTTCAAAAAATTCATATTTGCCTTCATGTATCCCGAGACAGTGCTGATTTCCAACAGCGCTCCCTTGTATTCGTATCCCCTGATATTCAAGGTCTTAGTCAAGCGTTGCAGTACATCGGCATGCCAACTGTATTTGTGCCCCGCGATACTGTCTGCTACTATACTCTCAAGCAGCGACTTTTTGATTACATAAATATCGACCGCCCACTTTTCTTCCTGCGAACGAATATCATCGCCGTTAAACATAATCTCTGTGATTCTGCCCGTATTATCCATATATACGAGCGGCATGTTAAACNNGTACTCTCTTGTCGGTACGACTCGACTCAGCATACACAACTGTGATATCGGCATTATTTTCGATATGCTGTTTCAATAAATCGTTATAATCGATCTCACAGCAAACGATGTTCGAGCCCGTGAGAATCACGTAATCTGCCATCGAACGCCTGATACTGCTCATATGGCAATACAGAGCGTCGAGCGTTCCCTTGTAGATATCGGTCGACAGAGGATTGAACTCCACATTAGACATCGGCGACAGAATCCGCAGCCCACCGCGCTTGCGCGTCATATCCCAATCCTTGCCCGCACCCACATGGTCCGCAAGGGAATGGTAATTGTTCTTCGTGATTACGGAAACGTCATAAATACCCGCATTGACGAAACCTGAAAGCACAAAGTCTATAATGCGATACTTTCCGCCGATTGGCAGAGAAGCGAGCGTCCTAATCCGAGTCAGCTCTCTGAGATTCACGTTTTCGGAATAGGAAAAATTAATTCCAAGTACACTGTTCATACTCACACCTCCCAATCTACACGTTATCCGAAACAATCACTCCGGCGGGAATCTTTCGTCCGGGGGATACAGACAAACCGTCTCCTACGACAGTAATCTTGTGACTGCCGTTTTCATTTAATTCTTCGTCTCCAACCGTTGCCTCGTTACCTATGACTGCACCGGTGGAAATCAGCGCATAGCTGACGACCGCCTTTTCTTCGACTGCCGCGTTAGGCATGATCACGGAATGTGAGACTACAGCCCCCCGTCCTATAACCGCCCCGGGAAATATGATGCTGTTGTTGATTTCACCGTCGATAATGCAGCCTTCGGAAATATAAGAATTTCGCAGGATCGCATTCTCACCGATATACTGTGGCGGAAGCACGTCGTTCTTGGAATATATCCTCCAAGGCGGATCGTTTAGCTCTATCGGTACATTCGGATTGATGATGTCCATATTGGCCTCCCACAGGGACTCAATCGTTCCGACGTCCTTCCAATATCCTTTGAATTCATAGGCATACATGTTTTCCCCTGCCTGAAGCATATCGGGAATGATGTTCTTGCCGAAGTCATTCTGCGATTCCGGGTCAGCCTCGTCCTTTATCAAGTATTCCTTGAGTTTTTTCCAATCGAAAATATATACGCCCATCGACGCCAGGTTACTCTTAGGCTCGGGTGGTTTCTCTTCAAATTCATAGATACGCAGATTCTCATCGACATTCATCACTCCGAAACGCGATGCCTCCTCTATGGGTACGGAGATGACCGCTATAGTGCAATCAGCTTGTTTTTCCTTGTGATATTTGAGCATATCGGCGTAATTCATCTTATACACGTGGTCTCCCGACAGTATGATTACATACTTAGGGTTGTACTGCTCTATGAAGTTTATATTCTGATAGATGGCGTTGGCAGTTCCCTTGTACCACTCACCCGACTTGCCCTTCACATACGGCGGCAGGATGCTGACACCGCCGTACAGCCTGTCGAGATCCCACGGCTGGCCGTTACCGATATAAGCGTTCAGTTCCAAAGGTCTGTATTGCGTCAAAACGCCGATAGTATCAATGCCGGAGTTTGCACAGTTAGAAAGCGGAAAGTCAATAATCCTATACTTTCCCCCAAACGGAACTGCCGGTTTGGCTACGTGATCCGTCAAAACGCCGAGACGGCTTCCTTGCCCACCGGCCAGCAGCATAGCGATAATTTCCTTATTTGTTGTGTTCAACAACATTACTGCACCTCCTTCTTTCTTTCCCATATGCTTGTCGAAAACCCCGGAATATCGAAAGATAAGGACATCGAAGACTCCTCGTCCGGGTCATCACATAGGACCGCAATAGTCTGAGCGCCCCCTTCTCCGCCGTATAATATGTCCGCAGAGGAGAACAACAGGTGATATTCTCCTTCTCGATCGATCTTCAGTAAATGATTTTTATAAAAAATCGGCGAAAAATTCGCTATTATAAGCAATTCGTTGCCATCCCTGTCAAATCGCCGGAAAGAGAACAGGTTTCTGTCGCTGTTGTCAGCGTCAACCCATCTGAAACCGTCCCAGTCGGTGTCGCATTCCCAAAGTGCGCGCTGTGCCTTGTATAGGTGATTCAGGTCTCGCACGAAAGTGTGAAAGCAGCGATGTTCGGGGATTTCGAGCAAATGCCAGTCGAGCTTCCCTTGGTAATTCCATTCCGAAAACTGTGCCAATTCCCCGCCCATGAACAACAGTTTTTTTCCGGGATGGCATATCATATATGTCAGATAAGCTCTGAGATTGGCGAGCTTATCCAATAATACGCCCGGCATTTTGTTGACCAGAGATCCCTTCATATGCACGACCTCGTCGTGCGAAAGCGGCAGGATGAAGTTCTCCGAAAAGGCGTATGTCATAGAGAATGTCATTTTGTTGTGGCAACCTCCGCGGAATAGGCTGTCCTGTCTCATATAGCAGAGAGTGTCGTTCATCCAGCCCATATTCCATTTGAAATTAAATCCCAGACCGCCAATGTGGACGGGCTTTGTCACCATCGGCCAAGCCGTCGATTCCTCAGCTATCATCAGCGCGTAAGGAAATTCGGCGAATACGGTCTTGTTGAGCTCGCGTAAAAATGCTACTGCTTCGAGGTTTTCATTGCCTCCGTAGCGGTTGGCTTGCCACTGCCCGTATTCGCGGCCATAATCGAGGTAGAGCATGGAGGCTACCGCGTCCACTCTGAGCCCGTCTATATGAAATTTGTCAAACCAATAGACGGCATTGGAGATCAGAAAGCTCTGCACTTCATTTTTGCCCCAATCGAAGACCATTGTTCCCCACTCCTTGTGTTCTCCTTTACGTGGATCGGCATATTCATAGCAGGCACCCCCATCAAAGCAGTATAAGCCTGCGGCATCCTTGGGAAAATGTCCCGGTACCCAATCGAGGATCACACCTATTCCGGCCGCATGGCAGCTGTCGACAAATTCCATGAATTCGTGCGGCGTACCGTAGCGAGAAGTAACGGAAAAATAGCCCGAAATCTGATAGCCCCACGATCCGTCGTAGGGATACTCCGAAATAGGCATAAGTTCTATATGGGTATAGCCCATTTCTTTGACATAGGGAATCAGCTCCTCAGCCAGCTTCACATAACTGAAACAGTTGCCGTCCGCATAGCGCCGCCAAGATCCCGCGTGCACCTCATAGATATTTATCGGGGATCTGTATGGATCGGCAACAGTCTGACGCTCCCTCCACTGCGCATCCCGCCACTCGTAGCCGTCTAAGCTGTAAAGCTTAGACGCCGTATTGGGTCGCAGTTCTGAGTGAAAGCCGTAGGGATCCGCCTTGTGGCGTATGACACCGGTACGATCTTCGATTGCATACTTGTAGTTGTCGTACATACACAATCCGGGTACAAACAGCTCCCAGAGACCTTCTTTCGAGATTTTGTACATAGCGTGGGTCAGATTCCAATCATTAAAGTCACCTACCACATAAACCGCTGCGGCATTCGGTGCCCATACGCGAAACACATAGCCGGTCTCACCTTCCTGAGTTGTTTTATGCGCACCGAGAATCTCATAAGCACAAAATAATTTTCCGCTGTGAAATAATGTTATCTCGCTTTTCAAGTCCATAGTAATACCCTCTTCAATACAAAAACGGACTGTAACTTGACATATTTAAGCCATATTTTTACATTTAATTAAAAATTTATTGAACATTCCTTTATTTTGCAGTAACATAATAATTGCTAAGGAAATGTCAAAAAGTGTCTAAGGAGAAAATGATGAACAAAAGTTGCCTGATTTGCGGCGCAAAGGCTGCAACAATAGCATTTAAGAACACCGCACTTTGCGAGGAATGTCTGGAATACATCAAAAAATCCCACTTTTTTGACGACAAGGCGTGACCTCAGCATCCGTTATCATCGATGCAATGTAAATTATGTGAAAGCACCGACAGACCGATAAAATATCCCCAATATTTGCAGTTTTACATTTCCTTAGCATGGCTATTTTTGTCCTTGCCTTTATTTTTCAAACACATTACGGCCACCTTTAGCTCTTTGATTCGCTCGTCGTTGCGCGTCCTTCCTCTTCTTCGTCTTCGGCTTCATTACCGAGAATCCGAACGATCCCAGCGGACTGCTCTTCATGCCGAAGTATTCGCCGTGGCAATAGGCAAGTAAACCTGCCTTATCCAAGCGTATCTTACCGGTCCCGCTCAGCAGGTTGGCATCGACATGGACCCTTACGATTTCAGCAATGAACATATCGTGTGTCGGATATTCACGCGTCTCGACGACCCGACATTCGAGATTGACAGGTGCCTCCTCGATCAAGGGGCAACCGACCTCATCGGCTTCCATCGGCGTCAGCGACATCTCGCTCCACTTGTCAAGCTCTCTTCCCGATTTAACGCCGCAGAAGTCACACTGCTTTGCGAGTGCCTCGTTTGGCAGATTTATGACGAACTCTCCCTCTCGTGCAATGATGTCGTGGGAGTGTCGCGATTTGCGCACAGATACGTAGGTAAGCGGCGGATCGGAATTGATAATTCCCGTCCAAGCGATTGTGAGGATGTTTTTGTCAGTGCCCTTGCCGCAGGATACCATAGCAGGCGGCAGCGGTGACAGCATTGCACCGCCCTTAAAGCTTACTTTTTCCATCTGTTATTTTCCCTCTCTCANNTCCAGTATTGCTGCGAACTCCGCCGGCAGCGGGCTCGTGAATTCCATATATTCACCGGTACGCGGGTGGACGAATCCCAAGACACCTGCGTGCAACAGCTGTCCGCCGGTGCCGAATGCGGTTTTTTTGGGTCCGTACAGAGGATCATCAGCCAACGGATGCTTGATATATGCCATGTGTACACGAATTTGATGCGTGCGCCCTGTTTCGAGTTGAGCGGTAATGTGGGTGAATCTGCCAAATCGCTCCTCAACGAAATAATGTGTAACGGCGCGCCGTGCGCCTGCCCTAAGTTCTCCGTTTACAAGCGGAATCACCGCCTGCCTCAACCGGTTCTTCGGATCTCTGCCGATGGGCATATCCACTGTTCCCTTATCTTCAATAAAATTGTTGTATACTATAGCGTGATATACTCGCTTGATGCTGTGTTCCGCAAGTTGCTTGGCCAAAGAATTGTGGGAAGCGTCGTTCTTCGCAACTACCAGCAGGCCCGATGTATCCTTGTCAATTCTATGCACGATCCCCGGCCGTATGACACCATTGACACCCGAAAGAGAATCTCCGCAATGGTTGAGAACGGCATTGACCAGTGTGCCTGTGTAGTTACCCGCAGCGGGATGCACGACCATACCCTGCGGCTTATTGACTACCAGAAGGTCATCATCCTCATATACGATGTTGAGCTCAATGTCCTCAGGCTTCGCCTCGATCGCCACCGGTGCAGGCATATCGACCGATACGCACTGTCCTGCCTTAAGCTTTTCTTTTTTACTGATACACGGAACATCAGCTATCGTCACCCGCCCTTCCTCGATCAACTTTTGAGCAAAGTTGCGTGAGATCTGCGGCAATGTCTCGGAGACGGCTATGTCCAATCTGCTCCCGTCCAGCTGTTCGGATACGATAAATTGTTCTCTCATGAAATCCCGCCTTTGCCGCTCTTTTCAAAAAAGAGCACGTATAAGATTAGGAATCCGCAACCCGTGCAAACGGCGATGTCGGCTATGTTGAACACAGGAAATACCCGGAAGTCAAAAAAATCCACCACAAAGCCAAAGCGTATTCTGTCAATAAGGTTGCCGATACCGCCTGCAACTATCAATGAGAACGCAGTTCTGAGCGACCAATGCTCCTTTTTTCCTTTTAACTGCAGATACAGTACCATTCCGACAATGACTGCAATAGGCAATACCTTGAGCAGCAGTTGCTCACCTTGCAGGATTGAAAAGGCCGCTCCTGCGTTCTGCACGTATGTGATGTGAAACACCTGCGAAATCACGGGTATTGAGTCTCCCGGCATCATGCAGGAACGAATATAGGCCTTGGATGCCTGATCGGCTGCCACCAGGGCCAAAATCAACAAATAGTACATTTAAAAAGTACGGGGCATAAAAGCCCCGTTTCCCTTTCGTTTTAATCTTCGATTTTTTTGAGCACGATAGTCTTGTCGCTGCTCGGCTCGCCCGAAATTTCAGGCATGTGAATTTCATCAAGGCGTCTTCTTTCCTTAATGGTTTCCATCGGTGTTCCGCCCTGCTTGCCGGAACTTTCCACATCGAAAAACAACTCATATGAGAGCGTGTCGAAGCGCTCGAGCTCAGACTCGAGAAAGCTCCTGTATTTCGTCTTGAACGCGGAGAGGTTGTTCTTTAGCCGAACACTCTCTTCCTTCAGTCTCTCGACGGAATCACGCGCCTCACGCTGAATCAGTTCTGCATCGAGTTCCGCATTTTTGAGGAGGATCTCAGCGCGTCTTTCGGCGCTGCCCGAAATATCGCTCATCAAAGCCTTAGCTGCTTCCAATGTCTCAAGCACAGCGCCCTCTGAGCTCTTGTATCTCGTAAGATCTTCTGCGGTTCTGGACAGCTGTTCCTTGAGAGCTGCGTTTTCTTGCAGCAGCTTTTCCATATCGATAGTGATTAAATCAAGAAATGCATCCACTTCTTCTTCTTTATAGCCGCGTACAACCTTAGAGAATTCTTTGTTTTGGATATCGAGGGGTGTGATCATAAGAATTTACCTCCATATGCTCTTGGTGTTCCCCGAGAAGTCTATCCCCTTGTGGTCGACCGAGGCCGTGATATCCACATTCTCCGGAGCAAATACAAAAATGTTGTTGGCAATCTTCTGAACATTGCCGTTGAGCGCGTAAGTCGCACCCGACAGGAAGTCGAAGATCTTGCGCGCTACGTCGGACTCCACCTTTTCGAGGTTGATGATAACGGGCTTTCTACTCTTAAGGTTGTCGACCAACTTGGGGCACTCATCGAAATTTTTCGGTTCAATAATGATCATTTTAAACGTACCCGTCTTGTCGGTAACCGTAGCTCTGCCAATCGGTGTCACTTTGTTATCGCGCGCAACCGTGCTTGTCGGATAGCTCTTCTTCGCATCCATTGATTTTCTTTCAATCTTATCGGCGGCCGCTTGGATCTCTTCTTCGGTTATTTCATCGTCATCTGCTTCTTCTATGCCAACGAGATCCTTCATTTTATCAAAAAGTCCCATTTAATTATTCCTCCCCGGTTTTTTATTTATTGTAATTTCTCTCTCCGAATATCGCCGTCCCGATGCGAATCAGATTGCTGCCTTCCTCAATCGCGACTCGATAGTCATTCGACATGCCCATCGAAAGATATTTGAATTAGAGATTATCGTGTTCTGTCTCAGCGTAAGTCTTGTACAGCTTGGCCACCTCTCTGAAATAGACAGCTGTCTCTTTTGGGTCTTCTGCGAACGGTGCGATGCACATCAACCCGCAGACTCTGATATTCTTAAAATTATCGAGTATCGCACGCAACATGTCATCGGTTTCCTGAGCTGCAATTCCGAATTTGCTCTCCTCCATAGCCGCGTTGACTTGAATTAGGATATCCATGATTATTCCGTGTTGCCTTGCTCTCTTGTCGATTTCCTCTGCTAAGCGTAAGGAATCGACGGAATGAATCAAAGACACTTTATCGATGATGTACTTTACTTTGTTCGTCTGCAGATGTCCGATCATGTGCCAGCGTACGGGCTTAACTTTGTCGTATTTGTCGAGTATCTCCTGTACCTTGTTCTCACCGATATCGGTAATGCCGCAGTCTATGGCTTCGTTGATTTCCTCGGCTGTTCTCGTCTTTGTGACGGCACACAAGAGAATTTCATCGGGATTTCTGCCCGCCGCGCGCGCTAAATGTTCTTTTTCTTCAACAATACGGTTGATGTTCTCTTTGATAGACATAGCTTGCCACACTCCTGTTTCTATTTCTCCGGATTTTTCAAAATCTCGTCGTATACCTCAACGGTATTGACTTGATTGCCTTCTGCGTCATAATACAAGGATTCCGCCGCTACGGAGTTTTCCCCGTCACTCGTGATCACCTTGATCGGCACGAATTGATAGTCGCCTGTCTTTGTCTTTACGTAAACGCCAATCTGTCCATTCACAGCCGCAATGCTCTTGTTGGGGATTATCAGCCCGCTGTATTCGGCAGTCACGATCGTTGCCTCTGTCTTGCGAAGCTGATCAAAATTTTCGCAGTATCGATTCGTTTCCAGAACAATCTGCCACATGTTATCCGGTTCTTCTTGGATAGAAACAATCGTTGCCCTAACGTCGCCCTCCGGCAGACGCACGGTCACGATGTTGCCCTGCTCGTATTTGGCAATGCTGCCCTCGTGTACCCAACAGGTAATGTACCAGGCGCTGTTGTCGACAATCTTATAGAGCGGTTCACCTTTGGCGGTATGCTTGCGTGTGAGATTTTGCACCTCCCCGATATCGCTTTTTCTGATTTGATCGTACGTCAAATCCTCTATCGTATCGGGATTAAACACCGCTTCGAATCCGTCGACATAGTAGGAAACGATTCCGTTGAATTTGCTGCGATAATCGGATTGGGTAATCGCTGCGTTGCTCAGCTTCGTGATGACGTCCTCATACTTGCTTTTTCCGTTATCGCTCTGAGAATCGTGTGTCAAAGCCAAAACAGTGCTGCCGGATCTGATCTTTGTGCCGTTTTTCGCGTAGTAATTTATACTTCCGCCGGCTCCCGCCAAATATACTTCTTCGTTTCGTACGATGTAGCATTCTTCCTCGTCCGTCACTTGCAGGGTATCGTAACGAAGCACGACTGTCGGAGTAAGCGCCCCTGTGACCGACGGCACAATGTAAATGATCACCCCGAGGATAGCCACGGCGGCGATGTATAATATGATGATTCGTTTTCTGCTCTTTTTCATGCTTACGACTCTTCTCCGTTATCTCCCATTTTATCATAAATGCGTTTGTTAGTAAACTGTATGCCCGTCCTGTTCGATGATTTTTTGGAGAATCTTTTTTTCGTCTTTTGTCAGCTCGGCCGCGCGGACAAAGGCCTCGAAGAGCTCCGGGCGACGGGCCTTTGTCAGGAGCAGTGCCTGCTCGAGCTTCCACAGCCCGATGTGCTTGTGATTGCCGCTCGTCAGTACCTCCGGCACATCGAGACCGCGGAAGCTGCGCGGCTGCGTATATTGGGGGTACTCCAACAAGCCTGAATACACGGACTCGTCCTTAGCCGACTCCTCACCGGCTAAAACTCCGGGAAGGAAGCGCGCGACAGCGTCAATCAGTATCATCGCGGGCAGCTCACCGCCCGTGAGGATGTAATCTCCAATCGAAATTTCTTCCATATTCCAGTAATCAATCGCTCTCTGATCGACGCCTTCATAATGCCCGCAGAGAATTACCAGCTCGGTCTCGGCCGCCAGTTCCTCAATCTTGTCGCGATTAAGGATGTGTCCGCGCGGTGACATATATACAATCCGCTTGCCCTGTGCTCCGATTGCCTCGAGTGCGTCAAAGATCGGCTGCGGCATCATCACCATGCCCGCGCCTCCTCCGAACGGATAGTCGTCGGCCTTGTGATGCTTGTTCGTGCTGTAGTCCCTGATGTTCGTCAGTGCTATCTCCAAGATGCCTTTTTCGGCAGCCTTTCCAAGCATGCTTTCAGACAGTGCCCCGAACATCTCGGGAAACAGCGTCAATATATCTATTTTCATTCTTCGCCTCACTGCAATTCCAAGAGACCTTCGGGCAGCATAACGTGAATCTCGCGCTTGTCAAAATCGACATCGCCGATAAACTCTTTGACGCCCGGCACCAATAAAATCTTACCGTTCTGCCGTTCTATCTCGTACAGATCTTGCGCCGTATTCTTAATGATGTCCTTGACTCTGCCAAGCAACGTGCCGCCCTCGTCGATTACGTCCATTCCGATCAGGTCACGTACATAGTAGGTGTCCGCGGGGAGCTCGGGCAGATCGTCTTCGGTAATCCCGAGCTCCAGCCCCTTCAGGGCTTCGGCGGCATTTCTGTCGCCGACCGCGGACAACTTGAGAATGACCATGTTCCCCTGATATCTGACGTTTTCTATCCTGTGCACGCGCTCACCGACGTAAATATCTGTCAGCTCCGTAAATCGGGACAATTCCGAATACGGATAGACCTTGACCTCTCCCTTCAGCGCAACCGCGTTGACAATTTTTCCTATAATTATCTTTTCCATTATTCTTTCTCTTGTACAAAGAAGGCACATACGATTGCGTTATGTGCCTCAAATGAATTCCGTGTGTTATTATTGAACAATTTCCACCGATACTTTTTTGTTTGCCTTTGTCGCCGCAGCTTTGACCACAGTTCTGATTGCTTTGGCGATTCTGCCTTGCTTGCCGATCACCTTACCCATGTCGTCCGGTGCCACCTTCAGCTCAATAACCGTCCCCTGCTTGCCGGGAATTTCCTTTACCTCTACGGCATCGGGATTATCGACGAGTGACTTGGCAATCGCTTCAACCAAACTCATCATTTTGTTTCACCGCTTTCCTATCCGATGATACCGGACTTCTTGAAGAGCGTCTTAACTGTCTCTGTCGGCTGTGCACCGTCATTGAGCCATTTCTTTGCCTTTTCTTCGTCGATCTTGATGTCCTTCGGCTCAGTCATCGGGTTGTAATATCCGATTTCTTCGATGAACTTACCGTCTCTCGGCGATCTTGCATCAGCAACTACGATTCTGTAAAAAGGCTTCTTGTGTGCACCCATTCTCTTTAATCTGATCTTTACCATTTTTCTTCCTCCGGATTTTATAATTATTTTTTGTTTATATCTAAATTCTTTTTGAATTTATGACCTAAAAACCTCGAAACATCTTGTTCCGTTTGAACTTACCGCCTGTAAACTGCTTCATCATCTTGCGCGCCTCCTCGTACCGTTTGATCAATTGATTGATCTTCGATACCGGCTGTCCCGAACCCGCAGCGATTCTCTTCCGTCTGCTCGCGTTGAGCAGCGAAGGATTTTTACGCTCTGCAGGCGTCATCGACAGAATGATGGCCTCCATCATCACGAACTCGCGCTCCGACTCACTGAGCTGATCTCCGGTAACCGCATTTGCGTTTACACCCGGGATCATCTCGAGCAGCTTGGCTACGCCGCCCATGTTCTTGACTTGCCCCATCTGTTCAAGAAAGTCTTCCAGAGTGAACTCGTTCTTGCGAATCTTCTTCTCAAGCTCGGCAGCTTGCTCGTCATCATAGTTTTCCTGCGTCTTTTCTATCAAGCTCAGCAAGTCGCCCATGCCGAGAATCCTGCTCGCCAT
>DCTM01000030.1:66565-107130 GCA_002329565.1 Firmicutes bacterium UBA1440
TTCGTCATGATGATGCCGTCGATACCGAGGCGTTCGTTAAAGCCTTCGGCGGCATTGACCGCATCCTGACCGGTAAGTGCATCGACAACAAGCAGTATTTCGTGCGGCTTGACAGCCGCTTTGATACGTACCAGTTCTTCCATAAGCGCATCGTCTATCTGCAGACGTCCCGCCGTATCGACGATCAGCACATCGTATCCCTTAATCTCTGCTTCCTTCATTGCAGCCAGTGCGATTTTCTCCGGCTCCTTGCAGTCTCTCATCGTAAACACCGGCGTGTCTACGCCCTTGCCGACCACTTCGAGCTGATCTATAGCCGCAGGCCTGTAAATATCGCAGGCGCAGAGCATAGGTTTCTTTCCGTTTTTCTTCAAATACGCCGCCAGCTTACCGCAGGTGGTTGTCTTACCTGTACCTTGCAAGCCCACCATCAATAATACAGTGAAGCCGCGAGGGGAATATGTTAACTTGCTGCTCGTACCGCCCATCAACTCCGTAAGCTCGTCGTTGACGATCTTAATTACCTGCTGCGCCGGATTAAGGCTTTGGTGTATCTCCGCTCCGAGCGCTTTTTCCTTGACGGAGGCTATGAATTCCTTGACCACCTTGAAGTTTACGTCGGATTCGAGCAAGGCCAGTCGTACTTCTCGCATCGCCTGATCGATATCAGCCTCGGTCAGCACACCCTTGCCTTTCAGTTTTTTAAAAACGCCCTGCAGTTTTTCCGATAGTCCTTCAAATGCCATTTNNAAACGCCCTGCAGTTTTTCCGATAAATTCTCAAATGCCATATCAGTATCCTTTCTCGTCCCGTACAGCGCTATATTTCCAAATTGTCTATAATCGCCTTTATGCTCTCCAGCCTGATCTTGAGAACTGCGTCGTCTGAGTGTTCGCCAATGAGTAAACCCAGTTTGTTATCGATCTCTTTAATTGCCGCCCGGCTTTCTTCAAAGCGTTTGNNGCACCGCCTGCCTCGAAACGCCGAACTCATTCGAAATCTCTGACAGCGAATAATTCTCCTGATGATACAGGTTCATCACATCCCGCTGTTTTTCCGTAAGCAGTCTGCCGTAAAAATCGTACAGCAGGCTCGTTTCGGTTATCTTATCAAACATAGGACTCACCTCACTTTGTGACAAGTAAAATCACTTGACACCGTACTACCTTAACACAAAAAAATATGCCTGTCAAGCCATTTTGCTTGAAAGACATATTTTATATTAAAAATCAGTCTGCGAACTCCATTTCCTCAGGCCTTCTCAAGCGCTGATGCTTGTAAATCGGCACATTGTACTTTTCGCCGAGAGCTCGTACCAAATCTTTATAGCAGGCTTTCATCTTGTCATGGAAGACAATGGCCGAGACGCCGCCCTCTATCGCTTCGATGCAGTTGCACGCTTTGGCAAAGCCGTCTTCGTTCTCGTATTCACCGGTTACGAGCCACTGATTTGCAATGATATGCGTTACGCCAAAGGCTTCTTCTCCCCATGTTGTAAGCGCCGCTTCGGCAAAGTTGGGCTCAAAGTGAACACCGCCTACGCAGAGCAGGTTGTGAACTTTCTTGCCGTCACTCTTAAATATTTCCGTCGTCGCACGTGCCAGTGCACGGCATGCATCACTGTTCTCCCAACTGCTCGGATCGCTGCCGACCTCTATATCCATCATAGCAACCGGATACTCGAGCAACAGGTTCGGATTGCCTTCTCCGTCGTATACGCCGGACCAATGCGTAGCCTCCGTAACGACCTTGTATTCTTCGAGCCCCAGCTCTTTCCTTTTTTCATCGATTGCCCGCATCAAATTTCTCATGTACTGCGGTCTGGTCGGTCCGTATACACCGGAATTGACATCTCCGAGAGAGTGAACGGTCAACACATTGGACGGAGCGTTTTCTCCCTCATGCCACGTAAGCATGCCGGTGATATCGAAATCTGCAAAGTATTTATTTAAATCCGGTAAATATCTCGGGTAATCACGGCAGATTGCTATATCAGTGGGCACATACCAAAACTCGTTGCCTTCCTCATCTGTCTTTTTCATCGCTCTCTTGCCGTCGAAGATGACATCCGTCTCTTCCGCAAGATATCCTTCTTCCCCGAGGATATCCCAAATAATATGTGCCACATGCCCCCATGAAGGTTCGTTGCATATAAAGTACGCCGCTTTCTTTTTTGTTGTCATTATTCAGTTCTCCTCTCTTTTATTTTATAATTTTTTATTCTGATTTTATTGCGCAAGAGCTTCACAAAGGTAGCTTGCGGGATACCCGCCCTGCCCTTCAACAAAATTCAAAATCACTGTTGCTTCATTGGTGCTGCCCAAATTGGCTATGCCCGAGAGTTTCGTGAACAGGCTGTCGAATATGCTGCTTTCTCCGACAAATTCCATGTCAGCAAGGATACAGCTGTCTTTTGTCATCTTGTTCTGTTTGAGCATCTGAGCATAAGCCTCGTCTACGCCTCCGATATTGTCAATCAGTCCAATATTCTTTGCCTGTGAGGCGCTGTAAATTCTGCCGTCAGCAATGCTCTTGACATAAGCCGTATCGAAGCCGCGCCCCTCGGCAACCACGCCGACAAACTGCAAATATGCTTCGTTGACAAGACTTCTCCAGATTGCTTCTTCTTCCGCACTCATAGGCTGCACGCTAGATCCCATGGCCTTGTTGGGACCCGACGTGATCGTCTTGACCTTGATGCCGTACTTGCTCAGAAACTCCGAAAAATCGTAAATATTACCGACAGTCACACCGATAGATCCTGTCCAAGTATTCCTGTTCGCGTAAATTTTATCGCACGGAGCCGAGATATAGTAACCGCCGGAGGCCGCCATACTGCCCATAACGGCATAGACAGGCCTTTTGGTCTTATCTTGATATTCCTTGATTTTCAAATAAAGCTCGTCACTCTCGTATATAGTGCCGCCCGGGCTGTCTATAAAAAGAATAATGCCGTGGTTCCGTTTGTCTTTAATGAGTTCATCTATTGTATTCATTGTCCAATCATGCTGATATCCCACGGCTCTTCCCCAGGTATCCGTATTTTTGCTCTGAATCGTACCCTCCACATGGAGCTCGGCGATATATTCTGTTGACGGTACCGCAGCTGCTTTGGAATTGCCTGACTCGCCAAACCCATAAATCGCGACCAGAAATATTGCCGCCAAAATGCCCACAAATATAAGCAGATTTTTCCATAGAGGTCTTTTTTTCTTGGCTGTTAACGGCGCTTGGGAATATGCCGGAATTGTATATCCCACTCCGGCATCAAAATATCTTATGCCGTTTTCATCGGGTTCACTGATTGAACCTCCGCGATGCTCCTGAGCGCTCCCGTGTGTTCTTTCATCCATGCCGGTATCCTTTCTGTCTTTTGTACAACGTTCTTTTTACTATGAATTGAAATATTATATCATATTTTTGTGTTTTTGCAAAAATTATTTCAAAAACAGTTGACAGTGTACTATGTCACATAGTACACTTGACACATAAACCATTAAAGGGGGTTTTTTATAGATGTTTCAGCTTGACTTAAAGAGCAGAAAATCCATTTACGAGCAAGTGATGGATAACCTCAAGGAGCTGATCATTTCCGGAGTTCTCAAAGAAGGGGAAAAGTTACCTTCCGTGAGGGAACTCTCGCACAGCCTGACCGTCAATCCGAACACAGTGCAAAAGGCTTACAGGGAGCTTGAGCGACAAGGCTACATCTATATTGTCTCAGGCCTCGGGACTTTCGTTTCCGAGAAGAGCCAAATCCAAAGGGATACGGCGCGCATCGAGGCAATCAAGGGTGAGCTCAAAAATTGCATCAAGGAGCTGCACTACCTAGGACTCACAGATCAGGAAGCAAAAACGCTTGTCTTCGGAATTTTTAAAGAAGGGAGCGATCGGAAATGATCCAAGTATCAAATGTCGACAAGTATTTCGACAAATTCAAAGCGCTTGACAATCTTTCTCTTAACATCCGTACCGGTTCTATCTATGGCCTTGTAGGCACGAACGGTTCGGGCAAAACGACGATTATCAAGCATATCACGGGGGTGTTGCGTCCCGATGCAGGGGAAATTATCATCGGTGGCGAAAACATCTGCGACAACGAGAACTTAAAACGCAGGATCGGTTTCATCCCTGATGACCTTTATTTCTTTGCGTCCTATACGCTTAAAGAAATGGCGGTCTTCATGCGTAAGCTCTATCCGAATTGGAACGAGGAGCGTTTTGAATCGATGTGCAGACAATTCAATCTGGACAAAAGCAGAAAGCTGTCGAAGTTCTCCAAAGGGATGCAAAAGCAAGCAGCCTTCACACTGAACATGTCGATCATGCCCGACTGGCTGATCCTCGACGAACCGATCGACGGCCTCGATCCTATCGTGCGTAAGATCGTCTGGAAGTACATCGTCGATGATGTGGCAGCGCGCGACATGACCGTACTCGTTTCTTCTCACAACCTGAGGGAAATGGAGGGTATCTGCGATTCCATCGGAATCCTCACAAATGGGCATCTCGTCATGGAACGCGACCTCGATGAACTCAAAAGCGACATTCATAAGATTCAGGTGGCTTACACAAAGCCTGTCGAGAATCCGTATGCAGGACTCAACATTGTGCACAAAGAATCGCGCGGTGCAGTCGATTTGTTAATCGTCCGCAACAACCGTGAAACTGTCGAGCAAATTATCGGCATGAGCGATCCCGCGGTATTTGATATTCTGCCGCTGTCGCTCGAAGAAATTTTCATCTATGAGTTAGGAGGTGCAGACAATGAAATCCAAGGCATCATATTTTAACTTCTCACCGACACTCATACAAGAAAACTTTCGCAGGTTCTGGGCTGTTTCGGCGCTGGGATTTCTCGTCTATTTCTTATCGGGCATTTTCCCGATTTTGATGAGTTACGGTAAGATTAATAATCTGTCATTCTACATCAAAATGACGCTCGAGAATCAGCAGCCCTTCTTTGCCGCGGTGGATCTGTTAATGCCGATTGCCGCAGCGGTCGTAGTATTGCGCTATTTGCAGCAATCCAGCTCAGTCACCTATATGAACGCCCTTCCCGTCTCGCGTGCAAGGCTGTTCAACAGTAACCTGATCTCCGGCTGGTTGATGAGCATGATTCCGGTTCTTGCAACGGGTATTCTGCTTTTCCTTCTTTCAAAACCTACGCATGAAATCACATACTATTCCCAAGATAAGCCGGTATTCGGACCTGACATATTCACAAACGCCGCCGTCGCGGGCTGGCTGTGGCAAACCGTGCTTGTGGTGACATTCATCTATGTTGTTGCAATCTTTGCCGGAATGGTCGTCGGAAACTCTGTCTTGCAAATGCTTTTGGCCTTTACGCTTTGCTTCCTCGTGCCGGCAATTCATTTGGTACTTTGTATGTACTTTGAACAATACCTGTGGGGTTATGTGCCGGGATACGAAGAGACGCTCAACCTGTTACCGTGGCTTGCCATGTTGCGCGGCGAGCCGTTCAGTATCGGCCTGACCGCCGTCTACCTCGCAATTATAGTTTTGCTTGTCGTCTTCTCGGGTGTGCTGAACTACAAACGCAAGCTCGAAAAAGCCGGCGACGGTGTCATCTTCGGATTCATGGTACCGGTGCTCTGCTATCTGATTGCGTTCCTCGGAATGTCGCTGTTTGGATTCTATTTCTACGCGATGAGCAATGAAAGCTATTCCTACATGTATGCGGGTATGGCCGCAGGGGCGCTCATCCTTTTCATCATTGCGAGGATGCTGGTCTACAAAACTCCGCGCATCTTCAACAAGCAGAGCGTCAAGAGTTTTCTGGTCTTCGGCCTGGCAGCTGTATTCTTCGTCTGCGCTCTGTCCTTTGACCTGACAGGTTTTGAGGACCGCGTGCCGAATGCAACCGGCGTTACGGGCGCGACGGTCAACGCAGGTGCCATCCAAGGGGTAAACGCACAAGAAGATGGCCGCTACAACAGCGAATTTTACGGCAACGGTCAACAACTGCAATTTACCGACCCCGCTGCCTTAGCCACCATCGAACAATATCACCGATATATCGTCGACAACAAAGCCCGGTTCAAGGATGCCGATGCAGTCGACTACTACTATAACGCCACGACCGTACTCACTTACTACAAAGACGGTAAGCGCTCCATGGCACGTAGCTACCCGCTGCCGTACAACCAGGCGGCTGAAGAATATATGGCCGTTCTCTACGAATCCCGGGAGTTCAAGGATTTCTATTCGCTGAAAAACGTCAATTTCGGTGCGCCAAAATCAATCACGGTGCAATACCTGAATTCGTCGTTCACCGTCAATAAGAGTGACGTCGATACCTTTATCGCCTTGCTCGACCGAGACTTTGCAGCGCGTACCTACAGTGAACACTTGGCCAACGAGCTCTGCTACGCGCAAGTTATCTTGGAATATCCGCACGCGCAATACAAAGACTCGACGCAGACCATCACCTTGGATATCAAGCGCAGCGATGTCAACACCATCAAGTGGCTCGAAGAACGCGGTTACGCACAACTGCGCGCACAGGATGTCACTGCCGTCACTGCTGTAACGGTAACTTATGAGTACCCGGCCAAAGGCTCTGAAGACGATCCCAAGAGTGAGGACATCTCGATCAAATCGGACGAAATCAAGACCATCACCGATCGCAGTCAAATCGCCTATATTCTTGAGCACGGACAGTCTTATCTGCTCCCGGGTGTGAAAGAATACTACATTGTTTCGCTGCAAAACGTGCAACCGGAGTATTACTCGGAAAGCACCTACGATGAGAATTATGGTTCAATCCAAACAAAGGACGGCTACAGGGTACTTGCCCTCTACTTCACGCCCGAAACGGCACCCGACTTTATTAAAAAATAACCGAATAACAACAAAAGGGCCTCGAAACAGGATCAATATTACTGCTCGAGGCCCTTTTGTATTGATCTGTATAGCAACAGTCCTGTCAAAAAACGCGTTCGCGAGTCTGCCCGGCTCTCCGTAAGCGCGTTTTTTAACGATATAAAGGGCTTTTATTTTATGCTCTCCGCAAGTTCGTCGAGCCAGTCTCCCGTGAATTCTTCAAGCTTGCCTTCATCCGCCAGTTTTGTGAGTGCGGAATCCAGAGGCAGCTTTGCAATCTTCTCGATATTGTAGCGCGCCGCAACCTCTTCAATATGGCTGTCGCCGAAAATCTTATGCCGGGTCGAGCAATCCGGGCAGACATAATATGACATGTTCTCAACGATACCGAGCACCGGCACATCCATCAACTCCGCCATCTTGGCTGCCTTACCCACAATCATGGAAACGAGTTCCTGCGGAGATGTTACGATGATAATTCCATCGATCGGAATGGATTGGAATACCGTCAAAGGTACATCACCTGTTCCCGGAGGCATGTCGATGAACATATAGTCCTCATCCTCCCAGATAACATCCTTCCAGAACTGCGTGACCACACCCGCAATCACAGGTCCTCTCCAGACGACCGGGTCGTCGGGGCTGTTGAGCAGCAAGTTGACCGACATCACATCGATGCCCGTGGATGTCTGTTCCGGAAAAATCGCCGTCTCTGTGGCCGTCGCCTTCTTGTTGATGCCGAATATTTTCGGTATTGACGGGCCTGTAATATCGGCGTCAAGGATAGCGACTCGATTTCCTTTACGCTTCATTGTTACAGCCAACAGGGAAGTCACCATCGACTTGCCGACACCGCCCTTGCCCGATACTACGCCGATAACTTTCTTAACGCTGCTGAATTGATTAAGTGGTTCTTTCACGATTTGCGGCTCGCTTCTTTCTCCGCATTCGGATCCGCATGAGCTGCAATCATGTGTACAATTTGCCATATTTTTCTCCTCCTTAAAGCACTGATATCTATTATAGTACTTACCACGAATTCGGTCAAGGAATCTCCTCCAGCAATTTGCATGCGAGAATATCCTTCGGCGTAACGATTCTGCCGCCGTCACCGTCGAGATCGAGCCCATATTGTCGGTACACGTACCAAATCAAGTGCGCACACTGTGTGGATGAAAAGGACTCGCTTTCTTTCAGACCTGCCAAGGGAGAGTAAGCAATATTCACGCAGGATTCGGAGGCAAAGGCCGCCGCCATTTGTCCGAGTTGCTGCGCTGCGCTCAAGCCTTCGACACGCGCGACACCGCAAGAGGTCAATGCCTTTGCGGCAACATCCTCCTTTACGCGCAGATGTGTAAGGTCACCGTAGCTCTTCCAATGCTCCATATGCGTCCTGTTTGACGGTTTGCCCCAGATTGCCGCTTCCACGGTATCGCAGGGAGCTTCACCGGTGACAATGCCGCAGTGGCCGTGTCGCCAGCCGAGCGTATGCGTCGACATCGAAACCAAAATATCCCCCTGTCTCACATCATTGAGCGCATGTACCGACTTTATATTTCCGTTCTCGCCGTAAAAACGTTCCTCAGAGGTAAACAACCCAATTTTGCGACATTCACTGCCCTCCGCACATCCGAAACGACAGGTCACCTCGTCCGCGACCAATGCACCCGTAAACAGTACAAGAAAAAACAACAAGATTGACAGGGATACTCTCAATCTTGCTATTTCAGCCAATACTCTTTTTTCTTCAAAAAGAAACCTCATTACGCCCCTCGCGCTTACATTGCGAACTTCCCATATCCGCTATTCTGCACCGAACGCTTCTATTTCATAACGAGAGGAGGCAAGTATTTTTTCTTTTTTCAAAACAGCCAGACGGAACATGTCCTCAGTATCGGCGGTCAATCGAACCGTGACGGCCGGCTTTTGTTCTCTGTTGCTATTTTCATACCCCTTGACATCATCTTCAAAAGAGATCTTGCAGGCTATATCTCCGATAAGCTTAGCCTTAAGCGCACTCTGCCGCGCAGCGACATATTGCTCTGCGTATTGCGTCGCCCGCGCATATGCAAAGCGGTAGTCGCCTATGCCGTAGGCCTCTTCGTCGACACACAATCCTGCCTGACAAGCCGCCTCGTCTGCCATCTCTTTTAGCAGCACAACGTCATGCTTGTACGCAATGGCATCCGCCTGATAAGTCAGACAACTTATGCACATCAGCAGCGTCCCCAAAAATACGATCAACACCTTCACAGCTTTTCACTGGCGGTATAACTGTCGATTACATATACCGTATAATTCTTGTTCTCGTCTATCCCCATAAGTCCTCCTCCGGCCATCACATTATCCAGGCGCACGCTGACTTTGTAATTGATCAGACGCCCTTCCCCCAATGCATATCTCCTCTTCTCACCCGAGTCCGTCTCCACGGTCACATAATTCTCGGGAATGTCAAGCCCGCTTGAAATATCCTTGACAATACGTTTTTTAATCTCATCGCTGAAGGCGCCTTCCTGCTTGGCATCTTCCTTGGCTCCGTAGACGACGCTTTGAATATAGGCGATGCTCTCACCGGTTTTCTGATCGTAAGTGAATTGGCACAGAAATACCAGCATGATGGGCAGTACGGCGATGAGCACGATAAATTGTTTCATATCTCATACTCCTATTTCGCGTAAGTCCGCGTCTCGATTCCCGCCTGCCAGAGATTGTGCAGGCCGCTGATGATCGAATCATCCTGTGCCCCCATAATCAAATGATAGATGAAGATGCCCAGCACTACGCTGCTGCAAAACACAATCAGCTGTTTCATTATCCGCCCTCGCTTTCCCTTTAGATGCTCTCCAGTTCATCCGCAAAGGTGCTGATGCTTGCCGATGTACCGGTCGCTAATTCTTCGGCGTCATCGGAAAATCCGATGATAAATCCGCCGATTGCTATACCGAGCACTATAGTCGCCACCAAAACGATAATTTGTTTCATAGTTTACCTCCTAAAATATCATGTTCAGCAACTCTTTTTGCTGCATGAAATAACCCACATAGATAAAATTAATAAATATCAGAAATACATTGGCCACAACAGGCAGGTATATGATGTCGCTCAACAATTCCTCACGCCTCTTTCTCCTGGTTATATATATCTCGCGGATGCTCTTCCTGCGCGTCTCAAGAATCTCCGTCAGCTCATCGGGCTTCATTCTGTCCCAATTGAGCATCAGAGCCGCCAGTGCATGGCCAGCCTCGGTATCCGCTTTCTGCAAAATTTCATTTTCTGCATCCTTCAGCTTGTTGAGGCGTACGAATCCCAACGCTTTAATGTATGCCTCCTTGAGCACGCTCTCTCTGTAGGAAAGCTGTTCAAGAATGAATTGGCTGCCGACATTGCCGCCCGTAGCGGCAGTAAAGTTTCCTATAAAAGTCATCGCCTCATAGATTTCCTTGTCGACCCGTTCCTCACGAATACTTTTGAACGGGCCGAACGATTCGAAACATCGAACGCTTTTCTCTCCGGCAATGGCTGCAAATCGANNTTTGGACAGGCGCCTTAAATGCACAGTGCCGCCAAGCAGCAGCTTGATTCCTCCGAAAAAGCAGAAGACGATCAGCACGTGCATGATATATATGTAATGCATACTTCCCTCCTAAAAATCGAACTGCTTATTGTTGACGGCAGACAAGAGGGCGACGTTGAACAGAAACAGAAACAGAGATACTGTTATCAGAGTAAAACCCTGTGGCGTAAGGAACTGATTCTGTATAAAGGTATGCAGCTCCGTTCCCAAAAATTGTACCGACAGCAGCAGTGTGCCGAGATAGGNNCCGATTCCGAGTTGAGTCGCTTGCGTTCCTCTGCAAAGGATCGCGCCTCTTTGAGCTGTGAGAGAATGTTTTCCAAAGCCGATGAGATGTCAAGTCCAAAAGCCGCCGCCATGCCGATGTTGTATGCCGTCATCCTGCTCCAATTCGTGTTTATCGCGTAAGCAACCCCTGCAGCACATTCTCGCAGTACATCTGTGTTTCCTGAGGAGCGCATGTTGACGATGATGTCAGGCAGGAGCCGTTGGCAGTTGGCAGGCATATTTTCATCGTCAATCAATCGTTCCACTGCCTCAGAAATATTGCCGAATGACATTCGATACGATGAGAGCAATGCCGCGATAAAGCTCTCCCCTTCGTAACTGCTCTTGCGACGGATGTTCTCGAGTCGAATGCGCATTAACAGATATGGAACAGCTGTGAAAACAAACGCTGAGATAAAGGCATACGACAGAGCGACACTGCGCATACCTGTCGCCAAAGATGCCGTGAACAGTACCGCCGAAAAGATCAAATACAGCTCGGCACTCAGACGCTTGTTGACAGTAGTCTTCACCAGCAGATCGAGCCGTTTCATCTCACCGCTCCTATGCTCTCTGAGCTTGCGCACCTGCAGTCTGCGTCGCGCACGAAGAAGAGAGATCAGATTGAAAAAGGCGCTTTGAAAAAGGATTGCCAACCCCGCCACCAACAGGAACGCAAATATCAGATGTACGATTTTTCCGGCTATATTCATACCTCTTGATCCTCCTTCAACAATTGCTCCATAAGCAGCGCGATCTGCTCACAGGCTGCCGCATCCTCCTCCTTAGCGACTTCAAGTTTTTCCCGGGATATGCAGTTTTTCCAGTGCCAGCTGTCACTGTCGAAATCGTACTCACAAATCGGCGTTATGCGAATACCCCAAGTCTCACCGCGATCGTAAGAGAGTTCGTAAATACCTTTAAGACGTTTTTTGCGTTTGTCGCGCAGCTGAATAAAATGGAAGATATAATCGAAACTGTCGGCTATCCTGCGCGCGTTATAATCGAGATCGCCTCCGTAAACCTTGACTATCTCGGCAGCGGCATCATATGGGAAATTGCACGGTTCTCGGCTGTGAAAGGTAATCTTCATACGTCTCGTGCCTTTTGAGGCCAGCTTGACGGCCGTATCCAGAGCGACACCGTCTCTGGCCTCTGCCATGATAAAATAGTCCGCGTCCGATCTCAACAAGTTCTTGATGATACTCTCGAGCTTTGGCCCGTCCGCGAGTATCTGTATTATGGGTGCACCCGGCATCAGTGTATGCAGAGGAATTTCGGCGTCGGTCTCTATCATCACGCCCTCGAGGCTCCTGTCCTCGTAGCTCTGCCATGTTGAGAGAAATGTTGTCTTTGAGCTCCTGACAGCCCCACTGATCACGACGTTGTAGCCGGCCGCCACCATAGCGCGAAACAAATCGCTGCTCTCCGGCGGCACTGTCCCTCGCCTCTCCTGCTCCTCAAATGTATAGGACGGAATGATGTATCGGCGAAAGATAATGCTCTCGCGATCCTTCTTGACCATTCGATTGCGAAAGACGGTTATGCGCGTACCGTCCAAAAGGTAGACCTCATGGAAATCACGGTCGAGTCGTTCCTCCGGTGTCAACATCAGCAGCGCACGTATAAGCTGTTCTCGCCTCTCTTTGCCGATTTTCTGTGGCATGCAGACCATCTTGCCTTCCTTCAAAAAGTAGATGTTATCCCCTATAATCTTAGCCGACGAGGAAGTGCTGTAGCTTTCGTAAAACCATTCCGCCATGCCCGCCATCCCCCAGACCTCATGAAAGATTCCCTCACCCAGTGAACGATACCAGTAAGGAAACATGACGTCCTCAACGTTCCATTCGCGGATAAGTTGTTCTATCTTGTTTAAAAAATAGTTGCTCTCCTTCTCATAGCCAATGATGGCTCGCTTCTGGCGCTCGAGCACCTCCGAAGTATTCTCCTTATCCCCTTCCCATTCCTTGCGAAAAACGGCCTCCATCTTCTTGCAAAGGCTTTCAAATGTCTCACCGCTCTGCTCCCGTCGCTGCATTTGCTTTAAATAATCGTCCAAATAAAACTTTTCCATTTTGCCTCTCCTCTTTGCAGACAGATTCGAGACCCGTCTCTGCCGCAATTTCTCCCGCTATCCCCCTGATATCTCCGGCATACCTTCCGTTGCTATATTCGAAGAGCGTCTTGTACTCCCGCTCCGCCCTGCGAGCGATTTCTGACAGCACCACAGTCGCAATCATATCCTTGTTCACGCCGAGACGCTTGCTTATATAGCCGACGGTATACGGGTCCTTCTCAGCATATTTGTTTACGATAAAGCGATCAAATCGCAGTCCCATATTTCGATAAATCTCACTGTTGCGTTCGTATCTGCACATGGCAGCCTCGCTCTGCGCGAGTACCAGATATTTTTTCGTCGCACACATTAATCCTCCGACAACCAACCCGCTGTCCGGCCTGCTTCCGCTGTCAATAATGATGACATCGAATTGGCTGTGCATATCAGTAAGCAAGCGCTCGGCCGTTTCCGGTGTATAGTAGCGCTCGTCGAGTTCTTGTGTCAGACCGCTGATTACATACAGATTGCTGTATGTCTCGCTCGGCCTCAGATCACTCTTTCGAATCGGCAGCCCGCTGTCAAGTCTGCTCTTGAATTTCTCAATCGGCGTATCCTTTCCCCTTAGATATTCCGAGTTTTGCTTGCCTGCAAGGACAAGGAAAAGGACGTTCGAGCGCGGATATCGGGCTGAAAGGCACTGCGCCGCAGACTGTGCTGTCATTGTCACTCCAACCTTGCTGTCGGCTCCGTGAAATGCGTAAATGTTACTCAATGTCGGCCTCTCTTTCCTGCACAATCAACAGAGTTCCTCCCTGCTGTGCAAATGTTCGGATTGATTCATACTCGTTCAGATCGGCCCAGATCTCAAGGTGACTGATGCCGGCGACCGCGTTCTTGCGATTGAGGAGATCCGACTCCGACTCGCCGTTCTCTCCGTCTGTCACCTCTCCATCCTTCTCATCCTTAACGAAGGCCGTGTGAAAATGTCCGAAGTTGCGGCTTCCGTCATTGCTGTAAATCGTAATCGTATCGCCTGCACGCAAGGAACTGCTGCGCGATTCGATCCACTCACTCCTAATCTGGAACAACGTCTTTCCAATCGCAAAGCCATCTTGAGCCGTCTCAAAAAAATCCTCCGACAGCTGCGAGTTTGCGGGGATAAATTGTTTAACGCGTCCAATCTCCGACAGATTACGCGAGATTGAGGTAATTGCTCTGCCGACGAGCTGCTCCTTCGGCACACGAATCGTCTTCACCATTTCTTCTGTCAGCCGCACCCCCTGTTTGATATCGGTAGCAGCCGCTTTCACCTCTACCATAGTCCACCGTACTCTGCCAACAGATTCCCAGTAAAACAAGCCCGCTATCGAGGCGACGATTAAGACGATTCCCAAAATTGATTTTATTACATTGCCCCTCATCATCGTTCCTTTCCGGTTATTACCATTTTTTTACATTTTGAATTTATCATATATTTTATTCCATGTCAACCATTATTTTACATTTATTTGAATGCTCTCCTCAATAAAAANNGAGACAGACAATATGCTGTCTGTCTCTTTCGGTTTGTATTCTCTTTATCTGAAGATTGTCATCTTATCACAGTTAAAATATTTATATTCCAATGTATACGGGATACCGATGCCGTCCGCGTCACCCTCGCCGTAGATTTCCTTACAGAGCGCAGATAGCTCTTGAGAGTCTCCATCAAAGGATAACTGCAAGAAAGATGTTTGCACGGAAACACCGTTGATTCTGTCATAGAGAATATCGGCGAATTGTGCATTTTTTTCTTCAAGATCGGCATCGACATTTCTTCGTTCGTATTTCTCATCGGTTGACAGGCTCTCACGCAGTGTGGCGAGCATGGCCGCTTTGATTGCCTTTTTCGCATCCGCATCACCGGCGAAGAGATCTTTGAGTTGCACAGGCTTCAATTGATCTGCCGTAATATCGTATGCCTCGTAGCGCGAATTCACATTGAAATAGTATTCTTTGAAGCTTGATCCGGCATACCCGTACACTGAAGCATATGTATCGATATATACATTCGCAAAATCGCCTGCCTGCGTAACGCCAATTCGATAAGATAAGGTCGCTTCGGCGTTACTGCCTTGCTCTTCCTGTGCTCTCCTGTAAGCTGATTGCATCGCCGCAATTTCGGCGCCGAGGTCCGCTTGATACAACGATTTCAAATGTTCCTTAATAGGTTGCGGCAGTTTGGAAGGCCAACGCAATGTCTTATCTGTATTGATGCCGTCCTCAACGCTCGTCTTTCTCACTTCCCTGTCGATCCGATCAGGTGAATACAACAGGTTTTTTTCGCGAGGCTTATCGGAGACATAAATATTTTCCTCGGTTTTCAGAAAATGCTCGAGAATCGCCATCTCGGGACTGTACGGTACGGTGAGGCTCTGTGAACACATGTTACTGTATATCTCGGGCGTGTCATAGTCGAAGAGCAGCAAGATTCCCGAAGATGTCAGCGCGTACTTCTGTGTATCCTTGAAAGTCTCGAACGGTGCACTGAGTACGAACTCGTCGCCAACGACCCACGTATTTTCTTCTCCGTTGTTTGCTGAAAGAATATCACGTAAGTAATCGTTAAGATATTCGATGCCGTCGACATCGTCGCAAAACAGTGCAGTGATGGGAATTTCCTCACCCGTGTGCAAATCGATGTTCAGCGGTACAGCCCAATTGACAGATGTATATTCTTCCGCGGGTGCCCCCTTCGGGATGTACGGCACACTGCAATATAATGCCACTGAAAGAATATCGTTGAAATTGCCTTGAACATTCATGTACATCGATACGCTGCCGGTATCGCGATTGATTTGCGGCTCCTCTCCGAGCAAGGCCTTGATTCCCCTGTACGGCGGCACAAAATCGACATTGTCGAGAAAGAGCTGCTTAATCCTGTCATTGATCTTCTCTTGCAGTACCTCATCTTTGAGACCGCTGATACGGAGATAATTACCCCGAAACCACAGATCCGCATCGGCCCATTTGAGCTGTTCCTCCTCGCTCATACCATCATATTCGAACTGCCACGGCAATTCCTCCTCAAGAGGATTTCCTTTACTGTCGGAGAAAACCTCCGCGATTTCGATAGGGTTGATCGTCAGATAGGATGTCTTCTGCTGAGACTTGACGCTTCCTCCGGTCTCGCACCCGCTCATCATGCCTGTGGCCAACAGAATTGTCAGAACTGCGGCGAACACACGCATCGAGTCACTTGCCTTCCCGCGGTACATAGCCTGCCTCCTTGGCTGTTGCCTTACCCTCATCGCTCAAAATCCATTTGATGATTTCTCTGAGTATGCTGTCCTCCGGCGTATCCGCATTTATAATTACATAGGAAGGATTGATCAACGGATAAGTGCCATCACCGATTGTCTCATCGCTCGGCGCGATTCCGTCGATGGAAACGAGCTTAATTTGATCTGTATAGTGCATACTCGTCACGTAGTAATAATATGAATAACCGATAGCTCCCTCGGCATTTTCGTAGGCTGCGACCGCATCAATTATTCCTCCCATATCGGCTATCTTCTTTTCCGTCGGCGCATCCATAATTTCATCCTCGGGAATGACGTATTCGTACATGCCTGTCTGACTGCCCGAGTTATTCGGCCGCTGGTAGGCTATAATATCGACATCGTTGCCGCCAACCTGTTTCCAGTTGGTAATCTTGCCGGCGTAAATGTCGTGCAGTTGTTGCACACTCAAGCTATCGACCGGATTTTCCTTGTTGACGAAGAAAACAAAGCCGCCGTTGAGAAACGGTGTCATTTCAAATTCAATACCGTTCGCATCGGCGCTCTCCTGCTGCTCGCGCGACGGCATCGAGCAAAAGATCATATCTGCCTTGCCCGAAATCAGATTTTGATACGCTCCCTCTGTAGTAGTGCACAATACATACTGCCGCGCCTCGTCGATGCCCATACCCATGAGCTTGGCTGCCATAGCTTCATAGAACGGTGCCAGTGCCGTTGCTCCGTCTATGACAGGAATCGTTTCCGGTGTCAAAGTCAATGACGGTGTTTCTCCCTTGTTCTGCTCTTGCCCGCAACCCGCAAGCAAACCGAGCATCGCGATTGCGACTNNTTTTTTCATACTCACTCCTCTCGTTTTCCAAAAGATCTCCCATCTCAGGCGTTCCGGCTGCCCGCGAAGTCCATTATCTGTTTGACGTTTAAGTATATGAAAAGTTCCTGTTTTTGGAATTAAAAAAGGAAAAGAGGTCCGATAAATTTTACGCATGCCCTCAGCCACAAAAAACAATCGCCCGCTCGGGCGATTGTCTGTAAGCAATTTATTTTAAAATATCTTTAAACTTCCGCGTTTCTTCTGCGATGTCTTCTTTACCGAAGACGGCCGAGCCCGCTACGATGATGTCGACGCCCGCATCCGCAATTGCCTTCACGTTATCGAGGGTTATGCCGCCGTCGATTTCGATGACAAAGGAAAGCCCGCGTTCTTCTCTGACCTTCACGAGTTCAGCGATCTTATCAAGTGCCGAAGATATGAGCTTTTGCCCTCCGAATCCCGGATTGACGCTCATAATCAGGACAAGGTCCACATCGCCCAATATACAATCGAGCGTATGCACAGGAGTCGCCGGATTGATGGAAACACCCGCTTTCACTCCGATGGACTTGATGTGCTGCACACTTCTGTGAAGATGTCGACAGGCCTCTTGATGCACCGTAATAAATTCTGTCTGCGGTGTGACGAATTCGGCCGCATATTTATCGGGATCTTCGATCATCAAATGGACATCGAACGGCAATGCGGTCTTGCCGACTAATGACTTCATGACCGTCGCGCCGAAGCTGATGTTTGGCACGAAATGGCCATCCATCACATCAACGTGAATTACATCGGCGCCGCCGGCTTCGATGGCTGCGACGTCTGCGCCGAGTCGGGAAAAATCAGCGGACAATATGGACGGTGCGAGTTGTTTCATTGGTATTTGTTCCTTTCATTCTCTTGAATCTCCAACAGTTGCGTCACATAAGATTTGTATCGTTCCTTTTGGATGGCGCCGCATGAGACCGCCTCGCGAACAGCGCAGGCCGGCTCGCGCAGGTGCTTACAGTCGTCGTATCTGCACTTACCCAAGAAGGGCTCAAATTCCGGATACAGATGCTGCAACTCTTGCTCTGTCGATTCTAATATTTCAAATGAGGTGAAGCCCGGTGTATCGAAAACCGTACCTCCGTACTCCATCTCGAATATTTCCGCATGGCGCGTTGTGTGCTTGCCGCGACCGGTCTTTTGCGAAATAACGCCGGTCTCCGCATCTGCTTTGGGGTTGAGCGCATTCAGCAGTGTCGACTTTCCTGCCCCGGAAGGCCCCGCAAATGCGCAGGCCTTACCGCGCATGGCTTCCTTTAGTTCCGCAAGCCCTGTTTCCGTGACCGCACTGACACAGCACACGGGATAGATGCCTTCGTATATATCACGGATTGCTGCGATATCGATCGGAGAAGCGATGTCGATTTTGTTTAGGCAAAGGATAACATCGGCATGGTTCTTCTCGGCTGTGACCAAGAATTTGTCGATAATGCGCAGGTTAGGGGTAGGCTCCGCGGCCGCAAAGACTGTGACAAAACAGTCGACGTTGGCAATTGCGGGCCTGATAAATATATTCTTGCGTGGCAACTCGATTTCGTAAATCCAAGCGTCACCGTCTTCAAGAAGTTCAATATGCGCGATATCCCCTACGGTGGGAACGATCCCCTCCTTCTTGAAGATACCGCGAGCCTTGCACTGATAGAGATCATCGCCGGCCTTGACATAGTAGAAGCCGGCGATGCCTTTAATAATTGTTCCTTTTCGTTTCTCTCTCATCAATAGAGTTCTCCGGTATCAAAGTTAACGTTTTTCTTCATATAAATTCGATCGTCGAAGATTACCGTCACTGTGCCGGCACCGACACCGCTGAGCATAATCGTATCGGCGGGGTCGTCGCGCAGGCGCTGCACCCGTGTGACTGCGTTGTGAGTACCGGATTCATCCGAGATCGTCACTGTCACCCAGACGACACTGTTAGGCGCGTCGCTGTAGTTTAGTACGAGCGGGATCTGAGATGAGGTATTGCTGCCGCGACTGACCTTGAAGTCCACAGTATCGCCTTCCTTGAGCTCCGTACCGGCTGCATGTTGCTGCCACATGACTATATTTTTATTATAGGTGTCACTCGTGCCGTAGCTCGCCGTTCCCGGTTTTAAGCCCGCCTTTTCAAGCGCCTCCTTTGCTTCGTCGACGGTCATACCTACGATTTTCGGTACTACGCCGGCTTTAACGTCGGATCCCGAGCTGACGACGATTCTCACTCGTGTGCCCGGGGAGGCTTCATCTCCGCCATTCGGGCTCTGGCTGATTACGATATCCTTCGGCAGGGAGCTGGCTTCACTCGTAACTTCGCCGAGTGAGAATCCGTACTTTTCCAAAACCTTTACGGCACTTTCAAAGTCTTTTCCCTCAACATTCGGAACGGTGCCCTCCTTCATCCCCTTGCTGATGCTGACACGAATCGTGCTGCCCTTCTTGATCGAGCTTCCTCCCGGCGGGCTCTGGGATGCTATCTCACCTTCATCATAGTCATAACTGTAAACCCGGTCCTCTTCTTCGATGACCAGATCATATTTGGCAACCGCCTCCTCTGCCTCTTCGAGAGTCATCCCCTTTAAATCCGGTGCTTCTATCGACTTGCCGCCGAACGATAATCCGAGAAGTTCGCTCGAAATAAAATAGCTTAAAGGGATTGCCAGGACAAGAGCCGCCACAATGGCAAGAACAGTCTTTTTATTCATCGGCTTTTTCTTCTTGCCCTTTTTCTTTTTACTTTCCTCAGCTGTCAGCTCTTTGTCTTCATAATGAAGCACGACAGCGTGTTCTGCCATATCGTCTTCGTTATTTTCGTAATGTTCCGCCGTTCCCGTCGGCACAGCGGCATTGCTCATATTAATCGCAAATTCCGCATCCTCAAGCGCCCGAAGCATATCGTCGGCCGAGGCATATCTGTTGACTTGAATCTTATCGGTAGCCTTCATAACGACTGCTTCGATCTCGGGCGGTATCCCATGCGCAATCTTCGACGGAGGCATCATCGGTTCGTTAATGTGTTTGAGTGCGACCGCAACAGGGTTCTCCGCATCGAAGGGCACCCGGCCTGTGAGCATTTCGTAGAGAACGATACCCAGGGAATAGATGTCCGACTTTTCATCGACATACGCACCTCTGGCCTGTTCCGGCGAGAAATAGTGCACCGAGCCCATCACCGTACCCGTGCTCTCCACAATGGTTGAGGAATTCAAGGCGCGTGCAATACCGAAATCGGTGATCTTCGCCGTACCGGTCTGAGTAATCAAAATATTGTGCGGCTTTACATCCCGGTGAATAATGTGGTTTTTGTGCGCAAAGGAGAGTGCCGAAGCGATCTGCTTGCAGATTTCAACGGACCGCCTCCATCCCAAGCCACCGTTTTCTCGGATCATATCGCTTAGGATATCTCCCTCGATCAACTCCATGACTATGTAATGGATGTTTCCCTCCCGGCCTACATCGTAAACGTTAACGATATTCGGATGAGAAAGGCTGGCCGCTGACTGTGACTCCCTTCTGAAATTTTCAATAAACTTCAAGTCCTTAGCGAACTGAGGTTTTAAAATTTTAATTGCCACGTAACGGTTGAGCAGTCTGTCTCTGGCCTTGTAGACCACAGCCATGCCCCCGTCACCGATTTTATCAAGCAATTCATATCGTCCCGCAAGTAGCCTGCTGCTCATCGATATCGCTCCCCCTTAAATCTTCAAACAAACTAAAGTAATATTATCGCGGCCGCCGCTGCGATTGGCTTTATCAACCAATGCGTTGGCAATTTCCTGCATAGTGCCCGGTCCCGTAAGGAGAGTTGTAATCGTCTCCTCCGATACCTCGCTGTAGAGCCCGTCCGTGCAAAGCAGGAGCACATCTCCGCTTTGAATATCGACGCGGAAAAAATCCGGTTCTATGACGGCATCGCCGCCTACCGCTCGCGTGATCATATTTTTCTGAGGATGGTTCCTGGCCTCCTCCTCTGTGATTATGCCCTGTTCCAGGAGGATGTTCACATAGGTGTGATCGACCGTCACGCAACTGAGCTTACGATCTCTGCATATGTATGCACGGCTGTCTCCCACATTTACAATGTAGGCTGAATCTTCCGTTACGTAAGCAATCAGCGCAGTAGTGGCCATGCCGAGGTTCTCAGGATGCTTGTGCGCAAACGTATAGACCTGTTTATTCGCCAGCTCCATGCAGGCTATGAAATATTCCTTCAGTTTGCTTTCTTCTTTTATATCTTGGATCGGATTTTCTCTGATATATGCGGCAATACATGCAACAGCAGTTCTTGAGGCTATCTCTCCTCCTTTGTTTCCGCCTACGCCGTCGGCTACGATGTAAACTTGTTCGGAGGGTACAATAAAGTAAGCGTCTTCATTGTTGACACGCTTTACGCCCTTATTGCTTTTAAAACCTACTTGAATCATTACAGAATTTCTTCCTTTTGCATCTTGCAGATAAAGAATCCATCGGTATCGTTCACGTTTGGCAGAAGCTGAATAGCCTCTATCTTCTTGAAATCGGTACTTGTACGGAGGAATTCTTCGACTACATCCTGATTTTCAGCTTTGTTGATGGTGCATGTGCTGTATATCAGCACTCCACCCGGTTTTACATAACGTGCGGAGGACTTGAGGATTGTAAGCTGTTTCTTCGGCAGCATCTCTATCTCCGTGCTCTTGTTCTTGTACTTTATCTCAGGTTTTCTTCTGACCACGCCGAGACCCGAGCAAGGTGCATCTACGAGCACTCTGTCCGCCTTTTCAATCAAATCATTGTCCACTTTGGTCGCATCCCAAGTCTTAGTAATGATATTCTTTACGCCCAATCTCTTCGCTTCACTGTCGATGATGCCGAGCTTTCTCTTATAAATATCCATGGCGATGATCTGTCCGGTATTGTTCATTCTCTCTGCTATTGCCAGTGTCTTGCCACCCGGTGCGGCACATACATCGACGATGGTGTCACCGTGTTTCGGCTCGAGCATTACGGACACCAACATAGAGGCCTCATCCTGTACGGAGAACATTCCCTCTTGATAGAGATTGCTTTCCAACAAACCGGAGCCCTTGACATGCAGTGCGTTTTCACAGAGCTTGCCCTGCTTAACTTCAAAACCCTTTTCCTCAAGCAGTCTGATCAAATCGGGTTTCATGATTCTGAGCCAGTTGAGTCTGATTGTAAGATCCGGTGTCTTGTTTCCGGCTGCAAGCAGCTCCTCTACGAAAGTAACGTCGTACTCCTTGAGCCATGTCTCGATAATCCAAGGGCTGTAAGAATATTTTACGGAAAGATACTTAACTTCGTCTTCCTCTCTGTCAGGAAGCTGCAGAGAATATCTGTCGTTGATATAGGAACGAAGAGTTGCGTTGATAAAGCCCTCTCTGCCTCTGCTGAAGCGTTTCGCCAATGACACGCTCTCATTTACCGCGGCATATTCGGGAATCGAATTCATATAGCCAAGCTGATAGATGCCCATGCGCAGAATCGTCAAATCCGACAATTTAATGCTGTCGATTCCTTTTGTCACCAGTTTGTCGATGATGTAGTCAAGTAATAGCTTATTCTTCAAAACTCCGTAAACCATTTCTCTGACCAGAGCCGGCGAACTCGGTTTTCCCAAGATGATGTTATGATTCAATGCTATATTGGAATAAGCGGATTTCACCTCAACATCCATCAACGTATTGTACGCGGTCTTTCTGTTTGCGTCCATTTTAACTGTCCCTCCTTAAAATTAATATTCTGATAAGATTTGCAATAGCCATCGCCAAAGCGGCAATATATGTCATTGCTGCAGCGGAAAGCACCTTTTTGCTGCCTGCAACTTCATCCGGATAGATAATTCTGAGCGCTTGCATCTGGTCAACAGCCCTACTGCTGGCGTTCAACTCGACCGGCAGCGTCACCGCGTGGAATAATACAACACCCAGGAAAAACAGCACGCCCAAATTAAACAACAAGTCTCCGCTCGGAGAGCTTGCACCGACGATAAGTCCAATGATCAATAACGGCCACGACAATGTGGATGCAATGTTAACGACCGGAACCATAGCATTTCGGATGCTTAGCGGGGAATAGCCTGTGTTATGCTGAATCGCATGTCCTGACTCGTGGGCAGCGATGCTGATCGCAGCCACGCTCGCCGTCTTGTAGACCTCCGGCGATAGCCTCATCACCCTCTTGGACGGACCATAGTGATCGGACAGCTTGCCCGACGTAATCTCAATCGGCACGCTTTGCATGCCGTTGTTGTCCAGAATCATCCTTGCGGCTTGCGCTCCCGTCATGCGCGTACGGTTCGCAACCTTTGCGTACCTGTTGTACGCCGAATTGACCTTCGCCTGTGCGTAAAACGCGAATATGATGGCCGGAATGAGCAAGATATATGTCCAATCGTAAATATACATAATATTAACCTCCTATCTTACCGAAACGGACCCCTTCCGTCAGTTTATACCCTCTTAAAAAATCTGCTGTCGCCATACGTTTCTTGCCCGGAACCTGCACGACCTCAGCGACAAGAATACCGCCCCCTGCGGAAATTTCTATTCCTTTTTCGCTTACGGCCTCCACCGTACCCGGCGGCAGATCGCTTTTCTTATTTGATACCTCGGCTTTCCATATTTTAAACGGTTCTCCGTTAAGATATGTATATGCCCCCGGCCACGGGTCGAATGCCCTTATCCTTCTCTCCGTTTCAACAGGTGTTTTACCGAAGTCGATTTCTCCGTCCTTTTTGGAAATGATACCTGAATGTGTAGCAAGCGCATCGTCCTGCGGGACAGCCTTTTCTCGCCAATTTTCAATGGAATTCATCTCTTCGACGAGCAGGCTCGCACCCAAGATGGACAATTCCTCCATGAGCATTGCACAAGTTTTGCGTCCGACCGGCGTTTCCGCTTTGGCTATAACAGCACCCTTGTCAAGCCCCTCCTCGACATACATCAGAGTTACTCCGGTGGTCACATCGCCAGCGAGTATAGCACTCTGCACCGGAGAGGCGCCTCTGTGACGCGGAAGCAGTGACCCGTGGATATTGACAGTTCCGTACTTAGGTATATCCAAATATTCAACAGGGATAATTTTCCCGTAAGCGGCCACGACGGTCAGGTCGGGCTCATATGCTTTGAATAATTGCAACAAGATGTTGTTTTGCCGCAACGAATCCGGTTGCAGAACCCTTAGACCATGTTTTAGCGCCGTTTCCTTTACCGGCGTAGGCTGCAATTTTTTACCTCGATCCTTGGCCCTGTCAGGCTGAGAAATGACATAACCGACATCATGACCTGCCTGTACCAGTGCTTCCAATGCCTGCGAAGCGAATTCCGGAGTGCCCATAAATATCACTTTCATCTGTTATTCCTCTTCCATAACAATCTCATGCACGTCTTCGGCCTTATCGATGTAAAGAATGCCGTCGAGGTGATCGTACTCATGGCACATAGCCACCGCAAGAAAGTCTTCGGCTTCGATAATCTGCTCCTCACCGTTCCTGTCAAGTGCCTTGATTTTGATACGCTGCGGCCTCGACACTGTACCGCTGTAGTTCGGCACGGAGAGGCAGCCTTCTTCGCCTTCCTGCTCACCCTCAGTCTCAATGATTTCAGGGTTGATAACGTAATATATCTCATCGGGCTCCGTGGAGACAACGAACATCCGCCTGAGCATACCGATTTGTGGCGCAGCCAAGCCGACGCCGCTTGCGTCGTGCATTGTGTCTACCATATCATCGAGGATCATCCGAATTTTGTCATCGACCTTTTCCACCGGTCGACATTTCTTACGCAAAATCGGATCTCCCTCCAAAACAATATTCCTCAGTGCCATCTTTTCTCTCCTCCATTTGCAAAAATACACATACTATATGAAACTGTATGGGTTGATGTCAAACGACAGCAACGCCTTTTTCTTCTTAAAATCAGCCGAAATACTCTGCTTCGCCTCCGCTAATGCGGCAGTATAAGCAGAACGTTTCCCTTTGGGACATTTTATCACAATTTGATATCTGTACTTGCCGTTGGACTTGGCAATCGGCGCCTTGTGCGGCGGAAGAAAGTTTCCCTTCTCCGGACCTGCCGCCTTACACATCATCCTGTGAAATGCTTCCGCGCATTCGGCGGCGACATCCTCATCAGGCGCAGAAACGACGGCCTGTATCAAATCTCCGAACGGCGGATATGACAGCGACTCGCGAATGCGAATCTCCTTCCTATAGAAAGCGTCGTAGTCCTGTGCGGCCGCAGTCTTGACCGCATAATGCTCCGGCGTATACGATTGAATAATCACTTTGCCCGGCTCGCTTCCTCTGCCTGCACGGCCGGCGGCCTGTGTAATCAGCTGGAAGGTTCGCTCCGATGAGCGAAAATCGGGTATATTGAGTGAAATGTCCGCCGCGACGATACCGACAAGCCTGACATTCTTGAAATCCAGCCCTTTGGCCACAAGCTGTGTGCCTATAAGGATATCTGTTCTTCCGTTCTTGAAATCACCCAAAATCGCATCAATGCTGCCCTTCCGAGAGACTGTGTCAAGGTCTAATCTTGCAACTGCGGCTTCGGGGAACAGTTCTTCGGTAATCTCTTGCAGCATTTCCGTTCCTGTCCCGAAATGGCGGATAAAACGGCTTCCGCACTCGGGGCACTGCGGCGGCAGCTCTTCTCTGTGCCCGCAGTAGTGACAAGTCACTCGCTCAATGCTCTTGTGATAAGTCAGCGAAATGCCGCATTGAGGGCACTTCATCGTGTGACCGCATTCACGGCAAGATACAAAAGGCGCATATCCTCTTCGGTTCAGAAAGAGTATAATCTGCCGCTTTTGGCGCAGGCATTCGTTCATTTCAGTGTAGAGCGCGTTGCTGATTACGGAACGATTGCCCGATAACAGTTCCTTGCGCATATCGACGGTTTCAAGCATCGGAAGTGTGGCATTGTTGCAACGCGACGGCATCGTCAGTTTAGTGTATATGCCTTCCTGTGCCCGATGTGTAGAGACCACCGAAGGCGTGGCGCTTCCAAGCAGCAGCACGGCGTCAAAATGTTTAGTGCGCTTGACCGCTATGTCGAGCGAATCGTATTTCGGTGTTTGATCCGATTTGTACGACGACTCGTGCTCTTCGTCCATTACAATTATTCCAATATTCTCAAGCGGTGCAAACAGTGCCGAACGCGCTCCGATTACAATGCGCGCCTCGCCCCTGCGAATACGCATCCATTCATCATATCGCTGCCCCGGTGTAATCCTGCTGTGCATTACCGCAGTATTTTCGGCGCCGAAGCGGGCAAAAAACTGCTCTGTGACCTGCTTTGTCAGCGAGATTTCGGGAACGGCCATCACAGCCGTCCTTCCTTGGCGCAGACAGGCTTCGATTGCGCGCATATATACTTCCGTCTTACCGCTGCCGGTGACTCCGTGCAACAGGAAAATGTTGTGTTCTCGCCTTTCTGTATACGGTGCGATGTCCGCAAGGACGCGCTCCTGTTCCTGCGTCAGTTCCACGGTCTGCCGACCGTTCGCCCGGGTGGTTTTGTAAGGTTTCTCTCTCTTGCGTTTCGCCGCCTTGCCGACCGGCAGAAACGGTCGCAAAGCATCTATTGTCTTGCAGAGTGTTCTCCTCTTTACGAAAAGAGCTGTATCGAGCATTTCCTGCGTAAGGATTATGTCTCGATCGAGGGAATAGATGTACTTCAAGCCACGAATTTGCCCTTCTTCCCCGTCAAAGACACGAAACACATATGCCTCACGAATCTTATCCCCTTTGCCGAAGGGGACATAGACCTTCTGTCCGATTTCCGGCACCTCTTGCAGGCATCCGTAGGTAAAGAAATTGTCCGTCTCTTCGCTCTTGTTATCTATAATTACATCTGCGTATTTCATCTCAATTACAGCAGGAAGATGTCATGCTGCATACATTCATCGATCATCTCCTGCGGCCATACTGAAACTTGCACCTCTCCGATGTGCGCTTTGCGCAGGAAGTACATGCAAAGCCTGCTCTGTCCGATGCCGCCGCCGATCGAATACGGAAGCGCCTTGTTGAGTATAGCTTGGTGGAAATCCAACTCCTTACGTTCTTCCGCTCCGGCAAGTGCGAGCTGTCTGAGCATAGCATCTTCGTCCACTCTAATGCCCATTGAAGAAAGCTCAAATGCTCTTTCGAGAATATCATTCCAGAGGAGAATGTCGCCGTTAAGTTCCCAATCGTCGTAATCCGGAGCTCTGCCGTCGTGCGGTTCACCCGATTTGAGCTTGCCGCCGATATTTTTGATAAATACGGCTCTCTTTTCTTCTGTAATCAAGTCTTCTCTTTCCTTTGGCGTCTTGTCGGGCCATCTGTCTTCAAGCTCTTGCGACGTGACAAAAGTGATTTGATTCGGAAGCTCCGTCTTAATATTCGGATACAATCTGTTGACGTAATCTCCGAGGTTCTTCATTGCATTATATATAGTTACAACCGTTTCTTCGAGATATTCCTCTGTCCGTTGGTCCTTTGTGATGGATTTTTCCCAATCCCATTGATCGACGTAGATTGAATGAAGGTTGTCCAATTCTTCGTCTCTTCTGATTGCGTTCATATCCGCATAGAGTCCGTTTCCCGGTTCTATCGCATAACGTCCAAGTGCCATTCTTTTCCACTTTGCAAGAGATTGTACAATCTGTACTTCCTTTTCACCGATATCTTTAACCGTGAATGTGACGCAACGTTCCACACCGTTAAGATTGTCGTTGAGTCCGCTTTCCGGAGTAACGAACAACGGAGCCGAAACTCTTCTGAGGCTCAGACCATAAGCCAACTCTTGCTGAAAAAAGTCTTTGATTTTCTTTATTGCCCTTTGTGTTTCCATGCAATCTAAGATTGGCTTGTACTCCTCCGGAATGATAAGTTGTGCCATAATTACTGTTCTCCTTTTATTTAGAAAATTGGCAGCCGCAATATCTCTGCCTGTATAAATTATATTTTTTCGATAATTCTGTACTGCGTTGAAAGCCGGCCCTTTTCTTAAAGTCCATATCGAGGAAGCCTATGCCGTATAAAAACGAAATCGCCGAAGCGATAGCGGAAATTCTCGCATAGCTCTTGTGCGGACTGACTGTCAGGGTAGTCGCAAAAGCATCGTATCCCAGCATCCTCGCCTTCACCGCTGTCTGCTCAAGGCGCATCTTGAAACAGAGATCGCAACGCGCACCGCCTTCCGGTTCGTGTTCAAAGCCTTTAACTGTTTCAAGGAATTTTTCGGGGCAATATGCGCCCTCGATGAAGCCTATCTTATCGTTAAATACGCAGGTCTCGTTCACCTCTCGTATAAAACGCATTTGCTCATCGCGTCTCAGCCTGTATTCTTCCTCATCGGTAATATTCGAATTACAGAAAAACACCGTTACGCTGTAATCGGTAACAAGCCGCTCGATTACGGACGTGCTGCACGGTCCGCAACAGCTGTGAAGGAGCAACGTCGGTTTTACCTTGCGTTTGTCTCCTCCCCCCTCCGAAAAGAGGAGGTCGCATCTGTCACAGTAAGGTTTTCCTTCTGTTTTTATATATTCCATTTTAGCCCTCGATGATGTATCATGATAATGTGTCTTTAAAAAACACCACATTGACAACAAATTATATCATAAAAGCGTAATTTTGAAAAGGGTTAGGTACGAAATAGTGCATGAAAAGAGGATAAACAAGATAGGTATATTTTTGAAGGAAGAATTCGGAAACAGAATCATAAAACTGCCGCTCGACGGCGGTTTTACCTGTCCGAACCGAGACGGCAGCAAAGGTACAGGCGGTTGCATGTTTTGCTCATCCACCGGCAGCGGCGAGTTTGCCTCCAACATCACGGAAGCAATGAAGCTGTTTTCCGAGAAATGGCCGGAGGGCAAGTATATCGCCTACTTTCAAAACCATACGAATACCTATGCGCCGGCCGAGGAGCTCGAGCGCAAATTTCGCACTGCGCTCGCCTGCGAAAAACCTGAGATCGTAGGCCTTGCAATCGCTACCCGCCCCGACTGTCTCGACGATGAAATTTACTCTCTCTTGGAACGTCTGAACAGAGAAACCTTCCTGTGGGTAGAACTCGGTCTCCAAACCGTTCACGACCGCACAGCCGAATTTCTTAACCGTTGCTACAAGACGCGCGTCTACGACGAGGCCGTTGCAGAGCTCACTTCACGCGGCATACGCGTCGTCACTCATCTGATTCTCGGTCTGCCGCAGGGCACGAACGCTGACGGCAATGCCGTTTCCGAGAGCCGCGCGCAAATGCTGGATTCCGTCACACACGTCTGCCGAGCTCCGCTGTTCGGAATCAAGCTGCATATGCTCAACGTGGTCAAGGGCTCTCCGCTCGCGACCCGCTTTCCGAACTACGAGCCCTTTGCGTCTATCGACGAATACGCAGATTTAGTCGTCGACTGCCTCCGCATGGTGCCCTACAATATCACAGTTCACCGGATGACAGCCGATACTGCCAGACCCTTTCTGATCTCACCGTCTTGGAGCTACCGAAAGCGCACGATTCTTAACACAATAGAGCAGCGATTCGTCATGCTCGACGCAAGGCAGGGAGATCGAGCCGAACGATAAAAAATGCGTCGCAAAAGGCGACGCATAACATATTGTATCTATTCATTTTCATCCCGTTCGTCGGGTTCCAATCTGCCATCGTTATAGTGCTTACGGCACAGTGACACATACATGTCGTTGCCGCCGACCATAATCTGTTCTCCCTGTTTTACGAACCTGCCGTCGACGACACGGGCAACCATCGTTGCTTTGCGTCCGCACCAGCATATCGTCTTAATTTCCTCAATCTTATCTGCATAAATGAGCATGTAATACGAGCCCTCGAACAGCTCGTTGCGAAAGTCATTCTTAAGGCCGTAAGCCAGCACCGGAACGTTGAAACTGTCGACTATCTCCGCCAGCTCACTCACATGATGCTTCTTCAAAAACTGGCACTCGTCGACGAGAACGCAGTCGATTTTTTTTGCCGCGTTTTCTTTCATAAAAAGCGCCAAGATATCGGTGTCTTCCTCCACGATCGTCGCCTCCCTCTGAATACCGATGCGTGAGGTGATAATGCCCACGCCGTATCGGTTATCGACGGCCGGCACCAATGTCAAAACGTTCTTTCCTCTCTCTTCATAGTTGTACGCCACCTTGATCACTTCGATCGATTTTCCCGCATTCATGGTGCTGTATCTGTAATATAATTGTGCCACCGTATCCCTCCTTGTGCTTGCTCATCTCCATTCAGTATATCCGACAACCCTTGCTTCGTCAATCGCAACGAAGACAAAACGCCTTGAAATTTACACCCGATTTATGTATAATAATCCCATGGAAACTTTGATATTTGTTTTAAAATGCCTGCTCATAGGCATAATCTGGGCAGCGCTGATAGTTCCCGCATTTTTCAAGCGCGGCGGGATTATCAAATACATTCTTACAGTGGCGGTAATCTCAGTCCTCTGCTATATTCTGAGCGCTGCTTACGCAGCAGTCATCAATCAGGCAACTCTTATTGCTCTGATTGCACTGGTATTGTCGTGGATTCTTTGCAATGCCGCCTTCAGAAACGAGTCAAAAGTAAAGTCAAAACTAATCTCCTTTACTTGCGTGATAGCGGCTCTTTCCTATCTCGTGTCCGCATTTATCGGTTCCGTGCTGAATATTCTTTGAGTATAAAATTTTATTAAAAAACAACATTTATGTTGCATTTCATGGTATAATCGAAGTCAGAAGGTTATCACATGTTTCTGTTTAATGATTTTCTGATTTAGGGAGGAAAAAATAATGTTAAACAAAAATGTAGGTTTTGCTACAAAAGCGATTCACGCAGGTTCTTTTAAAGACGAGCAGCACGGTTCTCTGACTATGCCTATCTATCAGACATCGACATTCTACTTTGAAAGCACAGAACAGGGAGGCCGCAGATTTGCGGGTGAAGAAGGCGGTTTCATATATACCCGTCTGGGCAACCCGACATCCAACCAGCTTGAAGAAAAGATTGCCGCTCTCGAAAACGGAGAAGCTTGCGCGGCTGCTTCTTCCGGCATGGGTGCCATCTCCGCGGCTCTTTGGACAATCGCGGCAGCAGGTAAGCATATCGTGGCCGATAAGGTTCTGTACGGTTGCACATTTGCACTGCTTTCACACGGCATGACACGCTACGGTGTCGAAGTCGACTTCGTTGATACAGCCAATCTCGATGAAGTAAAAGCTGCTTTAAAAGAGAACACGGTTGCCGTCTATCTGGAGACACCTGCCAACCCGACTCTTAAAATTGCAGATATTGCTGAGGTTTCCAAGCTGGTTCATGCATATAACCCTGAAATCAAAGTTGTCTGCGACAACACATTTGCATCCCCATATCTCCAGAGGCCTTTGGATCTCGGTGCAGATGTCGTCGTTCACTCTGCGACAAAATATCTCAACGGTCACGGCGATGTCATCGCAGGATTTGTAGTCGGTAAAGCTGATTTCATCACACAGGTTAAGATGTTCGGCATCAAGGATATGACCGGTTCGGTTATCGGCCCGTTCGAATCCTTCCTGATCATGCGCGGACTGAAGACTTTGGAAATTCGAATGCAGAAGCATTGCGCAAATGCAAAGGCTATCGTTGAATATCTCTGCAAGCAGGATAAGGTCGAAAAGGTTTACTATCCCGGTCTTGCCGATCATCCGGGACACGAAATCGCCAAAAAGCAGATGAGCGACTTCGGCGGCATGATTGCATTTGAAGTAAAAGGCGGAAGAGCAGCAGGCGCTAAGTTCTGCAATGCCCTCAAACTCTGCACAGTGGCAGTATCCCTCGGTGACGCCGAAACTCTGGTAGAGCATCCGGCATCCATGACACACTCCCCATACACTGACGAAGAGCTTGTAACTGCAGGCATCTCCGCAGGTCTGATCAGATTCTCCACGGGTCTTGAAAATGCAGAAGACATCATAGCAGATATTGACCAGGCTTTTGCACAGATCTAAGGGGATTTGAACTCAATCAAACACATAAAAATTCCAATATCATAAGTTATAAAAAAACGGTGCGAACATCTTCGCACCGTTTTTCATCCTATTCTTTCTCTCAGCGCAAACGCTCGCAGAAACTTTATTTCTCGATAAATTTCAAGAAGGCGTCGGCCTGTTTTTTCAGATGCTCCATATTAGGTCCAAAGTCTACAGTATCCCCTTCCTTTAACTGCTTCATAGCGTGCGGAATCGTAAGGCGCGGTCTGTTCATGATACGCATGTTCATGAAGCTGAGCAGCATTACCAGGTAATCCTGCGCCATGGCGGTTCCCGACATGCCCGGAGTGATTCCGCTGATGGCGGCAGGTTTCTCGGAGAGGATTGCCGGTTCACTCTCGCTGATTGGGCGTGAAAGCCAATCGATGAGATTCTTCAGGACTCCCGGAACAGAGTGATTGTATTCAGGTGTGAAGAACCAGATACCATCGGATGCTTTGATGGTTTCGCGGACCCGCTTGACCGACTCCGGCGCAGGGAACTCGATATCCTGATTCATAAACGGAACGTCGGTATAATCGAGCAATTCAAACTCTGCGCGATCTCCGATGATTTCTTTTATCGCCAATGCCAGTTGACGGTTGTAGGAATCTTTGCGAAGCGATCCCACTATGGCTGTTATTTTCGATTTTTTCATATGTTCTCTCAACTCCTTTTTTATGAGAATCGTACCGTAATTTTATTTCCATTATTACCCCATTTGTAAGCAACGAAACACATCGACTTTCAATACGCTCGGCAAATCTCTCAGCGCATCCGCACACGCAAAATGACAGGCTGTTACACCTGTCATTTTAATCGTTCTTATCTTTAATTGTCTCCCAACAAACCGGATGCAGTCTCCGAGATGGTTTGTTGCATTTTTGAAATGACATCAAAGGCCGCGAGGATGCTTTCTACTCTGTCCAGAATTGTATGAGCTTCATTCAGTACATCATCGCTGATATCGTGCACTTTTCCCAAAACCGGATTGACGATTTCGTTGGCGTTGGCTGCACGTTTGGCCGACTGCTGGCTCTGATCGGAAAGGAGCTTGATCTGATCGGCAACAACGGCAAAGCCCATACCGTTCTGTCCGGCGTGTGCCGCCTCTACAGAGGCGTTGAGCGCGAGCAACTTTGTCTGCACGGAGATATCGACGATTTCGTCGCTCATCCTGGTATACTTTTGTATCTCACCCTGAAGTGCGACGACATGGTCTCTTAAACGTTCGGAAATCTCGTTCATGCGTACAATCTGATTTTGGATGTCTCTTGCATCCTGAAGTGTTCTGTCGGTCTTATTGGCGGATTCCTCAAGCGCTTGGAATATCTGTTCCACGCTTGCCCTCAATTCCTGAGCCTGTGCTTCTCTTTGGCGCGCAAGTTCCTCCATATGTTGACTCTGCTCACGAATGACGCTCTTGGTGTATTCGGCGCAGTTTTCCACGTGATTGATGCCCTTTGCGACCGCTTCCGCCATATCGTGACAGGTCGAGAATCCGCAGGAGCTGCAGTTGAAATTGCGTTCTGTCTGAGTATGCTTCTTCAGAGCGATATAAGCGCGCTCTATGTCGGCATCCGTTACTCTGATCTTTTCTGCTTTCTTGTTGTCATATGTACGAATAAAGTCGTCCAGTCTAAGTTGCCTGTCGAACACATCAAAAGATGGCCCCGGAATATGATTCTTCTGTTTTTTCGTCACCTGCACACTTTCCTGTGCCTGACGCTTGGCCCTGTTCATGCTGCGTCCGACCCGGAGACCGTCGTCCTCTGTACACAATGCTCCGGTACCGATATTGCATCCGTGAGGACAATTCAAAATGTCCACCAAAAATGGTGTTTCGCCGTTGTTCATAACAGCACCGTAGCCCTTCAAGAAATGTGAAGAGTTGGGCTGCCCTTCCACTTTGTGAATCCATACGTCATGGACGTACTGCTCGACATTTTCTTTTAAGCCACCCGGCGTTGGATAGATGACACCCAAACCGTTCTGCTCGTTATCGTAGTGATCTTCGGGCGCTCTGCGGTAGTCGATACCGTTGCGCTGCATATATTCTTCGAGTTTTTTGTATGTAACGTTATATGAAATCAAGCCTTTGGTATTGCGATCTACAAACTCGTCCTGCTTTGCAATACAAGGAGATAAAAATGCGTATGACCCGGGAATATTCTTGTATTTTTTCATATAAACAGCAGTACACATGGCCGGAGAGTGAATCGGAGCGAGCTTGGACAACATCTCAGGTGCATAATGCTCGACATAATTTACGATGACCGGACAAGGTTGAGAAACCAGGCCTGTAACATTATTTTTGGTAATGTAGCGCAGATATGCCCATGTACATATATCAGCTCCGAATGAGGTGTCGAATAAATACTTAACCCCCATAGAACGCAGCAACCCGAGTACTCGCGGATAGTCAGTAAAGTTCGACCTCAATGCCGGAGCAGCGATAACGGCGATTTCCTTGCCCGAACGCAAATCATGGAAAAAGCGTTCCGTATCATCTGTGAATTCTCTCGCATTATGCGTACAACTGCGTATACATTCTCCACAGGAAATACATTTGCTGCCGTCCACATAAATCTTATTGATCCCGTTTTCCATGACAGCTACATTCGCTTCTTCACAAGGGCAGTTCGCAATGCAGCGGTTGCATCCGATGCAATTGTCGTTTGTGAATATCTTACTGTTTTGCATATCCATCCTCCAAAGCCTGCTTTTGCACTAAGAAATATATTTTGTTGCTGTTTGCGGAATATTTCACCGCCATCGGCGAGTTTATTATACTATAACAATTAATAAAATGCGAGAAAATTAGTCAAATTTATCCTTAATTTTGTAAATTTCGACATAATATTTTAAAAACATAAGGACAATTTTCGGTATACAAAACTGTCTTTATGAAAAATGTCTATGAAATCAGTGACAACTCTAATAAAAATTTGTATGCCGCGAAAAAAGCGCGCACTATAAATTTTTCAGGATGTCGATAGCCTCCAGGTATCCGTTTAGGCCTTTGCCCTTTACGGTAGCGATGCAGGCCGCGCGCACGAAGGAAATCTTTCTGAAGTCTTCGCGCGCGTCGGGGTCACTGATGTGGACCTCGACGGCGGGGAGATTGACGGCTTTGATGGCATCCAAAATAGCAATACTTGTGTGCGTGTATGCTGCCGGGTTGATGACGATGCCGTCAAACTCCCAGCGCGCGGCCTGAATCAGGTCGACAAGAACTCCCTCGTGGTTTGACTGGAAAACTTCCACATAGATATCTCTTTCGTTGCAATATGTCTCTATCATTTTTACAAGGTCGTTATAGGTCTTAGTTCCGTAGATTTCCGGTTCCCGCAAACCCAAGAGATTTAAATTCGGACCGTTTATTACCGATATACGCATTAAGTACCTCCTAAATTGTTGCAGCTATTCTGCCCATTGAGCATCGATGTTTGTGTAAAATTCCGTTTCAATGTATTTGGCGATGTCACCGCAGGCGTCGAGGACGACGTGCGCAGCATCGTCGTACAGGGGTCGGCGCCGCTCGAGCAGCTCACACAGGCCGACTCCGGCTTGCGACAGCGGCCTGCCGTCGATCGCGAGTTGCTCGAGCGGGCGGCGAAGCCAATAGACCCTGCCGCTTCGCCGCAGCGCAGTGCGGTTGACCTCGGCCAGCACTGCGCCGCCGCCCGTCGCTATCACAATTCCGCGCTCATGCGCGGCCTCTTTCACTATTTCCTTCTCCTTTGCTCGGAAGGCCTCTTCTCCGTCCTCCGCAATCCATTCGGCGGTGCTCCTTCCGGTCCTCTCTGCAATCACCTCATCGGTATCGACAAATCGCCTTCCCATATGCGCCGCCAGTGATCTGCCCACCGTTGTCTTGCCGACCCCCGGCATTCCGACAAGCACAATATTCTCGTTTCTTCTCTGCAATGTAAGACAGATGCGTAAGATTTCGCTTTTGGGAATTTCCTTGCCGAGAAACATCTGTGCCGCCTCTCTGCCCTGAGCGGCGAGCATCGAAAGTCCGCCTGCCGTGCGCAACCCTCGCTCAGCTGCCTCCGTCAACAAGCGCGTGCGCATCGGATTGTATACCAAATCCGCAACACCCTCCAAATTAGGCAGCAAATCAAGGCAAAGCGGCGTATCGTCATCGTGCGGGTACATGCCGACCGGCGTAGCGTTGATAAGGATTTCCGCGTCCTTGTGCTTATCAATGTTATTGTAATTTTCTCTGCCGTTGCGCGAAATCATTACAACATCTCTCGCTTCGGCATCCAAAACCGCGAAGCGTGCCGTCTGCGCCGCTCCGCCCGTACCGAGAATAATCACCTTTTTACCCGCAGGCGACAGCTTGGTCCGCTCAAGCATATACATAAATCCCGCATAATCGGTGTTATGTCCGCAAATTCGGCCCGCATCGTCAAATAACAATGTATTCACGTTTCCTATTTTATGAGCCGTTTCAGAAAGAGTATCGCAAAACGGCAACACCTTCTTCTTATACGGTATCGTCACATTCAAGCCTCGCAGCGTTCCACGCGAAAGAAAGCCCGCTATCTCTTCTTCGGGTATCGAAAATAATTCATATCCGGGCAAGCCCAGCATTTCATAAATCATCGGTGAAAAACTGTGCTCGAGTCTTCCACCCAGCAAACCGTATTGCATACATTTCCCCCAACTCCGACCTCAATGTCTTATCTGATATCAACACAGCTTTCAAATATCAAAAGCCCCGGAACAGCTTGCATACGTCGACATTACAGGCCGATGCCTCTATTTCAAAGAAGTATTTATAAATCTTTCCTGATAGGAACGGCTGAGTTCAAAGATCAAGGAGTACAGCGTACGCGTATATTGCTCCAGCGATTGACCCGCAAGATTGCACATGCGCTCCATCACCTCACGCTCTCGGGCAACGTCTTCCACCTGCAACCCCAGCTCGCTCTTCTTCCGCGCGACCTCCTTCATCAAGTCCATCCGCTGCTTAAACAAGTCAATCAGCTCCGTATCTATTGCATCTATCCGTGCCCGTATATCCTGCAATTCCATGTCNNATTCGTTAAAACAGCGTCCAAAATCACCAATGCCGCAGCCGCCTCTATACAGGGTACGGCTCTGAGAGCGATGCATGGATCGTGCCGCCCCTTTATATCTATCAAAGCGTCCTGCTTCGTGACGATGTTGACTGTCTTCTGCACGCAAGCGATTGAAGGTGTCGGTTTCATCGCTACTCGAAATATAATCGGCATACCCGTGGTTATTCCGCCGATGATACCGCCGTGATTGTTCGTTTCTGTCCGAACCTCAGCACCGTGCATGCGGTAAGGATCGTTATGCTCAGATCCGCGCATTGCTGCGGCCGCAAAGCCTGCGCCGAATTCAACTCCGCGCATACCGGGCACACCGAACAACATAGCCGCAAGTCGGTTTTCCATTCCGCCGAACATCGGGTCGCCGATTCCTGCCGGGACACCGATCACAGCACATTCGATGATGCCTCCTATGCTGTCACCCGCCGCGCGCGCTGCCGCTATTTCTTCCGATACGGCATCTGCCTTGTTCTTGTCAAGAAGAGGTATGTCTCCATCGATAGGCGAAAACAATTCTTCTTGCGTCAGATTTACCGCAGAAAAACGCCTGTCTTTCACATTGCCTACAGCTTCGAGATGTGCACCGACAAGGATTCCTCTCCGAGCAAGAATTTGCTTTGCAATGCCTCCCGCAATGCAGAGAGGTGCCGTCAATCTTCCTGAGAAATGACCTCCGCCGCATACATCCCGGTGTCCGTCGAATCGTACCTCGGCCGGATAATCTGCGTGCGAAGGGCGCATCAATTCTCGCATTTGACTGTAATCTCCCGCTATAATATCTGTATTTTCTATTACCGCACAGAACGGACCTTCACAGGTCACACCGTCTGCAATTCCTGAGAGAATATGCGGCATATCAGCCTCTCGGCGCTGCGTTACTGTCTCGTTCCCGCCCGGTGCGCGCCGTGCAAGAAAACGCTGCAATTCTTCTGTATCGATTGTCTCACCCGCAGGTAATCCATCCATAACAATGCCGATTGCCTCACCGTGTGACTGCCCGAATACAGCGATACGCAAACGTTCACCTATCATTGACGACATCGCAGTTTCCTCCTAACATCCTGAAATCTTCAAAAAAATGCGGATACGACTTTGCAACAGTCTCAGCGCCGTCCAATATCGTACGCTCTCGGCAGACCGTTGATGCAATCGCGCCCGCCATAGCGATGCGATGATCGCCGCAGCAATCGACGATTCCCCCTCGCAGCGATGGCTGCCCCTCTATGAACAGGAAGTCCTCTCCCTCTTCTACCTTGCCGCCGAGAGCCCGCAGCATGTTTGCGACCGTTTGCAAGCGGTCACTTTCCTTAAGGCGCAGTCGCGCCGCATTTTCTATCTTGGTTGTGCCCTGCGCAACCGAGGCTATTACAGCCAGAATAGGCACCAGATCCGGTATCTCGCGCGCATCGATTACTGTTGAGTGCAAGCCGCCCCGCTCTGCCGTATCGGCATTCACATTAGCTCCGAAACGCGCCAACAGATCGAGGATTTTTCTGTCCCCCTGCACGGAATCCAGTGACAGTCCCGTACAGCGCACAGGTCCGCCGAGAGCACCTGCTCCCAAGAAGAATGCCATATTTGACCAGTCTCCCTCGACAGCAACAGTTCCCGGCGACTGCAAGGCTTCTGCCGAAGCGACTTCAAATCCGCAATCTGTCTTTCTTATCGTGACCGAAAATTGTGCCAATGTTCGAGCGGTCATTTCCACGTAGGCCGCCGATTCCAAAGCTTCCGAAAGTATAATCTCTCCGCCTTTTTCCAAAATCGGTAAGGCCAACAAGAGCCCCGAAATAAACTGGGAACTGATATTTCCGGGCAATGTATAGGTGCCCGAGGATAACTTTCCCTCAATTCGCAGCGGCAGCGTCTCTCTGTCAACAAAGACGCCGGCGGCTCTCACCGCTTGTACAAGCGGGCCGATCGGCCGTTGCGGGAGGCGTCCGTTTCCTGTAAACACCCCACCGCAACCGAGAGCCGCCGCAACCTGCAACAAAAACCGCAGTGTCGAGCCGCTTTGAGCGCAATCCAGCAAAGGAAATGCGGGCGGCACGGTAATCGGCGTGACAATGAGCGCATCACCTGTATCTTCAAACGAGGCCCCGAGTGCGCGCAAGCAGCGCACGGTGGCCTCGACGTCTTCCGAAAGACGTGTGTTCATTTCCACGCGCGTCGGCATGTCTGCCAAAGCCGCACAAATCAATATCCTATGCGCATGCGACTTCGATGGAATCGCTTCCAAAGATCCCGACAGGTATCCCGGCATACAAACTACCCGCATATTCAATCCTCCATGCCCAAGCGAACCCAGGCCTCTGTCTCCTCTGTTTTGATATCTTCTGTTATGCAGTACCCGACCGCGCGCGGCAGAATAAGCAAAATTGTATCGCCCTTTCGTTTTTTATCGGTCAACGCCGCGCTCGCAACCTCGTCAGCCTTATACGGACAAATCGTCGGCAAATGCAAGGCTTTTAGTGCATCTTCGAGCCGTTTTGTCGTTCCCGGCTCACAAATGCCATTGCGCTCGGCTGCCCGTGTGACGAGCGTCATCCCAATCGCTACACCCTCACCGTGGTTGATCGTATAAACGCTGAGCTTTTCCGTCGCATGCCCGAAGGTATGTCCAAGGTTCAGAAGCTTACGCCGTCCTTGTTCGCGTTCGTCCTCCGCCACCACTTCCGCCTTGTACGAAACGCAACTTGCAATGACTTCTTCCCACGCGGTATTTAATCCGTCTCTTGTCAAACGCTCGAGCAGCACCTCATTTCCCAGCATAGCGTACTTCACACATTCCGCGGCCCCTGCCGACAAGTCCCGCTGAGGCAACGTATCAAGTGTATCGCAATCGCAGATTACCAGCTCGGGTTGCCAAAACGCACCGGCAAGGTTCTTACCCGTCGGCAGATTGACCGCCGTCTTCCCGCCTACCGATGAATCCACTGCTGCCAACAAAGTCGTAGGAATCTGCACATATCCTAGCCCTCTCTGAAATGTTGCGGCCGCAAAGCCTGCGAGATCACCCGTTACGCCTCCGCCGAGCGCCGCAATCATATCACCGCGTCCGAGTCCGCTGCGAGCCAAAAAATCCAGCAAATCGGCCAGCGTGTCCATACTCTTGGATTGTTCCCCCGGTGCAAAACGATATTGTACGACGTCAAAACCCGCTTCAGCAAACGATTTAAAGACTTTCTCCATAAAAAGATCTGCCACCGTTTTGTCGGAGACGATTGCCACCTTGCAGGACCCGTGTATCGCAGCACTCAATGCTCCGGCCTCGGCAAGTAATCCGTGTCCTATCTTGACCGCATAGGGCCGTCTTGTCTTAACTTCTATGTGATGCATAAAATGCGTTCTCCTTTTACCATTATCATACACTGCTTGCGGATAAATTTCCATAGAATTTAAAAAGCCCGGATTTTCCGAATAAATTAAAAACCGGCAATCCCAATATTCCAAGATTACCGGTTTCTCATTTTTCAAGAGCGGCTCAAGCATTTGTCATCGGCGACATGACCATTTTTTCAAAAACTCGATAGCCTTATCTTCGTCAAGCGGCATACTGATCAGATATCCTTGTATCCTATCACAGTTGTGTTCTTTTAAATACTG
>DCTM01000030.1:107145-109337 GCA_002329565.1 Firmicutes bacterium UBA1440
GGCCATCGAAATAATATCACTTGTAATAGTTTTATTCGGGTCTTCATTCAACAGTTTATCAACAAAATATTTGTCGATTTTTAAGCAATCGATTTTTAATTCTTTTTCCCTGGCCAGTGAAGAATAGCCGGTTCCGAAGTCGTCTATATCTATGTGAAGTCCGGCATCTCTAAATTCCTCTATAATATTATTAATGTCATCATATTCTGAAACAAAAGCCGATTCCGTGATTTCAATGCCGATATTGTTTGGGTTGACCTGCATATTGTTTATTAAGTCAAACAGCCTGCTTTTGAAATCGGGATCCAACAGCTGAATAACAGAAATGTTGATTGAAACGCGAATTCCGTCATATCCACACTCTTTGAGCTTGTTTGAAAAATTAAATGCTTTGGCAATCACTTTTTCCCCAAAAGGGATGATTATTTTTGTTTTTTCGGCTATAGGAATAAATTCCGCAGGCGGCACCAATCCAAGTTTCTCTGTTTTTAATCTGGCTAAAGCTTCAAAGCCGCAAATTAAATCTGTTCTCAAATCCATAATCGGCTGATATTGCAAAAATAAATCGTCATTGGTTTTTCCATCCGTCGCTGTCATGGTGAGAGCTTCCCTGATATCTCTTTCGCGGTTAACCGAGGCCTCTAACTCTGCATTGTAAAAACAAGGTTCAAAATCCTTCTCGAGCAAGTTGATAGATCTTTCCGACGCAATTATCCGCAGTATCTTGGTTTTCATTGAGATACTCTTGCAAAACCTGATTATACAGCTCTATATTTCCATTCATATTCTTTAGCCCCAACCGCCGATCAAGCACAGTTGTATCCGTATCCATGTCAGTTTTGCTTTGGGAAATAATATCTTTGATGGTTTTGATAAAGTAATCGGGATTAAAAGGCTTGCTTATATAATGGAATATACCGCTTTGTTCACATTTGTTCCGAACACCCAAAATGACATCCGCTGTCATTGCCACGATAGGAACTTTGGTTGAAACCTCTCGGATTTTTTCCGCTGCTTCATAACCGCTCATAACCGGCATGTGTAAATCCATTAATATCGCTTTATTGAAGATGCTTACCAGTTCAGGCCAGTCTTTTCTGACCGCAAAATACAGACTTTGCTGTTTTTCGGCTTCAAATGATACGAATCTGAGATTCGTCAAACCATTTGATCGTATAAGATAATTCGTTGTGGCGAGATTCCCGATGAAAGCTGTCTCTTCTCCTGTCGCAACAGCGGTCAATGCGGATTCCACCGAATCATAAAGGCTGAGATTTATCTTTGGATACGACAACAGATAGCTGTGATGTGAGCTGTTTCTTTGTACAGCTACAGTCATCCCCTCCAGATCATCCATTCCGGATATGCCGGTCTCTGTATCTCCGGTTACGATAACTCTTTTAAATTTGTAATACGGTTCGGATAATAAAAAGTGTGCTTCTCTTTCACTTGTCTTTCCGACAGCAGGCAGGGCATCGATCTCTCCTGCAAGTGCCTTGTCATAGGCTTCGGGCCATGTTAACCCCTTTACAACTTCAAACCGCAGACCTGTCTTCTCACTGATAAGTGCGAGATAGTCTGCGGCGATTCCCTTGTATTCGCCATTTTCATCGATAAATTCAAATGGCACAAATCCGGGGTCGACGCCAAGACGAATCACAGGATGTTCTTCCATAAAGGCGAGTTCGTCCTCTGTCCACTCGATGTCATTTTCAGCGGCCAAGCAGGGTGTTGCCATAGTGGTCAACATGATTATTGCAATAATAACTGTACTGATAACAGCATGCTTTCTACCCAATGCACCGATTGTAGAATTGTGGTCTCTGCGCCTATTTTTCTCCCTGCTGTTCCAAATCATAACCACACCTCTTTCTTGTGCACACTCCTGCCTTTCCGGCAGAACTTGTAATTCACTTCGAAATCCTTCTTCTACTACACTATATGACTTGTACGGTTGCATCGCATTCCGGGCGACCGCTAAAGGGAATTTTTAACAACATATTATGAGTCAACTATATATAATTAATTCAGGCATGTCATGGGTCCCTTGAAAAAAGACACTCTTCTGCTTAACGGATAAATTCCGTAAAATTTAAAAAGTCCGACTTTTCCGTGCAAATAAAAAACCGGCAATTCCAAAATTACCAGTTTTTTCAATGTCTTTATGTATGGTGCTCAGACTCGGAATCGAA
>DCTM01000066.1 GCA_002329565.1 Firmicutes bacterium UBA1440
GCTTTACCCGTCCCGTTTTTATGCATCGTCTATTTACGATATTCGTTCCTTGTCGTCTTACAGTATTTCTCGCAAAGTTTTAATACAGATGTCTATTTCTTCCTTCGTGTTGCAAGCACTGAATGCAAAGCGCACGCTGCCCTGCGGAAAGGTGTTAAGTGTCTTATGCGCAAGCGGTGCACAGTGCAGTCCAACGCGAGTCATAACACCCGCGCGCTGCTCAAGCTCAAAGGCAACGATCGCATTGTCGGCAGTTTGAAAATCAAGCGAAACCACGGCTACCCGCTGTGTTGTATCCGGTCTTCCCACTATACGTACCCCGGGCAGCTCTTTAGCCTGCGCAAGAAAATACGCCGTCAGGTCCATCTTCTTACGGTGGATCTCCGCGATTCCAGTTTCTTCAAGGTAAGAAAGCGCTGTGTGCAAGCCGATGATACCGGGCAGATTCATAGTACCGCTTTCGTATTTATCAGGAAGATTGCACGGCATTTCCGTGGAGTCCGATTGACTGCCTGTACCTCCGGCAATATACGGTTCCATCTCCCGGTCAAGGAGGTCGGAAATCACAAAGCCTCCTATCCCTTGGGGCCCGAGTAAGCCCTTGTGACCGGTGAAGGCCAGGAAATCGATGTTGCATGCCTGCATATCGACATCCAGAGTACCGGCGCTTTGGGCACTGTCAACAGCAAAAAATAAGCTGTTGCGTCGGCAGATTTCTCCGATTTCTCTGATCGGCACCACTGTGCCGCATACGTTGGATGCATGTGTCGCTATCACCGCTCTTGTCTGCGGTCTGATGCATGCCTCGACATCTTCCGGTACCACATTGCCTTCTGCATCGGTGGGTGCAACATCAAATGTCACTCCTCGCCGCGTCATTTGCTGCAGCGGACGCACGACGGCATTGTGCTCCAGGCCTGTCACAATTACATGATCGCCGGGCTTCAGCAAGCCCTTGATGAAATAATTCAAAGAGTATGTAATCCCGGGTGAGAAAATCACTCGTTTGGAATCGGGCGCGTGAAACAGGCGTTTCAATTTCTCCCGCGTATCCAGAACAATGCTCTCCACTTCATAGGCCCCTTCGTAGCTGCCGCGATTGATATTGAATGCTCCATTTTCCAGGAGCTCAGCCATCGATGTCGCAACGCCCGGTGCTTTCGGCCATGAGGTACTGCCATTGTCAAAATATATCTTTTGTTCCATTTTATCCCCTTCTTCGGGATTTTCTATTTATCGTCTATCTGCAATTTGAGTACATCAGGACGCGAATAGTGCCCGCACGCGTCAAATTCCATACGGCTTGCCGAAACCTTGTCCATATCCAAATCCGCATATATAATCGCCTCACGATCCCAGACAGGTTCGGTGACGTAGTGACCGTATGGATCAATGATACAGCTGCCGCCGCGGCAGACTATATCCGGCAATCTGTCTACTTCCTCCGGGAAGTGGAAATCTTTCGGATACGCCGCTTTCGTGAAATAAAGATCGCTGTTGATGAAGTAGCAACGGCCCTCTATGGCAATGTGCTGAATCGTTGCCTGCCATTCCGGGTTATCGTTTGTGTTCGGTGAAATATACAGTGAAACGCCCTTTTCGTACAGCGCCACTCTTGCGAGAGGCATATAGCTTTCCCAGCAGATCAGATTTCCCATTACACCCCAAGGCGTATCGATGACGGGGAAGTATCCCTTATCCGCATCGCCCCAGACGACGCGTTCCTGTCCCGTCGGCTTAAGTTTTCTGTGCACGGATACCAGCTCACCCTCAGGAGAGAAGAACAGGTTTGAATTGTACAGCGTTCCGGAAACGGCATCGCGTTCGGATACACCGATACTGAGGTAGGCTTTTGCTTCTTTCGCCGCGCGCCCCAGCTTTTCGGTCTCCGGCCCCGGCACTACCATCGAGTTGTCGCAATAAACTTTCCAATCCTTGCGACCGTCCTCGTTACGGCTGCCAACGGTAAAGCCAAATGTCAGACCGTATGGATACCCCGGGATGAACAGTTCAGGAAATACAATCAGCTCTGCCCCGTTTTTCCCCGCCTCTTTAATAAAATCAATCGCCTTATTTGTGCTGGCTTCCATATCAAACATTACAGGTCCTGCCTGTACTAATGCAATCTTGCATACCTTTTCCAAATCCCTCATTTTTTTCTCCTTCTCTACTATTTGGCTTGTCAAACTTCTGATATCCACATTATACATATAGCACGCCGTAGTGTCAATGACAGTTCCCGGCAGATACACGCCGTTTCGGCTTGCAATTCTTCTTTTATCGTCTATCTGCAATACACGAAATTTTGATTTTTTCCGCTTCTTTGTTTACTTTTTTCAGACAAATACTTGCAATCAAAGATATAAAAAAAGCCCATCGTCCGCCCCTTCCGGGGGGGGCGAATGAGCTCAAACAATTTTGAATATATTATTTGTTTTCCTCGTCGCTGTCTGTCGTGCCGGCTTCATCCTCAACCAATGCCTCGTTTTCTTCGGAAGAATCCTCTTCCGTAAGTTCTTCGCACTCGGTTATTTCTGCCTCCCCGGCAGTGGTCACCTCTGCAACCGCGGTGTCTTCCTTCGGAGCAACCTTGTTTTTGATCGCCTGCAACAAATCTACAATCTCGCCGAACGCATAAAGCAGGGATCCGCCGATTAAACCATATATCAACGCCATCGCGAACGTATAGACCGGCATATAAGAATATTTTGCCGTGTATCCGCCTATTGCAATCGCTCCGATGACAATCAGAACCCCAAATACTTTTAAAATTTTAGCCACAACATTTTTTGAATAAAACATTTTTCTTTATCCTTCCGATTTATAAAAATATATTTTTTGAACTATTGAATTACAAATTGGTAAATCACCAATCCTATTACGGCGAGGTTGAGTCCCGCTGCCAGCGGCAACAGAATTCGAAACTTCGCTTTACGAGTCTTGTGATGAAAAATAAGCGCCCCAACACAAGTGCCGCCGGCTCCCATCGCAAATGATATCAAAATCAAGGTCTTCTCGCTTATCCTCGCTCCGTCTCTCTTGGCTTGGAACTTGTCGGCACCCATGAATATAAAAGTTATGATGTTCCAAACTGCAAGAGCAATCCATAGATGTTTCATGTGAAACATTCCTTTCTCTTCTTGCTATTCCAACGTTTTTAGCATCTCAATAATGCGCTCTCTTTCTTCCGTAGAATAGTATTCAATCTCTATTCGGCCTCTTTTGCCTTGATCCTTGATATGTACCTTTGTGCCCAATAAGGCCTTCAGTTCTTCTTCAATGATTTCCGCATCTCTGTTCTTAGGCACCTTGCGCTTGACCGGTTTTGCTTTGATGTTCTTGGCTTCTCCCGCCAATTTCTCCGTTTCTCTTACGGACAGCCCTTCCGTGATGACGCGCTTTGCCAGTTCCAGCATATGCGTCTCACTTCCGACAGCAAGGATAGCCCGTGCATGCCCTGCGCTCAATTCTCCTGCAATGATGGCTTCTCGAATTGTTTCAGGAAGGCGTAGCAGTCGAAGTGAATTTGTAATATACGGCCTACTCTTCGAGATGCTTTTGGAAACCTGCTCCTGCGTCAGTCCGTATGTGTCTATCATTTGATTGATTGCCATCGCCTCGTCAATCGGATTGAGATCCTCTCTTTGCACGTTTTCAATAATCGCGAGCAACATATTTTGCTCATCGGAAAGTTCTCGAATCAAACAAGGAATGTTCTTCAATCCAGCTACTCTCGCTGCCCTGTATCGCCGCTCTCCCGCAACGATTTCATACCCGCTGCCATATGCACGAACGACGATAGGCTGTATTAAACCGTGTTCCAAAATTGAGGAGGCCAGCTCGTTAATCTTCTCTTCATTGAAACTCTTACGCGGCTGGTTGGTATTTGGTTTTATCTTGTCTATGCTTATATATTCTACGCTGTTCCCGCCCTCTTTACTCTGTTCTTTGGCAGTAACTTCTTCAGCCTTAATCTCTACATCTCCGAACAGCGATTCAAGGCCTTTTCCGAGCCCTCTCTTCTTCGGCGCTGCCATTACTCTTCCTCCTCAAGCTCCAAAAATTCTTCGGCAAATTCCAAATATGCTTCCGCACCCTTGGAGGCAGGGTCGTATTCGGTAATCGGCATTCCGTAACTCGGTGCCTCGGCAAGTCTGACATTTCTCGGGATGACCGTCGTGTAAACTTTGTCCTTGAAATATTTTTTGACCTCTTCTACTACTTGGACAGAGAGATTTGTTCTGCCGTCAAACATGCTGAGAATAACGCCCTGTATTTCGAGCTTGTTATTGAGACTTCTTTTTACCAAATCAATAGTGCTCATGAGTTGGCTGACCCCTTCAAGCGCATAAAATTCACATTGAATCGGGATCAATACGCTGTCAACGGCCGTAAGGGAATTAATGGTCAAGAGGCCGAGCGACGGCGGGCAATCAATGAATATATAGTCATATTTGCCCTTAATTTTGTCGAGAGCTTTTTTCAGGCGCAGCTCTCGCCCTTCCACCTGAACCATCTCTATTTCAGCTCCGGCTAAGTTCACGCTTGCCGGAATGATGTCGAGGTTCTCAACTTTCGTTTTGAGGATCGTCTTTTCCGGAGCGACATCTTTTTCTACCAATATATTATAGCTCGTATATTCGAGTTCCTTTTTACTTATCCCCATCCCCGTGGTCGTATTACCCTGAGGATCAATATCGACAATCAAAACGCGCTTGCCTTTCAGCGCCAAGCAAGCGGCCAGATTAATATTTGTTGTCGTTTTGCCGACACCGCCTTTTTGATTGAAGATCGCGATAGCCTTTCCCAAAATGTTACCTCCTTTTGCAGTAAAAACAATAATACCTATTATACATCATTTTTTTGGGTTTGGCTATATTTTTCAAATGCAAACAGGTTTCACGTGAAACATTTCACGCAAAACCTGCTCATCTTTTGTAAATCATTTATATGAGATTCTCTCTGCATTCTGCCTTTTCTTGGGAATCGTGATTTTTACTTCGACATAGTCTCCCATATCTTCTTGGTAAAATTTGGCATTTTTTTCCGCTTCATTTATAACCGCAAATGCCTTTTTTAATGAATTTAAATATATTTTATAATTGATAAAGCAGATCTTATTTGCTTTGCGCCTCTCTTCCTGTTCTTTTTCAAGAATATCTTGGATAAGCTTTTCCGTCTGCCTGACGTTGAGCCCATATGTCAAGATGCGGTTCACTACCTTCTTGCGCGCAGCCTCATCAGTGAGTTTCAAAAGCGCTCGCGCATGCCTTTCCGTCAGCTTGTTTTCAGCCAGTTGCTCTCTGATATCGGGCGGCAGGGAAAGGATCCTGATTTTGTTCGATATCGTCGACTGTTGTTTGCCCACGGATTTGGCAATTTCATTTTGTGTAAGTCCGTGATCGTCCATAAGGCTTTTATAGGCGTAAGCCTCTTCTATGTAACTCAGATTTTCCCTTTGTACGTTTTCAACCAGCGCAATGATGGCGGCATCGCGTTCGTTGTCCGTGCGCACAACGGCCGGTATCTTCTGCAGACCCGCCATGGTTGCCGCCCGCAACCTGCGTTCCCCTGCTATTAAAAGATAAAGTCCGTATTGATCTTTTTTTACGATTATCGGCTGAATTACGCCGTACTCTTTAATCGAATCTCGCAACTCGAGCAGTTCTTCTTCGCGAAACACCTTTCGCGGCTGCTTTGGATTTATGCAGATCAGATCGATCGGTATTTCCTTTGTTTTCCCGGGCAACATGCTTATATCTCCTCTCTTTCTCCGCGTTTTCTTGTATTGTACCGGTTCCGGGAAATATGTGATGACATTATTTTCAAACAAAAAGCCCCTTAAACTGCTATTTAAGGGGTTCTTTCGACGGAAGCCCTGCCTTTCTCGGATATTTTGACGGAGTCCCTTTTATTTTTTTTATCACGACGATCTTGTGCCGCAGCGGGAAAAAGGGTATCAGCTCATCTTTCGGATCATAAATCCTCTCTTCCCTGCCACCGAGCAGAAAGACGGCTCCTTTTGCCAAAGAAACCTCTTCCTCTGCATCCGGTCCTTTATATGCCAGAAAATAACCGCCCACTTTAAGAAATGGCAGGCAGTATTCCGCCAATGTGGCCATATTGGCCACGGCCCGCGAGACGCAGAGGTCGTATGCCTCTCTGTGCTCCTTGCTTTTCGCCAGATCTTCTGCACGCGCGTGCACTGCGGTAACATTCTTNNATTCCTCAATGATATTGAGCCTCTTCTTCAGAGAATCGGCAAGTACAAAACGCTTGTCGGGGAAGAGGATAGCAAGCGGCACCCCCGGAAAACCGGCACCCGTGCCGATATCAATGACACTGTCGGCATCCTGCATCTCCTTCATATCCGCGCAGATGACAGAATCAATAAAATGCTTGGTAATAAATTCATCTCTGTCGGTGATTGCGGTCAAATTAATCGACTCGTTGCGGCTGAGTATACCTTCCATATAAAAGCGAAACTGCATATCGGCCTTCTCAGTATATTCAATTCCCAGCGCCCGAACAGCTGCCTGTAATCTCTCCACTTATTCCCTCTCCCCGCGTCTTTTCTTTTCCAAATAGATGAGAAGTACGTTGATATCAGCCGGAGACACACCCGAAATCCTGCTTGCCTGCCCGACAGAAAGCGGCTTGCAGGCGTTGAGCTTTTGCATGGCTTCTATGCGCAATCCCTCGACTTTGCTGTAATCAAGCGTCTGCGGAAGAGCTTTGTTTTCCAGCTTCTTAAACCTCTCTATCTGTGCGAGCTGCTTTGCTATATAGCCCTCGTATTTTATCTGCACTTCTATCTGCGCTATCTCGTGCTCCGTAAGCACAGGACGAGTATCATCGTCTATCTGCGATATACTTTCATATGTCACCTGCGGACGTTTCAGAAGCTCTGCAAGGCTTGTCCTCGCCCGGATAGGCGAAGTTCCGACGGCAGCCAGAAAATCGTTGACTTCCTCCGGCGATACAGTCTTATTCCGAAGGCGTGCGAGTTCAGCCTCGACGTGTTTCATTTTCTCAAGATAACGACGATATCTGTTTTCATCCACCAGACCCAGGTCATATCCTTTCTGTGTCAGCCGCAGATCGGCATTATCCTGCCTAAGTACGAGCCGGTACTCAGCCCTTGAAGTCATAATTCTGTACGGTTCATTTGTCCCCTTCGTTATCAGATCGTCAATCAGCACACCGATATATGCCTCACTGCGATCGAGAATGAAAGGCTCCTTGCCGTCAATCTTGAGGACGGCATTGATACCGGCCATAAGACCCTGTGCCGCAGCTTCTTCATACCCGGAGCTTCCGTTAAACTGTCCTGCACAAAACAGGTTTTCGATTTGTCTGTTTTCAAGATTCAATTTCAAGTCAAGAGAGTCGATGCAATCGTATTCGATCGCATAGGCCGGACGCACGATTTTCAGATTTTCCAGCCCCTGAATAGTCTTGTAAAATTCTAGCTGGACATCTTCCGGCAGCGAAGAACTCATTCCCTGAATGTATACTTCATCGGTCGACAATCCCTCGGGTTCAATAAAAAGCTGATGGCGTTCCTTATCGGCAAAACGATTGATTTTATCCTCAATCGACGGGCAATAGCGCGGTCCGATACCTTCGATCAGTCCGCCGAACAGAGCCGAGCGATGAAAATTTTGCCGAATTACACGGTGTGTCTCTTCATTGGTATATGTAAGGTAGCATGAAATCTGCTCCTTTTCGAGATTATCATTGAGGAATGAGAACGGCACAATCTTTTCGCTGCCTTTCTGTTCTGTCATCTTTGTATAATCCAAACTCGAACCAAGCGCACGCGCAGGAGTGCCGGTTTTGAATCTGCGCAGAGGAAGGCCCTTCTCTCTGAGCCTGTCCGCAAGATCTACGGAAGGAGAAAGTCCGTTCGGGCCACTCTCAAAGGCCGTCTCGCCAATAAAGATCTTTCCGCGCAAAAATGTACCGGTAGCAATGATGACAGCCTTTGCTTTATAAAAGGTATTCGTTCGCGTTAAGACGCCGCTGACCTTTCCGGTATCGTCCGTCAAAATATCTATAACCTCACCCTGTTTAAGATCAAGATTTTCCTGTCTTTCGAGGGTCCGCTTCATCTCTGTATGATACTGTACCTTATCGGCCTGTGCGCGAAGCGAGTGTACCGCAGGTCCCTTGGCCGTATTGAGCATTTTACTCTGTATAAAAGTTTTGTCGATGTTAATTCCCATTTCGCCGCCGAGCGCATCGATTTCCCTGACAAGATGGCCCTTTCCTGTCCCTCCTACCGAGGGATTACAAAAGAGCTGCGCCACAGACTCAAGGTTTATGGATAAGATTAAGGTCTTCTTACCCATGCGCGCGGCCGCCAATCCTGCTTCACAACCCGCGTGTCCCGCACCGACGACAATCACATCGTATTCATCCATAAAAACCATATTTATTCTCCGTCAATCTTTCTTTTCCTGTGTGCAGTGCCTTTCACCCGCGGCTTTGGAATACGTTCCTCTGTTTATTTTCCCAAGCAGAAACGCGAAAATACATTATCTATAATATCTCCGGCCACGCTCTCTCCGATAATTTGCCCAAGGAGCTCATAGGCCTCTTTTGCGTCAATTTCAACGATGTCCAAGGGTTCACCCATATGAGCGGCGGATAATGCGTCGTCTATTGACGATTTGCTTTTTTCGAGTAAATCCCGATGGCGGACATTTGTAATAAGCAATGAATTTGCATGTTTGACCGTACCCCCGTAGACAAAGTCCTCTATAATGTCTTCAAGCTCTTTCAAGCCCTCGCCCTGTGCGACGGCCGTTGTGACGATCTGTGCCTGAGGCAGCATCCCGCGGATTTTGGTTGAATCTATGCGAACACCCAGATCCTCTTTGTTGATCAAAACGATAACCGGTTTACCCTGAACCGCTTCTGTTATCTCATAATCTTCCATCGACAGCGGCGTGCTGCCGTCAAGTACGAGAATAATCAGGTCGGCAGCAGACAGAGATTCTCTGCTCTTTTCAATACCAATCCGTTCAATCTTGTCTTCAGTATCTCGAATTCCCGCAGTATCGGTCAGACAAATCGGGATACCTCTGACATTAAGAGTCTCTTCGATTATATCGCGGGTGGTTCCGGGAATTTCCGTTACGATGGCCCTGTTTTCACGGAGCAATGCGTTCATCAGAGACGATTTTCCGACATTAGGTTTGCCAATGATAGAAACTCTCAGTCCTTCCTTGATGATTTTGCCTGTCTGAGCTGTAGACAGCAATATATCAATCATATCGCCTATTTGCGATAAAGATTTCGTCAGTTTATCGTATGTCATTTCTTCGATATCCTCATCGGGATATTCGATGTTGACGGTTATATCACCCAGTAAGGTCAAAAGCACACTTCTGATTTCCCTGATCTTGAGTGAAAGATCGCCCGAAAGCTGCGCCATCGCGCTGTCAAAACCTGTGTCAGTCTTTGCCTTGATCAGATCTATGACCGCCTCTGCCTGCGAAAGATCAAGGCGCCCGTTCAAGAACGCACGCTTTGTAAATTCACCCGGTTCAGCAAGCCGCGCTCCGTTGCGAAGTACAAGAGCAAGCGTGTTACGCAGGGAAACCATGCTGCCGTGACATTGAATTTCAGCCACATTCTCCGCCGTATAGGTATGCGGAGCCTGCATGCGGACAGCCATCACTTCATCTATCACCTTGCTGCTCTGCGGGTCGACGATGTGGCCGTATGTCATCCTGCGATTTTCTATGCATTCGGCAGCCGGAAGGTCCGACTTGTCCGCCGCACATGCAGTGGACATTTTTTTGCGCATAGGTATAAAGACCTTTTCAAGAATTGAAAAGGCCTCCGGTCCGCTTATTCTGATAATTCCAATGCCGCCTTCACCCGGCGCCGTGGCTGTTGCCGCAATCGTATCTTCCTTAAATATCATCTCGTTAATTTTTCTTTTTGGCTCCCTTATAAGTTTTTACATGCTTATTTGTCTGAGCCACCTTTTGCATCTCCTTAAATTTCTTTCTCTTTTTAAATAAATCTCTTATGCCGGTCACGCTGCCAAACGATTTTTTAAAGCAGAATCCGAAGAAATGAATAATGCAATAAAAAAAGAAGAAAGTCGGGATAAACTGCATCAAAAGATATATATTTGTTTGTCCGTAAAAAATAAGTACAGCAAAAATAGCGATATCAAAAATTAATGACGCTATCGCTTTTTTCTTTGAAAATCCGTTTCTCTTCACCAATGTATAGAAGATGAGAACGAATATCACCATAACAAAATAATTCTGAAAGTTCAGGTTCTCCATGCGAATTCCTTTCTAAAACGACCCGCCCAAAGCAGGCGGGTCATAAAAACTACTTCAATTCTATTATAACCCTTCTGTAAGGCTCTTCGCCTTCGCTTCTCGTCTTAACGTTCGGGTTTCCTTGCAACGTTGCATGAATCACTTTTCTCTCATACGGATTCATGGGCTCAAGTCGCACACTTCTCTTGGTTTTTACTACTTTGTTTGCAAGACGTTCCGCAAGCTGTGCGAGTGTTTTCTCTCTCTTTGCTCTGTAATTCTCAGCATCGACGACTACTCTCAGATGTTTCCCGTCTTCCTTGTTAGCGACCAAGCTCGTGAGATATTGGATCGCATCGAGTGTCTGGCCTCTCTTTCCGATAATCGTACCGGAATCTTTTCCTTTAATGTCCACATAAATGCAGTCTTCGCTTCTCTCAGCGACGATTTCGAGGTTCAGTCCCATCTTTTCGGTAACTTCTTTTAAGAAGTCGATTACCGGATGATCGTCAAGCGCGTCAAGCGCTTCCGGCTTTTGCGAAATGGCTGCAGTCTGAGGTTTCTTCTCTTTCTTTTCTTTTGCTATTGGCTTTGACTCTTCTTTTTTCTTTGCCACCGGTTTCTTTTTGTACTCTGTCGTCCGGTTTTCGCGCACTTTAATCTTTTTGCTCTCATGCACTTCAGGTTCCTTATGGCAGGGCATTTCTTCCTTCGCAGAAGTGCTCTCCTTAACAACAGGAGGCTCTTCTTTTACGGCAGGCTGCTTTTTAACAACGCGAA
>DCTM01000015.1:0-26886 GCA_002329565.1 Firmicutes bacterium UBA1440
CTAGCCAACTAAGCTACACCGCCACATTACGCAGTTCCCTTGCCGCAAGAAATATATTACCATTTTGCAAGCGGCATGTCAACCTCTTTTTCGTGCTTTTTTGTTTTCGCTTTTTAAATGCATTCCGGAGCAGAGGTTCTGCTCCGGAACTGCATAATAGGTTTTACACTACAGCGGGCATACATTAACAGCTCTCATCTTTGCGCTGTTCTTTGGGTCCTGCTCTGTATCAAATGTCACTTTCTGACCTTCTGCGAGCGTTCTGAAGCCGTCTGAAACGATAGCTGAGAAATGTACAAANNCATTTTACTGTACCGTTGTTCATTATGGTACCTCCAAATAAATATTTGTATTCAGCTACTAAAAAACTCATACACTTTTGTAACTCATCATACGAACCAATGACTTACAAAAATGTATGAGTCGAAATCAGTCGGTCAGAATACATTTTTATTGTAGCATTTTAACATTTTAAAGTCAATTCATTTATTCACTTATTTTAAGAATTTTTCATAAATTAATTTTAATAAGGAAGAATGAAACAAATTTCAAACAGCACACATTCACTCCTTATAAAATACATCTTCGACCCGATAAGGAGAAATTCGATGAATTTAAAGCAACGGACCTTGGATCGACTTTCGATCGGAGCGGTCGGTGTTGTGGAACGGTTGACGGCCGGCGGCGCAGAAAAGTGCAGGATGCAGGACCTCGGAATCGTGCCCGGGGCCGAAATCAAAGCACTGCACAAGAGTCCCGCAGGCGACCCAACGGCATACAGCATTATGGGGGCTGTCATTGCAATCAGAAATGCCGACGCCGCAAAGATTATCATTACTTAAGCGACAAACAGCGAACGCACATCTGACGTAACGAACGGGCTCCGCTTATATTAAGCGGAGCCCTGTACATGTATGTAATTATTGGGCAAGCGCTGCCAGCGTTCTCTTTAATTCATCATTTCGCTTTATCTTCATCGTCGTAGTGACTATAAACGGTTCTTCGGTAACAATCATGCGTTTGATGTTCTTGTACGGCGGAAGGGTCGCGTTGACTTCATCCAAAATATCCTTGAGTATCTTCTCAATCCGTTCGTCCGTGACATCGCCGTACTTGTCTTTTATTTCAAGGCGATTAGGAATCATCTTGATCCCTAATTTAACGTCGTCCTTCCTGCTCGGCACCCCGAAAACGAAAGAAGCTTCCACTTCATTATAGGCATTGATCAGTGATTCGATTTCCTCCGGGAAGACCTTCTTGCCGTTATTCATCACTATCATATCTTTCTTGCGACCGGTGATAAACAGAAATCCGTCCTTATCAAAGTAAGCTAAATCACCCGTATGAAACCAACCGTCACGCATTACTTCGTTGGTGGCTTCTTCATTCTCATAATATCCGAGCATAACATTCGGTCCTCTTACGACGAGCTCGCCAATGCCCGTTTCGTCGGGGTTTTCAATCCTTGTTTCCATGTGCAGCATAGGAATGCCCACGGAACCGTATTTTATGTAACGATCGTTTTCAGCAGCGATGACAGGAGAAGTCTCGGTCAGACCGTAACCCTGCACAAGGTGGATCCCCATCTCATTGAAGCCTCTGGAAGTTTCCTTGCTGAGCGGAGCTCCGCCCGACACGACTGCTCTGAGGCTCCCTCCCAGCTGCTCGAGAATTTTCTTGAATAAAATCCTGCGCAGATCGATATGAAACTTGAGCATCAAATTGCTGAATGCCAGCGTACGCCGGAGNNCTTTCCAAATGTTTGAATAAATTTTATCTATTAGTAAGGGCACCCCTATAAAGACGGAGACCTTGTACTCTATTAAATTTTGCTTAATATATTTGAGGCCGTCAGGAAAGACGGTCCTGACACCCTCGGCCAGCATAACGACAATCGCAGTCGAGCCGAATATATGGTGATACGGCAAAAATGCGATATTTACATCAGTATTATAAAAGCTTTCCACGATTAACATATCATAGGCATTGATCGCAATGCCATTTTGAGAAAGCATGACAGCCTTAGATTTTGTGGTGGTACCCGAGGTAAACAGGAGGATACTCATAGCATACGGGTCCGGTCGCGTCTCTATGAAGCCCATATCGCCTTGTTTGACCATCTCCCGACCGCGTTCAATCATCTGCGGTATTGAATCAAAGCCTTCTCGCGAACTCATGCAAAAGAATTGGGTCACGTTTGTAAGACCTTCTCTTTTGATTCTTTCGACCATTTCCGTATGCTTTTCGTCGAAGATAATCGCATCAGCCTTGCTGCGAATAAGAGATTCTTCGAACTCATTGAACTGCAGTTCCTTGTCTAAAGGAACGCAAACCATGTCTCCCAGCATACAGCTCAGGTGAGAAACAGCCCATTCATATCTGTTCTTGCCGATGACAGCAATTCGTTTAGCTTTGAGACCGATATTGTGAAGTACAGTGCCCAAGGCGTTGATTTCATCCAGCAGTTCCGTATATGTAATGTTTTTGTAATGCGCTTGCTTGCCTTTCTTTTCTTTGACGGTGAAAGCAATGCTGTCGGGATACAATTTCACCGAATTGTACAATATATCTTTGATGTTGTTGAATTTGGGCTTTTCTCTGAATTTGTTTTTTTCCATTCACTTTTCCTTTTTCCGGCAATTTTCAGTCGGGATTATTATGCTCGCTCAATCAGATAAATTCTGCCGCGGAACTATACCTTTATCTTGACAAGCTCATTTGAACGCGACAATACGGGCGCGTGTCCGGCGGTAAGATTTTGCAACAATTCTGTTATATATGTCTCGTCCCCGAGACGGACGGCGATGGTCGGCACGACGATGTCCGAATAGATTACTTCGCGAATTTCAAACCTGCCTTCGCTCGTCTGCGCAAGATTTTGCAGTTTTGCCAAATGCTGATATTCCAGTTTAACCTTCATTACACACATCTCAACCACATCACAAATCTGCGCAGCCTCGATACCGAGTTTTGCACTCATCACATAAGCGCGAAGCAGTCCGCCTGTACCCAGCTTGATGCCTCCGAAATAGCGCGTAACGACCACGACTGCGTTAGTGATATTTCCCTTCACCATTAACTGTATTATGGGAACCCCCGCAGTACCCTGCGGCTCACCGTCGTCCGAGGCCCACTGCGTCTGCATTTTTTCGCCTATCACCATCGCGGGTACGTTGTGCCTTGCGTCGCGATGACGGGCCTTTATTTCTGCAATATAGGCCTCCGCGTCTTCCCCTGTTTCAACAGGTTTAACGTGTGCAATAAATCTGGAATGCCGGTCGATATACTCCGCCGAGGCCTCCTGCATTACAGTCCTGTATTTTACCATATTCCTTATCCTTCTATCTCATATGCAGCAAATCGTCGATAGTCAGCGAGCGACAGTTCGGCAACTATCCGTGTTCCTTCCGGCAAATATTCTATCGACAAAACCTTTGTCTTCTCACATAAATACGAAGAGATACTGCCCTTTTCATACGGGATCAGCAATGTAGCCTTGAGCTTGTCGTCGAAAAGCTTTTCTTTAATCAGCGCGGTGAGCTCCTCGATGTTGTCCCCACGTTTGGCTGAGATCAACACGCTGTCCGGGCCGCCTGCTGTAACCGGGATTTTCTCAAGCTTATCAATCTTGTTGTAGACCAGAATTTCCGGAGTATTGCCCGCTCCGATTTCCTTTATTACCTTGCGTGTAACATCGATACGAAAATCGTAAGCCGCATCGGAAATGTCGACGACGTGGAAAATCAGATCCGCGTAAGCGACCTCTTCAAGCGTAGCCTTAAAGGCGTTGACGAGTGCGTGCGGCAGTTTGCTGACAAAGCCGACCGTATCGATTAGGATGAATTCGGTTTGCGGGTCAAGTTTGATCAATCGCTGAGCTGTGTCGAGGGTGGCAAACAGCATGTCCTTCTCAAATACCGTCTTGTCTTCCTTCTCGCTCATCTCGAGAAATTTGTTCATGAGAGCCGATTTGCCCGAGTTCGTATACCCTACGAGAGCGATCAATGGGATCTCTGCTTTCTCCCGTTTGGCTCTCTGTGTCCTACGTGTGTTTTTCAGCTTTGCGAGCTCCGCTTTGATGTCATCAATGCGACGCTCGATATGTCGCCTGTCCGTTTCGAGTTTCTTTTCTCCCGGACCACGCGTACCAATGCCGCCTCCGAGTCGTGACAGAGACTTGCCAAAGCCGAGCAGTCTTGGCATCCTGTATTTAAGCTGAGCGAGCTCAACTTGCAGCTTTCCTTCTCTCGAAGTCGCACGCGCCGCGAAGATATCGAGTACAAGAATCGTCCTGTCAATCACGCGCACTCCCACAGCCTCCTCTAAATTCCTCAGCTGCATGCCCGAGAGCTCGTCATTGAAGATAACCGTATCGGCTTCCATGGCAGTGCACATTTCCGCGAGTTCTTCCACCTTACCTTTTCCTATGAATGTGGCGGTGTTGGGGCGCTCGAGGTTCTGAATCATTCGTCCTATCACTTCCGCATCGGCTGCCTCCGCAAGACCTTCCAGCTCGTCCATCGAAGCAGAGATATCTTCTCCGCGCTGTAGGCCGACGAGGATAGCTCGATAGCTTTCACGAGAGATTATTTTGTTTTCATCGTCAAATTTTATCATATAGTATCCCGTGCTTTCAATTTTTCTGTTGAATTTTATTGTATCACATATTTTACCGCAACTCAATTGGCAGTACCGGTATTCATGCCGTCGAGAAGGTCGTCTGACGGTACGTTTACATAACTTTCCGGCACTCTGCCCATGATAACCGTCTCCGCTACGAGGATTACACTGCTCACAGTAACCTCGTTTTCTGAAAACGGTGCCAAAACTCTGGCCTGCGTATTCAGGATCACATATACCTTATATTTTGTCTGATTAATGCCCTGTGATTCAAATTCCGTGCGAAAATCCACTCCCGTAACAGCCAGCGGCAGGATTTCAAGGCAAACCGACGGGCCGCCCTGCGAGAGGACCTTATTGCCCAAAAGTGAGCCTACCGGCACACGGGTAATAACGGCATCTGTTTCTTTGTACTGTTCTTGCAGATCAAAATACAGTTGCCCAATGAGGGAATTTATCAACATTGTGTTAGCCTGCACCATTTCAATCTCGCCGTTGTCGTTTGTCTGAGTGAGCAGGAGGGCAGTGTCACCCGTATAATCCGAAAAATGCTCTCTCACGACTCCGTTGACCGCTTGGGAGATGGCACTCTTCGCCTTCATCTGAGAGATGGTATCGATGTTGGGAGCAATGGTAAAATTCCAGACAAAAGTACCGTAAAGCGTCAAAGCGACGGCCAATACGGATAAGATTCTGCCCTTAATGTTTACTCTTCGACCAAATCTCCTTCTGCCCATAAAAATACCTCTGTTCATCATATGACGGGCAGAGGTATCTCGTTACATGTGATTGTTATATATCCAGTTTTTCCAGTTGCTCTTTTAGCTTATGGTTGATAATCTTGATGTGCGTGCCCTTCATACCCAGAGAGCGCGATTCAATAATCCCGGCCGATTCCAGCTTGCGAAGTGCGTTAACAATAACAGAGCGCGTGATTCCGGACTTGTCCGCTATCTTGCTCGCTACCAGCAACCCATCGTCACCCTGCAGTTCAGCAAATATCCGACGGACAGCTTCGATTTCCGAATATGAAAGTGTCCCGATAGCCATCTTAACGACAGAGCTCTCTCTGAGTTCATCCTCGAGTTCCAAAGTCTTCGATCTCTGAATTTCCAACCCTACTACGGCAGCACCGTATTCACCGAGCGCTATATCTTCATCCGTGTAAGGCGGAGTATAGCGAGTCAGCGACAGCGTGCCCCAACGCTCGCCGCCACCGATTATAGGAATAAATGTATGATACTTATCCGATTGCTGATAGTTTTCATCCACTATCTCCTTCAGTTCATCGTTTATTGCGTTTACAATCGTAGTGTTTATGCTCATCAATGCTTCGTTGAAGGCAGAGGTCATCATCTCTTCCCCGGTTTTCGGGTTCGCCACTACAGAAGTATCCTCTTTTATTTTATAGTAAACGCCGAGGACCTTTCCCGTCCTGCTTGTAATATATACATTTGAATCCAGTAAATCGCTGAGTACGGCACATAAATCGGCAAACGAAAATCTACCTGTCCCGCTTTCTTGGAAAATCCAATTCATTCGTCTGATTTTGGCAAGTAATTCCTTGCTCATTTTTTTAACCCCTCCAATCTGTGATTATAGTTTATTTTTTTCAAAACATTACAAATATTTACAAGGAAGTATAAGTAGTATTAGTATAAGGTATAATTTTAGGTAAAGCAATAGCTATTTTTTCAATTTTCAAAAAATAATCGATTTATATAAAATTCTTCCAGTCGAAATACTTTTTACGTTCTTCCGGAGTTTGGGATAAACTTGAGTAAAAAAATCGCACCGAATGCAGGTGCAATTTTTTAATTTCATTCACTACAGAATATATTTTTCCAAATCTTCCTCGTGGATTTTTTCGATGAATTTTTCTTTTACATCCTCCGCGTCGATGACAATTTTCTTCTCATTGCTGTCGGGAATGTTAAAGGAAATATCCTCAAGCAACTTTTCCATGATGGTATGCAACCTTCTGGCACCGATGTTCTCCGTCTGCTCGTTCATCAGGAAAGCTATATTGGCAATCTCTTCCACTGCTGCGTCGGTAAACTCCAATTCTACGCCCTCTGTTTCCAGCAACGCTTTGTGCTGTTTCAGGAGAGCGTTCTCAGGCACGGTCAGTATTTTGACAAACGATTCCTTTGTCAAATTTTCAAGTTCCACTCTGATCGGAAATCTTCCCTGCAGCTCGGGAATCAAATCAGTGGGCTTCGCGGTGTGAAACGCCCCTGCACCGATAAAGAGAATGTGGTCGGTCTTGACCGGACCGTACTTTGTGTTGACAACGCTTCCCTCTACAATAGGCAGAATGTCGCGTTGCACGCCTTCCCTGGACACGTCTGCACCCGATCTATAGCCGCTGCCTGCCGCTATCTTATCTATTTCATCTATAAAAATGATACCGTTTTGCTCTGCGTTCAGCAATGCCTCGTCCGTCACCTGATCCATGTCGAGCAGGTTTTGCGCCTCTTGTTCACGCAAAATCCGTCGCGCATCCTTCACCCTTACATTTTTCTTTTTCTTTTTCGGGGGCATCATGTCACCGAATATATTGCCGATGGCGATACCCATTCCCTCGTTGCTCATATCCAAATTATTACCTTTCGGCTGGCTGATGACTTCGATTTCAATGTATTGCTCTTCCAGCAAACCGTCCCTTAACTGCTGACGCACCTGCTCGCGCGCATACTCGACATCAACTTCCTCTTTGCCTTCGGATTGCATCTTTTCAAATTCTTGTTTCTGGCTGTTGCCGGTAAGCCCTCCCATAATGAAGTCAAACGGCCCTCTTACAGTCGCACCGGCGGACATTTTTTTCTTGCCCGGGATTATTGCTTCGAGAATCTTCTCCTCCACAATCTCATCGGCTACCGAATACTTCTGTGCGAGCATATTTTCTTTGGTGATGCGCATCGCCGCTTCAACGAGATCGCGTACCATCGAGTCTACGTCTCTTCCGACATAACCCACTTCGGTAAACTTCGTCGCCTCGACTTTTACAAACGGTGCATCCATCAGTTTGGCCAGTCTTCTGGCAATTTCCGTCTTGCCGACACCTGTCGGACCCATCATGAGAATATTCTTCGGCGTAATTTCCTCACGCATCTCCTCAGAGAGCAAACTTCTTCTGTATCGGTTGCGCAGTGCAATGGCGACTGATTTTTTTGCCTCATCCTGGCCGATGATATATTTATCGAGTTGCTCCACGATTTCCCGCGGAGTCATACTGTAAAATGTACTTGCCATATGTTTTTCCCCCTTTACAGTTTTTCTACGGAAATGTGATTGTTTGTAAACACGCAGATTCCCGATGTAATATTGAGCGATTCACGCACAATTTCCTCCGCCGTCATGTCTGTATGTTTATATAGAGCGGTCGCCGCTGCATAAGCGTAGTTACCTCCCGAACCTATGGCGACGAAATCCTCATCCGGCTCGATGACCTCACCGTTGCCCGAGATAACGAGAATGGAATCCTTGTCGGCGGCAATCATCAGTGCTTCAAGATTTTTCATAATCTTGTCTGAACGCCAAAGCTGTGCCAACGCAACAGCCGCGCGTTTCAAGTTCCCGGAATGCTCCTCCAATTTCTTTTCAAATTTCTCGGTAAGCGCGAAAGCATCCGCCACCGAGCCCGCGAAACCGGTCAAAACGCTATTTTTGTAGATTTTACGAACCTTCTTCGCGCCGTGTTTCATTACGGTCGTCTGTCCCATCGTGACCTGGCCGTCACCCCCTATGCACACGTCTCCCGAACCTCTTCTGACAGCCACGATCGTCGTTGCATGAAATTGTCCCATTTCCATCCCTCTTTTCTATGTTCCTAATGATTATTCCTTATAGTTGCATTCACTGTTTGAGCAGGAATATTTGCTCGACTTAAGATTTTTTTCCACAAGCAGAGAACCGCATTGAGGACATTTCTTATTGACCGGCTTATTCCAAAACACCGCATTGCATTCAGGGTAACCTGAGCACCCATAGAAACTTTTGCCTTTCTTGCTTTTCTTCAGCACTATGTCCTTGCCGCACAGCGGGCATGATACGTCAATCGACTTGACGATCGGCTTCGTGTTCTTGCACTCCGGATAACCTGTGCAAGCAAGGAATTCTCCAAAGCGTCCCATTTTTTTCGCCATCGGCTTACCGCACAGTTCGCACAGCTCACCTGTCAATTCTTCTTCAAATTTGACCTTCTCAATCTTACTGTCAGCATATTCGAGTTCTTCTTTAAAATGTGCGTAAAAGTCACGAATGACCTGTTTCCAATCCTCGTTGTCGACCTCAATGCGGTCCAACTTATCTTCCATCTCGGCGGTAAACCCGGCATCGACAATATCGGTGAAATATTCGTTCATCATGTTGTTGACAATAAAGCCGAGGTCCGTGGGAATGAGCGTCTTCTTTTCCCGTGAAATATAACCGCGTTCAAGCAATGTCGCCAGGATCGGCGAGTAAGTCGAAGGGCGACCGATATTCTTTTCCTCCAAATCGCGGATCAGTCCGGCTTCAGTAAAACGCGAAGGCGGCTGAGTGAAATTTTGTTCGCTTGTCAATTCCTTGCACGCCAAAAGCTCTCCTTCCTTCAAATCGGGGAGCATCTTACTTTCGTCATCGTCATCGGATTGTTTATACACTTTTCTGTAACCGTCAAACAGGAGCTTCGATCCACCGGATTTAAATTTATAATCCCCGTTGTGAATTTCCGCCGATACGACAAAAAAGACTGAGGGAGCCATCTGACTGGCGATGAAACGCGACCAAATAAGCTTATACAGACTGTATTGATCCTTTGTAAGAGAATCCTTGATACTCTCAGGAGTGAACTCAACATTCGACGGGCGGATAGCCTCGTGTGCATCCTGGACATCCTTTTTCTTGTTCTTATAGGCATTGTCTGCCCAATACTCGTTCCCATACTGCTTAATAATAAAGTTCTTGGCAGCCGCACGCGCCTCTTCGGAAACTCTGACGGAGTCGGTTCTGATATAAGTAACGAGACCGACTGTGCCGTGTCCTTTGATTTCCACGCCCTCATACAACTGCTGTGCTACCATCATCGTACGCTTTGTGTAAAATCCAAGCCTTGTGGAGGCTTCCTGCTGCATAAGAGAAGTCGTAAAGGGTGAGTACGGTTTTTTCGTCCGCTGCTTTTCTTCTATTTTTCCCACGCAATATACGTCCTGCAAGGCGGCCAAAATTTCATCGCTCTGCAGTTTTGTTCCCACGGTAATCTTCTTATTCTTATATTCCGCAAGCTTAGCTGCGAACGCCCTTTTACTGCCTGAAGTCTTAGTGAGCAACGCTTGAATATTCCAATATTCTTTGGGTACGAATTCTCTGATTTGCATCTCTCGATCGCAGATAATCTTGAGTGCAGCCGATTGCACACGCCCGCCGGACAGTCCGCGCCTGACCTTTCTCCACAAAAGCGGACTGATTTGATAGCCAACCAAACGATCAAGAATACGACGTGCCTGCTGCGCATCTACCAGACCCAAGTCTATCGGACGCGGATTTTTTACAGCTTCTTGGATCGTCTTTTTTGTAATCTCGTTAAAAACAATTCTGCAGGCTTCCTTCTCATCTATTCCCAGTAAATGTGCAAGATGCCACGAAATCGCCTCACCTTCGCGGTCCGGGTCAGTCGCCAAGTATACTTTTTTCGCATCCTTTGCAATACTCCGCAACTCCTTGATTAAGGAGCCCTTGCCTCTGATAGAAATGTATTGAGGCTCAAAATCGTTATCTATATCAATACCGAGTTTGCTCTTGGGAAGGTCTCTGACATGTCCGACCGAAGCAACCACCTTATATCCGGAGCCCAGAAACTTTCCTATAGTCTTTGCTTTGGACGGTGATTCCACGATCACAACATTTTTTTTGGCATTGCCCATTATAGTAATTCCTCCAAACAGATTTTCGCTTAGACAAGATTATATTGCGATTACAATCATTTTGCAATAAAAATTTTGCCCATACTGTTTTTTACCATACCTTTCATCTCCAAAACAGCTACAATGCCGGTTATCCTACCGACAGGACATCCCAGTCTCGCCGATATAGCATCAAGGCTCATTTCGCCTCCTGATGCCAGTGCTTCCACGACAGCCTTTTCCTCTGTTCCCAAGTGTTCAAAAAAAATTTTATCAACCACATAACCCTTGCCGCAGATATCTTCGATCAAATCGTCAATTGTCGAAAGAGGCATTGCTCCGTCGCACAGCAATCGATTGGTACCCAAACTCATGGGTGAGGTGATGTTTCCCGGCACAGCGTAGACATTACGCCCCTGTTCAGCCGCAAGCTCCGCAGTAATCAGGGCACCGCTTTGCGCGCCCGCTTCAACGACGACAGTGCCTTTGGAAAGGCCGCTGATAATTCGATTGCGCCTCGGGAATGTATATTTGGCCGGCGGATAGCCGGGTGGATATTCCGATATCACGAGTCCCTTACTTTTGATCTCCTCCANNCGATCCCACTGCCCAACACCGCAAGCGTCGGTCCGTCGGCCGCCAGTGCGCCTTTGTGCGCAAACGAATCTATCCCCGCCGCCAAACCGCTCACCGTGACAACCCCATTTTCGGCCAGCCGTCGTCCTATTTTATGCGCAATCCGCTTTCCGTATTCTGTCGGTTTTCTTGACCCCACTACCGCAAAAGCCGGCATATTCAAAAGATCCGCATTGCCTATACAATACAGCTGTTGCGGAGGGTCTTTGATCAGTCGCAGTGCCTTCGGATATTCACCCGCGTCATATGTAATTGTGTAGACCTCTTCAGATTTTTCATTTTTCATGGATCAAATCATCTGCACTCCTTAAGCTCATAGCTTCTGCCATATGAAACTCTTCTATTATATCTGCGCCATCCAGATCGGCAACTGTGCGTGCAAGCTTTACAATCTTTTCATGGATGCGCACAGAGAGAAAGTTTCGCTCATATGCTTGTGCGAGTAAACTCTCCGCCTGCGCACTCATCCTGCAATATTGTGCAATCAATCTGCCCTCCAGATCGGCATTTAAATTCACGTTTTCATTTCTGTAACGGTGTTGTTGTATTTCCCGGGCAGTGCAGATGTGCTCTGCCATCTCCGCAGAACTCGTGACCGGAGCGGATCGCAATTCCTCGCTCGTAACTCTTCCAATGGCAATGCGAATATCGATGCGATCGAGAAACGGTCTAGAAATGCGATTTTGATACCTACTCACTTCTCCCGGCGTGCACCTGCATGCTGTCTCGTTATCTCCGTAATATCCGCATTTGCAAGGATTGCCCGCGGCCACGAGCATAAATTTGCACGGAAACAACGCCGCGTTGCCGTTTCGCTCTATCATAATCTCCCCGCTCTCAGCGGGCTGACGCAATAAATCAATGATGCTCCTTCGAAACTCAGGCAACTCATCCAAAAACAATACTCCTCTGTGTGCGAGCGAAATTTCTCCCGGTTTCGGAATTGCCCCCCCGCCGAGCAAAGCCGTCGGTGTGATAGAATGGTGCGGTGAGCGAAACGGGCGACGCGTAATCAACCCCTTCTCCTCATCCGGATAACCTGCAACGCTGTAAATCTTTGTAACCTCAAGGATTTCATCGTATGTCAGAGGCGGCAAAACCGTCGGTATCCTCTTGGCTATCATACTCTTTCCCGCCCCGGGTACTCCCAGCATAAACAGGCCGTGTCCGCCGGCAGCACTGACCGTAACGGCTCGTTTAACGCTTTCTTGACCACGCACCTCGGCAAAATCAAGCGTCTCGCACATATTCTTCTTCGCATATAATGCCCCGTTGTGCACAGGATAATCGCGCTTACCGTTCATACATTCCACAAGTTCAGTAAGGCTGTGAATCGGGCATACCGCTATATCATTGACAACCGCTGCTTCTTCTCCATTCTCATACGGAACAACGATGCGGCGAATGCCTGCTGTCTTCATTCCCATCACCAGAGGCAAAACTCCGCTTACGGATACGAGAGTCCCATCCAACGAAAGCTCCCCTATAAACCCGGTCGTAACGGCATCATGCTCCGCAACAATCTCACATGATATGAGGATGCCAACAGCCATCGGCAGATCGAAATGGCTGCCTTCCTTGCGTTCTGAGGCCGGAGAGAGATTGATGACAACGCGTTTCATCGGGAAATCAAAGCCGGAATGTATAAGCGCAGATCGAATGCGATCTTTGGCCTCGCGGATTATCGCCGATGGCAGACCCACGGTGTTGAAGGCAGGCAATCCACTGCATATATCTGTCTCCACTGCCACAAGTTCCGCATCGATACCGGTCAGCGAAGCCGTAAAGACACGAGACAACATTTACAAATCCTCCTCTGTAAAGACATTTTCCAAAAAACGAATTTCCGCGCGTGCATCAGTCAACAATATCTCCAGCACATCCATACGCAGATCGCAGTCAGCATACTGCGGATACTTCATGAGATACGTTCGGGCAGCATTATATATATGGCGGATCTTGCGAGCGTCAACCGCTTCGACGGGCAATCCGAATCTCAGATCTCTGCGTGTCTTTACTTCAGCGAAATGAACGCAGCGGTCCGCATAAGCTATGATATCTATCTCTCCGGCTTTACAGCGGAAATTGCGTGCCAAAAGCCGGTATCCGCAAGAGCACAGGTACGCGCAAGCCAGATCTTCCCCTTGTTTTCCCGTCTTTTGTCTCTCGTTCATAAAAATTCTCTTTCCGTTTCTTTCCTTTATTTTTTATCTATCTTTTATCTTTGTTATTTTGCATAATTATCTCACCTATTTATTTACTTGTCAACCATTATTTTCCATATATTGCATATGAAGGGGTCCCTTTAAACGGTAAAAAAGATGGTGTTTCAATGATTGAGTCAATCGTTGAAACACCACCTTTTTTATTCGAATTTGATCTGCTGCAGTCGCAGCAATTCCGCCCTAAAGTACAAACTTCTCAATAGCTTTGGCGACACCGTCTTGGTCATTGCTTGCAGTGATGAATTTTGACAGAGCTTTCAGCTCCGGTTTGGCGTTGTCGACCGCGACCGGCCAACCCGCATATTTAAACAATTTAACATCGTTGAGCCCATCTCCGCAAGCCATTACGTTCTCGCGTCTAAGGTGCAACAGCTCCGTCAAAAAACGCACTCCGTCTCCCTTGCTGGTCGTCTTTCCGCCGATCTCGAGATTGTGGTCGAACGAAGTGGTCAAGGTCACATTCTCGATTTCCTCCATCACCGTGCGCATGCGTGCCCGCTCCTCTTGAGTTTCGAAGAGGATATTAATGTTCTCAATCGCATCGCTGTGTGCGTTCAAGAATTCAAAGATATCATCCTGAGGAATTCTCGTATCCTTTATATACTTGATGTGATGCGGCTTAAAATTTCTCTCATCGAGGTTCTGAAGAAGACTGCGCTGTATATAGGCACTGCCGCCGGTGAACACTTCGATCAGGGAGCCTTCCCTGCGAAATAGTTCTATCAATTGCTCTACTGATTTCGCATCCAAAAAATTGCTGTAGATGACCTTTTTGTCACGCAAACGCAATACGCTTGCACCGTTGCCTGTGACGATGTACTCCATCCCCTTGACGCTGAGGATAGCTTCGGGAATAGATGAAAGCGCTCTGCCGGTCGCAACCACAATCTGCACACCCTTGGCAATGGCAGCCGCAAACGCCGCCTGCGTACGTTCCGTCAACACCTTGTCCGTATTCAGAGTTGTACCGTCAAGATCAAGCGCCACCAAGCGGATGTTGGGCTTGATTGCCGCTTTGAACTCCTCGTTGCAAATGCGCACGTGTTTCATCGTGCAGGAATCTCCGTGCCCCGGATAAACGGTGATGTCATTCGGCCACTTGTCGATGATCTCCCTGCACGTACGGCGCAAGCGCTCTTCGCTGCCGCCTTCTAAATCTGTCCTGCCCAAGTCAATATTAAACAGCGTATCGCCCGTAAAAGCGAGCTTACTCTTCTCCGAAAACAGGCATATGCCTCCGTTCGTATGACCCGACGTATGGATTACGCGCAGCGTCTCACCGTCGAGGTCAAAAGTATCTCCGTCTTCAAGCGCAATGTCAGCGATATCTGCACAGCGATCCATGTCCTCCCTGTGGATATATGCCTTACAACCGAAGATTGCCTTCAGTTTGGCTGCCGCACCCGTATGGTCGTGGTGACAATGAGTCAATACAATGGCCTGCGGATTGAGCCCTTCTTCCTTGATTGCAGCTGCGATTGACTCGGCATTGTAGCCGGGGTCGATCACCAGGCAATTCTTGCCGTCTTTTTGATATATGATATAGATGTTACTTTCGAGATTACCACCCACTAAACGCTTAATCTTCATTTATATTAGTCCTTCTTCCTTCCGTTCTGAATCTGCACTCTGCTTTTTATTGTAATGCATTTGCGCTTTTAAGGCAATAAATATTGTTATGGATTGACTTGCCGGAAAAAAGGAATATAATATTATAATACTTGTATCACATTACCCGAAAGGACAAAGGAAATGAAAGTAGCTGTTGTAGGCACCGGGAAACTGGGAACAAAGGTAACTGAAGCCTTAGTTGAAGGCGGACACTCCGTCTTGGTCATCGACAAGAATGAGGAAGTTCTCGACAAGCTTTCTTCACAACTCGATGTCATGACTGTCAACGAGAACGGAAAAGAAATTCGCGTCCTCCGAAGACTCGATATCCACACATACGATTTCTTGCTCGCATGTACCAACAGCGACGAAAAAAATATTGTCATTGCTTCGTTTGCCAAAAGCTTGGGTTGCTCCAAAGTTATCGCAAGAGTACGCGACCCCGAGCACATGAACCAGTTTGATTTCATTAAGGACACGATGCGCATCGACTATATAGTCAATCCCGACCTTTCAATCACAATCGAAATATATAAATATCTCGTGGAAAAATCCACACTCAGCACAGGTATTTTTACGAGCGGCAAGGTATCATTGCTTGAATTCAGGGCATCACGCATACCCGATCTTATCGATAAGCCTTTGACGGAATTCCGCAAAGTACTGCCCGACATGCTGGCAGTGGCCATCTCGCGCAACGGACAGATTATTGTGCCTCACGGTGACACTGTCATAAACGACGATGACAGTATTTACGTGATTGGTGAAAAGATGCCTATCCTGGAGCTGAGCAAGAAGGTACATTTCAAAAACAAGCTCGCTCCGCTGCAAAAAGTAATGATTATAGGCGGAGGCAAGACCGGTTTCTATCTCGCCGATAAGCTCTCTGAATTCGGCACCTCTGTCAAGATAATAGAGAGAAACGAAGAACGTTGCCGCTATCTGTCGACCCATCTGAACGATGTCATGGTGTTACACGGTGATGCGACTGATTTGACCCTGCTTACCGAAGAAAATCTCGACGAGATGAACGCCTTCATCACTGCCACCGGTTATGACGAAGAAAACCTTTTGCTTGCTCTGGTTGCCAAACAGCACGGCGTCGAAGATGTCATAGCCAAAATCAGCCGAAGAAGCTATACGGAGCTTATTGAGCGAATGGGCGTGGATATGGCCCTGAATCCGCTCAACATCGTCGCCAGCAACATTCTGCGTTTCATACAGGGATCAAAGCGCATCATCTCCTCTCAACTTATCCAAGGACAAGCTGAAATCGTGGAGATTATCGTTTCGCGTACTATGGATATTATGAACAAGCCGCTCAAAGACTTGAAACTTCCTTACGGCATCATTGTGGCAGCCATCCACAGGGGCACGACGGCCATCATTCCGAACGGCGATACCGTCATCAAAGAAGACGACAAGGTAATTATCCTGTGTCTGCTGTCCGAAATTCCGACACTGGAAAAACTCCTGCGAACAAAGAGAGTCTTATTCTCGAAGATTTGATCAGAAAGAAGGTTCAAACCGAACGACATGCATACTACGCTCAACTTACGACTGACAAGCAAAATATTGGCGACTATCGTCTGCATCATAGCCGTGGCCATGTTGCCCGCAGGGCTGGCCTCCCTTTATTTTCAAGAATACGCCACAGTCCGTGCCTTAGGGATGTCGGCGTTTCTGTTCTTTGTGCTCGGAATGTTCGTCAGGACGATGGCGCAACCGACCAAACTGTCTATCCAATTGCGAGAGGGTTCGTTGATCGTCGGCTTGAGCTGGATTCTCGCCTCACTTGTAGGCTGCATTCCTTATCTTCTCAGCGGCTATACGAATTCGTTCAGTGCGGCTTTTTTTGAATCTGCGGCAGGATTTACGACCACCGGAGGAACAGCATTCGACCTTGGTCTTATGCCACGCGGACTAATGCTGTGGAAGGCCATATGCACCTGGCTCGGAGGCATGGGTATTCTCGTTTTCCTTGTGACACTGCTTCCGTCCTTGGGCATCAGCGGACAAAAAATATTCAGAGCAGAGTCTCCCGGAATTAAGATTGATAAGATTTCCAGCAGGATCTCCGACTCTGCCAAGATTCTCTATCTGATTTATATCGGTCTCACAGTAATCGAGTTTCTGCTGCTTGCACTCGGCAGTAATATGGCTCCCTTCGACGCGGCTGTCAACACGCTTGGCAGTATCAGTACAAGTGGCATCTTCAGTCATCCGCAGGGGCTAGCCTATTACGACAGCGTCTATGTTGAACTCGTAATTTCCGTTTTTACTGTGTTGTCTTCCGTCAGTTTCGTGCTGTACCCGCTTTTGTTGCAAGGTGAATTCAAGCGATTTTTCAAAAATCCCGAATTGCGAGTTTTTGCCGCCATCATCGCAACGGCCTCTGTCGTGGTAACTTGCAATTTGTATTTAAGCCATATGTACGACTCCTTCCCGGAATCGTTGCGCTATGCCTTCTTCCAGGTGACATCGTTTTCGTCGACTTCGGGCTATGCAATCACCGATTATACCTCATGGCCCTTGTTCAGTAAGTTAATTCTGATGCTTCTTATGATGATCGGCGGCTGTTCGGCCTCCACATCCGGATCTATCAAGATTATACGTATCATCGTCATGTTTAAATTGATTCAGCGCAGTATTTACAAGCGAATGCACCCTCGCGCGGTTCTCTCTCTCAAACTGAGCGGAACTCCTTTGCAGGAGGACGTCATCGCCCAGACCGCGTCCTTCATCTTCGCCTTCTTTGCGATGTTGGCCGCCGGCTCGATGCTTCTTTCACTGCAAATACCGGACATTGAAATAACATTTTCAACCGCTCTTGCCATGCTGTCGAACACAGGCATTGCATTCGGAGCAACTGACTACAGCGGATATTTTGGCTTTTACAATGCTCCTTTGAAGATGGTGCTTTCAACTTCGATGATTTTCGGCAGATTGGAAATATTTACAGTTTTAATGCTTTTCGTCCCCTCATTTTGGAATGCAGACAGGGCAAAATCCCTATAGCGTTCACACTGTAATCGACTGCATAGAACACGCTTCTTTCGGATACGCTAACCGGAGAAAGGAGCGTTTTTTTATGCAGGTAAAAGATATTATGACAACGGGAGTTTACGGAATCAAGCAGGATGCCGCCATACGCGAGGCCGCCTTGCAGATGCAGCGTGCAGATGTCGGGTCTGTCCCGGTCTGCAACGATCTCGGTGAAGTGCTTGGTATCATCACGGATCGTGACATCGTCCTGCGCTCTGTGGCATCCTCCGGTGAAAAACAATACGCAGGCGATATCATGTCGACCAATATCATCACGGTGACACCCGAGACTAACATCCATGATGCGGCCCTTCTTCTCGCCAAGCACAAAATAAGAAGGCTCCCCGTCGTATCCGGCGGGAAGCTTGTGGGCGTCATCTCCCTCGGCGACATTGCCAAAAGAAGAATCCTTATTGATGAAGCCGGAGATGCATTGTCATCCATCTCCTCACAGTTCAGTCTGTATTAATTTGAAACCAATTCAAAGTCTATCTCTCTGTCCTCTGCCGACGCACGCAATACCTTGATTGTAACCGATTGCCCCAACGTATAGATATTATTTGTGCGTCTGCCGATAACTCTGTACTTCGTCGGTTCGTAATCGTAATAATCTCCCGGGATGTTCTCAAGACGAACCATACCTTCGACAGTATTCGGCAGCTGCACGTAGATACCGTAATTGCTTACTCCTGAGATCACACCGTCGTAAATCTCACCTATATGATAGGACATATATTCCGCCTTCTTCATCTTCTCGGCATCACGCTCGAGATCCAGAGCCTTGCGCTCATTGATTGAAGAAAGCTCGGCCGCCTCTTCGGTGGCCTTTTTCAATGCAGCCGTCCTGCCTCTGTCGAATCCGCCGTTGCGCAGATATTCCTTGATAATACGGTGAATGATCAGATCCGGATAGCGTCGGATCGGCGAGGTAAAGTGGCAGTAATATTTAAGTGCCAAGCCAAAATGTCCCTTACATTCAACTTCGTAAGCAGCCTTCTGCATAGAGCGCAGCATAACCGTGGAAATGACGTTCTCATAAGGCATATCCTTGACAGTACGCAAAATATCTGCCAGCACACCCGGATGGAGGCTCGTATTCTCCAACGGTAAGCGAATCGAAAAGCCGGACAGAAACAGCGCCAGCGCTTCGAGCTTGTCCTCGGACGGGCGCTCATGTACTCTGTACACAAAAGGCACTTCTTTTAAAGCGAAATGCTTGGCTATCGTCTCATTGGCAAGCAGCATGAACTCCTCAATCAGACGGTTGGCCGTCCTGCGGGCAGAAATGTCGACACTCAGAGGAATTCCGTCTTCACCCAGAGTGATGTGCGCTTCGTCAAAATCAAAATCCAGGTTACCTCGCGCATCACGTACTGCAGACAGTATAGACGCGAGCTCGGCCATTGCGCAGATATCAGGATAGATGTCTGCGTATTTTTCCTTAAGCTCCGCATCGTCGTTTTCGATAATATCCGAAACATCGTCGTACACCAGTCTTGCACTTGAACGGATGACGCTCTCATAAATCTCATAATCGACAGTCTTGCCCTCAGGCGTGATCTCCATGTTCACGGACAGCGTCAAGCGGTCCACATGCGGATTAAGACTGCAGACATCGTTGGAGAGTTCTACAGGCAACATAGGTACTACGCAGTTCATCACATATACACTTGTTCNNGCTGCAAATGCCGTTGGACAGCTGCTTGGGCAGCATGGGCACCACCTGGTCGGCGTAGTGGACGCTGGTGGCCCGGCTGAAGGCCTCGCTGTCGAGGGCGGTGCCGGGCTTGACGTAGTGGGACACATCGGCGATATGCACCCCCAGCAGATAATTGCCGTTTGGCAACCTCTCGACGGAGACTGCATCATCGAAATCTTTGGAGTCTCGTCCATCGATGGTCACAATCGTCTTGTCGCGCAGGTCTCTGCGGTGAGAATTTTGATTGAGCACGACACCGGCGCGACCGATGGCCTTGGCCTGTGCCGCTGCGCGTGACGGAAATGTGCTGCGGAAGCCCGCACTGCGAATGAGAGCCTTCAGATCCGCGCCCGCCTCCCCTCGCCTTGCGATGATTTCGGTAATTCTGCCCTCAGCACTCGAATTCGGCCCCGGATAACGGATGATTTTAGCAACGACAGTATCACCTGAAGCCGCACCGGAGCTGTCCTTATTTGCGATGAAAACATCCTCCGTCAACTTTTTGCCCGACGGCATTACATAACCGTAACGCTTGCTCTTGATAAAGACTCCGACGACTTCCTCGGTTGCGCGCTCAATAACATTGATTACCTCTGCCTCCGGTCGCGTGCCCCTCCATTTATAGTGCGGTAAAAGCACCGCTTCGACTAAGTCTCCTTCCATCGCACCGGCCATGTCAGCCGCACTTACATAGATGTCCTCTCCCGGTTTGCTCTCCTCGTCTGTCACGGCGATAAATCCAAACCCCTTTCTCGTTTTGGACAGTCTGCCTGTTAACTTAAGTGCAGTCACCGACTCCCGATTCTTTTTATTTTTTTGTTTTTTTGCAGCCCTGTTTTTGCCTGCTGTAATTTTGTTTTTTATCATTTTGTTTTTCATATCCTTATTTTAACGCATAAAGGGTGGCAACGCCACCCTTTACATTTTTCTTTTATCAATCAATTATCACTCTACTGTTGCTTGTCTGTAGCAGGAACGTCATTCACATTGTCGCGCTGTGTCGTATCCTTCCCATCCAAGTTGTTATTTTCTTCTTGTGCGTTGTCAACGGCTTCATTCATATCTTCAGTCAAATTGTCCCCGTTGTTCTCGTCAACAACATTGTTTTCATTGTCCGGAGTAACGGCTTCCGGGGTATCATCGCCGCAAGCACCGAACGTTAACATCGTCATGATTAATAAAAGACAAAGAAATATTTTTGATTTCATCTTGAATCCCTCTCTTTCTTCATCCTCTATTATTGACATATTTCATAATTTCATGTTGCCAATTTTTACAAAAAATGCATCAATCCGCCGATATGAATAAACCAAGTGGCAAAGGTAACAGATACAATCGCCATAAGTTTGATAACGATGTTAATCGCAGGACCCGAAATATCTCTGAACGCATCACCGAGCAGATCTCCGGCGACGGCAGCTTTATATGATTCGTCCGCGCTCCTGCCGCGCATGTTATATGACACTCTGTCCTTGACATTATTCCATGCTTCGCCTGAGTTCACCATCATGGTTGAAAGCAACACACCCGAACAGAAAGCTCCCGCAATCATACCGCCGAGCGCTTCACAACCGAGCAGCAGACCCACCAAAATCGGTGCCGCTATCACGGTAAGGCCCGGCAGCAGCATTTCATTGACAGCTTCCTTCGTTGAAATATCAACGCATTTCGCATAGTCGGGAGTGCCCGTGCCATCCAAGATGTCGGCATGTTCTCTGAACTGCCTCCTGATTTCAACTATCATCTTTCGCGCAGCCTTGCCTACGGATTTCATTGTCAGAGCTGAGATGATGAACGGAATCATACCGCCAATCAGCATACCGGCCAGCGTCATCGGATCAAGCATGCTGAGAGAAAATCCCGCGTACTGCTCACCGCCGTTGATGTTGATGACCTGTATATATACGATGAAAAGTGCCAGCGCCGTGACGGCAGCCGAGGCTATCGAGATGCCGCGTGCAATCTTAATTGTCTCAAGACCGATGAAACCGAGTTTCTTCGTCACTCTTTGAGCTTCCTGCGATGTATCCGCAGTCTCCGCGAGGCCGCGTGCATTGGACGCAATCGGACTGCTCGAATTGACCGCCACCGACATCGCCATATTGGCTGTCATGCCCACTGCGGCCAGTGCAACACCGTAGATTCCCGCAAAATAGTTGGCAATCACGACGGTGAAAGCAATGCAGAGAATAGGAATAAATGTCGACATCATCCCGAGAGCAATGCCCGATACAGTCAAAGTGCCGGCACCCATATCCGATTGAGTTATCAGTTGTTGAAAGTTCTTGTGTCCTTCCGAGGTATATACGTTGATAGTTTTTCCGATACCTATGCCTGCAAGAATGCCGACGGCAACTGCACCGCCGCAATACAGGTTACCGAACAGTACAACGCTCAATATGAATGCAGCTGCCGTCACCAAAATTGCTCCTGCGAAAAAACCTTTTGTCAAAGCACGTGACGGATTTGACCTTTCGTCCCCCTGCACAATGAAAATACCCACGAGAGAAGAGAATATGCCGATTGCAGCCAATATCACAGGAAAGATCATTCCTTTGGCCGGCGATATCGAGAAAGCTGCTCCGAATTCAGGATCGACAGTCGGCATTATGGCTGCAATCGCAATGGCCGCTGCAATCGCACTGATGTAGGATTCCATCATATCGAGACCTATGCCGGCGACACCTCCGACGCTCTTACCGACGTTATCGGCTATAATCGCAGGGTTACGAGGATCATCCTCTTGCATGTCCAGCTCGATGCGTCCGACAATTTCCGAACCGACATCGGAAGCCTTAACATAAATGCCGCCGCCTATACGCGACATCAGCGATATTATCGAGACCCCAAGCGCAAAGGCGATTACATAATATACACATTCCGTGCCAAAGATCAAGTAGACCGTTGATATACCTACCAAGCCAAGGCCTGCCGCACAAAGTCCCATCACGGCGCCGGAGCGAAACGCTACCTTTGTCGCGAGTTTGATGCCTTCTGTCATCGCAATGCTGGCTGTTCTCGCNNCATTGCCTTTAGCCGCGGTCTGCACTCCGAACCATCCCGAGAGCATCGCAAGCAGGGCGCCGGCCACATATGTTACTGAAACCTTCCATCCTATTCCGACGGCAATTATCACAGCCGGAATCAACATAAATGTCAGCATCGATTTGTATTCTCTGAGCAAAAACTCTTTCGAGCCTTCTTTTATTTTCTTTGAGATTTCTCTCATATCATCGTGTTCGATTTCTAAGCTTCCAACCCATTTAGAGAAACCGTACGCAAAGAAAAGTCCCACAAAAGCCAAGACAATTGCTGCAATTTTTAAACCCAACATGGCTTTCTTCCTCCATTCAGCGGTAAATTCCCTTCAATCCAAGAAACAACTCAAGAGGTATCAATGATACCTCTTGAATACTATCGTAATTGTTTATGATCTTGCATTACTCCATTGTAACAAGAGCAAGTGATAAAAGAATGAACAGGACTGCCGCCACTGTCGAAATCTTAGATAAAATCGCTTCGTAACCCTTACTCTTCTTTTTACCGAAAAGCTGTTCGGCGCCGCCTCCGATCGAACCCGACAAACCTGCACTGTTGCTGGACTGCATCAGAATGCTGGCGATCAGAATTAAGCTGGCAATTGTGAGTAAAACCATCAGAGCTAATTTCATATTTCCGTTTCCCTCCTACCGTAAGTGTTTATCTGGAATTCGACTGAATGCCGAATCATCTGCTATACACAAAACTATGATTAACTATAACAGTTTACCATAAGCACCTGCGGATTTCAAGGATTTTTTACAGCCTACTTCTTCAAATTGTAGAAAGCATCCTTGCCTGCATACTGTGCGCAGAAGCCGAGCATTTCCTCAATGCGCAGAAGCTGGTTGTACTTCGCGATTCTGTCCGTTCTTGACAGTGATCCTGTTTTGATCTGTCCTGCGTTCAAACCGACGACGATATCGGCAATAGTCGTATCCTCGGTTTCGCCGCTTCTGTGGGAAACAACGGCAGTATAGCCGGCCTTCTTCGCCATTTCGATTGCGTCGAAGGTTTCGGTCAATGTGCCGATCTGGTTGACCTTTATGAGAATTGAGTTGCCGACACCCTTTTCAATACCGGCCTTCAATCTCTCGGTATTGGTGACAAAGAGGTCGTCTCCTACGAGTTGTACGCGCTTACCGAGTCTGTCTGTCAGCGCCTTCCAACCGTCCCAGTCATCCTCAGCAAGACCGTCTTCGATCGAAATGATAGGATATTTGTCGACCAGCATCTCATAGTAGTCAATCATTTCCGCAGCCGTGCGCACAACGCCTTCACCTGTCAGATTGTAAACCTGTTTCTCAGCATCAAAGAACTCGGAAGCAGCTACGTCCAGCGCAATCATGATATCCTCGCCCGGCACATAACCGGCCTTCTCGATTGCTTCAATAATGACCTGAATAGCCTCTTCGTTTGTCGTGAGATTTGGTGCAAAGCCGCCCTCATCACCGACAGCAGTGTTTAAATTCTTGCCCTTAAGTACCTTCTTAAGATTGTGGAATGTCTCCGCGCCCATGCGCAGTGCCTCTCTGAAGCTCGGCGCACCTACAGGCATAATCATGAATTCCTGAATGTCAACAGTATTGTCTGCGTGGGAGCCGCCGTTTAAAATGTTCATCATCGGTGTCGGCAGAAGCTTGCCGTTTACACCGCCTAAGTATTGGAACAACGGGAGGCCGAGCGAATTGGCAGCTGCCGTTGCCACAGCCATAGATACGCCCAGGATTGCATTGGCCCCGAGACGACCCTTGTTCGGTGTACCGTCGAGCTCTATTAATGTCTTATCAATTCCGATCTGGTCAAATACATCGTAACCTATCAACTCTTCGGCGATGATGTCGATAACATTGTCCACTGCAGTCAACGTGCCTTTTCCGAGATATCTCTCAGGATCGCCGTCGCGCAGCTCAACGGCCTCATGTACACCTGTTGATGCACCCGACGGTACGATAGCTCTGCCTTCGCTGCCGTCTTCGAGCAACACTTCCACCTCAACAGTCGGATTTCCTCTCGAGTCCAGTACTTCTCTGGCCCAAATGTCTGCAATATAGCTCATTTTTTCTTCTCCTTCTTTCATCAAAAGTTTATAATCTCCAAGAAATCAAAGGGATTTAAACTTGCTCCTCCTACGAGAGCTCCGTCGATTTCTTCCATATTCATAATCTCTGTCGCGTTGGACGGTTTGACACTGCCGCCGTACTGCACTGTTACTTCACAGGCTGCCTTATCGTCGTAGAGTTCCTCAATCACATCTCTGATAAAGCCGCACATTTCGTTGGCCTGTTGCGGTGTCGCGGTTTTGCCCGTGCCTATAGCCCATATGGGTTCGTAGGCTATGGTAAGCTCGGCTATCTGTGAGCAAGACAAGCCCTGCAGATCCGCAGTCAACTGTCCCCTTACAACATCATGCTCTTTGCCTGCTTCGCGTTCCGCTAAAGTCTCTCCGATGCAGAGAATCGGCAACAGGCCCTTTTCAAAGGCCTTGTGAAGCTTTTTGTTGACGCTCTCATCCGTCTCCGCAAAATACTGTCTGCGCTCGGAATGCCCGATTATACAGTAGAGGACGCCTATCTCCTTGAGTACGTTGGCTGAGACCTCACCCGTGAAAGCTCCTTCATCTTCGAAGTGCATATTCTGCGCGCCCACGGCAATTCCGGTTCCCTTAAATGCCTCACAGAGGACGGCAAGATGCGTATAGGGTGCGCACACCGCCACCCGAATGTCATTCTTTACATAAATCTCCTTGAACTGCTCGGCAAAAGCACGCGCCTCGCTCAGAGTCTTGTACATCTTCCAGTTGCCGGCAATAAATGGTCTTCTCATCGCACCCTCCTCTATTTATCCTGCAAACAGGCGATGCCCGGAAGTTCTTTTCCTTCCAAATATTCCAAAGATGCACCTCCGCCCGTTGAGATATGTGTCATTTGGTCCGCAAGTCCGAATTGAGCCACAGCGGCGGCGGAATCTCCTCCTCCGATGACCGTGACTGCATTGACAGACGCCAATGCGAGCGCGACCGACAACGTGCCGGCTTTGTATTTTTCCATTTCGAAGACCCCCATAGGTCCGTTCCATACAACGGTCTTCGCTTTCTCAACTTCAGCCATGTAGCGCGTCGTCGTCTCAGGCCCGATGTCGAGTGCCATAAGATCTTCCGGAATGCAGTCAGCAGCGTATACACCCGCAAAAGCATCGTTCGAGAACTCTCTTGCGCAGACCGCGTCCGTAGGTATCAACATCTTGACACCCATTTTCTCGGCCTTTTTCATCAACTCTGCCGCCAGCTCAACACTTTCCTCGTCAAGTATAGACTTTCCAATCTCGCAACCTTTGGCTTTGAGGAAGGTGTACGCCATTCCGCCTCCGACCAGCAGCACGTCGACCTTTGTGAGAAGGTTTTCAATGGCAGGAATCTTGTCCGCCACCTTAGCTCCGCCCATTATTGCCACGAACGGTCTTTCGGGATTTGCAACAGCATCTCCCAAGAATTTGATTTCCTTTTCAATAAGAAATCCCGATACCGCCGGCAAATAATCTGCGATTCCAACCGTTGAGCAGTGCGCTCTGTGGGCAGTGCCGAAAGCATCGTTTACAAATATATCTGCAAGAGCTGCAAGTTGTTTTGAAAACTCCGGCTCGTTCTTCGTCTCTTCCTTTCTGAATCTGACATTTTCGAGCAACATTACATCGCCATCCCTCAAGGCAGCGGCCGCCGCCACGACACTGTCATCGACCACAAGCGGCGATGCGGCGAATACGACATCTTTGCCGAGCAGTTCGCCGAGCCTGTCTGCGACCGGTTTCAGCGAAAATTCGGGCTTTGCTTCTCCTTTTGGACGACCGAGATGCGACATGAGTATTACGCGCGCACCGTTTTCAATCAAATATTTGATTGTCGGCAGAGCCGAAGTGATTCTGATGTCATCCGTGATTACCGTACCGTCAAGCGGCACGTTAAAATCACAGCGTACGATGACACGTCTTCCTTTTACGTCTATATCCTTTACGGTCTTTTTCATTACCGATTCTCCTATTGTCTTTTGATATTCTATATTCCGCACTTGATCACATAGTTAATCAAGTCCACGATTCTGCACGAATAACCCCATTCGTTATCGTACCA
>DCTM01000015.1:26926-32273 GCA_002329565.1 Firmicutes bacterium UBA1440
TGCAGTAGCCCATGATTCCCTTCATATATGTCTCGGAGGCAATGCGAACAGTTTCATTGATTTCTTCCTTCGTGACCTCTTTCTCCAGTTCCATGACTACGTCCACAACGGACACCGCCGGTGTCGGAACGCGCAATGAGATGCCGTTCATCTTACCTTTGAGGTGAGGCAACACGAGCTCGACCGCTTTAGCCGCTCCCGTCGTCGTCGGAATCATCGACAGACAAGCCGCACGGGATCTGCGCAAATCGCGATGCGGCAGGTCCAAGATCCGCTGATCGTTCGTATAGGAGTGAACGGTGGTCATCAGACCTTGCACTATTCCGTACTCCTTATCGACAATCATCGCCAGAGGAGCGAGACAGTTCGTGGTGCATGACGCGTTGGATATGATGTGATGCTTATCCGCCTCGTATTTGTCGTTATTGACTCCCATAACAATGGTAATATCCTCGCCGACGGCCGGCGCAGAAATGATGACCTTCTTAACTCCTTTGTGAGTTAAATGCTTGGCTGCGCCCTCTCTGTCGGTATATTTTCCCGTCGATTCGACAACGATTTCAACGCCTTCCTCTTCCCACGGAATATCGGCAGGATCCTTTTCGGCATAAATTCTAATCTCCTTGCCATTAACGACTATCGCATTGTCCGTGCAGTCGACCGTGCCGTTGAACTTGCCGAAACAACTGTCGTACTTGAGCAGATGTGCCAGTGTTTTGGCATCTGTCAAATCGTTGATAGCGACGATTTCGAAATCGGCATCCTTGTCGAGAGCAATTTTAAGCGAATTCCTTCCGATTCTGCCAAACCCGTTGATTCCGACCCTTGTCTTCAATAGTCCATCCTCCCTTTCCTCTGCCCCCTGCATCGGCGCATTGCCGATGCGATTAAAATTTTTACCTAATTATTATCGACACTGTTCATGTATTTTATCATCGACAGTATCGAATAAGAATATCCGTACTCGTTGTCGTAGAAAGCGATAATCTTGAAGAATTTGTCATTGAGCATGATGCCCTGTCTCGCGTCAAAGATCGATGTGTGCGGATCTCCGATGAAATCGCTCGACACAACTTCATCGTCGACGTACTCGAGAATTCCCTTCAAATATGTTTCAGAAGCTTCCTTTATCTTTGCGCAAATTTCTTCATATGTGGCAGATTTTGCAAGGCGAATGTTCAGGTCAACGATGGAAACGTCTGCAACCGGGACTCTGTACGATATGCCCGTCAGCTTTCCGGCCAGCGAAGGAATAACAAGACCGACGGCCTTGGCCGCACCCGTCGTCGTCGGAATAATGTTGCCGAATGAAGATCTGCCCGTTCTCCAATCCTTCATCGAACGCGCGTCAACGACTTTTTGCTTGGCTGTCGCAGCGTGAATTGTTGACATCAAACCCTCTTCAATGCCCCAGTTGTCTTCGATAACTTTTGCAATCGGTGCGAGGCAGTTCGTCGTACACGAAGCGTTGGAAATAACATCGTATTCCGGCTTATAACCTGTGTGATTTACACCCATAACAAATGTAGGCGTGGTCTTATCTTTTGCAGGTGCTGTAATGATAACTTTCTTCGCGCCCGCTTTGATGTGATCCATCGCCTTCTCAGTTGTTACGTATGCTCCCGTTCCCTCTACGATATACTCTGCACCGCACTCCTTCCAAGGAATGTTTGCAGCTTCTGATTCGCTGTATACGGGTACTTTTTTACCGTCAATTACAATACCTTTTTCATAGGTTCCGAGACTCTTCGGGAATCTGCCGAACGTAGTATCGTACTTCAACATATAAACAAGATAGTCGAGATCGGCATTGCGAATATTGATACCTGCAATCTCAATGTCCGGCTCGCTCATGGCTGCACGGATGACAACCCTGCTGATACGTCCAAATCCACTAATGCCAATTTTAATCGCCATTTTTCTTTTCCTCCTTGAAATGAAAGCTTCAAGCTTTAAAAATTATTTTATATTTACATTAACCTATTATAACAAATTCTCCCGACACTTTCCACAGTATTCCCCATTTTTATGGCATTTTTTGTCCTATACCAAATCAGGGAATTTCATTTGTCTCAGCGCCTCAAAGAGAATAATGTTAGCCGAATTGGCAAGATTAAGAGAGCGCAGCCGCGTATCTTTGCTCATCGGGATACGAACGGACTGTTCCGGGTAACGTGCAATCAACTCTCGCGGCAGGCCCGCCGTTTCCTTGCCAAACAGAATCATATCTCCATCCTTGTATGCCACATCAGTGTAGCTTTGGCCACCCTTTGTAGTCGCAAAATACATGGATTTTTCTGCAATTTTATCCGCGTATTTTTCAAGAAATTCCTCCAGGCTTTCGTGTACTTCCAGCGTCACGAACGGCCAATAGTCCAGCCCCGCACGTTTGAGACTTTTGTCGTCAATTGAAAATCCCAACGGTTTTACCAGATGCAACACGCTGCCGGTAGCCGCACAGCTCCGGGCAATGTTACCGGTATTCGGCGGAATCTCCGGCTCCACCAAAACAATATGTATTGCCATTTTTGTTCCTTCCTTGTGTTTTTTTCTTTCTCTCAGTATAAATGATTTTTGCAGAATTTTAAAGACAAACAGCCTATTTTGTTATATACTGATTAGATGAATCGACATTCAAATATCATAACGCATTGAAAAATACGGAGGTACAAATGAAAACTGTAAACGTTGGCCTTTTGGGTATGGGCACTGTCGGCACAGGAACGTACAAAATCTTGGAAATGAATGCCTCACGCATCTCAAAATCGGCGGGAGTCAATATCAAGATCACCAAGGTCCTCGATAAAAATTTTGCTCGCGCCTATGAGCTCGGCTTGACGGATGAGACATTGACGACCGATCCGGATGATGTCCTGCATAACCCCGACATTGACATCGTCGTCGAAGCAATCGGAGGCATTGAGCCGGCCACGACATTTATGCTCGACGCAATGAATCACAGCAAACACGTCGTCACACCGAATAAAGCTGCTGTAGCCGCATCTTACGATAAGCTGAAGGCAACTGCCGAAAAAAACAATGTTAAATTCTTATTCGAGGCAGCGGTAGGCGGAGCCATTCCTGTTTTGAACGCGATTACCACCGTGCTGCAGGGCAATGAATTTGTAGAAATTCTCGGTATTCTCAACGGTACCACCAATTATATATTGACACAGATGGGCGAATTCGGCCTCGACTATGACGACGTTCTGCGAGACGCACAAGCAAAGGGTTTTGCCGAAGCGGATCCCACGGCGGACGTGGAAGGCATCGACGTAGCTAACAAACTCTGTCTCCTCATGGCGCTGGCCTTCGATGAATACGTTAAACCGGATGAGATTCCTACTATGGGCATCTCCAAAATCGAGAAGGACGATCTTGCTCTGGCTGCTCGGCAGGATTGCAAGATTAAACTGATTGCACGCGCCACAAAGAAAGGCGACAAGCTCATTTACGGCGTAAAACCGGAATTCATTCCGCTCACGCATCCGCTTGCGAGTGTTGACAATGAATTCAACGCCATCTACCTTACGGGAAACGCAGCAGGCGAATTAATGTTTTACGGCAAAGGTGCGGGCTCCGTTCCGACGGGCAGTGCGGTCGTGGGTGACATTATGCAAATCGCAAAAACACTTAAATAAAGCATATACAAAACGAAAGGGAATCAACCATGTCACTGTATAAAGATTGGGAAAAGTTGGTGTCAAATCAGACCGACGCCACATTTGAAAAGTTCTGGGAGGAGTACAGCTCTACAGAAACGCGCATCTATCGCAGCATCATCTCTTCCAAAGACCCGCATGTTGAAGGTATCTTCAGCGAGCTCGCCGAAAAATACGAGGCCGATCCGATCATCTTCATGGGTTGGATTGACGGCATCAGCGGCAGCGTCAAAGAAGCTCCCGATTTGGCATCGATTACATCTGACAGCCACATCGTACTCGACATCATCTGGGAAGATCTGTTCTACAACATGATCGACGCCGATGCGGACTACCTGTACGGTATTGAAGAATGGGTCGGTATCTTCACGGAAGAGCAGCGCAAAGAGATAGCCGACAGATGGAGACGTTCCAGAACAGTCATCAAAGAAAAGACGCCCGGCAGAAACGATCCTTGCCCATGCGGCAGCGGTAAAAAATACAAGAAATGCTGCGGTGCAAACAAATAAGACTATGAAAAGTTCCATAAAGAAATCAACGTTTAAGGCGATTTACCGTCTTCTCGACCATGTATCGCCTTTAAGCGATGATTGCGGCGTACTCTGCGGTGCCGCGTGTTGTACCTACGGTGATGTCGACGACGATGAGCTCGGCATCTACCTCCTGCCCGGAGAAGACAAACTGTTCAACGGTGACGAGGAATGGCTGCGTTGGTCGTGCGAAGACGCGCTCAATTATGACTTCCCCGACTCTTGGTACGGCGACTTGTACTTCGTGCGCTGCAAGACACCTCCGCATTGCCCGCGTGAAATGCGGCCGTTGCAGTGTCGTTCTTTTCCGCTGGCTCCGCACATCACCGAAAACGGTCGGCTCGTGCTTATTCTCCACAGCGCCGAGCTGCCGTACGCTTGCCCGCTCCTTGAGAACCCGGACGCGTACCCCTTGCAGCAGGATTTCGTAAAAGCTACCTACACAGTATGGAAACATCTGCTTCGAGACCCATTAATATTCGATCTCGTTGAGATGGACAGCGCCGACAGACTGCAGACCGGTTGTGAGCTGAAAATCATCTGCCCGGGTTGACAGCATGAAACTTGTGTAGTAGAATGAACGCAAATGACGACAGTCATGTGACATTGTCACATGCAAACCAACTGAAAATTAAATAGGCACAGGGGAGCTTGCGCGAGCAGGCTGAGAGGAATTTCATTTCGACCCTTATACCTGATGTGGATAATGCCGCCGTAGGAAGAATATTTTATTTTGCCGAAACAAATACAAATCTTTCAAAATCGAGGAGGCCTTATCAAAGGCCTCTTTTTTTGTGGACCTAACCACATTCGCATCGAAAAGCAAAAGAGATTTCTCGAAATCTTTAATTGAGAGAAATCTTCCGGACATTAAATCGCTATTGGAAACGGAGGACGATATATGTTGCTTACAGAGAGATTTTACGAACATTCACGAGAGCTATGGGAAAGTTTCCATCGACACCCATTTGTGCGAGGCATCGGCNNCTATCTGTATCTCTTGGAGTACGCCAAGGTATTCGCAATAGGACTTATCAAGTCCAAGGACGAATTTCTGCAGCGCAAATTTGCAGAGCACATTCACGCAACGCTTAATGTTGAGATGGACACGCACAAGGCATATATGTCCCGTCTCGGCATTTCCGCCGACGAGAT
>DCTM01000015.1:32282-49785 GCA_002329565.1 Firmicutes bacterium UBA1440
CCGGTGATGCTCTCGACGCTCTGACTGCCATCTTAGCCTGTGCGTGGAGTTATCAGTCGATTGCAGATGAAATTGTCAAACAGAACCCCGCGTCCGTCGACCATCCGTTCTACGGTGAGTGGGTACGGAGCTACTCCTCCCCCGAATATGTTTCGGGAACCGAGGAACTGATAACCCTGACTAATCGTTACGGTGACGGCATTTCCGAAGAGCGAGCGCAATCGCTGATCGAAGTGTTTGTGAATTGCTGCCGTTTTGAATATAACTTTTGGGAAATGTCACACAAAATGGAGATGTAAGCGATGCTTGAATTTCAAAATGTAACCTTTTCTTACCCCGGGGATATAGGCCCCATAATGAAAGATTTTAGCTTTTCTGTCAATCGCGGCAGCTTCGTCTCTATTATAGGAACCAGCGGTTGCGGCAAGAGCACAATCTTTCGACTGATCAACGGTCTCGAGAAGCCGCAATCCGGTACCATCGCCGTCAACGGTAAGCCTATCGGCGAATTGCAGCACTACAGCTCATTTATGCCACAGAAAGACTTGCTCTTTCCTTGGTACGATGTCAAGCAAAACGTCTGCCTGCCGATGCAACTGGCCGGCGTACCGAAGTCCGATCAGGATGCACGTTGCCGAGAAGTGCTCACAAACGCAGGCCTTGCGGACTACGAACACAAGATACCGCGTGAATTGTCCGGTGGGATGCGCCAGCGAGTTTCATTTGCCCGCACCCTGCTCGCCGGAGCCGACATGCTTCTGCTCGACGAGCCGTTCAGCGCATTGGATTATCTGACGAAGATAGAGATGCAGGAGTGGTTGCTGAAGCAATGGGAACACTATCACAAGACAATTATATTCATCACGCACGATGTGGAAGAAGCAATCTTCTTATCCGAGAAGGTCTATGTGATTCGCAACCTGCCGTTCAGCAGTATGGAGGAGGTCCGTGTGCCGCTTAACTATCCGCGTCACAGGGATAACCTCGGCAAGCCGGAAATCGTCGCCCTGCGTGAGAAGCTGCTGCAGAGCTTGAGAAAGGAGAATTCGCTATGAAAAAATATGCACCTCCTTTACTGATGACACTTGGTCTCCTGCTCCTGTGGCAGATGATTGCGTTATTGATCGACGCGCCGTATATTCTGCCGACACCGACGGAAATCGTCCGCGAGATGTGGGAACTGCGCATTCCATTGTTCACAGTACACCTGCCCGCCACTATGGAAGTTACATTCGTCGGCTTGTCAATCTCAATAGTGCTCGGACTTGCTCTCGCCGTTCTTATGGACGTCTTCCCCACCGTGCAACGTGCGGTCTATCCCGTGGTGATCGCCTCGCAAACTATCCCCACTACCGCAATTGCACCGCTGTTCGTGCTCTGGTTCGGTTATACCGCATGGAGCAAGATCCTCGTGACTGTATTGATGACGTTTTTCCCTATCACGATCTCGGTCTTCGACGGCTTCAAATCGTCCAAGCGAGAAATGGAAGAGCTTCTGCTTACCTTCGGCGCATCGAAGAAGGATATCTTTATAAAGCTTAAAATACCGACTGCTCTGCCGAGTTTTTTCTCGGCTGTCAAGATGGCTATCCCGCTGAGCGTCATCGGCGCTGCAATCNNAATGGCTTGGCGCTCAGAGCGGCCTCGGTTATTTCAGCAAACGTATGATGACCCAACTAAACGGCCCCGGTGTGTTCGCACCGATTGTGCTGCTGTCGATTGCAGCTATGCTTGCCGTTGCCGCAGTTATTCTTATTGAGAACAAAGCCGTCAAATGGAGAAAGGAATTATAACTATGAAGAAGAAAATTTTTGCTCTGTTGCTGATTCTCTGCATGATGTTCAGCCTCGTATCCTGTGGAAACTCCGACAAAGACAGCGACCTCGAGGACTTCGACGTCGTGCTCGACTGGTATCCGAATGCCGCTCACGGATACATCTACACGGCAATTGAACAGGGCTATTTTGAGGAGCAGGGGCTCAACGTGCACGTGCGCTTTCCTGCAGGAACGAGCGACGGTATTTCGATGCCCGCCTCCGGTAAGGCCGATCTCGGCATCTACTATCTCTCGGACAGCCTTGAGGCAATGATCAACGAGGACGTTCCGGTCGTTTCCGTAGGCAGCGTCATCCGGAAGTCGCTCAACATCGTGCTTTCTACAGCCGACAAAAATATAAAAACACCTGCCGACTTAAAGGGAAAGACAATCGGCTACAGCAGCAACCCGCTTGCCGAAGCTCAGATCGAGACCTGTCTGGCTTCCGCGGGATTAACTATGGACGATATCAACCTTGTCGATGTGGGTTGGGATTTGATGCCTGCTATGACGACAGGTCAGGTCGATGCCACCATAGGCTGCATGATCAACCACGAAGTCCCGCAGATGGAAGAAGAAGGTATAGACGTTAACTACTTCTACCCAACGGACTACGGCGTACCGGCGACTTATGAACTCGTCTTCCTTGCCAACGCAGATCAGGTTAAGCAAGACCCGGAGAAGATTAAGAAATTTCTCGTTGCCGTACAAAAGGGCTTTGAATATATGAAGGATCACCCGGAAGAGACGGCCGACATTCTCATCGCCAACCAGGACGAAGCTAACTTTCCTCTGACACGGTCGGTTGAAGTCAAGAGCACAAATATTATCATTCCGTTTATGGAGACAGACGACTCCCCGTTCCTCGCACAGGACCTCAGTGTTTGGCAGGACAACGCAGATTGGCTCTACAAGCAGGGAATCGTTAAGAAACAAGTCGACACCTCCAAGTACGTTGTCGACCTTCTCGGTCTGAACAAATAACACAACAGCGCATGCAGGCGATAGCCGCATACGAATCCATCAATCTTGAAAGAGGTACCACCACTATGAAACTCAGCAAAAAAGAGATCAAAAACTCAATGCTTCTTTATGCCGTCACCGACCGCACGTGGCTGAACGGCAAAACGCTTACGGAGCAGGCGGAGGAAGCGTTGAAGGGCGGAGCTACGTTCTTGCAACTTCGCGAAAAAGAATTGCCCTACGATGATTTTCTTAAAGAAGCCTTTGAATTGAAGGCTCTCTGTAAGAAATACAGCGTCCCCTTCGTCGTCAACGACAACGTCGACATAGCCGTGGCTTGCGATGCTGACGNNGGAAGCAGGTTGCACGCGCGCCAAAATCGGAGAGGATAAGATTCTCGGAGTCTCGGTGCAGACCGTGGAAGATGCGCTTAAAGCACAAGCCTGCGGTGCCGACTACCTCGGCGTCGGAGCCGTCTTCCCTACAGGTTCCAAGGCCGATGCGACAGAGGTTTCCTATGAAATGCTGCGAAAGATCTGCAACGCGGTGGACATTCCGGTGGTCGCCATCGGCGGAATCACGGCTGAAAACGTTCACCTGCTGGCGAGCAGCGGCATCGCGGGCATCTCAGTGATCTCAGCGCTGTTTGCTGCAAAAGATATCGAGGCAGCCGCCGCATATTTGAAGGCAAAGGCAGAAAAGATGCTGGCAAACAAAAAGATTCTCTCAATCGCGGGTACAGACGGAAGCGGCGGTGCGGGTATCCATGCCGACATTAAAACGATCACTGCTCACAAGATGTATGCAATGACTGCCATCACCGCTATAGTGGCACAGAACACTACCGGCGTATACGGCATATCGGAATGTACGCCTGAGTTCCTCGCTCTGCAGCTGGACTGTGTCTTTAAAGACATACGTCCTGATGCCGTTAAGATAGGCATGGTCTCCAACATCGAAATCATACGTACAATTGCCGCCAAGCTTAAGGAATACGAAGCAGAAAATATTGTCGTAGACCCTGTTATGGTCTCAACCGGCGGCAACAAGCTCGTTTCCGATGATGCCATAGACACCTTAAAAGAAGTGCTTATCCCGATGGGCACTGTTATCACACCGAACATTCCCGAAGCAGAGGTGCTCTGCGGTTTTTCGATTAGGAATGCCGAAGATATGGAGCGAGCCGCGGCTTCAATTGCCAAAACTACGAATGCCGCTGTGCTCGTCAAAGGCGGTCATCTCGTCAATGATGCGCGAGACCTGCTGTATTTCGACGGGAAAATGCAATGGTTCGTTTCCGAGCGCATCGATACCGAGAACACGCACGGCACGGGCTGCACGCTCTCGTCCGCGATCGCGTGCGAGCTCGCAGAGGGCCGCACCCTCTGCGACAGCGTCGCCCGGGCGAAAGAATATCTCACGGGCGCGCTCCGTGCCGGCCTCAATCTCGGCCACGGCAGCGGACCTCTCGAGCACACCTTCAATATCAAATTGTAGAGCGTAATTTTAAAAACGGCCGCAAGTCCAACACGCGGCCGTTTTTGGATATAAATAGAGCGTTTCGGGTGTGCCGAAACGCTCTTTGCGGTTTCATTTATAACAATATCTCAATCCTTAATCTTTTCTGCAGTAATATCGACGCAACTCCGGGAAACGTTTGCATGCATACTCGGCTACGATTTCGCCCGCAATATCTATATCAATCTTGCTTGTATCGAGACAGATATTATATGACCTTATATCGAACCAATCCCTGCCTGTGTAGCGCTTAAAGTATCGGCAGCGTTCGCGATCCTCTTTGGCGATGGCCTTTCGTGCATTTTCTCCGAACAATTTGACCTTTCCCGATTCCTCAAGGCGTTTCATGCGCGTCTCTTCGTCGGCGTGCAAAAAGATACTGATCATACGCGGATGATTTTCGAAGATATAGGAGGCGCATCGGCCGACTATTACACAGGACGACGCCTCTGCCGCCTGCTTTAGCAACTCGGTCTGTTCTTCGAACAGACGATTCTCTGTGGGGAGATACCACGTCGGAGGCATGTGATACGGCTCGCATACGTCAACGCCGTCAAAAGCCCGCCATACAGAGCGCTTTTCATCGTGCTGTTCGAGACTTCCGGCTGTCATCTCCATCCGGCATGACGCTTTGACGAGGATTTCCCTATCTATATAATTGAAGCCGAAATGCCGCGCGAGGATTCTCCCCAGCTCCGCGCCGCCTGCTCCGAGCTGCCTTCCTATCGTAAAAATATAATTGTCTTGGCTCATATCTATGCCTCCTGAAACTTCTTTTTTCCCTGCCACTTACACAACCTGTACAGCTCACAGGTTGCACATTTCGGTTTACGGGCATCACAGCAATAACGTCCGTGGAAGATCAAATTATGGTGCATTCGCGTCCACCTCTCTTCCGGAAGAGCCTCCATCAGTGCGAGCTCCGTCTTAAGTACATTCTTCTCATGAACAATGCCGATACGGTTTGCTACTCGGAAAACGTGAGTGTCGACAGCTATCCGTTGTTGCCCGAATCCGACCGAAAGCACCACGTTGGCAGTCTTGCGTCCCACTCCCGGCAAGTCGATCAATTCCTCGTATATATTCGGCACGCACCCGTCATACAGTTCGCAGAGCTTTCTGCTCATGGCCGCAACATTTTTGGACTTCGTCTTATACATCCCTATGCTCTTAATAGTCTGCTCAATCTCTGCAATCGTCGCCTCTTCGTCATATGCGAGCGCGCGATTCATCGTCTGCGCGTCCGGAAAGCGTGCAAAGAGAGCGGGAGTGACCTTGTTCACGCTCTTGTCCGTGGTCTGTGCCGAGAGCATAACCGCCGTCAAAAGCTGAAAAGTATTGCCGTATTCAAGCTCGCATTCTGCTTCCGGATACATTTCGTCCAAAATTGTGCACATCTCCGATATTTCTTTCCTCGTCAAAAGTGTCAGCTTCTCACTCATCTCGTCCTCTCGTTAACATATATATTTACATCTATTATACCGCATTTACAGGTGTTTTTCGAACAAAAATATTTTCTTTCCGGCTTACAGCGTTACTTTTGTTTGAATTTCCGCATTTCAAATAACCGCAATAAAAGGCGCTTGCAATCAATATGANNATCATACAATTTTATTGACATTGACCCGCCGGTCGTTTATTATATATTAGTGTCCGACCGTTGGGTCGGAAAATGTGATTTTGTTAAAATATATTTATATTTTTAGGAGGATATTGTTGTGAAAAACGACAAACAAAAGAAAGACCCCATTCAAAACGAAATTGATGCCGCACAGGTAGACGACGTCGAATTAAGCAAAAAAGTCGACGACTTTTTTCAATGCAGCGAGGATACCGACCCCGTCGTTGAAGCTTCACCTGCCAATACAAGAAAAGAAAAATGGATCAAAATGGGTAAGGACCATAAAGTACTCGCTGTTGTCGTTATCCTGCTGATTCTGCTGGCACTGTTTCGCATAGGCTCGGCTATATATGACAGGATTTCTCCGAGCATAGAGAAAGAAGAGCAGGTCGCAGTTCAAACAACTGTTGCCGGCATGGCGGATATTTCTTCCACAGCGCCTATTACAGGCAGAATTCTCCCGGAAGAAGTCGCAGTTGTTCCTCTCGTTTCAGGCAAGGTCACCGGCATATATGTAAAGGTCGGCGATTACGTCAATGCAGGCACGGTTCTGTTTGAAATCGACAGAACACAAGCCACCGCATCATATAACCAAGCCAAAGCCGCCTATGATCTGGCGAGCACCGCTTACAACAACGCAGCCACACTCTACAGCGCAGGCGCCGTCAGCAAGACTTCTCTCGATCAGGCATATGTCAGTTACATATCTGCGAGAGAGGCCTTCAATACTGCAGCCGAAATGTACAGCTATTACAGTGTCACCGCGCCGATTTCGGGTTATGTCACATCCCTTTCCGTTCAACGGGGCAGCATAGCAGGTCAAACGATGGCAGCTTCCATCGCCAATACAGACAGCTTATCCATAGACACCACAGTTTCCGAATATCTGGCAACAAAACTGTACCAAGGTGAGGAAGTTGACATCCGCGTTTCCTCCCTCAAAGATAAAACCTACAAGGGTGTAATCTCCGAACTTTCCCCGGCTCCGGCCTACGGAACGCTTACATACCCCATTACCGTCTCGGTTAAGGATACTTCCGGCGATATCAAAGCCGGTATGTTTGCCGAAGTTATCGTCAAAGACAACGAATCTAAAAATGCGCTTTGCATTCCATCAGACGCAGTCTTCTCGAAGGCAGGCGAAGATATAGTCGTTGTGCTCGATAAGGATAATGTCGCTTCCTATGCAAAGGTAACGACAGGTATCGACAACGGTGAGATGGTCGAGATTCTCTCAGGCATCAAAGCAGGAGATGTCGTCGTCAGCTCGGGACAACAATACGTGAGCGAAGGCGATAAGGTAAAGGTCATAAAAAACGGTACCAAAGCGTCGAAATCCGATTCCGCGGCATCCAAAAGCCAAGGCAAAGATAAAAAATAAGGAGTTGGGAAAATGAATTTTTCGAATTTAAGTATCAAACGACCGGTAGCAACGATCATGATCATGCTGATGGTCGTAGTCATCGGTGTCATGTCGATTTTCTCCATTCCCGAGGATCTGCTCCCGGATATAGAATATCCGATTGCAGTCGCAATAGCGAGCTATCCGAATGCTTCTCCGGAGGAAGTGGAAACCTTGGTCACGAAGCCTCTCGAACAAGCGTTGGCTTCCGTATCCGATTTGGATACCCTGACTTCCATGTCACTGCAAAGTCAGTCCGTCATCATCCTGCAGTTTCAAATGGACACGGATATGAACTTTGCAACATTAAACATGCGCGAAAAGATTGCGATGATCGAGGATTATCTCCCCGATAAAGTCGACACTCCTATGGTATTGAAGATGGATGTCAACGCCATGTCTTCAGCGCAGATTTTCGTCTCGGGCGACATGAGCCTCGAGTCTCTCACCGATATGGTCAATGACAATGTCGTCTCCTACTTTGAGCGCACATCCGGTGTAGCTTCCGTAAGCGTATCCGGTGGCCCAGAAGACGAGATTGCCATGACGGTTAACCAAGAAACCCTTCAGGGCTACGGACTTTCCTTATCCACGCTCTCGCAAGTTTTGTCAGCCGAAAACATCAATATGCCTTCGGGCGAAATCAGCAAGGGCGATTCAAAGGTTATCGTCCGTACCATGGGAAAATTCAGCAGCGTCGATGATATCAAGAATATCCCGATTACGCTTTCAGACCGCAGCATCATAACTCTGAAAGACGTAGCTTCCATCCAAGAGACTACAAAGAAACAAGAAAGTATCAGCCGAGTCAACGGCGAAACCGCAATCGGTCTGTCGATTTCCAAGCAGTCGGATGCCAACACGGTCGAAGTGTCCGATGCACTGCACAAGACCATGGATCAACTGCATGAGCAATTTCCCGAACTGACATTTACAGTAGGCTTCGACCAAGCCGATTACATAAGGGATTCTCTCAATTCGGTATCGAGAAGTGCAATTGAAGGAGCGGTCCTGGCGATTCTCGTTGTATTCTTGTTCCTGAAAAATATGCGCAGTACTCTGATCGTAGCGATTTCTATCCCGACATCGCTTTTGACCACGTTTGCAATTATGAAATATAACGGCATGACTTTAAACTTGATTACACTGTCTGCGCTTACGTTGGCTATCGGTATGCTCGTAGACGATGCCGTCATCGTGTTGGAAAATATCTTCCGTGTGCGACAAGATATAAACGACCCGGTGGATGCTTCGCGTGAAGGTTCTAAGGAAATAACCCTCGCCGTTGTAGCCGCCACTCTTACAAAGGTCATGGTGTTCCTTCCGATCGCAATGGCAAACGGTATGGCCGGATTAATGTTCAAAGATTTCTGTATTACAATCATCACCGCATTGCTGGCATCACTCATAGTTTCGTTGACGATAGTGCCGATGCTGTGTTCTAAATTGCTTACCAAGGGTCAGTCAACAAACTACCTCAGATTCGGCAAAAGAAGATACAAATTCCGTTATCTGCAACGCTTTACTGCGTCGATTGAGCTGTTAACGGACTGGTATGGCACCTTCATGCACAGAGCTCTTAAAAAGCGTAAGAAGGTCATTGTAACCTGTCTTACTATCTTCGCGGTCTCAGTATCGTTGATTGCAATCGTAGGTGCGGAACTGATGCCGCCTTCCGATGAAGGTTCATTTACAATCAGTATATCGATGCCGTACGGAACTTCTTTGGAAACGCAATCCGACTATGTCGCCAACATTGAGGAATATGTACTTTCGATTCCGGAAGTCGATTCCTGTACTGTCAGCGTCGGCGCGGGTTCCGGTCAGAGCAGCATGCTTTCCTCAAAGAATCAATCCTCCCTCAACGTCACTCTCGTCGGTTTGAGCGATCGTAAACGCAGCACAGCCGAAATTGTCGAAGAAGTCAACGATCAATTTAAAAACTTAACCGGTGCGGACATTTCGGTTGAAGAATCATCCTCTATGGGTATGATGATGGGCGGAGCCGATATGGCACTCAACTTAAAGGGTGATGAGCTCGACACTTTGGAAGACATCGGCAACGACTTGATTGCTAAAATCGATAAAGTCGATGGTGTCTCCTATTCGGAATTGGATCTGACGGAAGGTTCCCCTGAGGTCAAGGTCTCACTCGACAGAAATGCTGCCTCCTATTACGGCGTGAGCGCCTACCAGCTCGCCAACGGACTCTCGTCTGCTCTGTCCGGCACTACAGCCACCAAACTTAACGTGGACGGTGATGAAATAGAAGTCAACCTCTCACTGCCGGATACGTACAGCGATTCGGCCGAAAACATGAAACAGATACTCATCACCGGTTCAACGGGGCAACAGGTTCCTGTCGGTCAAATTGCCACCTTGGAATACGATAATTCTCCGAATGTTATCAACCGCGAAAACCAAGTTCGCTATATTACAATGAATATCTACATGGACGGCTCTGTCGATTTGGGTACTGTTTCAGACGACGTTTTGGATATTGTAAACGACTACAACTTCCCTGACGGTTACTACTACGAAACCGGAGGACAGCAGGAACAGATGGTTGAGACCTTCTCAAGTCTCGCAAAAGCATTATTCGCAGCCTTTGCACTTGTATTCCTGCTCCTTGCTGCTCAGTTCGAGTCGGTCATTCGACCGTTTATCGTAATGACGGCTATCCCGTTCGCAATGTCGGGTGCCTTCCTGACACTGTTCCTGACGAATACAAAGCTGTCGATGACATCATTCCTCGGTCTTATCATGCTGATAGGTATCGTTGTAAACAACTCCATCCTGCTCGTTGAATTCATTCGACAAAACAAGGATTCGATGCCTTTGGAAGAAGCATTGATCAAGGCCGGACAATTGAGACTGCGACCGATTCTGATGACGACAGCAGCCACCTGCGCCGGTATGGTGCCTCTCGCACTCGGCATAGGCGAAGGAACAGAAATGCTGGCCCCGATGGCCATCACCATTATCGGCGGTCTCATCGCTTCTACCATTATCACATTGGTCTTCGTTCCTGTTCTCTACGGCATCATGGAAGACTTCAGCAGAAAGCGCGCCGAAAAGAAACTCATCAAAGATGAAGAAATCCTTGCGCTTGAAAAGAAATGGGAGCTTGAAGATATGGAAGAAACGAAAGTTTCTCCTACAGAATAAATAAGGCGTGATTAGATATGAAGAAAAAAGACAAAGATATGCGCATTCTCACTGCCGCTTTCGATTTGTTTTCCGAAAAAGGGTACAACAATACCAAAATTATGGATATTGCCGTCAAGGCAGGAATCGGCAAGGGAACGATTTACGAATACTATGACAGCAAAGAGGATATTTTCATCATTGCCATTGTAGAGAGACTCAAAAGCGAGTTTGCAATTATGCCCGAACAGATGAAGAAACACTCTTCTGCAATTGAAAAGCTGAAAGCGTTTTTAACCTTTGAGGTCAATTTGCTGGCAAAATACGGTTCGGATTTATCCGAATTCAAGGCGCGGCTCCACGAATCCAACACGGACGTTTCAGACCGGATGAAGGAAGCCATCGGCGAGATATTCTCGATGGAGTACACAGTGATGTCCGACATTATCCGCTCAGGCATCGAGTCAGGAGAATTGCGTGATGTTAATGTGAGGTTGGCCGCCAATCTAGCCATCTCCGCGATTTCATCCTACTGCATGCTTAAGTACAACCTGGTGCCGCAGCACCCTTACTCGGGAGAAACGTCGCGTTTCGGTGAGATTGATGAATGCGAGATCGACGACATCTTCGATCTGCTGTTTAATGGGATAATAAAATAATATCTGCATTATTTACGACCCCGGAGTCATCTCCGGGGTCCTTCATTTGCACAGATATTATGCGTAAAATTCATCGCATTTTTGTACCGGAAAATTCTCCGATGCCCTTGCCTTAAGCCCATAAATGCAGTATACTTGTATACACGTATTCAATATTATAAGGAGATTACTATGGGAAAAACATTAGCTTATAAAATTCTTGCAAACCACCTCATCTCCGGCGAGCTCTCCCCCGGCAATGAGATTACGATCAAGATCGATCAGACTCTCACCCAGGACTCGACCGGAACGATGGTCTATCTTCAATTGGAAGCACTCGATACAGAAAAGGTTAAGACCGAGCTTTCGGTGGCCTACATCGATCACAATACATTGCAGACAGGCTTTGAAAACGCCGACGATCACGCGTTTATCGAAAGCGTAGCCAAACGCCACGGCGTGCTGTTCAGCAAGCCGGGCAACGGTATCTGCCACCAACTTCACCTCGAAAATTACGGTATCCCCGGTAAAACATTGCTCGGCTCTGACAGCCATACACCTACAGGCGGAGGCCTCGGAATGATAGCCATCGGTGCAGGAGGCCTCGATGTGGCAGTAGCCATGGCCAAAGGCACCTACAGTCTCAGTGTGCCGAAGGTAATAGGTATCAAACTCACGGGCAAACTGCCGCTCTGGTCTTCTGCAAAAGATGTCATCCTTCACGTATTGAAGATTCTTACCGTTAAGGGAGGTGTCGGCAATATCGTCGAATACTTCGGCGATGGCGTAAAAACGCTCTCCGTAACAGACAGAGCGACGATCACAAACATGGGTGCCGAACTCGGTGCCACAACATCCGTCTTCCCCAGCGATGAAAATACGAGAGAATATCTGCGCCTGCAAGGGAGAGAACATGACTTCGTCGCATTGGCCGCAGACGAAGACGCCGTATACGGCAAACTTATTGAAATCAATCTCTCCGAAATAAAACCTCTCGCCGCAATGCCGCACAGTCCTGACAACGTCGACTCGATTGCCAACATCGGTCCGATCAAAATCGATCAAGTCGCTATCGGCAGCTGCACAAATTCTTCTTACACGGATTTAATGAAAGTAGCCGCCATCCTCAAGGGCAGAAAAGTGCATCCTGAAGTTTCGCTCGTCATCAGTCCGGGTTCAAGCCGCATCATGGCACAGATGGCCGAAAACGGTGCACTGGCAGACTTGATTCGTGCCGGCGCACGTATCATCGAAAATGCATGCGGCCCTTGTATCGGTATGGGACAATCGCCGAAATCCGGTGCAGTCTCTCTGCGTACATTTAACAGAAACTTCAAAGGCAGAAGCGGAACAAACGATGCCTCTGTCTATCTCGTCAGTCCGGAGACAGCCGCCGTGTCGGCAATCTACGGAGTACTGACAGACGGAAGCACCACGGATATAGACTTGCCTCACATCGACATCGCCGAAGCTGCACCGATTGCAAGCTTCATCGTCAACCCACCGGCAGCACCGAAAGCGGACACGGCTGTCGAAATGGGCCCGAACATCAAACCGTTCCCGAGAAATACCGCGCTTCCGGATAAAATCACCGCACAGGTCACACTTAAAGCCGGTGACAACGTTACCACCGATGACATCATGCCTTCGGATTCCCGCCTGCTGCCTTATCGTTCAAACGTGCCGCACCTCTCAAATTACTGCTTTGAGAAGATCGACAATGCTTTTGCATCCAGATGCCGTGAAGCGGGATCGTGCGCCATCATAGGAGGAGACAACTACGGACAGGGCTCGAGCCGTGAGCACGCCGCTCTCGCTCCACTTCACTTGGGTGTGAAGTTTATTATCGCAAAATCGTTTGCCCGTATTCACCGCTCGAACCTTATAAACAGCGGAATCATGCCTCTGGTCTTCGAAAACGCAGATGATTACAACGATCTCGCCCTCGGTCACAAGCTTACAATAGAAAACGCGCACGTACAGATTAAAACTCCGGTCATCACGATTAAGAACGAGACGACCGGCAAGACATACAGAGCCATTACCAACTTCTCCGACCTAGAGATTACGATGATCGAAAAGGGCGGCAAAATCAACTATATCAAGGATGCAGCGGAGGTATAAAGCATGGATTATCAGAAAACATTTGAAAACATAGTAGCAAAGCAGCTTGCAAGACTGGAAAAAATGAAGAATGACACCGGTATAGTCGATTACAAGGCACTCGACAAGATCATCATCGGCGTTATAGGCGGTGACGGAATCGGTCCTGCTATCACAACGCAGGCCCACAGAGTTCTGGAAGAACTTCTGTCCGACGAAGTCGCCAAAGGAAAAGTAGAATTCCGCACTATTGACGGACTGACCATCGAACGTCGCTCCGCTGCCGGCAAGGCCATTCCGGACGACGTATTGGAAGAAATCAAAGCCTGTCACATACTGCTGAAAGGCCCGACCACCACGCCGAGAAAAGGTGATAAGTGGGGCAACATCGACAGCGCTAATGTAGAGATGCGCAAAGCCCTCGATCTCTTTGCCAACGTCAGACCTGTCAAGGTTCCGGAAGAAGGCATCGATTGGACGTTTTTCCGTGAAAATACAGAATGCCTCTATGCCATGGGCGGCTACGGCGTGGACATCGACGATGATCTTGCGATTGATTTCCGCGTTATTACCACTCCCGGCACAAGAAGGATCGCCAGGCAGGCGTTTGAATATGCAAAGAACAACGGCAAGACACGTGTTTCCATCGTGACAAAGGCCAACATCGTCAAGAAGACGGACGGTAAGTTCCTCGAGGTCTGCAAAGAGGTCGCCAAGGAATATCCCGGCATCGAGGTTGACGACTGGTACATCGACATCATGACGGCCAAGCTGATCGACCCGAACAGAAGAACGCAGTTCCAAGTACTCATACTTCCGAATCTCTACGGCGATATCCTGACCGATGAAGCTGCCGAATTCCAAGGTGGCGTCGGTACAGCGGGCAGCGCCAACATCGGCAACAAATACGCGATGTTCGAAGCCATCCACGGTTCAGCTCCGAGAATGGTCGAAGAAGGCAGAGAAATCTATGCGGATCCATGCAGCATGATGCGCGCAAGCGTAATGCTCCTCTCCCATATCGGCTACCAAGAACAAGCTGACAAATTAGCCAAAGCGCTCGACATTTGCACAGTAACGGAAAAGAAACTCGTCCTGACCGGCAGATCGGACGGTGCAACCAATGCTGAATTCTCTGATTATGTACTCGATACTATCAAGAAAATATAGGAAGGTGCTCCGATGATTTTACAAGGCAATCCGGATAAGGCCTCCAACCTTTCCTTATCCGAGAACTTATTCAGGCAATTGCGCGGAGACATCCTGCAGGGAAAGCTCAAAATCGGAGAAAAGCTGACTGAACAGCGCGTGTGCGCTGAGTATTCAGTAAGCCGCACGCCGGTGAGAGAGGCGTTTCAGAAACTGGAAATAGACGGACTGATCGAGATGATCCCCAACAGGGGAGCTTTTGTGGTAGGTTTTACGGAGCAGGACATCGCCGACATGTATGAGCTCCGAAAGTCATACGAAATACAGGCAGTTAAGTGGGCAATCGAACGTATGAGCGAAGATGAGTTCGAAGAAATCGAGGAGACGTTCGAATTTATGGAATTTTACACCAACAAGAACGATATCGAGAAGATGCAGAACATCAACAGCAAGTTTCACAGTTTGATCTATACTGCCTCACACAACAAGATGTTGAAGCACTTTCTCTCCTCCTACCAGCTGTATATAAAATATCAGCGCAGATCGGAGGGAGAGTCACAAGAATATCTCAATTCCGTTCTTTCCGATCACCGAGCCATCTACGAGGCGATGAAGGCACGTGATGTGGCCGCCGGAATCGAAGCGATGGCCATCCATATGAATAATGTCAAGCTGCGCGCCGGAATTTAACATCAAATCCATACGATATATGCGTCATTTTAAAAACGGTACAATTGTATTTGTGCCGTTTTTTGTTGTTACCTGTTGTGGCTGTATTGTTTTTTGTCTTTCTCCTGTGCCGCGCTCATAGAATATATTAAAATATGTGGCTCAAAGCAAGTCATAACGATTGCTCAAGCGACAAATACGATCAATGTGAGGTCACGCTATGGAATTTCTTTTTCAGCCCGGCGTTTATGCGACAAGCAGCAGCACCGGCACAACGCTGCTCGATATGCTCGAACGCATGTGGCTGCCCGAGCATCACACAGGCGAAGGTACTTTCTACATCATCTCAGGATTTGCAAATTATAACGGCGGACTCCGATTTTACCCTTCTTTCAGCAAACATACCGATAGGGGTGGGCGCATCTTTGCCATAATCAGCGGCAGCAGCACCCGGCAACTCAGCAGCCTGCAAGTTGCCGAGGCTCTGCTCGGCTGCGGTGCGGATCTCTTCGTTGTCAACAGAAAACGCCTTCTTCACGCGAAATGCTACGGCACAGCAAATAAACACGGTCAAGAGCTTATCGTCACCTCAGGCAATTTTACCGGTCAGGGCATGTCACAAAATGCAGAGTCCTCCATAAAACTTACACAAAATGATGTCGCTGCGATGGGCTTTTCTTGGGAGCAATTGCTCTCCGGCATCTTTACGCAAGGATGGGACATATACAATCTAAAAAAGTCCGACACAAAAAGAAAACGCAACCCCGGCTGGGCACTGCTGTACGACGAAACGCTCAAGGCGGGAACACTCGAGACTTAATTGTAATGAATGACTTCGCGGCAAATATTTTCTCATGCAAAACAAGCGATCCGATTTATAATCCCGGGCACAACTCTTCCGTTATTTAAAGAAGGTCAGTTCTCCGTTACTCTCATCTACAGTCACACTGTCACCGTCGACAATTTCACCCTTGATAATTTTGGCAGCCATCTCAGTCTCTATATGCTTTTGTAGATAGCGGTTTACAGGTCTCGCGCCATAGATCGGAGTATAGCTTTCGCGAGCAATAAAGAGCTTTGCTTTATCTGTCAGTGTCAACGTGATTTCGCGTTCCGCCAAACGTGCCAGTAAGCCCTTGATCGAGATATCAATTATCTTCGTAATCTGATCATAAGTCAAAGGCGAGAAGATAACCGTATCATCAATTCTGTTCAGAAACTCAGGCTTGAAGTAACGCTTAATTTCTTCCATTACTTGCGATCTCACGGCTTCATCGATGGTGCCGTCCTCGCTGATGTTTTCCATCAGATATGCACTGCCAAGGTTTGAGGTCATAATGACAATGGTATTTTTGAAATCAACTGTCCGTCCCTGATTGTCCGTCAACCTTCCGTCATCCAAAAGCTGGAGAAGAATGTTAAAAACGTCAGGATGTGCCTTTTCTATTTCATCGAAAAGAATGACACTGTAAGGTTTTCGTCTGACGGCTTCCGTCAGCTGCCCACCTTCGTCGTAACCGACATATCCCGGAGGTGCACCTACAAGTCTGGAAACGGAATGTTTCTCCATATATTCGGACATGTCAATACGAATCATATTGCGTTCGGAGTCAAACAATGCCTCGGATAACGCCTTGGCAAGTTCCGTTTTGCCCACACCCGTAGGTCCGAGGAATATGAATGAGCCAATCGGCCTGTTTTCATCTTTAAGGCCCGCTCTTGCGCGCAGCACGGCTTCCGCCACAGCTGTAACAGCCTCATCCTGTCCCACTACGCGCTTGTGCAACTGTTCGCCGAGATGCAGCAGTTTTTCCCTCTCAGATTCAACGAGCTTGCTCACAGGGATTCCTGTCCATTTGGATACGACCTGTGCGACCTCTTCCCCCCCTACGGCTTCCTTAAGCAGGCGATTTTCTTCAGCCTCGTCGGCTTTTGATTTCACCTCTTCCAATTTCTTTTCGAGCTCGGGCAGTGTGCCGTAACGCAATTTAGCAAGCTTCTCCAGGTCATATTCGCGCTCGGCTTCCTCGATGCGAAGTTTGACTTCCTCTATCTGCTGTTTCATGGATTTCACATTGGCAATCGCTGTCTTTTCTTCTTCCCAGCGCGCACGCATGTTGTCATTCCGCTCTTTCAGCTCGGCAAGTTCCTTGACAATGATATCTTGTCTGTTCTTGGAGGCGGCGTCAGTTTCCTTGGAGAGCGCCTGTTTCTCGATTTCAAGCTGCATTATCTTGCGGGAGATTTCGTCGAGTTCACTCGGCATAGAATCGATTTCCGTACGTATCATGGAAGCTGCCTCATCCATAAGGTCGATGGCCTTGTCCGGCAGGAATCTGTCGCTGATATATCTGTCTGAAAGTACGGCACAGGCAATCAGTGCATTGTCGGTGATGCGCACTCCGTGGTGAATCTCAAAGCGCTCTTTCAAGCCCCTCAAAATGGATATCGTATCCTGACAATGCACTGATTGCCTG
>DCTM01000008.1 GCA_002329565.1 Firmicutes bacterium UBA1440
GGAAATGACCGTTAGCTATAAAAAACTTTGGAAATTATTGATTGATCGCGGCATGAAAAAGAAAGATTTGCAGACAGCAGCGGGTATTAGTCCATCGTCAGTTTCAAAGCTTTCCAAAAATGAATATGTTAGCATGGATGTGCTCGTAAAGGTTTGTACAGCACTTGGTGTCGATTTTAAAGATATTATGGAGCTTGTGCCAAGTATATTGGAAGACAAATAACCAGATTGGTACTATAAATAAAATGAAATGCCATATTTGAGGTGTTCTAAATGAATAATACCGATAAAATTATATCGCTATATAAATATATAAAAGAGCTTTGTGCACTTAAATATACGATTATAACCGACATTAGCAAACAGTATTGGACATGCTTACTAAAGGATATTCCAAATGATCCAGAAAACATCACAATATATTATCGAGATAGAGTTGAAGAAGAAGATGTAAATGACAACATGGTGTTGTTGGAAGTAAAAAAACCGGAATTTCAACGATGCCCNNAGATATAATTATTGATTGGCTTGAGCCTGGGTGGGATAGATTTACAAAGACTCCTAATTTTAAGAAAACTCTTGTTAATTCAGAAGAAACTTTGATTAAGGAAAAAGAAATTTTACAGGATAATGAAAAGTTCGAAGATTCGATAGAGCGAATAAAAGCATACGAAAAGTGGATTGCTATTCGAGATAATTGGGCTGAAAAACAGCGAATTATAGAAAAAACTCGTCGCTTCTTTGCTCAGCTTTTCCAAGCTTACACCGATATTGAGCGTGAATCTGAAACACTTGAATTTATGGTTGGGAATGGTCTCATACAGGATCTAAATAATCAATCTATCAGCCATCCTGTATTACTGAGAAGGGTAAAGTTTGACTTTGAAGCGAAAGAAAATATCATCAGAATAAGTGATACAGATACCGATCCGGAGCTATACACACTATTGCTACAAGGGATGAATGATATTAATCATAATGTTATTCGGCAACTTACAGATGAGTTGAAGGAGAATTTTTATCATCCATTAGACAGAAACGATACACCAGATTATTTAAAAGCCTTGACACATCGTCTTTGCCCTGAAAGCAAATTTATTATGAATGAGAATGACCAGCCAGGAAAAGATGACAAAATAGTGACAAGGTGGTTGCCTGTATTTTTTATACGCAAAAGAATTGACGGTACTTTAAGGGCAATCGAAGAAATAATTGCAAATATTGAGAGGACTGGTTACGTACCAGGGCCTTTGATTGATCTTGTTGTAGCAGGAAAGGTTGATGTTCCTGTTGACAATCGCGAACTTACAATTGACGAGCAACTATCAGCCTTAAATGGAGAAAATGAAGAAATTTTACTTTCGAAAGAAGCCAACCGTGAACAGCTTGAAATAGCAGAAAGAATTGAACTTTATAATGCTGTTTCGGTACAGGGACCTCCTGGAACGGGTAAGACTCATACAATTGCAAATCTTTTGGGCCATTTTCTTGCTCAGGGGAAAAGTGTTTTAGTTACCAGTCAGACTAAGAAGGCATTATCAGTTCTTAAAAGTCAGGTGCCTGAAGCGATACAAAACCTATGTGTTTCTGTACTGGATGATACCAATCTTGATATGGTGCGTTCCGTTGACGGAATCTCTGAATGTCTTTCAAGATATACATCAAATGAGCTTAAGAGAAAGGTGGAAAGCTCTGAAAGACAGCGCAAGGATATAATAAAGCAGTTAGCAGAAGTAAGACGTAAAATTTATAATATCAGGTATCAAGAGTTTAAGCCTATTGTTTATAATGGTGAGAATTATTCTCCTGCCGAAGCTGCAAAATTTGTTAGCTTTTATTCCGACAAATTGTCTTATATTCCGGGCAAAATACGCCTTTATCATCCACTTCCTGCAACTATCGAGGAACTGCATCTATTATACCGAAGTAACACAGACATATCACTTGAAGATGAAACAGAATTGGCATATGGTATACCAAATCCAGAATTGCTAATATCTCCTGCGACATTTGCCGCAGATATGCATACAGAAGCCAAATGCTTTAGTGAGCTTGACAAAATAGAGGCAGCATTGTCTGCTGCGATCAAATGCGATTATGTCAAAGGTTGCATGATAGCTGAAAATAAGTCAAAGACATATATCATTGCTGATCATCCTACAGATGGAGCCATAGATGACTTAACAACATATGTTAATACATTTAGTCCGATAGATGGATGGATGATACAGGCTGCTGTTGACGGGTATAAAAGTGGTGGTTATAGGGAAAAGTGGGAAATGTTAATCTCATCAATTGAAAGAACTGCTTCTTATGCTGAAACCATAGTTACCATGTTCTTAGGGAAAACAGTATCTATTAATGAAGCAATAGATTTGTCTTATCTTAAGTCCCAGATGCTAAAGATATACGACATTTTTCAGAGAAAAGGCAAAATATCTAAATTAGATTTTCTTTTTAACAGGTGGCTTAAAGATTCATTATCATTTGTTTCAATCAATGGAAATGAGATTTCATCTTCTGATGATTGTAAAATCGTATTAAGTTATATTGAGCTGTTACAGAAACGTGCGGAAACAAAACTATTATGGGATGAACTGATGGCCAAACATGGCACTCCATCTTTTTCTATGCTTGGCGATGAACCTGAAGAAATATGTAAGCAAATGATTCCTAATATCCGACGTTATCTTGACTGGTACCAAAACGAACTTTCGCAATTTAGAAGTTTATTAAATGCGGCTGGACTTAACTCCGATATCATTTTTTCTTTTTCGAATTTAGACTCAGTACTTGTTCGTACTGAGAAAATATTAAAATCTATCACAAATATAGTTCCATTACACATACATGCTGCAAAGTTATTTATACAATTGAACGCTATTGAGCAGCGTAGACAACATACTATTGCGATCTTGTCTGAAGGAAAACGTAAAAACTCTACTATATGTACTGCAGCAATTTCTGCTCTGCGCGAAAAAGATACTGTTAAGTATGAAGAAGAATATTTTAAGTTGTCTCAGTTATTTGAGAAATATACATTACAGGCAAAAAGGAAAGAAATTTTGTCCAAAATAGAATCAGTGGCACCTGACTGGGCTGCTGCAATCTCGTCTCGTGAGGGAATACATGGTAATACAGTATGCCCAGACACCATTGAGGAAGCATGGAAATGGAAACAGTTTGCAGGAATAATTGAAGATATAACATCTGAACCATATGAAGAACTACAGAAAAAATCCATATTGCTAACCAAAGAACTAAGGGAGAAAACAGCGGAGTTAGCTGCAAATAAAGCATGGTATCATCTACTCTTAAGGACAGAACGAAATCTTGATACAAGACAGGCATTGTTAAGTTGGAAACTTATAGTTAAAAAGATAGGAAAAGCTACAGGTAAAAACGCTCCTGCACTTAAAAAACAGGCACGCAATTTGATGACAAAATGCCAAGAAGCAGTTCCTGCATGGATTATGCCTATGGGGAAAGCTTTGGAGAGCTTTGATCCCTCTCATACTTGCTTTGATGTTGTAATTGTAGATGAGGCAAGTCAATCAGATATATCTTCACTTGCAATATTGTATTTAGCTAAGAAAGTGATTATTGTCGGAGATGATAAACAAGTAAGTCCAATGGCAGTAGGTATTGATATCAATAGAGTAAAGGCACTACAGGAAATGTATATTAAAAATATCTTTCCTAATTGGATTATTTACGATGCAAAAACGTCTTTGTATGATATAGCTGCAACAACATTTCAGCCGCTCATGTTGCATGAGCATTTCAGGTGTGTTTCAGACATTATTGGTTATTGCAACAAGTTGTCATATGATTTTAAAATCAAACCGCTGAGAGATGTAAGCAATTGCATCACTGTCCCTCATGTAATTCCTTTCAGAGTTATAAATGGACAGAGGGAAGGCCATCGAAAAATTAACACCAATGAAACTGAAACTTTGGTTGCACTCATGATGGCTTGTATGGAACAACCTGAGTATGAAAATAAGACGTTTGGCGCTATTTCTTTACTTGGTGATGATCAGGCTAAACTAATTCAGCAAATAATTCTTAAAAGAATAGATCCGAGAGTTATCGAAGAACGCAAAATCCTTTGCGGAAATGCATCTCATTTTCAGGGTGATGAAAGAGATGTAATATTTCTTTCTATGGTTGACAGCAATGAAGGAGATGGTCCCCTGAGATTCACAGGTGAGGGTGTAGACCAATCTACAAAACAAAGATATAATGTTGCCGTAAGCCGCGCAAGAGATCAACTTTGGGTTATTCATTCCCTTGATTATTCAAAAGACCTAAAGCCTGGTGATATACGGCGCGACTTACTCGAGTATTGTGATAATCCAAGGGCTTTTTGGCAATCAGTACAGGTTGCTAAAGCAAAAGCAGAGTCTCCATTTGAAGAAGCTGTCGCAAGTTCATTGATTGCTGCTGGATTTCATATTACTCAACAATGGGAAGTAGGCTCATATCGTATTGATATTGTTGTTCAATACAAAGGCAAGAAGATTGCTATTGAATGTGATGGAGAGTTGTTTCATAGTGGAGAAGAAAAGGTCCGTGAGGACATGGAACGTCAGACTATTCTTGAAAGAATGGGTTGGCGATTTATTCGAATTCGCGGAAGTGAGTATTATCGCGATCCAGAGGCCACTATTGCACGTGTAATAAACGAACTTAATAACAATAACATTTTACCAGAGAATGAGGTTGAGCCTGCAACAATTAATACTACTGAATTGCTTTCGCGAGTGAAAATTCGTGCAATGCAAATTCTGGATGAATGGCATATTAGTAATGAAGACGCAGATGAGAATGAGAATAGTATGCATATTACAACATCTGCTCCCCAGGTGCTACGTCTTAAGTCAAATAATCAAGAAACAAGAGCAATTTTGACCAAAAAGCCATCAGCTTCTGATCAGCTCACTATAAATCTTAAGACAACAAAAATTTATGAAGCAACTCAAAAAACAAGTAATGAGGTAAGCAACTCAAATGTAACAAAAAACAGAAGTCCTCTGATTGCTGCAAATATGAATATCCAGGGTAGAACAAATGCGAATAAAACCTTTGCAAAGCGAGGTGAAGATATTTTAAATAGACTTTCGCAAGAACGCATTAAATATATTGATAAAATAGAACAATCCGGAATAATATGGGTACCCTTTTCCACGGATATTAAAGAGAGTTTTGAGAGTATCGCATCGAGTTGCGGGTACAGATTCAGTTTTGAGCCTCGTGGTTCTTTGTCGACAGAAAATAAACCAGCATGGCGAATAATGGTAAATTAAGGGGGTGTTTATTATGTCTGATCGTAGCAATATTAAATACGAGATTATTAATGCATTAGGTATAATCTCTGAAGGGACGAAAGGCTGGAAAAAAGAATTTAATCGTGTAAGTTGGAACGGTGGAGAACCGAAATATGATATCAGGGATTGGAGCGAAGATCATGATAAGATGGGAAAGGGCATCACACTAACTGAGACGGAGTTGCGGAGATTAAAAGAACTAATCGATGCCGAAATTACTTTTTTGAATAACAGTGCTAAATAGCTAAATATTATATAGACCAACAGCACTAAGTATTATGCTTAGTACTGCTGGCCTTTTTGTTACACTATGAGCTGTTTACTCGATACTGTTAGTACAGTCTTGGTTGTTCCGAACTTCCGCTTGAAGAGAGTCGGTCAAAAATTACTTGTTTTCGTAAATCCCTAAGGCCAACTCCCCTTAGGCCGAGCTCTTCTCCAAAGTGTGTGTATCAAATAAAAGAAAGGAAAGTTTGTAAGCGTAATACCCCTTTAACTTACAAATTCATTATACCGTTCTTTTGTGTTGTTCTTGTGTGTGCAATGTAAAGAAGCGATAAAGAAAGAGCCGTAAACGGTTAAAATCAAGCAATTATTGAAGGAATTTCCATATTGCGGAGATTGCGTCTTTACCCGATAGCATCTCTGAGTCTGAAAATACGCTTTGCGACGCTTTCAAAGTCGGCCGGCGTGATACTTTGTTTTCCGTCGCACAATGCCGATTCGGGATCATTGTGCACCTCCGTCATTATACCTGCAGCGCCGGCCGCTGTCGCTGCGAGGGCGATGGGTTCCACCAGGGAGGAGAGGCCTGTGGCATGCGACGGATCCATGATAACGGGCAGGTGAGTCATGCTGCGCAACAAGGGAATAGCCACAATGTCGGGCGTGTTGCGCGTTTCGTTGGAAAATGTACGAATTCCGCGTTCGCAAAGAATTACGTTAGGGTTGCCTCCGGCGACGATATATTCGGCGCTTAAAAGAAAATCCGAAAGTGTAGCCGAAACACCTCGTTTCAGCAGTACCGGTTTATCGGTTTGAGCCAGAGCTTTTAAAAGTTCATAGTTTTGCATATTGCGTGAACCCACTTGCAGCATATCGACATCATCAAAAAGCGGCAGCTGTGAGCTTGCTGTAATCTCTGATACAATCGGTATACCGAGTTCGTGCTTAACTTCCGAAAGCCACGAGAGACCTTCTGCGCCCATTCCTTGAAAGCTATAGGGAGAAGTGCGAGGTTTAAATGCACCGCCACGCAGGATTACTGCGCCGGCTCTCTTCACCTTTGCGGCAATATCAAAGAGCATCTCCTTTGATTCAATAGTGCATGGGCCCGCGATTAAAGCAAAATGCGGGCCTCCGATCTGCACGCGTCCGGCGCCGGAGCCGATTGAGACGACCGTATTCGCAGCCTTGCATTCTCTGCTGACTTTTAATGTATGGGAAATCGTTTGATCCATGATTGTAAACCCTCGGTTCGTGTTTTATTATATATATCAATTATTATACCGCATTTAAAGAAAATTTTCGACTGCAAAAGCAAAAAAGCAAAACCTCCGCAAGGGAATTACGGAGGCGGTAAAAGAGTGTAGCTTTTCGATGTTACCGGAATGGTGACCGGTGTTAGTTTTATAAAAGGAGTTTTACAATACTAATAATAGTATAAAAATTAGTTTCAGTCAATAGTTTTTGTTAAAAACTCCAAGAAAACTTTTTGTTTTATAAATATGCTTACAAAAATTGCTGTCGCCTTTGATTGCTTTTGCGGTATATGCGTGATAAAATTACCGTAAAAGTGGCGGAAGTGATTTTTTGGATTAATAATACAAGGAAGGTGCGATATGAAGCTGACAGTTTTGATGGACAACAACACTTATATAGACAGATATTATCTCGGCGAGCCGGCCGTCTCTTATTGGATAGAGGAGGGAGGCAAGAAGATTCTGTTTGATACCGGATATTCCGATGCTTTTTTGTACAATGCTCAAAAGATGGGGATTGACCTCGGTGAAACGGATATGATTGTCATTTCCCACGGACACAACGATCACACGAGAGGATTGACTTACCTGGCCGAACGCTTTGATTTGCGCGGAACGCCTATCCTCGCACACCCACACTGTTTTGATAAAAAGAAATACGGAGATCAGGAAATCGGAGCGCCGTTTTCGCGCGAGCAGATGAGTGAATTGGCGGAGCTGCGACTCGAACGCGGGCCTGTACGTATTACGGAGCGCTTGACGTTTCTCGGGGAAATCCCCATGAAAAACGACTTTGAACCAATGCCGGAAATCGGTATTGTGCACAGGGGCGAAAAAGTGATAAAGGATAACCTGACGGAGGACACGGCGCTGGCGTATAGGAGCGACGATGGGATTTTCATCATCACGGGGTGCTCGCATCGCGGCATCTGCAATATTGCCGAATATGCCAAAATTGTCTGCGGTACGGAACGGATCAAAGGAGTTATCGGAGGATTCCATTTGTTTGAAAACGATACGCGCCTCTCCCGCACCGTTTCATATTTCAAGGAGCAGGAAATAAAACACTTCTATCCTTGTCACTGTGTTTCCTTTGAAGCTAAGGCTGAGATGAGCCGCTCCTTGAAGATCGAAGAGGTCGGTGTCGGGATGGAATTGGAGTTATAAGCACAGGCAATTTAGATATCACAGGCATCCGGCGCCCTGGATATCTCTTGATATTCCGCGCAACGGTACGGCGAGTTTGATAAGTAGACGCTTGACCTGTATCGGCTTCAGGTTCGGGTAAGCGCTGAGGATACAAGCGGCGAGCCCGGAAACATAGGGGCAGGACATGGAGGTGCCGCTTTGCAGGACATAGTTTTTCGCATTGTATGCGTTTAAGGAGGCGATATCGACCCCGGGTGCGAGCAGATCCGGCTTGCGGATCGACGGGCCTACAGGGCCCCTGCTCGTGAATTCGGGAATGCCGGTCAAGCCGTATGCACCTACGGTGATGACCTGTGGATTGATGCCGGGAGAGCTGATGCTGCGCGGCTTTGGTCCCGCATTACCTGCAGCTGCCACGACAGTGATGCCCTGCATGACGAGAGCGGTGGTACCGACGACGAGCGGATCGGGCTCTGAATCATCGCCGGCTTCGACACCGAAGGAAAGATTGAGAACCTTGATATTGTAACGCGTTTTGTTATCTGAGACCCATTGCATGGCCGCGAGAATATCGGAGGTGGTGCCGCTGCCGTTTTCATCAAGAGCCTTGATGGCAACGATCTTTGAGAGAGGTGCGGTACCGCGTATACGACTTCCGCAGGCGTAGCCGTTGCCGGCGGCAATGCCCGCGACGTGCGTACCGTGACCGTCGTCATCGTAGGGTGAAACTTCTCCGTGTATAATATCCTTAAAGGCCGACAGGCGACAATAAGGTTTGAGAAGGTCGTAGTGCGGGGAAAGGCCCGTGTCGATAATCGCAATCGTTACATCTCGACCTCCCGTTTCGGAAAAGGGAATAGCTATCGGCAGATGAGCGGCATAAAGTGTATTGCCGTCGGACATCTTTTTGACTGCCCCGTCATGTGCCATCATGGCGACGAGGCGATGACGTTTGAGCTTGTAAACATTTTCTTCCGGAACTTCAACGCACAGAGCGTTGATAAAAGGATATTCATAACGGATCAGACCGTAATTCTCCACAATACAAGAACGCAACTCGGCAGAGGAGCGCTTGGAAAATACTATGTAAGGGGTAGTCATATAGATTGACCTCCAAAATAAGATAATACATAATATGCCGGTGACTATATTTTTGACTTTGTATATATTCTTTGGTATAATTTAATTCATCAAGGAATGGAGGAAACGACTCATGGATGCCAAGAAAGTGCTTATAATAGAAGATGAAAAATCCATATCCGACATTATAAAATTTAATTTGATTAAGGAAGGTTTCGAGGTTGATGCCGCTTATGACGGACAGGAAGGATTGAACAAGGCGCTGACAATATCGCCGGATCTGATACTGCTTGATGTCATGCTGCCGATTATGGACGGATTCGCCGTTTGCAAAAAGGTCAGAGAGACGAGCACGGTACCGATTCTCATGTTAACCGCCAAAGAAGAAGAAGTTGACAAGGTGCTCGGGCTGGAGCTTGGGGCCGATGATTATATTACAAAACCTTTCGGAATGCGTGAGCTGATTGCGCGCATAAAGGCCAACATCAGGCGTGCCGATTTGATCAGCACTGCCAAGAACGAGCCGGCAAATGTGCAGCAGTTCGGCAACCTCTCGATAGATATGAATCGTTATGAGGTCAGGAAGGACGGCATCGCGCTTGAACTGACACTGCGAGAATTTGAATTGCTTAAATACCTGGCTGAGCGCGAAGACAAAGTGTTTTCGCGCGAGCAGCTGTTGGAAGAGGTCTGGGGATATGAGTATTACGGTGATATAAGAACCGTGGATGTAACGGTCCGCAGACTGCGCGAAAAACTGGAAGATGACTCCGGTAATCCAAAATACATAATGACAAAACGAGGAATCGGATATTACTTCAGGAGGCCGTAATATAAATGAAGATAAAGAAGGCAGGACACAGCTTACAATGGAAAATCATACTGCTTTATTGTATGCTTGTTTTTCTTGCCACGACGATCATCGGCGTTTTTTTGATAAATCAACTCGAAGACTATTATGTCAATTCCGCACGTACTGACATGGAGAAGACTGTTACGGAAGGTACGCTGATGACCTCGCTTACTCCATTGCTGCCGCTTGAAGAGCACAGAGATGAAATACAGACCAATGTGGAAGCTTGGGCAAAGCCACTTTCACAGGAAATCTTTGTTGTTTCCGACGATTTGAGAATCGTAGCATCCAACAATACAAACAGAGGCAGAAGTGCCGTCGGTATCTTGGACGACGGGCTTCTGCTTCATGCGCTTTCAGGCAAATCCGCGCAAAATCAAGGCTACATCGTCTCGGGCGGAGGGGAGATACATGTCATGAACATGGTCTTTCCGATTAAAACCGAGCAGGGGGAGATTGCAGGCGTACTCTACCTCAGATCGGACATGAGTTCCGTCGACGAAGCCATGGCACAATCGAAGAGCATATTGCTGCGGGCCATGCTGATAGGTCTTCTCATTACATTCATACTAAGCTTTTTTATCTCGCGCAGCATCACAAAACCGATCAATGACGTGACGGAAAAGGCCGAAAAGATGGCAGCGGGCGATTTTTCTCACGAGGTACAAGCCAAGGCGGACGACGAAATCGGACGGCTTGCTGAGATGTTCAATTATTTGCGCTTGCAACTTGACGATGCGCTTTCGCAGATTGAGGGCGAGAAGAACAAATTGGAGACGGTACTGCGGCACATGGCTGACGGACTGCTTGCAACCGATCTGTCCGGCAAAATCATTCACGTGAATCAAGCCGCAATCAACATCCTCCAACATGCGCAACCGGACATAGAAAACGAAGATTACGATTCTATCATGCTGTCTTTTAATCCCGGTTTGACGCTGGAAACGCTGAAAGAGCGCTGCGCGAACGGCCCCGATAACGAGATCTTCGAGGTCTCGGGTAAGACATACGATATGCGTTTTGATAAGTTCCGCGATGAGAACGGCAGCGAGATCGGTATCATTATGATCATTCAGGATATCACCCAGCGTATCAAGGCGGAAAATATGCAGATGGATTTCGTCGCCAACGTCTCCCACGAATTGAAGACGCCGCTGACGACAATAAAGAGTTATACCGAAACGCTGCTCGACGGCGTGGCCGACAACCGTGAAATCGAACGCAGCTTCCTCGAGATTATCGACCTCGAAGCCGACCGCATGAGCCGTCTGGTCAGTGATTTGTTGCAGCTGTTCCGTATGGAAAGCAAGCAAGACGGAAGCAATATGGTCGAGGGCAATCTGATCGGAGTTCTCTCTCTGGCGCTGACCAAGGTGGAACTGTCGATTGCCGGCAAGCATCAAAAGCTCAACTGCCTCTTCGATGCCGATCGTCGTATTGCCGTTGTCATGGAAAGGGATCACATCGAACAGGTTATCCTCAATGTGGTTTCGAACGCAAGCAAATACACGCAGGACGGCGGGCGCATCGATATTGATGCTTTTGTGGCAGACAAGGAAGCGCGGATTACTGTATCGGATAACGGGATAGGCATTCCCGAGAATGCACTGTCGCGAGTTTTTGAACGTTTCTTCCGGGTGGATAAAGCCAGGTCGCGCTCCATGGGAGGCACAGGACTCGGACTTTCTATCTCCAAGCAGATTATGGAAGACCATGGCGGGCGCATAGAGATCGACAGCCGTGAAGGCAGAGGTACCAGAGTGACGCTTGCATTGCCACTCGCACCGAGCATGATGCGAGGGACGCCAAATATAGACTGATATCGCAATAACAAAATAGAATAAATGCCCCCTTTCCCTTCATATACTGCAATATGCGGAAAGGGGGATTTTCATGGAAAATCATGTGCTCAGCATTGACAACCGGGAGCGGCTGACCGTCACCGCTGTAAAGGATGTGGCTACTTTTAACGAGGAAAAGGTAATAATCGTGCTTGCGCAGGGAAATCTGGAGGTTAAGGGAGAAAAGCTTAACATTCAGAAACTTGATCTGGCGGAGGGTAAGGTCTCTGTTAACGGCATAATCAATTCTGCTGTCTATATGCATAAAAAAGATAAGGAGCAGGGCGGCTTTTGGAAGAGGCTCTTGAAATAGCGTGCTCAGCGATCTGATAAAAGCGCAAATATATGAGTGTGTCGTCATGCTGGCTGCAGGTTTGTTCGCGGGTATTTTGCGCGATTTTTACGAATTGGCAGCGAAGTCACTGAGAGTTTGCCTTTTTAGAGAAATCAAGAAGGAGAGGCTCAAAAAGGTTATGCCGGTTGTGCTGGACTGGATGGGCGAACTCCTGTTTTTTACCGTGCTTGGAGTGGCTGTCTTTGCCTTCCTTTATTATTGTTGTTTCGGTGAACTCAGTTTTCACGCATTCTTCACCTTTGTCCTCGGGGTTTTCTTGTGGAAAAAGTTCTTTTGTGGTATAATACAATAATCATTTGTACTACAGGGGGATCGAAGAGGGTAACACTGTGCTCAAAAAGAGGAGACGGAGTCGCGCGTTTAAGCGCGACTCTCAAGTAGTTAATATAGAGGAAGCACGGGAGAAGCGCCGGGCAAAAAGAAAATCGGCGGATCACGCCAAAAAATCGGCCCGACTTCCCCAAGAAGACGAAAAGTTCTATGAGTCAGAAGGCACGATAGCGCAGCGCAAGAAAATGCGCAAGAAGAGAAAGCGTTGCGTCTATTTTGCGGTGCTGCTCTGTTTTGCCTTGCTCATAGGTGTGTCAATCATCAACATCTTTTCCTTGCAAGCCGAAAAGAACAAGGTAAAAGAAGAAAATAAGATGCTCACCACACAGAAGAGCCGGCTTGAGCAGCAGTTAAAAGAGGTCAATACGCCGGAATACATTGAGGATCAGGCACGAGCACATTTACGCTTGGTACGTCCGGGAGAGATTCTGTATATTCTTCCCGAAGACGACAATTCCGGCGATGCGGACAAATCAAGCGACACGAAGCAAAAAGAAACGGATCAAAATGAAGAATAACACCATTAAAGAAGTCATAATAGTGGAGGGCCGCGACGATACTGCGGCCGTCAAACGGGCCATCGATACGGATACTATAGAAACGCACGGCTTTGGCATCAAAGCGTCGACCTGGAGACTGATTGAAAAGGCCTCCAAAGAACGGGGCATTATTATTTTCACAGACCCCGATTTTTCCGGAAATGAAATCAGAAAAAGGATCAAGGCACGGTTCCCCGATGCGAAGGAAGCTTTTTTGAGCCGCGGTGAGGCTGAAAAGGCCGGCGATATCGGAGTGGAAAACGCATCTGCTGAGGCAATTTTGCAAGCGCTTGAACAGGCGAAATGTACAAAGGAAACCCCGCACATCGAGTTTACGGAGGATGACCTGTTTGCGGCAGGTCTGGTCGGGGCGGCCGGCGCCTCTGAGAAACGAGGTATGCTCGGCAAGCTGCTCGGTATCGGCTACGGCAATGCGGCGACCTTTCTGACAAAGCTGAACAAGTACGGAGTTACAAGAGAGGAGTACAATGAAGCTCTACGCAAAATCGACAATCAGAGAAATTAAGGACAAGCATAATTTCAAGCTTTCGAAAAGTCTTGGCCAAAATTTTCTTACCGATAAAAATATCATAGACAAAATTATTGAGGCGGCCGATATCACGGAAACCGATCTCGTGATTGAAATCGGACCGGGTATCGGAGTGCTGACGGCCGAGGCTGCACAGAGGGCGGGGCGTGTCGTCGCGTTGGAGATCGATCAAAACCTGATTCCTATCCTAAAGGAAACTCTGGCACTTTACGGAAATGTGCAGGTGGTCAACGCCGATGTCCTTAAGACAGATTTAAACGAGATTATTAAAGGTGTGCAGGCAGAAAATGCCGAGCTTACAGGTGTGAAGATTATCGGCAACCTGCCGTATTATATCACCACGCCGATCATTATGAAGATATTGGAAGAAGGGACGGCCGCGGACAGCATTACTGTGATGATGCAGAAAGAAGTGGCTGATAGAATCAAATCACCTCCGGGAGGCAAGACATACGGAGCGATTTCGGTGGCCGTACAATACTACTGTACAGTCACGGATGTGGCCAAAGTGCCAAGGCAGGTATTTATCCCTGAGCCGAAGGTGGACTCTGCAGTCCTGCGGCTCGATATTCGCACGGAAAAATCCGTTGAAATTGAGGATGAAAGGCTCTTCTTTGCGTGCGTCAAAGCGGGGTTCGGACAACGGAGAAAGACGCTGTTGAATTCTCTCACCGGTGTATGCGGAATCGATAAAGAGGAGACAAGGGGACTCCTCGAGGTCGCGAACATAGATCCGATCAGACGGGCCGAGACACTTTCGATTGAAGAGTTTGCCGCACTGGCGAATGGGCTGTTTCGCATTTTGCGGGAAAAACAGTAAGGGGAAAAGGGAAAAGGAGTACTATACAACATGAAACGAGTTAAGCAGTATTGCAGCAAATATTGTAGCAAATATTTGGAGAATAAATATTTGAACAACTGGTTTTGCAGAAGCCTTATGCTGGCGATGTTACTCGACTTCGTCATTGAGTCGCTGGCAAGACAGACGATACTCAAGGGTTTTTCTTACCTGCTGTATCAACCGGAAATATTTTTATATAACACACTTATCATTTTTACAACACTTTCGATATCACTGTTCTTTCGCCGCAGAATATTTACATATGTAATGGTCAGTATATTTTGGCTCACCATCGGCATCACGAACGGCGTGATATTGGCAAAGAGAATGACGCCGTTTACGGTTAAGGACTTGGATAATCTGGGAGACGGTTTCACCATCATCACCAACTATTTCACTACGAAGCAGATTATCCTCATTGCAGCAGCATTTGCGGCGGCGCTTGTTCTGCTCGTGTTGCTTTTTATATTCGCACCCAAAAAGGAAAAGATTGAATATCGGAAAAACATCTCCGCATTTATTGCGGTGGTACTTGTAATGACATGCTCTACAGGTCTTGTGATCAAGGTTGGCATAGTTGACACCTTTTTCGGCAACTTGGCGTACGCATATCGAGATTACGGCGTGCCGTATTGTTTTATAAATACATGGCTGAATACAGGCATCTCAAAGCCGGCACGCTATTCCGAACAGGCAATTCTTGACATTTTCGATAAGGGAGAGCTGTCAAAGAGCGGCTATTCCGAAATAGCGCACGGCNNATGCGGATGAGGAAGATGTCAATATCCTCTTCCTGCAGCTCGAATCGTTCGTCAATCCTTCGCTGATCAACAGCATTGAACTGTCGCAGGAGGCGGCTCCGAACTGGGAAGCGCTGCAAAAGAAATACAGTACGGGATATTTTACGGTGCCGTCGGTCGGTGCCGGCACGGCAAATACCGAGTTTGAAACCATGACAGGCATGTCGGTCAAGTTTTTCGGTCCCGGCGAATACCCCTACAAATCTATCCTGCGCGAACAAACTGTCGAAAGCTACGCCTATGTATTGAAGAATCTGGGTTATTCAACGCACGTTATCCACAATCACCGCGGGTTGTTCTATAACCGCAATGAAGTATTTCCGAATCTCGGATATGACACATTTACCTCGCTGGAATACATGAGCAACGTCAGCAAGACACCGCTCAACTGGGCGAAGGACGGCGTCTTGGTCGGGCAGATTACGGATGCGCTCAACTCCACACCGGGAGTAGACTATATCTACACGATTTCGGTACAGGGCCACGGTCAGTATCCGACCGAAAAAGTTATCGAGAATCCTGCAATTGAAGTCACAAAAGCTTCTTCGGAAGCGCTGAAGTGGGAGTACGAATATTATGTAAATCAAGTATATGAGATGGACAAGTTCGTGAAGGATCTGACGGATGAGCTGGCAGACTACGATCAGAAGATCGTTCTCGTAATGTACGGCGATCACCTGCCCGCTCTTGAAATGACAGCAGACGAGATGAATACCGGCAGCGTATACGAAACGGAATACATCATGTGGGATAACTTTGGCCTGAAAAAGAAGGATAAAAATTTGACGGCTTACCAAATCAGCGCGGAAGTGCGCGATCGCATCGGCATCCATGAGGGTACGATGACAAAGTATCATCAGGATCACGCCGGCGATGTCGGCTATCTTTCGAACCTGCATGCCTTGCAATATGACATGCTGTACGGCAAGCATTACATTTACGGTGGCACGAATCCGTTCAAGCCGGCCGATATGAAGATGGGTATCAGGGAGATCAAGATCGACGAAGTCGTACAAATCGGAGAAAAGCTGTATATTAAGGGTAAGAACTTTACCGAGAACAGCAAGGTTTCCTTGGACGGCAAGGTGCTTAAGACCATCTACCTGGGGCCTAATATTCTCGGCCTGCTTGAAGAGGTAGATCAGGAGGATGTCAGCAGAATGAAGGTCAGCCAGGTTGACAGAAACAGCGGAAGCGATATCCTCTCGACGACAGAATAAAAAGATCTGTCTGTTTTTAAAAATCAAAATTTCAAAAACCGTCTTCCGCTGAGAAGGCGGTTTTTATACGCGTTCGGTTTCTTTAGTAAAGAGATTGTGTTATCTTGCGGATTTTTATGCTATACTGAAAACAAAAACATGGCCGGAGGGGAAACTGTATGGCCTATTATACATATACAGGGGGGATATTTATGAAATTCATCTGTTACCCAAAATGCACAACTTGCCGTAAAGCGCAGGCATTTCTGGGCACCAAGGGCGCGGCGTATGAGTTCCGCGATATCAAGACAGAAAACCCAACCGAAGAAGAGTTGCGAATCTGGCATGAGAAGAGTGGGCTGCCGCTCAAGCGTTTTTTTAACACGAGCGGGCTGCAATACAAGGCATTGGAGCTCTCAAAGAAGCTGCCGACAATGTCGGAAGACGAGCAATTTTCCCTGCTTGCCACAGACGGAATGTTGGTAAAACGACCGATTTTAGTCGGAGACGACTTCGTTTTGGTCGGGTTTAAAGAGCCGGAATGGGAGGATGAACTATAGTTGTTCCGTATGCCGGCAAATACTTTTAAAAAGTTGTTGACAAATCGGTTAGCATCTGCTAACTTAAATGTGTGAGTATGTTAGCATGTGCTAACTCAAAAAGATACAAGCGTGAAGCACATATTTCGGAGGAGAGATAACATAGGATTGTTATTATCGCTGCATGTTTGCGGAGTAAGTTTCGCGGTTGTGCGGCAAAATTGAAATAAGAGGTGAAACGACAATGGGATTTATGACTGAGAATTTGGGGACGATCTTGATCTCTGCGGTTTTGATTGTGGCGGTAATTTTCGCGATCCGTTCGATTCGCAAGACAAAGAAAAAAGGCGGCTGCAGTGGATGCAGCGGCTGTAGCGGATGTTCGCACGGAGGTTCTTGCGGATATGCGATAGGTTCGTCGCATGACGAAGATGAAAAAAAGTAAATGAATAAATTGAATTGAGAGCAGCTCCCGTTTTATCTGATATGCTGCCTCCGAATAGTACAGTGAAAAAGAAAAACTGTTATATCCGGGGGTGACATATCATTAATCGGCGGGAGCTGTTTTTTATTTTTCGGCAAAAGTATTGACAAAATACGACTACAAATGTAAACTAACATAAGACTACAATTGTAATCAAAAAAACAACATCCGCAGTATTTAAGAAAACACAAAAAATAAATTGACTAATGAAAAGCACGAGCGACTTTTGCGAAAGTTGCTGAAGCCGTTATCGGGATGTAAAAATAAAAAAGAGGTTGTAAATATGAAAAAAAACTGCAATATCAGTGAAGCAGAATGGAGGGTAATGAAAATCCTTTGGGAAGAGCCTATGCTGACGTTGAAACAAATCGCAGAGCGACTGGCGGATTCCGAATGGGGCTATACAACCATTCGGACGATGGTGGGCCGCCTGGCGGACAAAGGTGCTATTGCGGCAGACAAGAGCAACACCGGCAGTTTCAAGTACTATCCGCTCTTGGCGGAAGATGAGTGCAAGCAGAATGAAGTCAAGAGTTTTATGAGAAGGGTGTTCGACGATTCTTTCTTTGGGCTTGTTTCCTCGTTTGCCAAAGAAACCGAGCTAAGCGAAGAAGAAAAGAAGGAACTCATCGAGTTGATCGAGAAGATGTAAAAGGTGATTGTGATGGATATTTACCGATTTGCCGATTTGGCAATTATGACGACTGTTGCAGCTGCATTGATTTTGTCCGTCAAGATGGCGTTAAAAGCGAAACTGTCAGCGCGCATGCATATGCTTATCTGGCTCGTGCTGTTGGTGCAGATCCTTTGTTTTCCGGTCAAGGGACTGTTGCCCGAGAGCAATTTGGCTTTGCAAACCTATCTGCCTTCTTATGATGTGCAAGCCATGCGGGACAGTGCAAACGACACTTTTCCGTCTGAAGGCCGGGCTACTGTGCTGAATACGGATGACAGGCTACAGGCCGGCCCAAGCACACAGTTTGCGCAGGCAGCACATGATGCACAGGAAAGCGCGTTCGTTGCGCCGATAGTACCGGAAACTGTATTGCTTTCGGTGTCGTTGGGACTGTTTATCTTCTTTGCGTTGCGGCATATTGTTTTTCTGCGCAAGTACAGGGCGTTGCCTCTTTGCGTTGATACGGACATTTTAGAATTGTTCGCTGAATGTAAGAATGAGGTGGAAATCGAGCGAGATATTCGCTTAAAGATAGGGAGTGCTTCTCCGATGCTGGCAGGATTGCTGCGACCTGTCATTTACATCAGCGATGATTACGACAGAGAAGAATTGCGCTACGTGTTGATTCACGAGCTGTGTCACTATAAAAATAAGGATATTTGGCTGAATGTCTTGTCTGCGGCTATCCTCTGTCTGTTTTGGTTCAACCCGTTGATGTGGTTTTGTTTCTGTGTGTTTCGCAGGGACATGGAGATCTACTGCGATGACAGAGTGGTGCGAATCACAGGCAGCAGGAGGGAATATGCGACAGCGTTATTGAAAACAGCCACAGGTGCACCGTTTCTTCTGGCGACTTCCTCACTTATTGCGGGGAAAAATGAGACGGCACAGCGAATCAAACGTATGGCGGCATTGAAAGAACCCAAGATTTGGGTGAGCACCTTGGTGGCACTAGTCGCAGTGATGGCGGCGGTGGCGCTTATGCTTAACGGTGCTCCGATGACGAAGACCTTGACATATCCTAATTCCCCCGACATCGTATTCGATGTTCCGGCGAAATGGATCGAGGGAATGGAAACGCAGGATAACGGTGATCTGATCTTTGCCGGAGGCACAGCAGGCACCTCATATATTCCGGTGTCGGATGAAGTGTACAGTTAGATCTCTGCAGCGCAAAACGGTGGCGACAGTATAATCAAAGATACGGAACAGGCGGTCGAAATGACTGGCTTAGTCGGCAATATTAAGGGAAATTTGCCGGGCACGGTCAAAAAGTTTGAGATAATCGACGGTTATGATTGGTCAGAAGCCATAGGTAAATACTTTACGGCGACAACGGAAAGAGACGGCAAGCGCTACAACTGGGCTATCGGTGCGGGCAGGAGAATATATGCAGTTTGGGCTGAGGAAGAGGCAGCGACACAGAAGGAACTTTTGGATATCCTTCGGACTGCCGGATATATTGAGAGGCCCGAAGCCGGATTGTTGGCGTCGGCGGGCCGCGACGGCACGAGCAAGTATTATCTTGATGAAATCACGGAGGATAGCAACCACTCGGCTCAGAAACTGCTTGGTGAATATCTTGCAGCATACAGTGAGATGAATCTGCCGCTTGACAAACTGGCAAAAGGCTATAAGATTCATTCGCTTGAACCGGTGGCGCTCGCGGAGGATTCACCGGTCAGAGAAATCTATCCGAACGCCTATGTGTACAGAGCAGACTATGAACTCTATCCCGCATACAAGGAGTTTTACAGTTATGATACCTTTAACGGCAGTGATTTTAAGGTGACCGCGAACGGGGAACAGCGCTATCGCGAGAAATATCTCCTGTTCGTCGAAAATGTGTATCTTGATTCGAACGACGCTGCAGACGCGCACAAATTTTATTTTGTGGGATTTTTAAATCCGGCAGAGCAGAATATCACCCTCGATACTGACACTTATCAAAAGGTTGATATGTGGTACAACACGGAGATGAGAGATTTGGTGTTGTATGCGTTGCAGACAGATTATCTGGGTAATGCGGGCAGGACGGCCCGAATTGTAAAAGCGTTGCCGCTGTCGCAGCGCATAGATACCTCAGTAGGTACATTTACAGCAGAAGAGGATGGTAGGGGTGTCGTACTGCAGACAGTGAAGGAACCGTACGGATTAACCCTCAACTACAACATCACTGCATTTAACGATGCTGTGAGGGAGCGTTGTACAGAAAATGCAAACATTCTTTCACGGACTATCGGCAATCTCGGCAAATGCAAGATGCGACTGTATTATGAAGGAGAAAACGGCAAGACTGTTGCGACCATGGAATTTACGCTCACACCCGGCAAGGGTGCCGATTTGGAGAAATTGCTTGTGACAGAGGCAAAGGAATAATTGCGATTATATGGGTTCAGTATCGAGTATAGATGCCGAACCCTTTTTCTGTTTTTTGCAAAACGGCAGAGGATGCTTGGAATGCTTGCTGTGGTGAGCGACACATTCTGCACATTTTCCGTGACGTTTGCAGGTTTTCCATTTGCAAGGGCACTTTATTTTTTCTTCCATAAATTTATTTCAACCTTTTATTTGACGTATATGAATCAATTAACAATGACCTTATTTTACTTGAAGATCACGACGGGGTCAATTATCGCGCTTATTTTTCAAAATATTGGATTTCGAAGAGTTTTGTCATACAAAATACTTTATATGAAAAGAATAAACAAGTGGAGCAAAGCCTTTTACTTATAGCTTGTACTTTTTTAAAAAAAGGGATTGACAGCTGTAGAAGAGGTGATTATAATTAGTTAAACAATCTAATTAAATTTTGTGCGGAACATTTCGAGAAAGGCAGGAAGCACTATGGAGCGCTTTGCAGAACAATTAAACGATTTGATTGTGGAAACCTTCCACTCGATCAATAAGATGGAAGAGCAGACCATTAAAAGGTTTACGAAAATAAACCTTTCGATAAGTGAGATCCATCTTGTGGAGGCGGCCGCGAAAGGCGGAGAAAAAGGCAGAACAATAAGTGACCTGGCAGCCGATCTGGACATTACCCTGCCGTCAGTGACGGTGGCTACAAACAAGCTGATTAAAAAAGGATATGCAGAGAAGGTAAAGTCGGAGCAGGACGGCAGAGTCGTTTATGTCAGACTTACTCCAAAAGGACATAAGGTAAATTCCGGACACAAATATTTTCACAGAAATTTGACGCGCAGCGTGGCTGCGGCTTTGACGGAAGAAGAGCAAAAGGCGATGCTAAAGGGCATCACGCTTTTGAATGAATATATCAGCGAAAGAAACGAAGTACTGCAGAATAAGTTGGAGGAAAAAGGAATCAAATGAATTTTACGATATTGGGTACGGGAAGCGCAATGCCGTCGCTGTGCAAGACAAACGACGATCTCAGCAAATTTTTGGACACAAGCGATGAGTGGATCAGAGCGCGGACCGGAATAGAGCAACGCTATTTGTGCGGCGAAGAGAGCATCACGGATCTGTCTTGCTTGGCAGCTGAAGAGGCCTTGCGGGAGGCGGGGATTGGCGCTGCTGATTTGGACTTGATTTTATGTGCCACTGCGACAAGTGAGTATCGCATTCCTTCGATGGCTTGTTTGGTGCAGGAACGCATTGGCGCGCAATGCGCAGCCTTTGATATCAACGCGGCTTGTTCGGGATTCCTTTATGCACTCGATATTGCTGCCGGATATTATGCGCGAAAGAAAGTGAAGCATATGCTGGTCATCGGTGCCGATGCGCTTTCCGAAATTGTGGATTGGACTGACAGAAGTACGGCTGTAATCTTTGCCGACGGTGCAGGGGCGGCAGTTTTGGGAGAGGGCGATGACCTTTTGGCGTCTCGAATCGGTGCGCGCGGAAATCGAGCAGTGCTTTATGCCGAGAACGTCAAAGGAAATTCCCCGTTTAGAATGCGTGATTCCGAGGACGGAGCGCAATGTGAGGAACAATATATTCACATGGACGGGCAAGAGGTATTTCGCTTTGCGTCTGCCTCAATGACTCGGGAGTTAAAACAGCTGATGAAGGATGCGGGACTTACGGGAAAAGATGTTTCGTATGTGCTGCCGCATCAGGCAAACCGAAGAATTATAGATTTTGCGAGCAGTAAGTTGCCCGAGATTGCGTCGGAGCGGTTCCTGACGAATATCGAAAAGCGCGGAAATACTTCGGCGGCATCGATACCGGTGCTGATGGATGAGTACAACAAAAAAGGCACATTTAAACACGGTGATATTCTATTGCTTACCGCATTCGGAGGAGGGCTGACGACAGCGTCCTGTGCCCTTCGTTGGAACGGTAAACAATATAATAAATAATAAATAAAAAAAGAAAGGACACGGTCGCAGGAGCGATCGGCGAATAGAGGAGAAAAAAATGACAACATTTGAAAAAGTAGCGGAAGTGTTAGTAGAAGCGAAGGATTGTGAGAGGGAAAGCATCAAGCCGGAGAGCACATGGGCTGAACTTTCATTGGATTCTCTCGACACTGTAGAGCTGGTGATGAATTTGGAAGATGAGTTCGGAGTTCCGCTTGAGATGAATGAGAGCCTCAAGACTGTTGGAGATGTCGTGGCAGCCATCGATGAAAAATTGCAGGCATAGGGCCTAAGGCGCGGTAAAACGCAAAGAAAACAGCGAAGGGGCAGAAAATGATTAAAACACCGATATGTAAATTGCTTGGAATTGAATACCCTATCTTACAGGGAGGCATGGCTTGGATTGCGGATGCAAAACTTGCGGCAGCGGTATCGAACGGCGGCGGGCTCGGGCTGATTTCTGCCATGAATGCCGACGGAGCACATCTGCGCGCGGAAATCAAGCGAATCAGGGAGCTGACCGACAAGCCTTTCGGCGTCAACATTATGTTGATGAGTCCTTATGCGGATGAGGTGGCACAAATAGTAATTGAAGAGAAGGTGCCGGTCGTTACGACAGGGGCAGGGAATCCTTCCAAATACATGGATTCTTGGATCGCGGCAGGGATCACAGTCATTCCGGTGGTGCCTTCCACGGCAGTCGCCAAGTTAGTCGCACGCAAAGGTGCGGCGGCAGTCATTGCCGAAGGCGGTGAAGCCGGCGGCCATGTGGGAGAAATCACCACAATGGTGCTGGTTCCGCAGATCTGTGATGCGGTGGATATTCCTGTAATTGCCGCCGGCGGAATCGGAGACGGGCGCGGTGTGGCTGCAGTGTTTATGCTTGGAGCTACAGGCGTGCAGCTCGGCACGAGATTTTTGGTCGCCGAGGAATGCGGCGTGCATCGTGTATATAAGGATAAGATTTTGAAGGCAAAGGATATCGACACAATGACAACAGGCAAACGTTTGGGGCATCCGGTCAGATCGCTCAAGACGCCGTTTGCACGCGAATTTGCAAAGTTAGAGTACGACAGCAGCGTCAGCAATGAGCAGCTCGAAGCCTTTGGAAGCGGCTCCTTGCGTGCGGCTGCGGTGCTTGGCGATGAGAAGAAGGGCAGCTTTATGAGCGGCCAGGTAGCGGCGCTGGTGNNCACAAGGAACAGCCTGCAGCGGAAATAATAGCTGAATTGTTTGAGGAGGCGGAAACTGTCCTGAGCGGAGGAATGAAATGGGTAAAATAGCATTCGTATTTGCCGGGCAAGGCAGTCAATATCCGGGAATGGGCAAGGACTTCTATGAAACCTATCCTGCCGCGGCGGAAATCTTCGATTTGGCGGAGCGTATACGCCCCGGAACACTGCAACAGTGTTTTGCAGGCACAAAAGAAGAGCTGGCTGTTACGGAAAACACGCAGCCTTGCCTGTTTGCGGTCGACTTGGCCGTAGCCGAGGCACTTGCTATGAAGGGTATTCGTGCGCAGGGCGTAGCGGGATTCTCTCTCGGTGAAATTCCTGCCCTTACCTTTGCGGGTGCATTCGATAAAGAGACGGGATTTGCTTTTGTGATCAAAAGGGCGCAGGAGATGAACCGGGCGGCGGAGGCGCACGACGGCTGTATGGCGGCTGTGTTGAAGCTGGAGCCGCGAACGGTCGAGGCGCTTTGTGCGGAACATAAAAATGTATGGCCCGTGAATTACAACAGTCCGCAGCAGACCGTTGCGGCCGGGGACAGGGAGAGCATGACAGCCTTCGTGCAGCGCGTGAAGGAGGCCAAGGGACTCGCGATGCCGCTCAATGTGAGCGGTGCTTTTCACAGCCCTCACATGAGCGGGGCCTCCGCCGCCATTGAAAAGGCGCTTACGGAAATAGCGTACCAAGAGCCTCGAATCACTGTCTATGCCAATGTCAATGCGATGCCATATCCCGCAGACGATGCGGAGGGCAAGGCGCTGATCGCTGCTCAAGTGAAATCGCCGGTGATGTGGCAGAAGACAATTGAGAACATGATTGAGGATGGCTTTGACATCTTTGTCGAGGTCGGCCCCGGCAAGACTCTCAGCGGCTTGATTAAAAAAATTACGCCCGAGGTCACGGTATACAATGCAGAAAATGCGGCAGATGCGGAAATCGTTGCAGCCGCGCTTCTATAAACAGGAAAGAACGGAGAAAAGTATGTTAAAGGGAAAGACGGCTTTGATTACCGGAGGCTCGAGAGGAATCGGCAAAGCAATTGCGCTTGCCATGGGCGAAAGTGCGGCTAATGTGGCGATTTTATACGCCGGCAATGAGGCGGCAGCGCGGGAAACCTGTGAGCAGATCCGCACCATGGGAGCACAGGCCGAGTGTTGGCAGTGCGATGTGTCCGATTTCGACGTTTCAGCTAAGGTTACCAAAGAGGTAATTGCACGTTTTGGAAGGGTCGACATTCTTGTCAACAACGCCGGTATCACGCGCGATAATCTGATCATGGCCATGAAAAAAGAGGACTTTGAAGCAGTAATCGATACGAATCTGCAGGGGACCTTTCATATGATTAAGCATTTATACGGGCCCTTTGTCAAGCAAAAGGCCGGTACGATTATCAACATTTCATCTGTCTCGGGGATGATGGGCAACGCAGGTCAAGCGAATTACGCCGCCGCCAAAGCAGGCATGATAGGCTTGACGAAGAGCGTCGCAAAGGAATTGGCGTCGAGAGGTATTACTTGCAATGCGATTGCACCGGGTTTTATCGCTACCGATATGACGGACAATATGAACGACGCGTCCAGAGATGCCGCAGTGGCAATGATTCCGCTGAAACGGATGGGCAGACCGGAGGACATAGCCAAAACCGCTGTATTCCTTGCATCCGACAGTGCCTCTTACATTACGGGTGAGGTTGTTAAGGTGGACGGCGGACTGTATATATAGCGAAAATTGTTCGAGGAGGAACAGAATATTATGGAAGATTGGCACGGACCGAGCCTGAACATAGGAGATTTGCATATTCGCATCCCAATCGTGCAGGGCGGCATGGGAATCGGCGTTTCGGGGAAAAGACTTGCCGTCGCCGTTGCCGTGCAAGGCGGGGTCGGTGTGATCTCCTCCGTAGGCATTGGATATATCGGTATCCCGCTGGAGGATAAAGACGTAATAGCTTTGTCGAAGAAGCGAAACGAGCACAAAAATATTGCCGTATTGAGGCAAGAGATTCGCGCAGCGAAACGCATGACAAAGGGCGTGCTTGGAGTCAACATCATGGTGGCTATTTCGGAATTCGCGCAAACGGCTAAAGTCGCAGTCGAGGAAGGTATCGACATCATCTTTGCCGGAGCGGGCCTGCCGCTCGATCTGCCGGAATGCTTAAAGGAAGGCGGTAAAACAAAACTCGTGCCGATCGTTTCTTCCGCAAAGGCGGCCGCTTTGATCACGAAACGCTGGATGAACAGATACCAATATTCTCCCGATGCTTTTGTCTTAGAAGGTCCTCAGGCCGGAGGACATCTCGGCTTTTCTGAGGAGCAGACGGACGATCCGGCATTTCAACTGGAGGCCCTCGTACCCGATGTTTTGCGTGAAATCAAGAAGACAGAACAAGAAACCGGCAAGACGATTCCGCTGATCGCAGGGGGAGGGATCTTCACCGGAAAAGATATATATCGCATGATGGAACTTGGCGCTGCGGGCGTGCAAATGGGCACTCGTTTTGTGGCTACGGAAGAATGCGATGCGGATGATGCATTCAAACAGGCGTATGTGAATTGCACTCAGGAGGATATTGCGCTTATTAAGAGCCCGGTGGGCTTGCCGGGGCGTGCTTTAATGAATAAATTTTTGCGTGAAGCAAAGGCGGGGTTGCATCATCCGAAGAGTTGTCCGCGACATTGCATTAAGACATGTCCTGAANNAAAGGAAGCTCCGTACTGCATTTCCTCGGCATTGATCAACGCTTATTGCGGCAAAACAGAAAACGGCTTTGCCTTTGTGGGCAGCAACGGTTGGCGCGTACGGGAAATTGTAACTGTGGAGAATTTGTTTAAGGATCTGATACGCGAATTCAATGAAGCTGCGGACGGCACAGCCGCCCAACGCAGGGAGGATATAAAATGAAGAGAGTAGTAATTACCGGACTTGGAGCAATCACTCCGATTGGAAATGACATACCGACATTTTGGGAAGGACTTTTGATCGGGAGAAACGGTATCGGTGAAATCACCAAGTTCGATACAGAAGAATATAAAGTGAAGATAGCCGCCGAGGTCAAGGGGTTCAATTCCCTCGATTACATGAAAAAGGCGGAAATCGGTCGCATGGACCTGTTTTCGCAGTATGCAGTCGCAGCCGCAATAGAAGCGGTCGGCGACAGTGGGCTCATTGCGGGCGGGGAAAATTCCAATATTGATCCCGAGCGATTCGGAGTTTACGTGGGATCGGGTACGGGAGGCATGAACACCTTTATCAATGAGGCCGCTAAGTTGGCGGAATCCGGTCCTCGCAAGGTATCGCCGTTTTTTATCGCAATGATGATATCAAACATGGCGACAGGCAACCTCGCGATTCGATTCAACGCGCAGGGGCCTTCTCTGCCGGTCGTAACGGCCTGTGCAACGTCTACAAATGCAGTGGGAGAAGCATTCCGTGCGATTAAGTTCGGTTATGCCGACGCGATTCTTGCCGGTGGCAGTGAGGCTTCGATTGTTCCTCTTGCTATAGCGGGATTTATCAACTGTATGGCGCTGACGACTCGTAACGATAAGGAAAGCGCATCTGTGCCGTTTGACAAGAGAAGAGACGGCTTTGTAATGGGAGAAGGTGCGGGCATTCTCGTTTTGGAAGAGTATGAGCATGCGGTTAATAGAGGTGCACACATTTACGCAGAAATATGCGGGTACGGTAATTCCTGCGATGCGCATCACGTGACGGCGCCGAGACCGGACGGCAGCGGTGCTGCACGCGCTATCCGCATGGCTGTAGAGGGGGCGGGTGTTTCTGTGGGCTCGTTCCGGGGCGAAGACATTGACGCGGCAAACATCTATTACAATGCACACGGCACGAGTACACCGTTAAATGACAAGACGGAAACTCTCTCATTAAAGATGGCTTTTGGAGAAGAGCAAGCACGCAAGCTGCACATCAGTTCGACCAAGTCGATGACCGGGCACATGCTCGGTGCTGCCGGAGCAGTGGAGGCGATTGCGACCGTGTTGGCATTGCATGATGGGAAGGTTCCGCCGACGATAGGTTACAAGGAAGCCGATCCGGACTGTGATCTGAACTACACGCCAAATGTGAGTGTGGATGCCGACCTGAAATTCGCCTTATCGGCGTCGCTGGGATTCGGCGGACACAACG
>DCTM01000062.1:0-1625 GCA_002329565.1 Firmicutes bacterium UBA1440
TGCTTGTAATCGCAGATTTTGAGAGTGCCATCCGCGATGATAAGGGCATCTGCTGTTCCGAAGCCGCCCTCAACCCAGCGTGAGAAGTCGACACGCTGCTCGATGAGAACCACCGGATCAGAGCAGACCTGCTTGGCGGCTTCGACCTGTTCAAGCACATAAGCGGCATAACCAGTGNNATTGAACCAGGTCAGGTTTTCAGTTGGATCTTTGGCAGGGAGTCCAAGCGCTTTACGGAGTTTGTACTCGCAAAGAGCGTGGGCATCGGTGCCTTCAGCGGCGTAGTCGCTGCCCCTGTCCTCGTAGGTTTCGCAAAGCCGTGCGGATGGCGGGCAATGGAGCCAGCGGTCAGCACTGGATGCGGAGAGAATTGCATGTCCTTTAGGTGGCATCTCGTCGTCGCAAGCTTCATATCGCTCGCTTCCGTGAAAACACGAAAGCTCGTTCATTCCGCTGCTCCTCCTCTCCCCAAAGAATCTGTGGATTCTTCGGGGGTCCCGATATCTTCCACATCTGCAAGCAGCGCCTTGTAGTTTGCCGGGTCAACGCCCGACAGTTTGTCGGCACCGTACTTCTGGAGCAGAGAGCGAATCTGAGCGGTGAAGCCCGCACGNNGACTTGTCCGCAAGGACGGCTCTGACCGCCTCCAGCGTCAGCGTCGGCTCATCAGGCTTGGCTTCCGATTCTGGCTCATCGCCGCTGAACGCCTCGGCCAGCCAGTTTGCCACGTCGTTAATAGCGGCAGCAGCGCTGCGCAGTTCTTCGATAGACGCAGCCATTTCGCTCATTTTGCTCATCTGTTTTTCCTCCTTCCATGGATTTGCTCTGTCCGGCAAGCAAGGCCAGTTTTCTTGCCAGACGTTTGGACACGACGCTGATTGCAGTCAGAACTTCGATGAGCTCCTCGTCCGCAACCTGTGTCCGGGTATCCTTTCGTTCCTGAATCATCTCTTTCACCTCCAGCCTGAANNTTTCATAACTCGCTGGACATGAGAAAGCCGTTTTGACGAAGGAAGCAAAAAGAAATTTTGCAGGTTCTTGCTGACACAAAAAGCGTATTTATGACTTTTTATAAACGTTTTCATCTTGATTCATTGATTTTCGCGTATTATTGTGATATAATATTAAATGTATAAGTGTATATGACACTCACGCAGATAGAAAAGCCGCAGGTGTAAGACCCTGCGGCACTGCGGAACAGAATATGGAGGTCAATAGCGTGAGCGAGATTAACATTGAAAAATGGTCCACCCTCAAGGAAGTGCAAGAGTATCTTGGCGTTGGGCGAGAAACCATTCTGCAATGGATCGCAAAAAGAAATATGCCCGCCTACAAAGTAGGCAGGCTATGGAAATTCAAGTTGTCCGAAGTTGACGACTGGATACGATCCGGCGGCGCAGCGGAGAATTCCGACCCTGCCGATGCGGAGTGAGCCCGTTTTATCGGACACAGCTTGAAGTAGAATTATAATGTGACAGTATAACCACTGAAACATTTCATAGATAGGAGTTTGATTATGGCTGCATTAAATGACTTAATTAATCAGGTGCAGGACAAAGCCCTGCGCGAACGGCTCATGGCGGAGGCAGCCCGCTTAACAAAGCAAAAGAAATTTGGGCTTGTTT
>DCTM01000062.1:1656-5058 GCA_002329565.1 Firmicutes bacterium UBA1440
GTGGCGAAAAAAGCCGGAGCCATCAATGATATGTACCGCGTAACCAAGATAAACGGCGGCGATGCGGTATGTCTGCATCTTGCCTCCGACGAAAGCGTGACTATTGCGCTTTCCGACCTCGTGCCGGTGGCTAAATTCGGCGAGCCTATTTATCCTACCCTGCAGCCAATAGATAAAGTGGAAAACGCGCCTNNCAGCTTTTGGAGTATCTCTACCCGCAAAAGGTAGATTGCATATATATCGACCCGCCCTACAACACTGGTGCCCGCGACTGGAAGTATAACAATGACTATGTCGACTCCTCCGACAGTTATCGTCATAGTAAATGGCTCTCCATGATGCAAAAGCGACTGAAGATTGCGAAACGAATTCTGAATCCAAACGATTCGGTTCTGATTGTAACTATCGACGAAAAAGAATATTTACATCTCGGTTGTTTATTGGAGGAAATGTTTCCGGAAGCAAATATACAGATGGTCAGTACATTAACTGCGAGGAGTGGCGCAGCCAGATTTAATAGTTTTAGTAGAGTTAATGAGTTTATTTATTTTGTAATGAACGGTAACTATACAATAACGCCGATTGAAAATGCTAATTACCAACAAGAAGGTGACGATATTCATTGGAGATCATTCCGTAGAGGTAATCCGGCAAATATACGCACTTCTCGACCATCGCAATTCTATCCTTTGTATATAGATAAGAATACATATAAGATTGTTAAGGTTGGAGAACCAATCACGCCAGAAGTAGATCGATTTTCTGTAAGTAAAATGGAAAACTGTGAAACTGTTTTCCCCGTGCGTGACGACGGAACCGAAATGCTGTGGAGTGTTACACCAAATGCTTGTTGGGCGGCAGTTCCGCAATTGGCGGAATTGTTTACCGATGAGCAGCTTGCTGATATCTGCGAGATTCCTGAAGCGCATTGGGTATTTGTTTCCATGGGGCGTGATGAGATTCAACGTGGAAATAAAGCGCTGGCTTCATATATCGATGAAATAACCAATACATGGTTAGACGAAAACGTAATTATCAGCGGTCGTACCGTTTGGGATTCCTCTTATCGCAAACGGACAAAGTCCATCAAGGGAATTAGTGCGGGCTTTATTGAAAAGCAGCCCATAACATGGCTTCACGTGTTCTACAAATGGCTTTCTGAGACGACCAAGAGGACTGACAGCATCAAGGAAATGCCGGTATTTCTTGACCAAGACCGTAAGGCTGTAGCTGCATTTGATTCATCAGAGCATCTGATTCTGTTTTTTCCAGACAAAGACTTAAGCGGATATACTACTGTCTATTCGGAGCTTCTGACCGATAAAGGAACGTGTTGCATTTTTGGAGAAAATCGGCATTAAGAAGCCTTCGATAAGGGACCAGATTTATAACATCATTCTGCCCAAATACCAAAGTGGCGACAGGATAAATCCAGACCCGGATTTTCGGATCTTCTTCAGGTATTATAAACAGTGCCCGCAGGAAGAAGTCGACGATTTTATTGAACAGATAAAGAGCTTAAAATTTATTATATATTATATTGGTAATAACCGTTATAGAGAAAAAGCCTCCGCTCTATATTTCCCAACGCCAGAACTCAAGGAGTATTTTGAAACAAAAAAGGACGCACTCTTTGTAGCATACGATGAGTATCTTGACTTGGTCGGCGCATCGAATGAAAAGCAGCTCATATCATTTTTGACTGAACTCGGCATAAGAAAAAGTATCTCCATTGTTAAGAGAAGTATTGATTACTCCGAAGCAAGTAGCAGGAATCTCCCTATGCCGCATTCCACGCGAGGACACTCGTGGAGTGAAAACACCATTGATGGCTGCAAGGAATTAGTNNCAGCTATTATGGAGACAAAAAGTGTCGAAAAATCTAAACTGCTTTGGAACACTCTTGTAGGCCTCTGTGAGACGTACCACAGTTTATCCTATCTTTTAACAGGCTCCTGCAGTTACTACTATTATTCTAGTTATTCTCAATCGTTTGAGGCCGCTGATGTTATTCTGCTCAGAACAGAGAAGTGGCTTGTAAACACTGCCGGTGACTTCGTATCCGCGAGCGAAATAACACGGGATGAAATTGCAAGTACATATGACACCTCATCAGAGAACGTTTCGAGCCTATTTAACTTTCTGCAGATCGCAGATGCATCGGGCACTAATGAAGATGACGAAGACGATGATAATCTGACAGATAAACAAAGAGAACGCATCAAACTGGCCAAGAAAGCCGAAGCGCTCGGATTGACCGAAGACGACTTGGAAGAGATTGCGTTAATAAAGAAGCAACGAGCATCTGCCAATGCTACGCATCCTCAAAAAGACCCGCAAGCGGCAGCAGCTAACATGCCAAATGATAACTCTGGCTCCCAAGATGACGCTGATGAAGATGAGGATTCAGATACAGATGAAGAAAATGGAATTGATGAGCACTCTCGCAAGCCTTCATCGAAGGTAATAAGAGATATCGCGCGGCGAACGAAGCAGCAACCGACGCACAATGATATTGCTCAGCCTGAACCGGAAGACAGCGCAGAGGAAGAAATTGATGAAGATGAGTACACCCCTCGGCAGGTAGATTACAGCAAGCGAATTGAACAGGCAAAGCAGAAGAGTGCAATTGAAATAGANNTGGTTTAATACTCTGCTCGAAATGGAATCGCTGACCAGTAATGCGAACAATCTAAACAGTAAGGAAGTATCTATCAGCTTTGCCCGCGTTGAGAGAGAAGCTGGAACACAGCGTACGCTTGTATTGAAGTACCCCAGTCGCTACATACCCCAGTTTATGGAAGACTTGGCGGACATCCCCCTCGTGCTACACTTTGGAGATCAGACGAAAACTGTCGCCATAGAGGTCGCAAATGTAAAATCGTATACACTTAGAGTCAAACTGAAGTCGAATGCGGACATTGACGGCATTGATCTTTCTGCAGTTACCGAAGCACGGATTGACGCTAAAAGCCCGGCCTTCTTGTTGGAAGAGCTCCGCAAGCAGTTCGCGGCTCTGGGGTACGATGATGACTATAATATGCAGCAAAACCTTTGTGAAAACATCGAGTTTGTATTTGGCCCTCCCGGTACAGGAAAAACAACGCACCTTGTAAGAAATATACTAATTCCAATGATGCAGCAAAAAGAGGATTTGAAAGTTCTCGTCTTGACGCCGACAAATAAATCCGCTGATGTCCTCGTGAGTAGACTTATGGAGACTATGGGAAGTGACACTGCCTACATTAACTGGCTTGTGCGATTTGGCATCACTAACGATGAAGCCATTGAAGCAAGCGAGGTATTCCGCGACAAAACATTTGATATTCGCAAGCTAAAGCGCACAATCACAGTTACAACGATCGCCAGGTTTCCATATGATTTCTTCATGCCGGATGGCGC
>DCTM01000048.1:0-14195 GCA_002329565.1 Firmicutes bacterium UBA1440
TCTTCCCACATGTACTTGATATCCTATTTCATTCATCTGCGCCTTCAGTTTTTCGATTCCGTGCTTTGCGTCATCATCCGTGCCCACCTTATTGTCGTAGAGCATATATTTCTTTCTCACTGAAAGAGGAGAAAGGTTCGGCATCACGACATTGCAGCCTGCGAGCACACCGAGCTTTCGTCCGTCGCCCTGAAGCGTGCCAAGCGCCGTCGTTGACGGTAACAGAACGTCCGGCAACATAATCCTGCACAGACTCAGAATAAACAGTGTCAGCGTCGTACAGCCCGCCTCTTCATCACGGAACGGCGTGTCCTTGTGCGGCAGGAACGGTCCGATGCCGATCATATGCGGTTTAAATTCTGCAATATACATCATATCCTTAACAATATTTTCTGTCGTCTGATACGGAGAACCTATCATCATTCCGCAACCGGTCTGATAACCTATCTCCTTCAAATCATTCAGACATCTCATTCTGTTTTCAAGCTTGAGGTTCTGCGGATGAAGCTTGGCATAGTGCTCAGCGTCGGCAGTTTCGTGCCTGAGCAGGTATCTGTCTGCTCCCGCCTCATAGAGCTTTTCATAAGATTCCCGGCTTCGCTCGCCCAGGGAAAGCGTGATTGCACAATCAGGGAAGCGGCTGCGTATGGCCTTAACGAGCTTGACCATTTTCTCATCGTCCCAGTACGGATCCTCTCCGCCTTGAAGTACAAAGGTACGATAGCCCAGCAGATAGCCTTCGTCACAGCATTCTAAAATTTCATCCTCCGTAAGGCGGTATCTGTTGACTTCCTTGTTCGAGCAGCGAATACCGCAATACAGGCAATCGTTCTTGCAATAATTTGTAAACTCGATAATTCCTCTGAAATAAACGTTGTTGCCAAAGTTTTCCTTGGCAATCTTGTTCGCCAATACGGCGGCATATTCTCTGTCCTCGTCAGTAAAAGAGGAGAGCAGCGTGTGCCATTCCTCGAACGACAAACTTTTGTCGCGATTCAATTTATCGATTAATTCCCGGTTGTTCATTGTTATACCTCCGTATTGTTATTAAAATCCTTTGCATATGTTGCCTTGACGCTCACATCGGGAAGGATGTTAAGAGTGTCGGTAAGTTTTCTGACAGCACTCTGCGGGCCGTCGATGGTAACATTTATGATGAATACCCCTGCATCGGGGTAAGGCATCCCCATTCTTCCGATAATGTAACCGCTGCTCTCGTGCAGGATCTCATTAATCCTCGACGTCATATCCGAGCTCGGAGTAATGATAGCAAGCACGGCGATGACCTTCTCATCGTCCGCACCTCCGCATGCAAGACACTCTCCCTTTGATGTCTCTTTCGCTACCCTCAGCGGAACGACATCTTTGAGGATATTGCCCGGTGTTTCGATATTTCCGATTACTGCGTGTACACCGAATGCACTATGTATATTTTCTTCAGTAACAACGCTGTGCGTATCTCCGAAAATATATTCACCGCCGGGTTTGAGCATGAATGCCCTGTTTGCCCGTTGCAGAGCATGGGCCGGATAGTGGGTGTTGAAGATGCAAGTCATTCCCTTTGCCGCCAGCTCCGACATCGTATCGAGTACAAGCAACTGGTTCTTAAAGTCCAGATTGGACTCAGGTTCATCCAGTATCAGTATATTAGGCTCCGCAGCCAGAGCGCGAGCGATCAAAACCATCTGCAGTTCGCCACCGCTGATCTGGGAGCATTTTTTCTCTCTTAGAAAGGAAATGTGCAGACGTTCCATAATCTGATGTGCCATCTTCACGTCCGTTTCATCCGGGTGCGAAAATATGCCCATCCGACTGCTCCTGCCGAGCAGAATCATCTCTTCGGCCGTATAGGCCGCCACAGTATTCTTGGCCTGCGGAACATAAGACATAACTCTCCACAGTTCTCTGTATGGGATATTTCGGATATCCTTGCCGTCGATGCAGCTCCTTCCGTCTTGCCATTTGAGCAACCCCATCATAGCGCGAAGCAATGTCGTCTTGCCTGCGCCGTTTGGTCCCAGGATAGCAAGTACATCGCCCGGCCCCGCCTCCAGGTTAACAGAATCTAAAACGACGCGCTTTTGGCGATTGTAAGAGAATGTTCCGTTTTCGATTTTCAATATCATAACTGCCACCCTCCAGACCTTCTCATCAGTACTATAAAGAACGGTGCCCCTATAATCGCTGTCAGGATTGACACGGGGATTTCAGCAGCGGTGGCGCTGCGGGCCAGAGTGTCAACCAATACCATGAAAGCTGCTCCGACACTGATCGAAGCGGGCACAAGAGCGAGGTGATTGTTGCCGAACTTCATTCTGCAGATGTGCGGAATCAAAAGGCCGACCCATCCGACCTGCCCGCACATGGAAACGCATGAGGCAGTCATCGCAGTTGCGCACACGATGGTCACCGCTCTCAGCCTGCGGATGTTGATACCGGACGTCCGCGCCTCATCGTCGGACAATGGCAGCAGATTCATTCGCCAGCGCAGTAAATATAAGATAAGTATGCCTATCGCAATCGGAGGTACACCCAACGCCAGGGAAGGATAACCCGCACCGCTCATACTGCCCATCAGCCAGTAAGTGATGGCCGGAAGCTGCGATTCGGTATCTGCGGCAAATTTTACGAGTGAGACGAGAGCCGAAAACAGCGAGCCGATCATTATGCCGGCGAGCACGATAGTGTTCATGCCGTTGCCTTTGCCGTATCCTGAAATCCATGTCAGAGCGACCGCTACTATACCGAAGAATAAGGCCGTTCCCTGTATGCCGATTAAATTTAAACCTCCCAGAATGCCGAGTGCCGCGCCGAAGCTTGCACCTGAGGCCACTCCGAGCGTGTCGGGTGTTGCGAGAGGATTGGAGAACAGGCTCTGAAACGCACAGCCTGCCACGGAGAGTCCCGCACCTACTGCAAGTGCAAGAAGAATACGAGGGAAACGTATCGTCCACAGAACGGTCTCCGTCTGCCTGTTTATGCCTTCGCCTATCCCAATTTTATCGAGCAGCGATAAAATAATGTCCACAGGGCTCACCCCAAATCTGCCGATTGCCATCGCAAGCAGCGCGGTAACTATAGGCAGCAGGATCAGCACTGCTGTTTCCGATTTTTTCAGCCCACCCGGCCGGATTGTCTTTTCTTCTTGTAAAGTAAGCTTCATGTTTTCTCCCAAAAAAATAACTGCATCTTCAAAAGATGCAGTAAAAAACTCGGAATGCTTATGCAATCCTGCTTGTATACCCGCATCTTTTGTCTCAAAATAACTTTTCAACGTCAGAATCGGTATGATTGTGTTTTATTCTGTTGTTGTTTTTGTAATAAGGTTGGAATAAGCCACCTTAGCGCTTACTCCCCGCAGATTGCCGATCTTACCCGACAACGAACTGATTACCGTCTGCGGTGCATCGATCGCAATACTGATGATGTTGATCGACTTTTCTCTGTACGGAATACCCATCCGTCCGATTATATATGTGTCGAACTCATGCAACACGGCATTGAGCCCCGCGACGGATTCTTCCTTTTCCACAATAATGCCGATAACGGCAACTCTTGTTTCCATAACATCACGTCCTATGTTTTATTTTTATGTTACAGTATTGATACACTTAATATCGTGATTTACGCAATTATTTTGAAACAATTGCGTCACGAATCTCGCGCAGCAACAGAACATCCTCCGAGGGCTCAGCGGATGCCGGCTCTTCGGTTTCCTTCTTTCTGCGGAAGGTGTTGATAATCTTCACTACGATAAAGACCGAGAGTGCAATCAGGAAAAAGTCGACTATGTTTTGGATAAACATGCCATAATTAATCGAAGCTTCGGCCGAGCCGGGAATTACATACTTCAAATCAGAGAAGTCTATCCCTCCGAACATCCATCCTATCAGCGGCATAAGTATATCGTCGACGAGCGAAGACACAATAGACGTAAACGCACTGCCGATCATTATACCTACTGCAAGATCTACGACATTGCCGCGAGAAATGAATTCCTTGAATTCGGCGATAAAATTTTTACCCTTATTTTTCATATTTCCTCACCATTCGCTATCCTTGTGATCGTTTCATGGAACTCAGGCAGCACCTTCTGCATACGCAAAGGTTTGCCGTCTTCCCCCAAAAAACAATGCTTTGAGCTTGCAATTGCCACGATTTCGCCCGTATCGGCGTTCGTCATCAGATAATCGACCTCTAAAATAGCTCCGTTGTATTTTTTTATCTTCATATCTATAGCGACCAAATCGCCGAAAGTCGTACTGCTCTTATATTCGCAGCTCACTGCCACGGTCGGCGAAAAGACTTTAGCCTCCTCAAGACGCTCATAGCTCCAGTTCCAATGGCTCATGGAATCAACGCGCGCCTCCTCCATCCAACGGATGTAATTTGAGTGATGGACTATCCCCATCTTGTCCGTTTCATAGTATTGTACATTGTGTAAATACAGTCCCATAACAACCCCCATTCCCTTTTGAAACCATTCTAATTATATACCGTGGGAGTAAGAAGGTCAATTTCTTTCTGCGGTTACATCGACGTATTGCTCTTGCCGCTCATGCGTTCAACATCCATTTTGTAAAGGAGCGCCCTGCTGAAAATGCTCGGCGAATAGATTGGTTCACCCTCAAATCCGTGGTGATGCATAATTGCATCCATCGCTCTCTTCTTACCGGCTTCATCCTCGATAAACGAGAGCCGTCCAAAGCCGATTACACTCTCGTATTCCGTCGTCCAGTTGCACGGCGTTTCGCCCTTGACGGTGGCAATGAAATTGTCGGCCTCGAAACAGCCTCTGTCGTTGGCTTTGATGATGTCAATCTTGCGCCCGTTCTCTGCAGAGTGGAAGTACAGCGTCAGCTTATCGGCAACGATTTCACAGCCAAAATCCAGCGGCACCACATACGGCTCGCCGTTTCCATCGACGAGGCCGAGCCTAACAATCGGACACTTCTGCAGAATCGCAACGATTGCATCGAAATCCGTTATTTCACGGTCCTTTCTTCTCATGGAACTACCCCTTCTCGTAATGCTTGATCAGAACCTGCGTACCGCAATCACCGTAGCCGGCATCTTCCAGTTCCCGGTAGTTCTTCAGCGCTTGGCTCAGTACCTCCAATGTGATACCGTCTTGGGCCGCCTCTTCAAGTGCGAGTTTCATATCCTTAATAAAGTGCTTGGCGAAGAATCCCGGCGCATAATCTTCAACCATGATCTTCGGCCAAAAGAGATCGAGCTGCCTGCTGCCTGCTGCACCTGTGGCAAGCGAATTGAGAACGACCTGCAGATCCAAGCCTTTTGCTCGCGCATAGGTCAGTGCCTCGCAGACTCCTGACAGTGCACCCGCAATCATGATCTGATTGGCAAGCTTGGCGTGCTGGCCGCACGATGCGGTACCCTGATAATTGACGTTGGTACCCATCGCGCGGAAAATCGGCACACAGGCCTCATAATCCGCCTTATCTCCGCCGACAAGGATGGAAAGTGTGCCGTTTTTGGCACCTACGTCACCGCCGGTGACCGGTGCATCCAGCACGCGGAATCCCTTAGTTGTACCTTCTTCATACAATCTCAAAGCCAGAGTAGGGCTCGTGGTCGTCATGTCGATCAGATATGTACCCGCCTTAGCGCTGTCCATGATGTTGCCTTCCGCGAAATACACTTCTTCGACATCCTGCGGGAATCCTACTATAGTGATAACTGCGTCACAATCCTTTACACAGTCGGCTATCGTCTCGTGGAAGATCGCGCCCTCACCGATTACATCCTCGACCTTGGCTCTCGTCCGCGCAAAGATGTGCAGTTCGAACTCTGCCTTCATCAAATTGCACACCATGGATTTGCCCATAATACCGACACCTATAAATGCGATTTTTTTCATATAATTGCTCCTCCTAATTGCTCCTCCTTCAAAGGAATCTTTTTGCATCTCTAACGCGGACGTCTTGCAATCATCTCGATCTCCACGAGAGCGTTCATCGGCAACGAAGCCACTCCCACAGTCGTTCTCGCCGGATACGGCGCGTGGAACTGCTGCTTGTATACATCGTTCATAGCAGCAAAATTTCCCATATCCGTCAAATATACGTTGACCTTCTGTACATGATCGGCAGTCAATCCGGCTGCCTCCAACACAGAGAACAGATTTTTGAAACACTGTTCCGTCTGCTCCTTTATGCCTCCCTCAGCAAGCTTTCCGGTTTCCTTGGTAACGGGCGACTGGCCGGAGAAAAAAATCAGCCCTTCGGAATCAATGGCGTGTGAATACGCTCCGATGGCAACGGCATTTTCTGCTTCTATCATCTTTCTCATACATGTACCTCCTTCATTTTCAGTGCTGCTGTTTGCGACTATTATATCATTGTTTCCATGTAGTTGAAAGTCGAGAATTTCCCGTCGTACAAATTCATGGCATAAAAAATGCGATGCCCGGCGCAATTCTCCGAGATCGCATGTTTTATTGCATTATTTAACAAGCACGCTCAGTGCTCCGATTTTGTCGTCTTCTTCTTTTCTGTTGCTTTCTGTGCATTCACATCGCCCGACTGCTCTTGTTGATAGAACTGACCGCTGAGAACAATAATATCAATACGCCTGTTTTTGGCACGTCCTTCTTCTGTACCATTGTCTGCAATCGGTCGGTATTCTCCGTATCCTACTCCCAAAAATTTCTCCGGCGGTGCGCCGGATACTTCAATGAACAGCTTGACCACACTTGCGGCTCTGCCGTATGACAATTCCCAGTTTGAAGGAAATGCCTCCGAAGATTGCGGTACGTTGTCCGTATGGCCTTCCACGCGGATATAATTGTCCACTTCACTGATAATCAGACCTATGTCACGCAACGCCGGCTCGTATTCGGCTTTTATCCGCGCGCTGCCCGAATCGAAGAGAATCGCATTGCTGAGCCTGATTACCAGACCGCGCTCATCGATATCCGTGGTTGCAAATGAGGTCATATTGGCTGCTTCAAGTTTGGAATCCACTTTTTTCTTAATCTCTTGCAAGTCAGCCTGCGACTCAATTTCAGCATTTTCCCTAGCCTCGGTCTTGAGCTGTTGCAATTCTGCGCCGTACTGATCCGTACGCATGGATTCCGTGAATTGATCGGAGACCATCTGAGCTTTGCCCGCATCAATCTGGCTGACAGCGAACAGCACGATAAAAACAGCCAGCATCAAGGTCATGAGATCCGAATACGGTAACAACCAAGACTCATTTGCTTCTTCTTCGCTATTCTTTTTTTTCCTTCTGCTCGCCATTACGCGTCACTCTTACCCTTTTTTATTTCTCTCTTTCCTTGTCTTTTTCCAGTTCTTCGATGATTTTCTCCTGTCTCGAAGCCGGAAGAACAGCCAAAAGTTTTTCTTTCAACATGAACGGAGCGTCACCTCGCTGTATGGACAATAAGCCTTCGAGTACCATCTCCTTGAGTATTACCTCTCTTTGGCTCTTTATTCTCAATTTCTTTGCAAATGGATGCCACAGTACATAACCTGTAAAGATACCCAGAACAGTCGCAATGAAAGCCGCTGAAATTGCTTCGGACATCATCTCCGTATCATCAATCCAAGACATCGCTGCGATCAAGCCGAATACCGCACCCAGAACACCGAGTGTCGGTGCATACATTCCGGCCGCGGAAAAGATGCCTGCGTTTGTCTCATGTCGCTTTTCCATCGCCTCGATTTCAGCCTCCAGCACGTTGGCGATAATCTCGGCCTCCGTACCGTCGGCGACCAAACGAACACCCTTCTTAATAAACGGATCTTCTATTTCATCAAGCTTGCTTTCCAGGGCCAACAGGCCTCTGATCTTACTGGTTCGTGACAGATCCACCATCAGTCTGATAATTTCAAGCTCTGAAATCGTCTTTTGTTTCGTGAAAAGAATCTTAAACAAATGCCCGAGACTCTTCAGATTTTCTCCGGGATAGGAATTTAAAACAGCAGCAACCGTGCCAACAAAAATTATTGTTATAGCTGCAGGATTCAAAAATACAGAGAAACTGATATGTTTAAAAATCATTGCCCCGATTACAGTACAAACTCCTACAATGATACCAACCAGCGTTGTCAGTTCCATCCTTTTCTACTCCTTCCGCTTATCTGATGTGCCTAATCTGAATTTATTTTATTTATAATAACATTTTTTTAACCTTTGCACAATTGCTATTTGTCGAATGCTCACGGAAAACCACATTTTTCGCAGCAACTGATTGAAATTTTAACAATAAAAAATTGTTTCAGGCCTTTTATATAAAAATTATTTTTTATATTCGCTTTATATGTCGATATAATTATCGACATGTGTACATTTTTATTTAGAAAATTCACTTTTATTATTGAGCTCACCTCCAAAATCCGGCAATAGGAAACTTGCTGTCTGTATAAAAAAAAGTGCATCCCTTTTGTATAGAGACGCACTGTTAACCAAAGAAATACTCCGGTGATTTTTCTGTACTTTTTATCTATTGATAACTTTGATTTGCAAGCTCTCCATCACATCCAAAGCTGCTTTGTTCAGCGCCGCATTGTTGCTCGCTGTGCAACGCGCGTCGACAAACATCGGCGTTTCCGGCTGTGCCGTCTTAGCCAGAACGGCATTGGCAATCACACAGATATTTGAGACCACTCCGACAAGCTCGACACTCTCAAAAGGCTCCTGTTTTAAATACTCGTAAAGCGCGTCTGAGCCAAAGGTATGCTTATGAAAACGCTTGTCCGAATCGCGCAACAGCGTCGCTACCCGCCCGTATAATACGTGTCCGTCCGTGTCGCGCAGGCAATGATTAATCGGGGAGTTGCTGCCCTCCTGTGTATTTTTATAATCCTCCGTATGCGTGTCAAAGGTAAAAACTACTTCTTCACCGCTCGCATGATATTGTTCGATTTTCTGAGCAATGCACTCCTCAAGCGCGACCGCCTCCGGAAACCCAAGGGAGCCGCATACAAAGTCATTTTGATAATCCACAACAATCAAGCATTTTTTCATATTTTTTCCTCTTCTTCGCAGTATCGCATCTTAAATATGTAATGGCTGTCAATCTACACTTTTTCGCTGCATTCTTAAGATTATAAACCGAAACCGCGTTCGTTATGCGAGGATGTGCTGATTTTTAGTTTTGCCCATGTATTCTCAGGTCTTTTCATCACGTGCGCAAAAATTTATTTTATAATTTAACCGTTCTCAAGCGAAACGCCTCTTGCATCTCACTTGTGAGGCTTATATGTAACTCAGCCGGCGGTATTTCGTCTCTGTGCAACCACACGCCAAGTGACAGCTCGTCCTCTTGCAGAGTTATGGTGTCATCTCCGTCAAGCTCGGCAAAAAATCCCGCCAACAACGAGTCGCTGAACGGCCACGGCTGGCTCTTGTAAAATTTAATATTCTTAACCTTCAGTCCGACCTCTTCCATCACTTCACGGCGTACAGCATCTTCAAGAGTCTCCCCCACCTCTACAAAGCCGGCAATGAGAGCGTAATTCTTGTATACCCGTCCGGCATATTTAGCCATCAACAATCGATCGCCGTCGTGTACAGCCACGATCACGCACGGAGATATCTTCGGATATGTCTCAAGGCCGCAGGACTCACAGTAGAGCATTCTCTCTTTTTTTGAATGTTTCGTGGGATTGCCGCACCGGCTGCAAAATCGATGATCCTTATACCAGCGATTGAGCTGCCAACCCATCGCGCCCGCAAATGATCGCCAGTATTTTGGCTCTGTACGAAAGCGATTTGTAGTAACATATATCCATCCGTCCAATGAATCCAGCCCCTTCTCATCGACCAAAAAATAGTTGATGTCGTCAACTGAGAACAAGAAAGAGGCATTTTCGCACAGATGCGGGTAGAGCGCTTCAAAATCGGCAAACGACGGGTACCAAAGCTTGTCCTTTTCCTCCCTGACAAGCACTGAGTCACCGTCGTAGGCAAGGAAAAGATCTTGAGAGGCGGCCTTTTTATCTGCGAAGCTGTTATTAAATATTCTCGGGTCTATATCCTGAATCATTTTCTTATCTCTCCTTTTACCCAAATAAATAGCCGGTCATCGATATCGATCCAAGCGCACATGAATCGTTGAAAACGCTGATCTTTTCATCAGTTTCAGTCGCACCCAATGCACACAAAAACGGTGCAAAGTGATCCAAATACGTAAAGGCAATCTTCGCGCTGTCTCCCGCTCTGTGATAGTCGATCACGTTTTCGTGGTTGCCGCCCAGTACATTTTCTTTGATATAATTGTCAAACTCCAATGCCCAGGGATATCCTTCCTCCTCCATAGCCCAATTGACTCTGCCGAGATTGTGAACGATATTGCCGCTGCCAAAGATCAATACACCCTTGTCGCGCAATGAGCGTAGTTTGCGTCCGGTTTCATAATGTTCCCGCGGTGTCGCTCGATTATCTATGCTCAGTTGAAATACAGGGATGTCTGCCTGCGGATAAATGCGACACAGCACGGACCATGTTCCGTGATCCAATCCCCAGGAATTGTCGATACGAACGCCTTCTCCTATCAATTCACGCGTCATACCGGCAAACTGCGGCGCGCCCGGAGCATCGTATCGCACTTCGTACAATTCATCCGGGAAGCCGTACATATCGTAAACCGTTTTCGGGTCTGAATCATCGCACACTCTCAGTCCGGATGTATACCAATGAGCAGATATCGACAGAATGGCTTCCGGGTGAGAAATCCGTTCGCCGAGCTTTTCCCATTCTGCGGAAAAGCGGTTGTTCTCGATTGCATTCATCGGCGATCCGTGTCCGATAAACAGCACGGGCATAAGTTTCATAATAACACCTCTCTTCAATTCGACCGCTGCAAGACAGACAACTGCACCGCAGTGCTCACCTTTTTTTCAGTATAGCAAAATTATTGACGAAAGTCTAATATTCGGAAGCAAAAGCCTGCACATAAGAAAAACATCTCAAAAGGACAATATTACTCATCCTTTTGAGATGCTTACTCATGCTTTTAGGTTAAGAGCTGCAACGATATACTTATTTCTTTAATTCAATAAACGTTTTCCATCTGCGGCAGACATCACGAATCGGCTCGTCAAGGNNGGCAATGCTGCCGGTTATTGCAGCGAGCGTGTCGCTGTCGCCGCCGAGGGATACGGCGTTGCGGATTGCATCTTCAAAATCTGTACTTTCAAGAAATGCTGTTATAGCCTGCGGAACAGCATCGGCCACCGCCACAGTCATGACTGTATCGTCCGTGAAAAAACAGTCGTCACGGAACAGTGGAAATTCCTTTGTTTTTATGTTGTTCCACTCGTAGACAGAGCCCACGATGTCACCGATAATAGCGCCAAACATTATTTTGCCTCCTCTCCTTTTTAGGAGCCTTCAGAAAGTACGAAGCTTTGTCCGCGCCCCGGATAGGCGCAGATATCAAGTGGCCTACTTTTGATAGTAGGCGTTGTTGATGACTTGCAGATAGTCTTCTTTTGTCATCGGTCTTGGATTGCTTTCGGTGGAAATGTTCTTTACAGACATCTCCGCCAGCTTCTCAAAGTCATTCACACCGACATCGAGGCTTGAAAATGCCGGCAGGTTAACATCGACAGCCAATTTCTTCACTGCGTCGACAGCCTTTTGTGCGCCTTCTTCCTCATTTTCAAAAGAAAATCCCATAGCTTTTGCGATACGTGCATATCGCTCGAGTGAATATTTCATATTGTAATCCATCACATACGGCAGGAATATAGCATTGCAAACGCCATGCGGCAAGTCGTTTACGCCTCCCAGAGACTCGGCAATGCAATGCACCGAGGCCACATCCGAATGGCTAAAGGCGATTCCCGCAATCATACTGCCCAAAAGCATTGCACTCCGCGCTTGCAGATTGCTGCCATCCTTAACAGCATCGACGAGGTTGTTGTAAATCAACTCAACAGCATACAATGCCATGGCATCGCTGATCGGTTCTGCGCAGGAAGCCGTATATGCCTCGATGGCATGAGTCAAGGCATCCATACCTGTAGAGGCCGTAATTTCCGGAGGAACGGATAAGGTGAGCTCAGGATCGCAAACCGCAACTTTCGCCGCTGTATATTGACTCTTCACTGTCATTTTGTAATTGTTTTGTGTATCCGTTATAACCGAGGAAAACGTAAGCTCGCTGCCCGTGCCTGATGTAGTGGGAACGGTGATTAAAAGCGGCAACGGTTTTGTCGCGGCGGTCTTGCCTTCGTATTTTTTGATTTTGTCTGCATCGTGTGCCAACAGAACACCAACAGATTTCGCACAATCAATAGGGCTGCCGCCACCGACAGCTATCATGCAGTCTGCGCCGAACTCTCTTGCGATTCTTGCGCCTTCTTCAACGTTGACATCCTTTGGATTCGCCTCGACGCCGTCGTAGATGACATAATTTATTTTGTTTTGATCCAATAAATCGGTTATCTTGTCTGTAATTCCCGCACCTCTTACCCCTTTATCGGTAATGATGATAGGTTTCTTCCCCCCGTTAATCGATAATTCCTCAATTACGGCGCTCACACAGCCGGGTCCGTAGACAATCTTTGTCGGCAATGTAAAACTAAACGGTAAAATTAAGTTATTCATTTTAACTCTCCCTCGGTTAATTTTTTGTACATCTTTTATACTTTATCATTTTATACTATCGGAATTTTCATTTCAATAAATTTATTGAATAAACAGACTTGTATATATACTTCTTTCACAGTTTGTCCCGGATTATTTCATCGAAATACACATAATAAATAACCCCCTGAATGATTTCAAGGGGTTTTGGTAATGATCCGGATTGCTTAAACATCCGCTCGTTTTACAACATACCAAAGTATGCCAATATTCCATTATAGATGCCTCTTGCAAAGCTTTGAGGATCGTTCACAAGTAAATTCAAGTCAACAGGATTGCTCATATATCCCATCTCAATCAGTGTTGAGGGCATGGATGTACGTCGCAGAACGAAAAGAGACGTCGTCACCATCACTCCTCGATTCGCCAGACCTGTTTGATTGTGGAGCCCCTCCAGAATCCGTGTTGCAAAGTCATATGCCGGGCTGCCGGCGCTGTAAACATAGGCTTCACTGCCGCTGTAAGTCGGATTATCGTTATAGTTGCAATGCAGACTGATAAAATAATCGGCAGGCCAGCTGTTGGCGGCATATACTCTGGCTTGGAGGCTGGTAGTAGTGCTGTTGCCGAGCTGTGTAGTCGGTGTAGGCCTTGATACTCTCGCTTCAAAATTCGGATTGCTGTTCAGCAATCCCGCAAGCCTGATTCCCACCTGATAATTTATATCCTGCTCGCGATAGCCGCCTGCTTCCGCACCCGCGTTTGGATTAACGGGGTTATGCCCCTGATCAATAAATATTTTGATAGCCATTATGTTCTCCTATTCTTTCATTTCAGTATCGCTTCACTAAATCAAAGATACAGTGTCAATACCATAATATGAAGAACAGAGAAAAAAGGTTGTATTTCAATTTTAAATTTGCCCGGCATATTATCACATATTGTATCTAAAAAATATATAAAATTCGGGTCCTTTATATTACTATACTTATGCATAATAACAGCAGGTTCAAATTGACATAAGCAAAAAAAAAGCGTTATAATATTCACATAATCGCTTATTTTATTTCTGTAAATTTCAGCGTCAATTATATTCCCAAAACTTAAATGAAAAATGGAGATGCAAAAATGTTTGACCGTATTTTGATTCATCCGGTGGATTTGATTAAAGCACTGTCGAGTGCTCTTGAGCTTTCTGTAACCGGAATTTCCGAACATCATCACAGAACCGCTATGATTGCAAGAAATATCGGCATCGAGCTTGGAGTCACGCAGAATCAATTGGAAATATTGATATACGCGTCACTGCTGCATGATATAGGTGCTGCTTCAAACTGGCATGAAAAGCATTTTATCGTTCATAATGACGATGATATGCTGGTATTCAATCATGCCGAAGCCGGATATAAAATCTTAAAGGATTCTCCTCAGCTTGGTATTCTGGCCGAACCGATTCGATATCATCATGATCGATATTGCGGTGGGAACCCCAGCGGGTTTGCCGGTAAGGAAATCCCCTTACTAAGCAGGATTATTCATATTGCTGACAGAATGGAAGTGCAAATTGATAATTCTCAGCACATATTAAACCAACGCGAAAGCATTATCAGCAATTTGGAATCAAACGATTACTT
>DCTM01000048.1:14211-14343 GCA_002329565.1 Firmicutes bacterium UBA1440
GAATGCTTCTGGCTTGATATCGTTAACAGAGACGGTTTTTATGAGTTATTAAAAAGGTTGGGTTTCTTCGGCAAGCTTATGTTTCACATGAATGATATAATCGTCATTGCAAAGATATTTGCAAAAATCATA
>DCTM01000042.1:0-130 GCA_002329565.1 Firmicutes bacterium UBA1440
GACCGCCTTTTGCTCATACCATGAGAGAACCAGCGAAAGCGGCAGATCGTTGACTCCGCATTCAAAAGCTTCTGCAAGAGCTACCGCAACCATGATTGCGCTGTATGCATCGTTGCACTGACCCATGTCC
>DCTM01000042.1:147-518 GCA_002329565.1 Firmicutes bacterium UBA1440
GTGTCTTCTTCACGAATTCAGTGTAGTAGTTGCGGCCCGGCTTAGCACCGTCACAACCGCCAACGAGGAAGAAGTGCTTGATAGCACCGGCTTTAACTGCGTCGATGACCTTGTCGGCAACGGAAAGTACTGTATCATGGCCGAAACCTGTAGTCACCGTCGAGCCTCCGTTGATACCTGTGAATACGGTATCCTCTGCATAACCTCCGAGTTCAAGTGCCTTCTCAATCACAGGGGTGAAGTCCTTTTCGGGTCCGATATGTACCAGCTCCGGATAGGAGACGAGTTCCGTCGTAAAGATGCGGTCAGCATAACTCTGTTGAGGCGGCATCAGGCAGTTAGTCGTAAACAGCACCGGTGCCGGTATGTTT
>DCTM01000042.1:537-1071 GCA_002329565.1 Firmicutes bacterium UBA1440
CATTTCGCCGTGAGTATAGATATTGATGCCCTTGTCCTTAGTCTGTTCGAGGAGCAAGTACAAATCGTACAGATCGTGCCCCGTAATTACAATGAAAGGCCCCTTTTCTACGGTCAACGGTACAGTCGTCGGTACCGGATTTCCGTAAGTTTCTCTGTTGGCCTTGCTCAGGATCTCCATGCACTTGAAGTTGATTTCTCCTGTCTTCAGAACCAGCGGAAGAAGCTCGTCCATACCGTAGTCTTCGCCTATTGCGTTCATACCTTCATAGAAGAAATTGTTGACGTCCTTATCCGTATATCCAAGTACCAACGCATGATATGCGTAAGCCGCCATGCCGCGCAGACCAAACAAAATCAGCGATTTCAGCGAACGAATGTCTTCATTTTCGCATTCCCACAGGAGCTCCATGTTATAATCGGCAGCACCTCCGAGTGCTTCCTTCTGTTCGGTAATATTTTTAATCTGCTGTTCCAACGTCTCGTTATTGAAGTTTACATTGGTGACAGTTGTGAACAATCCTTCGATCATTGC
>DCTM01000042.1:1174-5787 GCA_002329565.1 Firmicutes bacterium UBA1440
TCACACTGAAAACAAAACATTTCTTTCGTCATATAATTACCTCCTTTTATACTTTGCTCCGGTGAATGATTGACTTATTGATATTATAATAATATAATAAATAAATAAATTCAGTTGTATTTACAACAAGAAAGGAAAAAAATGAAAAAATATTTGAATATTTTGCAAAAGTCCTCTCTGTTCTCCGGCTTGAAGTCGACAGAAATCGAAGCCATGCTGAATTGCCTGCAACCGAAGATGCTCGAATACGAGAAAAATGAATACATTGCCCATGCGGATGATACTATAGAATACATAGGACTGTTGCTCGAAGGCAAGTTGCAGATCATCCGGGATGATTTTTTCGGCAACCGCAACATCATCTCAAAGGTTACTCCGAGCCATCTTTTCGCCGAAGCTTTTGCCTGCACGCCGGGTTCACATCTGTATATGAGCGTCGTCACCGAGATGCCTTCAAAGGTACTTTTTATGAACGTTAATCGCGCCCTGCACACATGCAGTTCTCCATGCGTATTTCACAGCACCGTGATCCGCAACCTGCTGTCGGATATTGCGAGAAAGAACATTCAACTCAACGAAAAGCTGACGCACATGACCCGGCGTACCACTCGGGAAAAGCTCCTTTCGTACCTTTCGGCGGAGAGTTTGCGCCACAATTCAACTTCCTTTGACATCCCCTACAATCGTCAGCAGCTTGCCGACTACCTCTCAGTCGACAGGAGTGCAATGTCAAACGAACTGTGCAAGATGCGTGATGAAGGCCTGATTACGTTTAATAAAACCCATTTTGATATTTTATACAGCTCGGATTATAAAAAATAAACAAAACCTCCGGTCCGATTCGAATTGTCGAATCATGTTGGAGGTTTTATGTTTCCGTTGTTATACTTCACTCAATAATGCGTTTAGTTTTTCGCGGTCAACCTTCAGTTCATCCTCAAGATATTTCAGCTCGACCTCTGAGAGCATCTCCTTTTTCCTGTCATACGCTGCCAGCGCAGACTTGATGTATGAGACGCGCAGATGATTCATGTCTACTACAGTAACATCTATATCTCGCGGTGTCCGTGGGAAAATGATATTCTTACCGTTTTCCGATTCACGAGGATTGCCGAATTTTACCTCGATGCCGTTCTGCTTTGCAAAGGAAATCTGAGGATTAATATGCNNATGCTTACCGGCTCCTGTATACTCCGTTTCCTGCACGACGATAATCTCGTCTTGGTTCATCTCCTGCGCCAGCTTAAACGCCACCGACAGCGAAGTATTCCCTGCAGGTCCGCGTTCGTATCCCTCAAGTTGCGCGAGCATCTCTGTGACATAGAAGACTTCCCCCTGTTCCACCAGATAATATTCATCCATGTATCTGAGCGGTCTCGCTGCCGAACGCAACACATCGCTGCGATCCGGATAGGTCGCGAACGGAATGCCGAAGCCCGTATGCCCTGTCGTGAACGATTTTCTGTTGAAATCGGTGTCGCTGGCCATATGCAGACCCTTTAAGTCGACCGAAGCTCCGATTGCCCTCGTTTCGGTCGCGCCTGCCTTGATTAATCCACGCGCAGTACCCGTCAAATTGCCTCCTCCTGCATTTGTGCAGACAACGGCATCCGGATATTTGTTAAACCGCTTCATACATTCGAGTGCTATTTCGTTTCCGAGAGTTTCAATGCCCGCAATTCCAAATGATGAATATAAAGATGCGTTAAAGAAACCGGTTTCATCCAAAATCTGCAGTGCTTCGAAAAACAACTCAGGGCCTACTGTTGTCTGGATTACCTCTGCGCCCAAGGCTTCACATTTTCTCGCCTTTTCAATAATCTCGGGTTGCCCCACCTGATTTGAATCATAACATTCCTGAATAATAATGCAGTCCAGTCCCTGTTTTGCCGCTTGCGCCGCCACAGCAGCCCCGTAATTTCCCGACGTTGCCGCGACAACCCCTTTGTATCCCATTTTCTTGGCGTGATAAGTGCTGACCGCCGCCCGCCTTTCCTTAAACGATCCGGAAGTGCTGCAAGCTTCATCCTTAATAAAAATGCGTGCGCCTTTTCCTTCGGGTGCATATTTTCGAGCAAGTGCAGTGATATTTTTTAATTCAATGAGAGGTGTATCGCCCACACCGTTTTCCTTTTGAATTCTTGTAACCTCTTCTAAAGAGTAGGCTGTATCCGCCATATATTTTTCATAGTCAAAAGCTATACCTTCAAGCTCATACTTGTTGAAATCCACTCCAAGGGCCTTATCGAGGATTTCCGCTCTGCGCGCCATTACTTCTTCATATAAATGTTTATTTTCTTTCATTTCTAATCACCCGATCGATCTCTGCTATTTCAGGTAAAAACGTTCCGTAATTCAATTCATAGAACGGATTTACTTCCACTAATTTACCGATATCCGTACGATTGACAACCGTTACGATTGTGGCTTCTTCGTTCAATTCACAGTCATGCTGCAAGTATCCTTTCGTCCACATTTTGAACGGCACTTTCTTAGTGTCGTCGGGGATTTTGGATGTTCTTTCTTCCGGTTCAAGGATCGTCTTTTCAATCCTTACGAACGTCCCTTTCTTAACCATTTTCATCCTTCCTTTCTGTTGTTCCGTTCATCCGGCTGCGCAAATTTGCCTTTTACGCTTTACCGGTATATGGATATATTATCACTCGTTTACAAAAAATACAACTTTATTTCGGTTATGAAGACAAAGAGTAATTTTATCGAGAACGCATAACAATTCCTCAATCGGGAGACTTTAAAGGAAACGAAGAAATCGCGAGGAGGTGTTTCTTATTTCATCGATTTGGTATCAAGAGTGCGAAAATTGCAATCAACTGACGCAAACCCCTCTCGAGGGGCAAATAAAAACTGATGTGCTCATCATCGGCGGCGGGCTTGCGGGTGTACTCTGCGCATATAAACTTAAAGAGCATGGCGTCCCATATCTGCTCGTGGAAGGGACACGTATCGGCTCCGGCACGACCGGCAGCACAACGGCCAAGATAACTGCACAGCACGGATTAATCTACAGTAAGCTGCTCGGAGATTACGGTCCTGATGCCGCCTACAACTATTACGAAATAAATATGCGTGCGCGTATGCAATATGAAACGCTGGCAACGCAATTTCCATGCGACTTCGAGAAGAAGACAGCCTTCACCTACAGTCTTGGTAACCGCCGCAAGATTGAAAACGAGGCATACGCATATGAAAAGCTTGGCATTAAGCCGCTGGTCGCGGACAGCGCACCTTTACCGTTTGAGGTGGCCGGCGTAATAGGCATGGAGGATCAAGCACAGTTCAACCCTCTGAATTTTCTCTATGGTATTGCGTCCGACCTCGACATCTACGAAAACACATACGTCCACAGGATCGATGGNNACGGCACACGGCTCAATCAAAGCCAAAGCCATCATTATCGCCACACACTTTCCGTTTGTCAACGTGCCCGGTCTTTACTTCCTCAAGATGTATCAACATCGCTCTTACGTGATTGCATTGGAAAACGGCCCTCAGCTGAATGGCATGTATGTCGATGAAAACGAGAAGGGACATTCCTTCCGCAATTACAAGAACTTTCTTTTGCTCGGCGGCGGAGATCACAAGACGGGTAAGCAGGGCGGCATGTACGATGAACTTCGCAGACTCGCGCGCGAAGCCTACCCGAACTGCCGCGAAGAATACGCTTGGGCCACACAGGATTGCATGACGCTCGATACCGTTCCGTATATCGGCGTGCACCATAAGGCAAAATCTCACATCTATGTGGCCACGGGATTCAATAAATGGGGTATGACAGGCTCGATGGCGGCGGCAATCGTTCTCAGCGAATTGATTACCACCGGCAAAAGCAAATATGAAAAGCTGTTTTCTCCGCAACGTTCGATGCTGCAAACGCAGCTATTCGCCAACAGTGCCAATGCGTTCGTCAACCTCCTGCGTTTCGGCAAACGCTGCCCGCATATGGGATGTGCACTCCGTTGGAACGAAGTCGAACAATCCTGGGATTGCCCGTGCCACGGCTCGCGTTTCGAAAAAAACGGGCATCTGATAGACAATCCCGCCAAGCGAGGTATTTCCGTCGAATAATTCCCGCGGGAATTAAAAAATACTAAAATCCACAAACCTTTTATAAATAGGGGGGATTTCCTTCCCCCTCTCACATCACCCGGCATGTCGTTCGGCATCAGGCTCTTCAATTCAAATAGTATTCAACACGACTGATAAGTCCTCACTTTGCGAGGATTTCTTTTTGTATTTTATAGGGTCCTGTCCTTTTGGCTACCGCTTGATAATAATCTGCAAAACCGACTGACTGCTTCGCCATCCACTCAGGTGCTCCCAATTTCGTCAATCTCCGGTATCTCTTTTGCCCGGTTTTCCACTGCTTCCATATCACAATTCGTCATACGCAAGCGCTTTTCTATGCGTATCAGGTTCTGCTTCATCTACTCCCGCTTTCAAGTACTTGCTTATCAGCGATTCGGTGTCAGGATCTTTTATGTTTCTCCCTACCGGTGTCACCAGCTTGTCTTGTAGTAAATTATCAAAGAACTTCTCATGGTCGATATCTACTATGTACGTATATCCGCCATTGAGGTATTCCAGCAGTTTGA
>DCTM01000043.1 GCA_002329565.1 Firmicutes bacterium UBA1440
ACAGGCCCCATGGGTAATTGCCTGGCTTACGGTAACGGTTGCTCGATGTGTATTTTGCGGTGTCCGGCTTTTGGGCCGCGAATCAGTATCACCGGCAAGGCCGGTATCAACGAGATTGTCGGAAGACGAGAGGACGGATCCATCGGTGCTTTCAGCGGATCGGGTAAGTTGGTCAAGGCTTCTTTGTCCGCGGAATTGCAGGAGAAACTTAACCGCGACGGCGTGGCGGTGATTCCTTTGAAGAAAGAGGATATTCATCCGGAAAAGCTCGATTTGAAGGTGTGTCGCCAGTACGCACTGCCTGAGTATGCCGAAAACATCATCCTCCTTGATACAGGCTATGCCAAGATTATGACTCCGTTCTTTCCGCTTGCGCAGCTGCGCAAAGTGCCGGGATTTGAAAACGTGCGTTATGCCGATCCGTATGCGGGTGGAAAGGGCAACTCCATCCGTTACTTGTCTGTGGCTGAACGCGACGATTTCATGAAGGTGAAGGGACTGCAGAATACGTTCTGCGGCGGGGAAAAGTCGGGATTGTTTATCGGCCACACGGAGGCTATCACCACCGGTACGCTGGCAGGTTTCAACGCAGCACGTTACATAAAGGGCATCCGTCCGCTTTCGTTGCCAAGCTCGCTGGCGACCGGCGATTTAATCAACTTTGCCAACGAGTCGCTGGAGACCGAAGAAGGGCTGTTGCGGCGCTATACATTTGCGGGTGCCGAATATTTCGCACGTATGCGTGAGAAGGGCTTATATTCCACCGATCCCGATGCCATTAAGGCTCGCGTCAAGATGAACGGACTCCTCGGCGTTTATAAAGAAAAGATTATCTGATAAATTGGGAAAAAGTTGAAATTTTTTTACAAAAGTACTTGCAACCATTGATTTAATTTGTTATTATAATAAAGCGTTGAAACGCAAAAACACTCACAAAACTAAAAATCTGCAATAAAAAATCCGCTTTCAAAGGCGGATTTTTTATTGCAGATTTCGGTGCGTGTTATGTTTTGTAAAGCGGCTCGGTATATGGTAGAATAGTTTTAACTATAATACAAAGAAAAAAGAGGATCACAGGATGAGGATTAACAAATACATCTCCGCTGCCGGCTTGGCCAGCCGCAGGAAGGCGGACGAGCTGATCATAAACGGCAATGTGAAGATTAACGGAGTCACGGTCACGGAGCTCGGTGTCGACGTGGAAGAAGACGATGTTGTCGAGGTGAACGGCCGAAAAATCGACAAGGCTGAGCGCATGGTCTACATAATGCTCAACAAGCCGGTCGGATATGTAACAACATCGAAAGACGATAAGGGCAGGAATATTGTTACCGATCTGGTGACGGATGTGCCGGAACGCATTTTCCCTGTCGGCCGTTTGGACTACAACACTTCGGGGTTGCTCCTTCTCACAAATGACGGCGAACTCGCGAATAAGTTGACGCACCCGAAGAGCCATATCTATAAGACTTACAGGGCAACTGTGCAGGGCATTATTTCAAACGAGCGCCTGAATAAGCTGCGTAAGGGCGTTGACATCGGGGGTTTTGTTACGTCGCCTGCAAAGGTCAAGCTCATCAAGCAGGGTGAGCGCTCGGCAGTAGTGGAAATCAGTATCTACGAAGGCAAAAACCGCCAGGTACGCAAGATGTTTGCCGTCGTCGGCAACAAGGTCCAGAGCCTGGAGCGGGTCGCAATCGGAGAGGTCTACCTCGCGCGTTTGATGGCAGGACACTACAGGAAATTAACGCCGAAGGAGATTGATTATCTCAAGAATTGCTAGACGGGTGCCGCGCGCGGATATATTGGAATATCAAGTTGTTCTGCATTTTCCGTCAGCGAAGGTGTTTGTCGAGCAAATCGATAAAAGTATCCACATATTCTCTCGAATTAAATAATGCGCGGGCATTGTCCGCTCTTCCGCCGCCCTTACCGTTGTAGATAGGGGCGTTTTCTTTTACCAATTTTCCGCAATCGCAACGCTTGCCGNNCGTCAGAAAGCAACACGACGGCGTTTTCGCTCGGCACGATAAACGCAAGCAAGTTCGGGATTGGGTTTTTGATAAACTTACCGATGTTGAGAGCTTCATTGACTGACAAATCGGCGTACTCGCGCAGAATAATGTTGGCGCTCATCTGATCAGGATCGGCGAGGGCCTCGTCGATTTCTTTGGCGTAGTTTCTGATAATATTGTGTTTGAGTTTGTTTAGCTCACTTTTTATCTCGCGCGATTTGTGCTCCTCGATGTTCATTTGCGCGATCAGATCGTCCGGCCCGGTGCTGAATTTGTTTGCCAGTGTGGTGACGATGTCATGTTTCTTGCGGTAGTCGAGGAATGCCCGCCTGCCTGCCTCGCAGTATATACGGAACATACCTTTATTCTTTTCGGCTTTGTAAATCTTAATCAGCCCGATTTGTCCCGTCGAAGCCGGGTGGGTGCCGCAGCATGCAACGCAGTCGGCAGGATCGGATTTATCACCGATGGTGACTACACTGATGTCTTGTTCGATGGTGAGTTCCTTTCGCAGCGGGAGCCGGTCGGCACTTTCTTTGTCTGAAAACAATTCGGTCGTCACCGGAAGATCTCTCCATATCACCTCGTTGGCGGCCAGCTCTGCCTGAATGAGCATATCGTCCGACATTTCTGTGTATGCTTGTTCACCTTCGAAGTTGATGTCGATGGTTATATAGTCGGCGCCCATGTGGAAGCCTCTGTTGACACCGCCGAACTTCTTGTGGAAAACGCCGGAGAGGATGTGCTCGCCGCAATGGCGCTGCATGTTGTCGAAACGGTGCGTCCAGTCAATTTCAAGAACAGCGGAGTCGCCAACTTGTGGCACCGTATTTCCTTCATTTTTGCAAATGTGGATGATTGAATTGCCGTCCTCGCGCACTGAATCGATGCTAAACGATTCGCCGGCGATGGTGACCGTACCGATGTCGGAAGGTTGTCCGCCGCCCTCGGGAAAGAATACGGTTGAGGCAAATTCAAGAGAAAGGACGTCTCCGTCAACGTGGCAGGAANNAAAATCACTTCAGTCTCGCAGCACCTGAGGTAAACGTTTTCTTTGTATAATTTTAATGTGTTCATTTGCTATCACCTGACTTCTTAAAAATTTTTCCACAAATAGTATAGCATAATGGTTACGTTTCGTGGTAATATAGTTATAGAAAAATACAAGTTTGCTGTCGTAATAGGACAAAACCGCGTGGCATATGATTTCTTAAAAATCATGCGGGAGATGTTTCTATGAGGTTTAAAGATGCGCTGAAATTGATGTTGGCTGTGATGACAGTGATATCAGTGTTGATGGCGGTACCGTTTGGCAGCAGTTTGCAGCAGACAATCAAAGAAATGCACGAGGGCGAAGTGCTTGTAATCGATCCCGGTCACGGCGGTTTTGACGGTGGTGCGGAGAGCGCAAACGGCGTTCCGGAGAAGGATATTAATTTGGCAATTTCTTTGCTGATTGCAGAGAGCGCGCGCACAGACGGGCTGCCCGTCGTCCTCACACGAGAGGAGGATATCTCGTTGGACGATAAGACAACCGGGGCAATCCGAAGCCGTAAGACTCGTGATTTGAAGGCACGCAAAGAGATGATAGATGCTATTCGTCCTTTTGCGGTCGTCAGTATTCATTTGAACAGTTTTACACAGGACAGAAGCGTACGAGGTGCACAGGTATTTTATGCAGGAGGTTCGGAAGACGATGTCAATGTACAGGCAAGCAAAGCATTGGCGGAAAAAATCAGCGAAAAGCTTATTGCCAACATCGATGATGGAACGAATCGTATAGTGCTGCCAAAAAAAGACGTGCGTCTGTTGCAAAATATCGTGTGCCCGACGGTAATCGTGGAATGCGGATTTCTCTCCAATAAGGCAGAGGCTGAATTGTTGCAACAAAAAGAATATCAGCAGCGCTTGGCAGATTGCATTTATGAAGGGATAATGGAATTTTCAGGTAAAAAAAGTACAAAAATGCCGAAACTCGTTGATAATACGCAATGTTCGCAGTAGTTTCAAAATCACCGAAAAAACCTGTGGATAACTCAGTTTACATTTACTGACATAAGAATGTCAAACGTTGAAATTAAAACGTTTTTATGAAGTTAATTTTTCCACAAGCGTTTGAGGATAAAATTGTATACAATCTAACTTCTGTTTGTGGAAAAGCGACAGAAAGCTTAAAAAATGAAGATTTTCACAATGTTGAAAATTGTTTGCCGGTTCTCGAACAGGGGTTTACATAATAAGGAGAAAAGATGAAGAAAGAGAGAATTTTTTATAAGGACGAGCTTCCCGTAAACGTACTGGTGGCAGAGATGGAATCGTACCCGTTTCATTTCCACGAGGATCTGGAGATTCTTTATGTATTGGAGGGCAAGATCGTGCTTCGTTGCGGCGCATACACCTATCATCTGCGTGCCGGAGATGCGTTTGTCATCAATGCAAATGAGCTGCATCATATTAAGGCAGGCAGCAGCAATAATATGCTGATGATTCTCCAAATGTCCTCTGCATATTTCAATGAATACTATGAAACCTTGAAGGGCAGCTTTTTCATGATAGATCCGGAGAAGGATCCGCCGAGGGAGCTCGAAATTGTCAAGAAACTCATCGGCAGGATTATGCTTGAAATTCTGCAAAAGGGTTACGGGTATGAGGAAAAGGTCATTGAGACGACACATAACCTAATTTCAGTTCTGCTCTCGGATTTCAGCTATACCATCACGGCAGACGGCAAGCTGGTGGGCGGTGCAATCAGAAGCGATCGCATTCTCGCGGCCAGACTCTGCAAGATAATGTCGCTGATCTGTACGCAGTACGGCAACAAATTGACGTTGAACAGCATCGCGGAGGCTGAAGGACTCAGCATCTATTATCTTTCTCATGTCATTAAGGATGCGGCAGGACTCTCTTTTCAAGAATTGCTCAATTATATCCGCGTGGAAGAGTCTGAGATGCTGCTTAAAAACAGCGACAAAAAGGTAAGTGTAATAGCAGCGGAAACCGGGTTTTCAGCGGTACGATACTACATTAAGCATTTTGAACACTGGTATGGGATGACACCTGCCGAATACAGAAAGAGGTACGGAGAGGCCGGCAGACCGGCGACTGTAGAAGCGAGCTATGTGAAGAGCGATCCGATGGCAATTGAGGATGCATTGAAGAAACAGCACATAGAATTATACAGGGAATACCTCAACATTCGAAAGTGTCTGCCGATTATCGTCGAGGTGGATCTCTCGAAACCGTTTTCCGCAGAGGGCAAGCCGCGCTTCGCCGATCGCTTGATGGAAAGGGGAGAGATAACAAGGCCGCTCGCAAGACCGTATAAACTTCTTAAGAGCCTTCGTGAAAATGTGCGCGAGCGAGGGGTTAACTTCATCGTTACCGCCGATACGGATATCGGGGAATGCAAGAAAAGCATGAGCATACTCGTATACAATTTTAACGATGCTATGTGTTCTGATTTCCTCACGGCGCAATCCAAGGAGAAAATGCTTGAAAAGATCGATGCCTATAACGAGAGCACTGAATTTCTGATTCGCATTTCGGATCTTTTCGGTGACTTCCGTATAAGCAGATACAAGCTTTCATCTGAAAATATCAGATGTGCATATGAAGAGGCTATCAACCAAAGCGGAAAGAATATAGCCGTAGGGAAAAGACAGACCATAGTCAGCAACTGGAGTACCCTGCCGGATATTCGTTTTGACAATGTTACAACCATGGGCAATTTAAGTCTCCGTTCTACACTCAAGGGCATAAGCGGCGAATTGATTCTGATCGACAGATTGGACTGACAAAGCTCCGAAAACGGAAAAGATTCGAAAATGTAATAAAAGAGCTCTCCGAAACATTATTTTTTCGGAGAGCTCTTGCTCGTATATTACGTATGTGAGGTGTTTATTCCGGCTCAAACTGCAGATTGCGGACGAACTCTTCGAAGTCATCGAAATCGCTGTTTATATAGTCGTAGAAAACCGGATCTTTAAATTCGTATTTGGCAGTCGGCGTTATGGCACATCCCAAGAGAGAACCCGCAAGACTGTTTTCAATTCCGATAATGGCGCCGATGCTGTTTGCACAGACAATCAGGCGACCGCCCGAAGCCGGGAAGAACAGCATACTTGCAATGTCGCCGTTGAGGTTAAAAATCTTGTTTTTGACGTGGCGATTATCCTTGTTAAATATCATATACAGCGTGCCGCTCTCGTAGGAAGAAGCGACAGCTGTTTCGAGCAGGCGGCCGCATTTTTCTTCGAACAGTTGTGTGTCAAATGTGATATTGTAAAGGGTAATGAACTCGGAATGCAGGAGCTGCATAGCCGCTTCGACGGAAGAAATCGAAAATGAGCTCAGCACATGGAAAGACGAAATTTCAAATGTTTTGGTCACCGTCAGCTCGGAAATAAGCATAGTGTATTGTTTGGTGACTTCGTCATCCAAGAGTGATTCGCAAATATATGATGTTTCCCCGATTGAGGATTTGGTTATGTTAATGGTATTTTTGCATAGTGAAACGGGGGATTCGAGTCCATGCTCACCGCCAAAAAAATCGGCGCTTGTCAGGAAGCCGGCTGCATAATCGTCATGAGCAAAGAGGCGCATGAGGTAATAATTAATCGCTTCAAACGGGCCGCTGACGGTAACGCACAGCTTCTTAAAGACGGCATCTTTTTCCTCTTGTGTCATGTCGATTGCCTGTGTATCGAGGAAAGCATATGAACTGTATGGGTCAGGCAACTCCAAGCCGTGTTCTTCGTTGAAGGCGATATAGTATTGTACAATAAAACGTGCTTCGCGTTCGTTGAGATCGATGCGCGAACCTCCTAAGCCACCCATGATGCTGCGTTCCGTTTTTTCCAACTCTTCGGGGTTCGCATTTGTGAGCTCGGTATAGGATTCAAATCCGTATTCTTCGGCATCAAAGTAGAAGAACTGATGCAGGGAAGACGGAACGCCGTAACTCTCTACCTCCCACTCGATATACATACCGAACACCCCCATCAGGCGGGTGTTTGTGGCAAAGGCCGATACAAATGATCGCCTATCGATACCCGAAGGAGTGTCGATACCTCCCTTTATAACTTTAAAGTTGCGTTCAAACAAGGATTATGCCTCCCCAATAAAAGTTTTAATGTGCAGCAATGTAACCGCTTAGCGATAAATTCGACCTTCCGGTTGATTGCGCTCATTATACATTAAAAATATTTGATTGACAAGAGCGTAAAATGGTATATAATTTAAAAAATGAATAAGCCTTATCAAGAGTGACTGAGGGATTAGGCCCTGTGAAGTCCGGCAACCGGGCAGTGATACTGTTATCGGTGCCAAATCCTACAGAATAGTATATTCTGAAAGATGAGGAAGAATAATATTAAATTCTCGCCTCTTTTGTATGAAGAGGCTTATTTATTTACAAAATAAATATAAGGAGAACCGGAAAAATGAAAAAATTATTTACTTCAGAATCCGTGACAGAGGGTCATCCGGATAAAATATGCGACCAGATTTCGGACGCGATTTTGGATGCAATCTTGGAACAGGACAAGAACGGCAGGGTTGCGGCGGAGACGACCGTCAACACCGGCTATGCGATGGTAATGGGAGAAATCAGCACGAATTGCTATATTGACATCCAGAAAATCGTGCGGGATGTTATTGTGGATATAGGTTACGACAGAGGCAAGTACGGATTTGACGGAACGACCTGCGCCGTGCTGACAGCAATCGACGAGCAGTCGAGCGATATCGCTCTCGGTGTGGATACTGCGCTCGAATACAAGGAAGGCACACTTACAGATACGATTGAGAGCATCGGCGCAGGCGATCAGGGTATGATGTTCGGTTTCGCCTGTGATGAGACACCCGAGCTGATGCCGCTGCCAATCTCTTTGGCGCACAAGCTCGCGAGACGTTTGACGGAAGTCAGGAAGAACGGAACGCTGCCTTATTTGAGACCGGACGGCAAGACACAGGTCACTGTCGAATACGACGACGACAAGGTCAAGCGCATCGACACAGTGCTCGTTTCTTCACAGCACGCACCGGAGATTGAGCAGAAGCAGATAAGGGCCGACATTATCGAACACGTCATCAAAGAGGTCGTGCCGGAAGAACTTCTGGACGAGGAGACGAAGTTTTTCGTCAACCCAACCGGTCGCTTTGTAGTCGGAGGCCCTTGCGGTGATTCGGGACTCACGGGCAGAAAAATCATCGTCGATACGTATGGCGGATATGCCAGACACGGCGGCGGCGCGTTCTCGGGCAAGGACCCGACAAAGGTCGACCGCTCCGGTGCATATGCGGCAAGATATGTGGCTAAGAATATCGTAGCCGCCGGACTTGCGAGAAAATGCGAGGTGCAGGTCGCCTATGCGATTGGTGTTGCAAGGCCGGTATCCATTATGGTTGATACTTTCGGTACGGGCAAGATTTCCGACGAAAAGTTGGCGGAGATTGTCGGCAAGGTTTTCGATTTGCGTCCGGCAGCCATTATCCGCGACCTTGATTTGAAGAGACCAATCTACAGGAAAATAGCGGCTTACGGCCATTTTGGCAGAACGGACCTCGATCTGTCTTGGGAAAAGACGGATAAAGTTGAGATTCTTAAAAAGGAAGCAGGCATTTAATGCCATATCGTCACGTTTTGCCGGGAAAACGCTATATATAATCATAGAGACACTTTATGAGAGGGTGTATAGCGGCCATGAAAATAAAAGTATTGAAATTCGGAGGCTCGTCTCTCGCATCAGGGGCGGGCTTTCTCCGTGTAAAACATATTGTCGATTCGGAAGATGCTCGCTGTTTTATCGTGGTATCGGCGCCCGGCAAGCGCTATAAGAGCGATGTGAAAGTGACGGACCTGTTGCTGGCGTCCAAGGAGGACGCAACGGCGTTCGAGAGGGCGGCGGACAGATTCAAGGCGATAGCCTTGGAGCTGGCCGCGGTCGGCGGCGTGGGCGGGGCGACAGCCGCCGACGCGGTCAAGGCCGCGCTGGAGGAAATTTGTGCGGGCTTGTCCGCCGACCCCACGGAGGCTTATTTGGCCAGTCGGGGGGAGTATTTGAGCGCGGTGATGATGGCAGCCTTGCTTGCACGTCCATTTGTGGATGCGGCAGAGATCATCGCTTTTTCGGAGGATGGGGTACCCGATGACACTCGCACCGTTGCAACGGCGAGACACATTCTAAGCTCACACAAAACGGCTGTAATCCCGGGATTCTACGGAAGTGACACGAACGGGAATATCCATACATTTTCACGAGGCGGATCCGATATTACGGGTTCATTGGTAGCCGCTGCGGTACAGGCGGATATCTATGAGAATTGGACCGATGTTTCAGGTGTTTACGACAGAGATCCGCAGAACTGCCCGGATGCTCGCCGGTATCATTACATCAGCTACGAAGATATGAGGCGCCTCGCCGGGGCGGGTGCAGCTGTGCTGCACCCTGCTGCACTGGATCCCGTGCAGCAGGCCGGAATTCCGATTCGCATCAGGAATTCCTTCCGCCCCTCCGATGAAGGGACCCTGATTTCGGACGGTAACAGCGAAGAATTCTTCAAGTAAAATACTTTTCAACCAAAAGACGTCTTCAACAAAATATTTATTTAACTAAAACACGTCTTCAGCTAAAACGCTTATTCAATTAAAACACTTTTTTTAATTAAACCACTTTTCACAACATTTCACAGAGCAAGAAGGGTGCCTTTCTTCAAAGGCACCCTTGACATATCTGTATTAATTATATATTGGTTTCATAATCGGCTGCTTGAAAATGCACCTTTTGTAAATATGATTTAGCATAGAAAGCCAATTTGCAGAGATTATTTCACGCGCGACTTTTTAACTAAAACACTTATTCAACTAAAACATTTTTTATCTAAACCGGATATAAAGGGGGCGGTTATTCCTATTGGAATAACGCGGCATAACCACCGCCTATAATCCTTATGAACACAGATTATGTTCACAAAACTGTTGGAACAACAAAAGCAGAAGCGTCTCATTACAATCCTTTTTACATTGATTAAAGTCTTAACCCTTTGTACTCACAATCTGCCTTTTTCGCAAATCCTCTTTTATATTCAGTATTCACGAATTGTATGCGCGCCCTCTCATCCCTGTCTTAACGGAATACATGCTTGTATTGCTGAATGCATTTTTATATTCAATGCTTTCCGTACCTATACTAAGAAAGAACCTCTTTTTATTGATGAACCGTTTATATTATGTTTTGGGATGCTTTGGACCCCTGAGGTGCTACACTGTTTTGGGATGTTTTGGACCCCAAATGAAAAAGACAAAAAAATGAGCAAAATTTCAACTTGTGCAAGCTTTTACAGTTATAAAATAACATTATTATCTAATTTTGACATTACTTGTTGAATGAAATATGTAATTCGGGCCCTATAATTACATATTTTACCATAATTTTGTGTATAACTTGAAATTTTGCTCATTTTTTATTAAAAAACGGACAAAACGACTTTCGTTGTGTCACACTGTTCTGGTCAACTGAGGTGCTACACGGGCATTGGCACCTCTGGAATTACAAATTTTTACAAAATTTCGTGTACAAATTGAAATTTTGCTCATTTCTCAGCTTAAATATGTTTGTGGAAGGAAGAATAAGTGAAAGCCGGACAAAAGAGAGATATACGGGGACGAGTTCATTGAAAAAATGCAGGGTATGGATTGGCCGGCGAGAGTTAAAGAGTGAAAATGGGCGCAGCAGCGTTGCATATTGAGAAGGGGCGCAGCAGGCTTTACGTACTGCGGATAAAATCAGCGATATTGCAGATGGTGAACAGCTCCGGCACTACTGCAGAGTACGGATGGATTCAACAGAGTTGCTTATTGTGAACAGGTACAACACTGTTGCGGACTGCGAATAGGCACAGCAGGCTTTACGGACTGCGGATGATTTCAGCGATGTTAAGATAGCGAACAGATTCGAAACCGTTGCGAACTGAGAGTGGAGGAATAAGCGGAAGTTCTTGCAGACTGCGGACGACATCAACGGTGTTACGCATTGGACTGTTTGCAGTCGCAATATTTATTTGAAAATAAATGGGGAGAAAAAACCAAAATGTCCATGATTCGGAGTCAACTGTTTCCATAATAAAGAAAAACAGCGAAAACGCATTAAAGCACTGCAATTTACTGATTGATAGGCTGAAAAAAAACGGTGTATAATAAAACAAGAAAAATTCTGAATCCGAACGAATATGCACATAACACACACTCAAAAGTGCCAAAGGGTAAGGAATTTTATCATGAACAGCACAGTTAAATATTTTAAAGAAGGTGGGGAAATGTTATGAAGAAAATTCTTGTAACCGGATCTCTCGGTCAGATCGGAAGCGAATTAACGCTGCATCTCAGAGACAAATACGGTGCCGACGCTGTCGTGGCATCGGATTTGAAAGACGGCAAAGGCAGCCCGCTTGCAGAAGGCGGCCCATTTGAAACGATCGACGTAATGGACGCAAAGATGATGGCGGAGGTAGTGGCCAAGCATAAAATAGATACAATCATTCACCTTGCGGCACTGCTGTCGGCGGTAGGAGAGAAGAATCCTTCTCTTGCCTGGAACATCAATATGAACGGACTTGTAAATGCACTTGAAGTAGCTAAAGAATACAACTGTAAGTTTTTCACGCCGAGTTCGATAGGCGCATTTGGACCGTCGTCACCCAAAGACAATACACCTCAGGATACGATTCAACGCCCGGGAACAATGTACGGCGTTACAAAGGTGGCGGGCGAGCTCCTTTGTGATTACTACTTTAAAAGATTCGGAGTGGATACGCGCGGCGTGCGCTTCCCGGGGTTGATTTCTTACACGACTCCTCCCGGAGGCGGGACAACCGATTATGCGGTAGACATCTACTATGAGGCAATCAAGAAAAAGGCATACACTTCATTCATCGCTGAAGGAACATACATGGATATGATGTATATGCCGGATGCATTGAATGCGGTATCGACGCTGATGGAAGCGGATCCGGCGAAATTGATTCATCGCAATGCATTTAATGTGACAGCAATGAGCTTTGAACCTTCCCAGATCGCTGCCGAGATAAAGAAGCATATTCCGGAGTTCAAGATGGAATACGATGTGGATCCTGTACGCCAGGCAATTGCCGATTCGTGGCCGAATTCCATCGATGCGACCTGCGCGAAGGAGGAATGGGGATTCAAAGCACAATACGACCTCGCTTCCATGACAACGGATATGCTTGAAAAGTTGCGCGAAAAATTGGCATAGCGCGGCTGATGCGCCAAAACAATGGGTTTATCAATGAATAAATGGAGGAGAGAGTATCATGTCAAAATTATGGGATAGAATTCACGACGAACTGTCAACTCGTCACGAAACAAAAACTTATAACAACATCAAGATATTGGGATCTCCGCAAGGCGCTTATATTAACGTCGGCGGGAAAACGTACCTGAATATGTGCTCAAACAATTACTTGGGATTCGCAAACGATCCCGACGCGGTAAAAGGCGGGCAAGAATATCTCGCCAAATACGGTGTCGGTTCCGGAGCGGTCAGAAGTATTGCGGGCTCGCAACAGTGTCACATTGAATTTGAGAAAGCCTTGGCACGCTTCAAAGGAGTCGAAGATGCCATTCTCGTACAATCCGGTTTTCAAGCAAATACTGCTCTGATACCTACAATCATGACGGCTGACGATGCTATCATCAGTGATGAGTTGAACCACGCATCCATAATCGATGCCGTCAGACTGACAAAGTCCAAAAAGTACGTATACAAGCATGTCGATATGGACGATTTAAAAGCGCAAATTGAAAAAGCAAAGGCCGAGGTCCCGGGTATTGTCTTGATTATTACCGACGGTGTATTCTCAATGGACGGAGACATTGCACCTTTGGACAAAATAGCTGAGCTGAAAAACAACTATGATGATGTATACTTGGCTGTTGACGATGCACACGGAGAAGGCGTATTCGGCGATCACGGGCGTGGCATTGTGAACCATTTCGGACTTGAAGGCGACGTTGAATTTGAAATCGGTACGTTATCCAAAGCATTTGGTATTTGTGGCGGATTCATCGGGGGGAAGAAAGAACTGATCGATTATTTGAAACAAAAGGCGAGACCGTTCCTATTCTCGACCGGCCTCGACAGCGCGATGTGCGGTGCGGGATTGGTCATCGTCGACAAGATGGAGAAATCCGACGAAAGAGTTAAAAAATTATGGGAAAATGCCAAGTACTTGCAGTCTGAATTAAAGGCGAGAGGCTTGGATACTTGGAAGACCGTTTCTCCGATTACTCCCGTTATCGTAGGGGATGAGGCGAAGGCCACAGATCTTACAAAGGCATTGTTCGATGAAGGCATTTTGGTCAGCCCGATCATGTACCCGACAGTTGCCAAAGGCTTGGCGAGAATCCGTTTGATGCCTAGTGCCGCTCACTCCAAGGAAGATTTGGATAAAGCGGTCGACACAATCGAAAAGTGTGCCAAAAAATTAGGGATATTATAAACCGGCGAGAAATAATCCGACAAGACAGTGAGACAATATATATTGCACAAGGAATGCCCCTGCTTCAAATCAGAAGCAGGGGTTTTGCGTCAGTTGCCGGAAGAGAGGATTTCATGTTGGTTACTCTAAGAAATGGGGTTGTGAATTGTATCGATAAAGTCGGGTTTATATTGCTTGCTCGAAGACTGTTTTTGTGTTCGGGAAGTGGTTTTACGCGTCATTTTACTTGTCAAGACGAACTTTATTGAAAAACCTGTAAATTACTTGCAAATAACATGTGAAGAACTTGTGTGAAGAAGGGAAAGTCTCTTTTCATTTTTATAAAAATAAGGTATACTATTATATTGGTTATTTCACAAAAAACGTGTTATGAAAGGATATTGCATTCTATGGACAGTCACAGTATTGCGTACGTTATTGCAATTGTTGTGTTGCTGATAGTTTTGGCATATTTCGGCGCTGCGGAGGCGGCACTGGGCGAATTGAGCAGAAGCAAGCTCAAGAATGCGGCAGCCGCGGGTAACGAGAAGGCACAGAAAGTGCTTGATCTTTTACAAAATGACGAAATTCCCGAACTGGCGATTGCTTTTGGCATTAACCTGCTCAAAGTCGTGATTGCGGTACTTGCGACCATCCTATGCGTGGACCTTCTCGGTACGCGCGGCATCGTTGTTGCGATACTTGTAACTGTACTTATCGTCTGGTTGCTTGCGGAGCTGATGCCAAAGCGTATCGCCACAGAACTCCCCGAGGATGTTGCTTGCGCTTGCATTACATTCATGCGCTTCTTTACCGTTCTGTTTACTCCTTTCACTTGGCTGGCACAACTGTGGAGGCTTCTGATTTCTCGTATCTTCAAACTCACAGACAGAGAATCCGTCATAGAAGATGAATTGATTACAATCGTCGAAGAAGCGGAAACGGAGGGCGCAATCGGAAACGAGCAATCCGAGCTGATTCAAAACGCGATCGAATTCAACGATTTGCAGGCTTGGGACGTGTTGACGCCGCGTATAGACCTCGTGGCGATTGACAAGGATACACCTGAGGAGGAGATCACCAAGATCTTCCGCGAGACGGGGTTTTCCCGCATTCCGGTATATGAAGACGAAATCGACAATATTCTGGGAGTCCTTAACCAAAAGGATTTTCATAATTCCATAAAGAGATCGGGCAACCCGATTTCCGACTATATTAAGCCGGTAGTCTTTGTGGCCGGCTCTATCAAGATCGCGGTATTGCTCAAGAAGATGCAGACCGCAAAGACTCATATAGCCGTGGTGATCGATGAGTACGGAGGCACCGAAGGAATTGTTACCATGGAAGACATTATCGAAGAGCTGGTCGGAGAAATATATGACGAACACGACGCCGTGACCTCGCAGGACATCCTCTTGCTGCGAGACGGCAGCTACAGAGTGCTCGGATCGGCAAATCTGGAGAAGGTTTTCGACTTCTTTAATGTCGAAGAACCCGAGGATGAAATAGATGTGACTACTGTCAACGGTTGGGTGGTGGTCGCACTCGATAATCTGCCGCGTGTAGGCGATACTTTTGAGCGGGTTGTGGGCAATAAACTGTTCAAATGCCGCGTAACTGTGGCGGATGACCGCAGAGCGAAAGAGATCAACATGAGAGTCGAAGAACTCTCGGAAGAAGAATAGAAGAATAAAAAAGGGTATAGGTGAAAGGAGACGACAATAAATGGGTTTATTGGAGAAAATTTTCGGAGATCTCAATGCTAAAGAGATTAAAAAAGTAGAAAAAATTGTAGATAAAATAGAGGCTCTCGACGAGCGCATGCAGGCCATGAGCGACGATGAGCTGAAGGCTATGACGCCGGCGTTTAAGGAACGGTTGGCAAACGGCGAAACTCTCGACGATATCATGCCTGAGGCCTTTGCCGTTGCTAGAGAAGCAGCGGTAAGAAGTCTCGGGATGAAACATTTTCGCGTACAGCTGATCGGCGGCATTGTGCTCCATAACGGCAACATCGCCGAAATGAAGACAGGTGAAGGAAAGACTCTCGTGGCGACTTTGCCGGTATATCTGAATGCTTTGTCGGGTAAAGGCGTACACGTAGTTACAGTCAATGATTATCTCGCCAAGCGTGACTGCGAGTGGATGGGAAAGCTCTATACTTTCCTTGGATTGACTGTGGGTTGCGTGGTGCACGGCCTTTCTCATGAAGAACGCAAGGCGGCCTACAACGCCGATATCACTTACGGCACGAACAATGAGTTTGGTTTTGACTATCTGCGTGACAACATGGTGGCGTACAAGGAGGAGCTCGTTCAGCGCGAGCTTAACTTCGCCATTGTCGATGAGGTCGACTCCATCCTCATAGATGAAGCGAGGACACCGCTTATAATTTCGGGGCAGGGCAGCAAGTCGACCGACCTTTACAAAACGGCCGATAAGTTTGTCATTACGCTGAAAAAAGAAGAAGACTTCAAGATGGACGAAAAAGATAAGACTATCGCCCTCACCGAAGAAGGCGTCGCTAAGTGCGAAAAATTCTTCGGCGTCGAAAACTTCTCCGATCCCGAAAACATGGAGATCAACCACAACGTACTGCAAGCGCTGAAAGCACACAACATAATGAAGCGTGACGTAGACTACATCGTCAAGGACGACGAGATTGTTATCGTCGATGAATTTACAGGCCGTTTGATGTTCGGAAGACGCTATTCCAACGGTCTTCACCAAGCTATAGAAGCGAAGGAAGGGCTGGATGTACGCTCAGAATCGAAGACTCTGGCCACCATCACATTGCAGAATTACTTCAGAATGTATCAAAAGCTCGCCGGCATGACCGGTACCGCCAAGACGGAAGAAAACGAGTTTATGGACATCTATAACATGCAGGTTATCGTTATTCCGACGAATAAGGAGATTGCCAGAGAGGATCTCGATGACAGCATTTATGCGACGGAGTCGGGCAAGTTCTTAGCTATAGCAGACAAGATCAAGGAAATCCACGAGACAGGGCAACCGGTGCTGGTTGGTACTATATCTATTGAAAACTCCGAACGCATCTCTGACATGCTCAAGAGGCGCGGTGTAAAGCACAACGTGCTCAACGCCAAGCAGCATGAAATGGAAGCGGAGATCGTTGCGGAAGCCGGCCGTCTGAACATGGTCACAATAGCTACGAACATGGCAGGCAGAGGTACGGACATTATTCTCGGCGGCAACCCTGAATTCGAGGCTCTGCGTGAAATGCGCAAACTCGGTTATACAGAGAGGGCAATCTCATTCGCCAACAGCTTTGTCCAATCAGATGATCCGGAATTGCTTGAGGCACGTGCACGCTTCAGGGAATTGCATGAGAAATTCAAAGAGGAGCGCAGAGAAGAACAGGAAAAGGTACGCGAGCTCGGCGGTCTCTTTATCATAGGTACGGAGAGACATGAATCTCGGCGTATCGATAACCAGTTACGAGGCCGTTCAGGCAGACAGGGCGACCCCGGTAAGACGCAATTCTTTATTTCTTTGGAAGATGACCTGATGCGTCTGTTTGGCGGAGACAGATTGCAGGGCATGGTATCCAAGATGGGCGTTGCCGAAAACGAGGCACTCGAGGCCGGCATGCTTACAAAATCGATTGAAAATGCACAGAAGAAAGTGGAGGGGAGAAACTTCTCCATTCGAAAATATGTCCTGCAGTACGACAATGTCATGAACAAGCAGAGGGAAATCATCTATGATGAACGCAGAAAGGTGCTGTTCGGAGAAGACCTGCGTGACTATNNCTATGTCCTCAATATGGCGGGAGATCTCGTCGATGAGGTTGTCGATTCTGTGACAGTGCTCTCACGTTTCCCGGAAGATTGGGAGATGGATAGACTCTGGTCGTCACTCAAGCGCATTTGCGCGAACTTCGAGCCACCGGTGTATGAGGAAGAGGAATTCCTCAAGCTGTCGGCAAACGATCTCAAGGAACAGCTGAGAGATATGTTTGTCAAGCTTTATGAAGAAAAGGAAGAACAGGTCGGTGCGGAGAGAATGCGTGAGCTGGAGCGTATGGTACTGCTTCGCGTTGTCGATAACCACTGGATGGATCACATCGACGCGATGGATCAGCTCAAGAGCGGTATCGGCTTGCGGGCCCTCGGTCAGCAGGATCCGGCTGCGGCTTACGCCAACGAAGGCTTTGATATGTTCGAGATGATGATTCACGATATCAAGGAAAACACCGTTAAGTTCTGCTTCAACGTTACTGTGGAGACGAAGACGGAAAGAAAACATGTCATGAGCGGAGGAGTGGATCGCAAGGACGAATTTATCGATGATGACAAGAGTGAAGGCGGTGCGATGCCGACGCAGACAAAAGTGCCTGAGCGTGAGAAAAAGCAAGAGACCGTTGTAAGAAAGGAAGCGAAGATTGGAAGAAACGACCCTTGTCCTTGCGGATCGGGAAAGAAATATAAGAACTGTTGCGGCAAGCAACAATAACTGTGGAGTTTACAGAAAAGGGAAGGATGTGAAATTGTGTTTGAATTCGAACGGTTGAGAAATGAATTGCCCGAAGCAAAAGCAATCCTAAAAGAGGCAGGTGAGTCCCTTTGACCCGGCAGGGCTCAAGCAGCGACTGAAGGAACTGGACACTGCCGCGCAAAAGGAAGACCTGTGGGAAGATCCGCAGCAAGCACAAAAGCTCTTAAAGGAGAAGAAGAGCATTGAGAATAAAATCGGCGAATATGAAGGGTTAGCTGCCAAGCTCGATGAGATTGAAATCATCCTCGAACTCGGCGCGGAAGCGTCGGAGGAGGAAGTCAATGAACTCGAGAAAGAGGCATTGTCTCTCTACGAGAAATTTCAAGTTGATGCCGAGGCCTTACGTTTGAAAACGCTGATGAACGGCGAACACGATGCAAACGATGCCATCGTATCGGTGCATGCAGGAACGGGTGGAGTCGACGCTCAAGATTGGGCCGAGATGCTCCTCAGGATGTATACGCGCTGGGCCGAGCAACACGGCTACAGCGCCAAGGTTGTTGATATACAACGCGACACAGAGGGGGGAATTAAGAACGCCACCTTGATTGTAGAAGGTGAAAACGCATACGGCTACTTGAAGAATGAACGAGGAGTGCATCGCTTGGTGCGCATCTCGCCGTTCAATACTCAGGGTAAGCGTCAGACTTCGTTTGCCAAAATCGAAGTAATGCCGCAGATTACCGACGATACCGATATCGAAATCGCGCCGGAAGACATACGCGTGGATACATATCGCGCAAGCGGTGCGGGCGGACAGCACGTCAACAAGACGGACTCAGCCATTCGTATCACTCATCTGCCAACGAATATCGTCGTCACATGTCAGAATGAACGCAGTCAGCATCAGAATCGAGAAGTAGCGATGATGCTGCTAAAATCACGGCTGACCGAATTGGCCGAACAGCAAAAGCAGGCCAATCTGAACGAGCTCAAGGGCGATTACTCGGAGAACACGTGGGGCAGTCAGATTCGCTCCTATGTTTTCCAACCGTACACAATGGTCAAGGATCACAGGACCGGCGCGGAGGTCGGCAATGTCAATGCCGTTATGGACGGTGATATCGACTATTTTATTAACGAAAAATTGAAACAGAAGGACTAAATCGAAAGGAAACGAGGAAAAGATGGAAATACCGGCGAAGGCGGACATCTCGTCAAGACTGGCGAAGGAATTCAATATCAGAAAGCAACAGGCCGAGGATGCGGTTGCACTTATTGACGAGGGCAATACGATACCGTTTATTGCCAGATACAGAAAAGAAGCCACAGGCTGGCTTTCCGACGACATCCTGCGTGATCTTTACGACAGGCTCATATACTTAAGAAATCTTGAAGACAGGAAGGAAGAAGTTCTCCGTTTGATAGAGGAACAGGGCAAGTTGACGGAGGAACTTACGACGGAGATCCGCAAGGCTGAAATTCTGCAGCGTGTCGAAGACCTCTATAAACCTTTCAAGCAGAAAAAAGCGACCAGAGCTTCGAAGGCCAAGGCAAAGGGCCTCGAACCGCTGGCCGTCTCTTTACTCGCGCAGGACAAGCGTGCGGACACGCATGAAGAGGCTGTGCGTATCAATATGGATCTGGCCGAGGCGTTTGTCAACGAAGAGCTCGGTGTAGGCACAGCGGAAGAGGCGCTGGCCGGAGCCTGCGATATCATCGCGGAGATTATTGCCGACGATCCGGATATCATCGCTGCCATTCGTGAGAAGACCGGCGAATCCGGGTTGCTGGAGACGGAGGCAGTCAATCCTGAAGAAAAGACCGTGTACGATATGTACTACGGTAAGAATGAGTCCGTTTCCAAGATTCCGAATCACAGGATATTGGCTGTCAACAGGGGAGAAAAGGAAGAAAAACTCAAGGTGAAACTCACCGCCCCGGTGGAAAGCATCATTGAATTTATTAACAGCAGGATGATTACGGACGCAAGATCGTCATCCGCTTATCTTCTCGAAGAAACGGCCAAGGATGCTTATAAGCGTTTGATCGCGCCTTCTGTCGAGCGCGAAATCCGCAACATGCTGACAGAACGCGCCGAGACGGAGGCTATTAAGATCTTCGCGAAGAATACAGAGAAACTCCTGATGACACCGCCGGTGAAAGGGGCACGTATCATCGCCATCGATCCGGGCTTTCGTACGGGTTGCAAGGTGGCCGTCATAAACGATACGGGCAAGCTGCTTGCCTATACCACTGTTTATCCTACGGAGCCCAAGCGCGATATTGCGGGCACGGAGGCGACGCTTGACAAACTTATTCAGAAGTATTCAATTAATACCATCGTCATCGGCAACGGCACGGCCGGACGTGAAACGGAAGAAGTCGTGGCAGACTTTTTGAGCCGAAGAAATTATAACGTACAGTACACGATAGTTAATGAAGAGGGGGCTTCGGTCTATTCCGCTTCGGAATTGGCGGCCAAGGAGTATCCGGACCTCGATGTCACGACCAGAGGGGCCATGTCGCTCGGAAGAAGACTGCAGGATCCGCTGGCGGAGCTGGTTAAGATCTCACCAAAGAGCATCGGTGTCGGTCAGTATCAACACGAC
>DCTM01000020.1:0-136 GCA_002329565.1 Firmicutes bacterium UBA1440
CTCTCCCAGCTGAGCTATACGCCCTCTCATTTGCGTCTAACTGCTTGACACATTTATAGATTATATATTTTCTTCGAGTCATTGTCAAGCATTTTTGTTTTTTCTTTTTGAAAAATTGGCTCCAAGGGTGGGGCTC
>DCTM01000020.1:165-14762 GCA_002329565.1 Firmicutes bacterium UBA1440
GAGAAAAAGGACAAACTTTTTTAATTAATTATATGCCTAAATATGCCTTTCGAATCTCGTCGCTTGCAAGCAGTTCCGTTCCGCTCCCTTCTGCCTTGAGAACTCCGTTTTCCAATACATAGGCATGATGAGCTATCTTAAGAGAGTGGCGCACGTTCTGTTCGACCAGAAGCACAGCTACCCCTTCGGCGCTGATTTTTCCGACAATTTTCATAATATCTCCAACCGCAATCGGCGCCAGTCCGAGCGACGGTTCATCGAGAATCAGGAACTTAGGATCCGACATCAGCCCGCGGCCTATAGCGCACATCTGCGCCTCCCCGCCCGACAGTGAACCCGCGAGTTGTTTTTGGCGTTCCCTAAGGCGCGGAAACAAGTCATATACATACTCCAGCCGCTCCTGTCGTCCGGTCCTGCTGCGCCTGCTGTAAGCTCCCAGCTCCAGGTTTTCTCGTACGGTAAGTTTAGGAAACAGCAAGCGCCCCTCCGGNNAAGCCACAATTTCATCCGAACGCAGTCCCTTGATACTCTTGCCCTCAAAGAGAATTTCTCCCTCATATGCCGTATGAAGCCCTGATATACATGATGTCAGGGTCGTCTTTCCCGAAGCATTTGAGCCGATCAGCGCCGTGATTTCGCCTTTTTGGGCAGTCAATGAAACTCCGTTGAGAACCCGTACTTCACCGTAGTATGCATTGAGATTTTCAATTGTAAGCATGATTTTCTTCTTCCTCCGTTCCAAGATAGGCATCGATGACCGCCTTGTCTGCCGCAATATCCGCCGCCGTGCCTTCCGCAAGCTTTTTCCCGAAATTTAACACAATGATTCTGTCCGAAAGAGTCATCACGGCCTCCATGTTGTGTTCAATCAGAATGACAGTCACACCTGCGCGATTGATACCTTTTATGATGGCGCTCATGGCCTTCACCTCTGCCGGCAACAACCCCGCCATTACTTCATCGAGCAGCAGCAGTTTTGGCCGCGTAGACAGTGCTTTGGCAATCTCAAGGCGTTTGCTCTCTCCAAGATTAAGAACTGCGCCCTGCTCATCGCGCTTTTCATACAGGCCGACCGTTCGCAGCGCTTCAAGTGCTGTGTTTTCTGCCGCTTTGCGAGATTTTTCTCTGCAAAATGCACCCACCGTCGCATTTTGAAGTACGGTCATACGGCGAAACGGTTTTACGACCTGATAGCTCCTGCAAATTCCGAGAGCGGTCATTTGATATGATTTGCGACCTGTCACATCATTGCCGCAAAAGTACAGTCTGCCCGAATCGATCGGCAATGTACCGTTGATACAGTTGAACAGCGTCGTCTTGCCGGCGCCGTTTGGCCCTATCAGCCCTACTGTTTCACCCTCTGCTATCTCGAAGGAAACGTGATCCAGTGCTTGAACGCCTCCGAACCGCTTAGTAATATTATCTGCCCGCAACAGCATCATCCCATATCTCCCTTCCTTCTTTTCTCAAAGAATCCTTTCAGCGCAGGCAGTATGCCGCTCGAACGATAGAGCAGAACCGCTATCAAAATCAGCCCCAGGAGAAGGCCGTGCAACCCGCTGACACTGGGGAAATTGCCGCGCATAAGGTTTGTTAACGGTACGAGGACATAGGCGCCCGCGAGCGGTCCGAAAGCCGTTCCCAAGCCGCCTGCAATCGCCAGCAGAATAAACTGTACCGAGTTTGTCATAGACATCAGTGATGTGGGTTCTATATACATGACATACATCGCCATGATTGAGCCGCCGAACGCGGTGAAGACAGCGCTCATCACAAAGGCTGTCAGCATGATTTTGGATGCATTTACGCCAAGATTTTCGGCTGCCTCACGGTCTTCACCCACCGCTCTGAGAAAATATCCGAGGCGTGAATGTTCGACCTTTACACAGACGGCGAGAATCGCGAGCATATATACCCATGCCAGTACGGCGTACGGAATCTTGCTCTGCCAAGTCATATTAATGAATCCCGGAGCGTAAGGAATCAGCACGCCGAGGGAACCCCCTGTAATCCACTTGGCGGTGATTGCGAACGTTTCGGCGATCTTCGCAAAAGCGATAGTTGCGAGCACGAAAAATGTCCCTTTCAGCCTCAACGTCGATCCGCCTATGACCAATGCGACGAGGCCTGCAAGCAAGCCTCCCGCAATCATCCCTACCCACGGGGAAATACCGTAATTCGTATACAACAATGCGGCCGCATAGGCGCCGATACCGAGGAAGGCAGCATGACCTATCGAGAGTCTGGCGCAATAGCCGCTGTAAAGGTTCCACGAGGCCGCTAAACCTGTCCACAGGAAAGTCATTATGATTATATCCTGATAATAACGGTTATCTGTCAGAAGCGGCAAAGCGATCGACGCGACGGCAATTATCCACAGAACTGCATTTTGTCTTTTCAAGAATGTTTTTATCATATCGTGCCCTCTATTCCCTGCCGAACAAGCCACTCGGCTTGAAGATCAGTACTAAAATGAACAGGAGGAAATAGGCCGCCTGTTGATACACCGGCCCAAGCAGATAGCCCGCCATGCTTTCGACAACTCCGATCAGCAGCCCGCCCAGGATTGCACCCGGCACGCTCGACAGCCCTCCCAAGACCACGACAATGAAGGCCAGGGTACTGAAATTGGATCCGATTGTGGGAAAGACGGCATATATCGGCGACATCAGTACACCCGCCAACCCAACGAGTACAGTGCCGATTACGAAAGCCTGCCCATAAATTTTCTTTATATTTATACCCATCAGACGTGCTGCCCTGCCATGCTGCGCGACCGCCCGCATGGCTGTGCCGGTATACGTCTTTTGCAGAAACAGATACAGGGCAACAGAGGCGGCAATGGCAACCGCGAAGGCCATTACCCTCGCGGTGCTTAAATTCAAGAATCCCGCATTGATTACATCCGTAGTAATATTTGTTCGCACGTTGCGATAATCGGCCTTAAAAAGCATCAGAGCGAGGTTCTGCAGTACCATGGACAGCCCGAGCGTAAGGAGCATTTGCACGGAATGGTCCGCGTCGAGCACCCGCGTCATGATAACCTTAAAGACTATGTAGCCTACGGTCGCCATGATTATCAGGTTAATCAGCAAAGTTTCGTACGGCTCCAGTTGTGTGAAGTAATATAACCAATAGGCGATATACATCGAAAGCATGAGAAACTCGCCGTGTGCGAAATTTACAAGGCCTACGACGCCAAATATTAAAGTCAATCCTACGCTGATCAGCGCATAAATTCCTCCGGAAAGTATTCCGGAGAAAAAGGCTTGCAGTAGTTGTTCCACCGATTCCCCTCTCTTCTCCTAGTATGATGCGATCGGCAACGGTACATTGATTGCTTCGCCGTTCTTGAGTTTTTCCGGAGCCACGGTCACAACTTTGCCGTTCTGCCACTGGTTGATGTTGGCGGCTGCGGCATAGTTTTGGCCATCCTCGTGCAAATCCCAGCCAAATCCGAGTGCCGTGAGATCGAGCTTCGTATCGAGTGCCGCCGCACGAATAGCGTCGGGATCGTTAAGATCATCCACATTTGCCAGTACATCGTGCATGAATGTATACGCTCCGGCAAAGGCTGCTTCGGCAGCTACCGGCACAGTGTTCAAATCCTTGTGTTGCGCGAGAAAGCGTGCGCGGAATTCCTTGACGGTCTTCTGCAACGCCGTATCGTCTGCAAATGCCTCAATCGGAAGGTTCGTAGGCATATCGGTGCAGAAGAATCCGTCAGATTCACTGCCTACAGTTGTTGCAAACTGCGGATCTGTCGTGCCCGCACCGCAGCCCATAAAGACCTTAGGCATTGCCTTATGCTGCTTGAGCGTGTCCACAAGGAGAATAGCATCGTTAATATAGTTTACAGTCAGCAGTACGTCCGGCTTAGCCTTCTTAATTTTACCCACCATCGCCGACATATCTGTAACCGTTGTGCTGTAGTGTTCGCGTGCCACGAGCTGCATTCCCTGTTTTTCAATCTCCAGTTCCGCTCCGTTGGCTACCGATTCACCGTAGCTTGAATCTTCGTGTATTATGGCAATCTTCAGATTCTTTTTCTCAATCCCGAGCGCAGGCGCAATCTCTTCGGCTATATAGTCGACGCCGGCTGCACCGCGAAGGCCACCCTTGTCCAAAATTCTGAATACATATTTGAAGCCGGAGTCCGTTAAGCTGTCAGCAATGCCGCCCGATTCAACAAGGCAGACACCGCTCTTGTCGGTAACCTGAGCAATAGCAAGCGCGTTGCCGCTGGCGAGTGAACCGAAAATCATCTTCACGCCCTCCTTGTCCACCAGCCTGCCGGCCTCCGTGGCTGCAGATGTCGGATCGGGCGCATCCGCCTCCGAAAGCGCAACCTGCATTCCCTGCACGCCACCTTCTTCGTTGATCATATCAACAGCTATCCTCACGGCCTCCATGCACTGTGTTCCCAGCAATGCATTCGCCCCGCTCATCGGGTAGACCGCTCCCACCTTTAACTCCCCTTCGTTACTTTTGCCTTGAGAACAGGCTGTTAAGCCCGTAAGCATAAGAGCCAACACTAAAACGACGGATAAAAAATTTTTCATCATTTTTTCCTCTCTTCGATATAAAGTATTAATAATTATGTAACGGGGATTTCGTCAGAAACAGGCAAAGGATCCGCCTATGCAATACATACAGTCCCTTATGGGTACCGTTTAATTGCCGGCCGATGTATCGAATTAATATAAGAATTTTCGAGTGAACAATCCGATGCAGTTTCGTAAGAATACCGCTCATGTTAATAAGATATCATGCACCGTCCCTTTTTTCAACATCTTTATGCTTACAGCACAAAAAAATACTCATCACACCGGTCATGCGGCCTTCCTCACAGCAGCTTCACATTTGCCGGCGACGAGTCATAAGATATGACAATGACGATTACAGGAAGGGTACAGATATGAAAGAAATCAAAATAGCACTCGCAGGAAACCCAAACGTAGGAAAGAGCACGCTGTTCAACGCTCTCACAGGCCTCTCGCAGCACACAGGCAATTGGGCAGGCAAGACGGTTGACAATGCGGTGGGAACCTTTACATATAAAGACTGCCTCTGTACGGCCGTCGATTTGCCGGGCACATATTCACTGGTTTCTCCCAACGCCGACGAGCGCATCACGGAAGCCTACATTCGCTCGGGTGAAGCCGACATCATCGTGCTGGTCGCCGATGCGACCTGCCTTCTTCGCAATCTCACTCTGATCCTCCAGCTTAAGCATCTTACAGACGACATCATCGTCTGTGTCAATCTGATGGATGAGGCAGAGAAAAAAAGAATCTGCATAGACACACAACTTCTCTCCGAATTGCTGCACGCACCGGTTATTCCTATGGCGGCACGTGCAAAGGACGGCATCGAAGAGTTGAAACAGTGCATTTACACTTTCAAATGTGCGGATATCTCCACTATCGATGAGAAAAAGCGCGCTTCAACGATTGAAGCGCAGGACTTCGTCGCACAGGCCGAAGAAATCTATCGTCAATGTGTAACAAACAATGCATGCGATCCTCATGCCATGGATCGCAGACTTGATCGCATCGTCACCTCGCGCCTCCTCGGCATTCCGATCATGTTGATGTTGCTCGTGCTGATTTTTTGGATCACTATTGCGGGCGCGAACTATCCTTCTATGCTGCTTTCTGATTTGTTTACGGCGATCGAGCCAAAGCTGCGGGCTTTACTCTTCCATCTGAATGCCACTCCGGTTGTCGAAGGCGCTTTAATCGACGGTATCTACAAAACATTAACCTGGGTAATCTCAGTGATGCTCCCACCGATGGCGATTTTCTTCCCGCTGTTCACACTGCTCGAAGACTTCGGATATCTGCCACGGGTAGCCTTCAACATGGATAGGGCTTTCCAAAAGTGTCGCTCATGCGGAAAACAATGTCTTACTATGATGATGGGTTTTGGATGCAACGCCTGTGCCATTATCGGTTGCCGTATCATCGATTCGCCGCGCGAGCGCCTCATAGCTATTCTCACCAACAGCTTTGTGCCATGTAACGGGAGATTTCCCACACTGATCGCGCTCAGCCTGATTTTTTTTGTCAGCGGCGGAGCCTCCGGTTTAATAGTAGGTCTGATGTTAAGCAGATTTATCCTGCTCGGAATCGCCATGACATTGCTCGTCTCGCGACTGCTGTCGCAGACCATTCTCAAGGGTATGCCATCCTCGTTTACTCTGGAGCTTCCGCCTTATCGGATGCCGAAAGTCAGGGATGTCGTAGTCCACTCTCTGCTTGACAGGGCTTTGTTCGTACTCGGGCGCGCAGCTCTCGTCGCTGCCCCCGCAGGTCTGCTCATCTGGATCCTCGCGAACTTTTACATCGGCGGCAGCTCGTTGCTCGATTACTGCACGGGATTCCTCGATCCGTTTGGTAAGGCGATAGGCCTTGACGGAGTCATCATCATGGCCTTTCTCCTCGGGTTTCCCGCCAACGAAATTGTTGTGCCCATCATTCTCATGACCTATCTGTCACAGGGTTATCTTATTGAATTCGAAAGTCTTGCAGATCTTAAAGATCTGCTCATCTGTAATGGATGGACGCAGATTACGGCCGTCTGCACGATGCTGCTGTGTCTGTTCCACTTTCCGTGCGGAACAACATGCTTTACAATATACAAGGAGACGCAATCATTCAAATGGACCCTGGCCTCCTTTTTAATCCCTGCCTGCTGCGGCATCACACTGTGCTTCTTCGTTTACCGCACGGCTGCTATTTTCACTTAGTCAAAGCCGGGCATCAAGCCCGGCTTGCGAGAATATCTGTCAGTATGTACCACAAACGCTCTACAGACGAGATGCGCAATCGCTCGCTTGGTGTGTGCACATTAAAAAAGCGAAAATTTCGTCAAACAAAGGTTGACGAAATTTGCATAGAACTCTATCGTGTTTTTTATTTCTTTCGCGGTTATTCGATCGCTACCAGCTTGACATTGCCGGCACCCGTTTCATCGGCGATACTCTTGAGAAGATCATCTATGGATTGCACCATATTGGTCAGATCTATGGAAAAGACGATGTGCGCTTGCCCGTTCAGCGGCATATTTTGGTTGATGGTCAGAATGTTTGCTCCGCTGCTTGATATCTTCGATATCATCGCAGACAACTTGCCCTGCTCATGCGACAAGGACAGGGATATAACCGCCTTTCTGCATACTGTATCTGCGTTGGGCGCGAACACGTAATCGCGGTATTTGTAGTAGGTGCTTCGCGAAATGCCCACCATCCTCACGGCCTCGCTGACATCTTTGATTTTGCCTTCCGAAAGGAGGCGTCTGGCTTCGACGACCTTTTGATAGTAGTCCGGCAATATACTCTTATCTACAATCAGATAATCGCTCTGCATCTATTTTACCTCCAAAATTTTGACACCTTCCATATCGGGAGAAAGTTGTATTGCTTTCCAATTTTTGGACAATTTGCTAAGCTTGCCCTTGAGCTTCTCAGCCAAATTTTCTTCCTTTGAAATGCACATGCAAGTTGAGCCCGATCCGCTGATGAAGAAAGCGACACCGTCCTGCTCCTTGCAGATGTTGCGTACATCCTCGTACTCGTAGATCAGTTCCTGGCGATACGGCTGATGCAGCTTATCTTCAACACCGAGCGAAACGAGGTTGATATCGCCGTTTTCCAGTGCTTTAAGCAGTACCGCCGCCCTCGTAACATTGAAAATCGCATCCGCATACGGCACCTCCTTCGGCAATACATTTCGCGCATCGTGAGTGCTTGTTTCGAAATCCGGGACCAAAGCGCAAAAGTGCAGATCCGGCGAGAGTATGTAGGATGCCGTGTGCGGCTTGTCACCGTCCATCAGAGAGGCACTCAGTCCGCCGTAAATTGCGGGCGCCAAGTTGTCCGGATGGCCCTCGATCTCATTACAAACCGCGAGGATTTCCTCCTTGGAAAGCTTGCTTCCGTTAAGCACATTGGCAGCCTCTGCGCCTGCGACTATCATCGCTGCCGACGAACCGAGTCCGCGGCAAATCGGGATATTGGATTTAACCGTAATACGCACACCGCCGATCGGCAGTCCGAGATAATTCATAACTGCCTCGTAACCTTGATATGCGAGATTTTCTTTTGTGCAATATTCTTTATCGCAACCTATAATTTCAAGACCTTCTTCCGTCTTTTCAAACGTAAAATAATTATACATCGAAAGCGCGCAGCCGAGGGAGTCAAATCCCGGTCCCATATTTGCCGTCGTCGCCGGCACGCGCAGTTTTACTTTTTTTATTTCAGCCATTTTATTTACTTCCCTTCTCTGTCACATATCTGTTCATGAGCTCTTTGTCGACAACATTGTTGTGAACAGGCTCTGTAAGTTTCATTTTTTCCAAGGCCGCAGGAATTGGCACACCCGTCATGTCGTGCAGACGATCCATCAACTCAAATCCGGTATCTGCGACCGCCTCTCCCGTAAGAGCTTCGAGTACGCTTCCCGAAAATTTGTACGGAGATGCCGTCGACAGGATTACATTGACGCAACCGTTATCGTTTTCCTGCTTGCGATCTTGGCATACTTTCCATGCCACTGCCGTATGGGTGTCTATAAGGTACTTGTGTGCCTCGTAAACACCCCTTATAGTTCGCAGAGTCTCCGTGCTGTCTGTACAGCCGGCCTCAAACTCCGTGCGTATCGCTGTCAATTCGTCTGCGGTCAGTGTGTACTCGCCGGTCTGTGCCAGCTGCGTCATGTATTCTTTGGTCTTTTCATGTCCGCATACCATGCAAATCAAGCGCTCAAGGTTGCTCGAAACCAGTATGTCCATCGACGGAGAGTTCGTGACGTGAAACGGCCGCTTGCTCTTATAAGACCCTGTCGTGAAAAATTCAGTCAATACGTCGTTTTCATTGGACGCACAAATCAGCTTTGCCACCGGCAGACCCATCTTTTTGGCAAAATAGCCTGCGAGGATATCTCCGAAGTTGCCGGTCGGAACGACGAAGTTAACCGCTTCGCCGCATGTGATACGCCCCATTGCCATCAAATCTTTGTATGCTTTGAAATAGTAAGCTATCTGGGGTGCCAGTCTGCCGATATTAATCGAGTTCGCGCTCGAGAGCCTGACGCCCGGAATGGTATCTCCTACATTTGCAAATATCTGCTTAACTCCGCGCTGAGCGTCGTCAAAATTTCCTTTGACCGCACAGACGTGCACATTATTTCCTTTGCAAGAAGTCATCTGCCGTTCTTGAACGACGCTGATGCCCGTCTTCGGATAAAATACTATGATTTCCGTTCCCTCGACGTCGGCAAAACCGTTCAGCGCCGCGCTGCCTGTATCGCCGCTCGTAGCGGTGAGAATGAGAATCTTTTCCTTTATATCGTTTTTCTTCATCGCCCGCGTCATCAACTGCGGAAGCACCAAAAGCGCTACATCCTTGAATGCACAGGTCGGTCCGTGATATAATTCCATTACGAAGTCATCGCCCACTGCTGTCAACGGCGCAATATCGTCGTTCGGAAATCTGCCCGCGTAAGCGTTCCTGACGCAGTCCTTGATCTCTTCTTCGGTAAAGTCAGTGAAGAACTCTGCGAGGATTCTCTCAGAAATCTCGAGGTTCGTCATTCCCTGCAATTCCCGAGGATCAAACTTAAGTGAGTCAAAGCTTTCCGGTATATTTAACCCGCCGTCGGCTGCAATTCCGTTTAGAATAGCCTCAGACGGTTTTGCTGTTATACTTTTGTCACGTGTACTGAAATAAAACATATTTTTTCCTTTCGCTATTGCTTTTCTCGTTTATTTATGATACTCTATCTTCCAATGAAATACAAGTGTTTTTATTTGAAAGACAGATAAAATTTTTTGATTTACAATCAGACAACGAAACGGAAGGTAGCAATTATGTTGAAAGTAGCAAAATTCGGCGGCTCGTCTCTGTCCTGTTCAGAGCAGTTCGCCAAGGTGAAGGAAATCGTCGCAGCGGACGATTCGCGTAAAGTAATCGTCGTATCCGCACCGGGAAAGCGCTTTTCCGGCGACCACAAAGTCACCGACCTGCTCTATCTCTGTCACGCGCACCTACAATACGGCGTTTCCTACGAAACCGTCTTTGAAATCATCGAAGGCAGATTTTGCGAAATCGCATCAGGCTGCAATTTGGAAATCGACTTGGATGAGGAATTTGCAAAGATCAAAGAGAATATGCGCAAGGACATGTCTATAGATTACCTCGTATCGCGCGGTGAATATTTGAACGCCAAACTGATGGCCGAGTATCTCGGTTATGAGTTCGTCGACTCATCTCAATGGCTGTTCTTCAACTTTGACGGGAAAATAAATATCGAAAAGACGGAAAAAGCGCTTAACGAAATATTTGCGTTGCATGACAAAATCGTATTGCCGGGATTCTACGGCTGCGGATCCGACGGCTCCGTAAAGGTGTTCTCGCGCGGCGGCTCAGATATAAGCGGTTCCTTGGCGGCAGCGGCACTTAATGCTGATGCCTATGAGAACTGGACGGATGTACCCGGCATCCTCATGGCTGACCCTCGCATCGTAGATAACCCGCGCGTAATCTCCGAAGTCACATTCAGCGAGCTGCGTGAGCTTTCCTACATGGGTGCCGATGTACTTCATCAAGAGACCGTCTTCCCTGTGCGCAAAAAAAATATTCCTCTTTATATAAAGGATACAAACGACTATACTGCGCCCGGCACTCTGATTATGGAAGATTTTCCGCCTGACCCGAGCGAGGACGGATTCAAATTTATTACAGGTATCTCGGGCAAAAAGAACTATACTATCATATCCTTAAATAAGAGCGGTATCTCCGACAGCATCGGCTACATCAAGCGCGTTCTCGATATCGTAGAACGATTCAATATCAATGTCGAACATATACCATGCAGTATCGACAGTTTCTCCATCGTGATCGCGCCCGGCACACAGCAAGAGCGCATTCCGCTGCTCATCGGCGAAATTTCCAAGGAATGCGAACCGGATTCTATAAAGGTTACGCCGGACATCAGCATTATCGCCGTTGTAGGCAGAAGGATGGCCTACCGGCCGGGAGTATCCGGCAGGCTGTTCAAAGCTCTCGGAGACAACAATATCAACATCAGAGTGATTGAACAAGGTGCGGACGAGATCAACATCATGGTCGGAGTAGAGAATCACGACTTCGAGAAGGCTATCCGCGTTCTGTATCACAGCTTTACCTAAAAATGACTTGCAAGGAGGAACAAAAAAATATGTCAAAAAAATTTAACGTTGCCGTACTCGGTGCTACGGGTGCCGTCGGCCGAGAAATGATTCACCTGCTGCAGGAAAGAAACTTCCCCGTATCTGCGCTCACACCGCTTGCCAGTGCAAGAAGTGCAGGCAAGGAAATTGAATTCCGCGGCGAGAAGATAAAAATAAAGGAAGCAACGACAAGCGCCTTCTCAGGCTTCGATATCGTCCTCGGTGCCGTCGGCAGCGGACTCTCCCGCGAACTGGCTCCCGCCATCAAAGCATCAGGTGCCATCTATATCGATAACTCGAGTGCCTTCCGCATGCACGATGACGTGCCGTTGGTCGTTCCGGAGATCAACCCCGACGATGCCAAGAAACATAACGGTATCATCGCAAACCCGAATTGCTCGACCATCATCACAGCAGTAGCGGTCAACCCTATCAACAAGCTTTCCCCAATCAAGAGCATGACGGTCTCTACCTATCAGGCCGTCAGCGGCGCAGGCGCGGCCGGGCCGATTGAACTGCAGGAGCAAGTAAAGGCCCTCATTGAAGGCAACCCTGTCACAGCGAATGTATTTCAATATCAAATAGCCGAGAACCTTATTCCGCACATCGGAAGTTTTCTCGACAATGACTATACGGACGAAGAGATGAAGATGCAGAACGAGGGTCGTAAGATCATGCATCTGCCTGATTTGAAGGTCAACTGCACCTGCGTACGCGTTCCGGTCGTACGGTCACACTCTATCTCTGCAACCGTTATCACTGAAAATCCCGTTTCAACCGCCGATGTCGCCGCTGTAATCGCGGACGCCCCCGGTTGCAAGCTGTATGACGACAAGGCCAATAAAAAATACCCGATGCCTCTGATTACAAGCTACCAAGACATCGTTTACGTAGGGCGCATTCGCAAGGATCTCACAAACGATAACGGCATTGCACTTTGGTGCTGCGGAGACCAGGTCAGAAAGGGTGCCGCCACAAACGCCATCCAAATTGCGGAATTGTTCCTCTAACAAAAGAATACGATAAAATAAAAAAGACCGGCGGAATCTCCGTCGGTACTTTTGTTTTTATCAGTGATGTTCCGGTTCATGGCGTTTCTCGCGCGACATAAGAAGTTCCACAGCCTCGTCAGCTCGAATCTCGCCCCTTACGACACGATAGATACATTCGGTAATCGGCATCTCTACGCCGACCTTTTGCGCAAGGTTGTAAGCGGCATCGGTTGTATAGATACCTTCGACGACCATGCCTACCTTTTCGACCGCCTCGTTCGGTGGCATGCCTTCACCAATCATTATACCGCAGCGTCTGTTGCGAGAGTGCATACTCGTGCAAGTAACTATCAGATCTCCCACACCGGCCAGTCCCGAAAATGTCTGTGCCTGTGCGCCGAGCTTAACTCCGAGTCTGGTAATCTCCGCCAATCCGCGCGTCATCATCGCAGCCTTGGCATTGTCGCCGAATCCCATACCGTCCGAGATACCCGCACCGAGCGCGATTATGTTTTTCAGTGCGCCGCCGAGCTCAAGACCTGCGACATCTGTGGATGTATAAATACGGAAACGGTTTGTCATAAACAGATCCTGCGCTTCTTCGGCGGTTTCTATATGCTTGGACGCCACCGACACCGTCGTCGGCATGAACTTACCTACTTCTTCGGCATGCGACGGTCCCGACAGGCTGACATATCTGCGATCCACGATGTCCTTGCCGAGCAGCTCTTCGGCGACCTCGGAGAGGCGCATGAGAGTTTTCTGCTCGATTCCCTTGGCGACGTTGATAATCAGCATATCATCGTGCATATATGCTTTGGCATTCGAAAGCGCACTTCTGAAATGCTGAGCAGGTGCAGCAAACAGCACAACATCGGCATCCTTAATCGCTTCTTCTTGAGTAAAGCAGATTTCAATGTTATCCGAAAGCTTGACTCCGGGCAGATAGCGCGTATTTTCACGCGCAGCAGCCATATCCTTAAGATGCTGTTCGTTTAAATCCCATATCCTTACGATGTGCCCTTTTGTGGCCAAGGTGTTTGCAAGCGCGGTGCCCCAGCTGCCGGCACCGATGTTGGCAATTTTTTTCATACTCTCATCCTCCATTGACGGGGCGTCTTGCTCCGTTTATTTTTTAAAGTTCAGCTTGGGTTCTTCGCCTTTCATCAGCCGCTGTATATTTGCCTTATGTTTGTACAGCACAATCAATATCATTACACAAGCGTACGGTAAAAATGCCGGTATCCACAGATATGTCAAGAACGGCGCCGATAAGGCACCTATCACGGAACCCGCCGACATGCGGCGTGTGATAAGAACCACGATTACCACGACAGCCAGCGCAGAAAATCCGAGTGCAGGCGAGATTGCGGTTAAGGCCCCGAAAGCAGTTGCCACGCCCTTGCCTCCTTTAAATTTAAAGAATACCGGCCAAATGTGACCCGCAAAGACAGCTATAGCGCAAAGAAATGCGAAGTTGTCCTGCCACCAACCGGTGAGCAACTCAGTTCTCGCTGCGAGGCAGCCAAGGTTTACACCGATAACACCCTTTGAAATATCTATAAGCAGCGTAAGTGCGGCCGCTTTTTTGCCGAGCACGCGCAATGCGTTTGTCGTCCCCGCATTGCCGCTGCCTTCCCTCTTGATATCAACTCCGTAGATTTTGCCGATTATAATCGCAGGCATAATATTGCCGATCAAATAAGCGGCGATAAGCACGAAGATAAAAAGCAGAAGTCCGAAAATACTGATGTCCATCATTCCTTCTCCCCTTTTTCTCGGAAGACAAATTTGATCGAGGTGCCCTCGAATCCGAATCCCTCTCTGATCTTATTCTCCAGGTACCTGGCGTATGAGAAGTGCATCAAATCCCTTTTGTTGATCTGGAAACTGAACAGCGGCGGTTTGACGCCAACCTGTGTGGCATAGTAAATTTTCAGGCGCTTTCCTTTGTCGGAAGGCGGTTGTTTCATCATCGTCGCGTCGGTAATCAGTGAATTAAGTTGGCCCGTCGGTATACGCAACGCACGTTTTTCGGACACATAGTCTACCAGGTCGATGACATTTTGAATTCTCTGTTTCTCAAGTACCGAGATAAAGACGATCGGTGCATAAGACATGAACGTCAATTCACGCTCGATTTCTTTTTTATAGTCGCGCATGGTGTTGGTCTCTTTTTCGATCAGATCCCACTTGTTGACGACAACGATGATACCCTTGCCGGCTTCGTGGGCAATGCCTGCAATCTTCTTGTCCTGTTCGGTGATACCTTCTTCTGCGTCGATCATCAACAGTGCGACGTCGCAACGTTCGATAGCTGCCACTGCACGGATAACACTGTAGCGCTCGATGTCCTCATTTATCTTGTTCTTTCTTCTGATACCGGCTGTA
>DCTM01000057.1 GCA_002329565.1 Firmicutes bacterium UBA1440
CACACTAATAGCACTTACTGCTATCGTTTTGGAACCACCGCCGCCACCGCCGCCGCCTGCTGCAGGCGTGGTTGTGCCTGTGGTGGAGCTTGTGCCGCCTGTAACTTCTTTGCCGCCGGCTGTTGTGCCTTCAACACCTGTGTCAACTTTTACGGTTGTACCCTTGGTGTCAACTTTTGCACTGTCGGCTTTTACGTCGACATTCTTGACCGTTCCGTCACCCTTAACTGTTACTTTTTCAGCTTGTACTGTAACGTTTGTGACGGTAGCACCCTTCTGCACTTCAGTCGTTGCACCCGTTGCGTTTGCGCCAAGGGTTACATTTTCAATCTTTGCTCCGTCAGCGACTTTTACGTCGGCATTCTCAGCCGTGACTTTGACTTCGCCGATTGTGGCATTCTTGATTGTGACAGGTACGTCTGCCGCAGCTACTTCCACTGTGCCGACTGTTCCTTCGACTATAACGTCGTCGTTTCCGTCATCGATGTAGATAACTTCGACATCGGCATCACCCTGCACGGCTACTCTGACATTACCGTCTACTTTTGCTACGACGATGTTGCCGAGATTGCTGCCGCCCTTGATGATGACGGAGTTGACGCCACCGCCTCTGACGATGGTATCGCCTGTGACTTTGACGTTGTCGATGGTGACATCGCCGTTGCCTACACCGTCACCGATGATAAGGTTGCCGTTTACCGTCACGTTCTGCAGTGTTACGTTCGGTACGTTGATCATTACGTTGCCGCTTGCAACTTCTGTCACTGTGCCTGCCTTGGTTATGTAGGTCTTAACCATGTTGTCCATAATCTTGGCGAACTCAGCTCTCGTAATCGACGCTGTCGGGTTGAGCATACCGCCCGATCCCGCAACATAGCCGCCAACTACGAGGCCGCTGATGCCGTCTGCAGCCCAAGAGGCGACGTTGCCTTTGTCGGCGAACGCATTCAATGCGCTGCTGCCTGCTCCGGAAACCTTGAATGCTCTTGCCAGCACGGTAAAGGCTTCCTGTCTTGTAATGCTGTCATTCGGACGCATCTTTGTGTCAAGCTTATATGTACCCATCTTGACAGCCTTTGCCATCTCGCCCGCATACCATGCATCGGATGCTACATCGCTTACACCCGTAAGCGCTGCTTTTTCGGTCGCTCCGAATGCGCGATTAACGATTGTAGCCATTTCGGCTCTTGTGAGGTTACCCGTCGGTTTGATGAGTTTAGCCCCTCCTGCGCTGTCATAGCCGGATATCAGTCCGTTGTTCACCGCATTTTGCAATGCTTCGGTTGACCAATCGGACGGCATGTCCGCAAATGACATGCTGCTTGTGCCTTCATCTGCGAAGGCCATGCCCGGCATATAGCAAAATACCATTGCTAATGCCAGAAAAAGCGCAAATCCTTTTCTCTTTCTCATCTTTTCCTCCTATTTTATTTTTATTAATATTTTTATTAATATAATATAAAATTATATCCGCATTAAAAGTATGTCTTATATGTAGCTTTACATATCTGAGATGTATTAATGCGTACACCTCTACAAGTCGCCCCGTTGTAAAAATCTTAAGTAGCACTCTTTGGCATCCTGATATTTGTTTCTGCTTATTGGGATCTTGGCTCCGTTTATCATATAAAAAGAGGTGCCCTGCATTTTTTTTATGTACTTTAAATTGATAACGTAGCTGTTGTGACAACGGCAAAAGTTGACGGTACCATACTTTTCTATTTCCGAAAATTTCGCGTAAAAAGTGTAGGGGGAAGTTCTCTCCTCCGTAAATACATTAATCTTGCGATTTGCTTTTTCCAGGTAAATAATTTGCTCAACCGGAACCGCCACGGTAAACGTCCTCGTCACAATAGGGAGCACTTGAGGTTGTAATCTTTGGAGCTTTTTGTCAGCATGGCGAAGCGCCTTATCCAAGGATTCTTTTTTTATTGGTTTTTCCAGAAAGAAAATATGCTCCACTTCATATACATCAAAGCTGTAATTTTGATATTCAGACATGAAAATAATCTGTGCAAGCGGATTTGCACTTAAGAGTTGTTTTGCAATTTCCAAGCCGCTTATGCCGGATTTGAATTTTATTTCGACGATAGCAATGCACGGAAGTTTGCAAAATTTCTCTTCTAAATGAAATTGAAAGCTTTCTTGGTCGGAAATGCAACTGATGTTCCCTATGATATCGCCTGCTGTATCAATAATCTGCTTTCTGAATTGCTTCAAAAAAAGTTTGTCATCATCGTATATCAATAAATTCCACATATACATTCCTTTGTTAAATTTTAGTCATATCGACACATTACCATAATTTTCTTGTTTTTTCCAATATTGCATACTTTTGCTGTTAAAATGTAATTATTATGCATTTTTTCGTTAATTTTTTAACAACATATATAAGTGCTGAGTGCGGATATTCTCCCTCGGCGACTAAACAATTTGTCGCTCAGATTTGTCTATCAGCTCCTTTTATCGCTTTAACTCAATAAAAAACAAGGAGGCAAACACGGAATTATTCCCGGACTGTCTCCTCTTGTTTTCTCATTTAAGCCATCGGTAACGGCCTTGAATGTTATTTCCGCCACAGCAATACCCGGAAGATGTCTGTTGTCTTCCGAATGAAATTCAACACTCTTTTGGCCGGAATTGCAGTTGGTATTTGCTGCTATATCTACTGCCGTTTTGATAATTTGCTTTCTGAATTTTTTTAGGAAAGGTTTTTCATCATCGTATATCAATAAATTCAACATAACAATACCTCAGCTGCATACGAATAACATTTCCATATTATATTATCACAATTTTCTTGCAATTTTCGTTAATGCCAAATTTCGACATTAAAATGTAATATTCTGCATTTTTGTTTTTACTGCAGCGCCGTAATCGGTTTGAATTCGTAGCCCATCTCCTCCCACTTCGTCAGAAGCTCGTCGAGAATGTCGGCGTTGGTTTTGGATGTACTGTGCAGCAGAACGATGGCCCCGGGATGCACGCGTGGGACCAGCTTATCGAATGCTTCCTGTTTCGTAGGTTGCTGCGATTCATACCAGTCCACATATGCCAGACTCCAGAAGACAGTCTTATATCCCAGTGCTTGCGCCATCTTGAGATTTTCCTCGCTGTATTTGCCCTGTGGCGGCCGGTAATATTTCTTCATTTCCTTTCCTGTCGCCTGCTTGTAGAGAGCTTCAAGCTCCTGCAATTCTTTCGTAAAAGCCTCTTTCGTGCCGATGGATGACATGTCGGGATGATGCATAGTATGGTTGCCTACCGTGTGCCCCTCCTCTGCCATTCGTTTCACCATTTCGGAGTTAGTCTCGATGTAGTTGCCGACCAAGAAAAAGCAGGCAGGCGCTTTGTGCTTTTTCAGTACGTCTAGGATCTTGCCGGTGTTGCCGTTTTCATAGCCCGCATCGAAGGTAAGGTATAATACCTTCTTTGTGGTATCGTCGGCGTAATATGCATCGTACTTTTTCAAATAATCTGCGGTCGCATTGCCGACGGGCGGCTTCCCTTCTTCTTGGAATGAAAGTCCCCAGTTACCGTCCGCCGCAGTCTGCATGATATCGGCGCGACCTGTTAAAAATGTCGTCATTGCCGCTGCCGTTGCAGCACACAGGCAAAAGACTGCAGCCAGCTTGCCCGCACGCAGCGCACGGCGTTTTAAGTTTCTTTTATTGATATAAATTCCCATAAAAATCACCGCCCATATATTTCAATCTCATCTTAAAATATACGTGGCGGTGTTGTTTTTATGTCATGTTATGAGGTAATCGCAACTACATGTTCGTATAGTTGTCGAAATAGCCTTGGATGTGAATGATCGGTGTGCCCTTGTCGCCGCTGCCCGAGGTCAGGTCGCACAGCGAACCGATGAGGTCTGTCAGTCTGCGCGGTGTCGTACCCTGCGAGACCATGTTGCCGACCAAGTCGGAATCTTTGTTCTTGATATAGTTCGAAATCGCCTCTTTCAGTGCATCTCCGCTGAGGTGCGAGAAGTCGTTGTCTGCGAGATATTTGAGCTTGATCTCGTTCGGCTGGCCTTCCAAACCTGCCGTATAAGCAGGAGAAACCACAGGATCGGCGAGCTCCCAGATCTTACCGATCGGGTCCTTGAAGGCTCCGTCGCCGTATACCATCACTTCTACCTTCTTGCCCGTCTTTTCAAAGAAAATTCTGCTGATGTCGTCTACAATCGGCTGGCAATTTCTTGGGAACAGCTTGATGCTCTCTTCCGTAGCCTTGTTAGAGCCGAGCAGACCGTAATTTTCGTTAAATCCACTGCCGTCGACGGAGGTGCTGAGAATATCATCGAGTCCGTACACCTTGGCGGCACCGTTTGCTTTGAGGATGCGCTTGGTGCGTGCTCTTGAGTGAATGTCGCAGCACAGTACATTCTGCGTGTAATCGAGGATCTTACGGCAGTCGTTGGCAAGTACGATCTCAACTTCGCAGCCCTGTTCTTCAATCAATCCTCTGTAATATTCGATGTAATCTACGCCTGTGAACGGGTGCTTGACGATGCCGAACAATTCTCTGAACTGCTGCTCGGTGAGAAGGTTCTTGTAAGGATCGACTCCTTTTTCATCGAGCATGTCGATGTCGATCAGATGATTGCCCACTTCGTCCGACGGATAGCTCAGCATCAGGACGATTTTTTTTGCGCCTCTTGCGATTCCCTTCAGACAGATTGCGAAGCGATTTCTGGAAAGGATAGGGAAAATGACACCTATTGTTTCGTCCTCAAACTTCGTCTTAATATCGCGTGCGATATGATCTATGGATGCATAGATTCCTTGTGCTCGAGCCACAACCGCCTCGGTAACGGCGACGATATCGTGGTCGGCGATTTCAAATCCGCCCGCTTGAGAAGCCTTCAACACGCTGTCGACAACGATGTCGACAATGTTATCTCCTTCTCTGATAATAGGGGCTCTGACACCTCTGGAAACGGTCCCTATAAGTCTTTCCATACTTTGTTCCTCCGTAATCAGTAAAAAATACTTAAGCATTATATCACAAGGCTGATATAAAATAAATATATTTTCGAATATTTCGTTATATTTGCGGTCTTATGCACATTGTACCCGCCGTTTTCTTTTATAACAGCGGTGCTGTCTGCTCTTTAAGCCAAGCGGTCTCTTCCTCATCCATATATGGAAGCAATGCGTCTCTGACGGCCTCGTGGTAGGCGTTCAGGAGTGATTTCTCAATCTCGTCCATTTCTTCCGGCAGAATGGCATCCCGTTCAAACGGTACGCGCGTAACGGTGTCGAAGGCCAGAAATCCGAGATGTTGCGAATCCTGTACGCAGAGCATCAAATTTTCCAGCCGTATTCCGTAGCAACCGGAGAGATACACTCCCGGTTCATCGCTGATCAGCATGCCTGCCTGCAACGGGAAATCTCCGGCAATCTTACTCTTGCGGCTTATGGCGACGGGACCCTCGTGCACGTTCAGAAAACAGCCCACTCCGTGTCCGGTACCGTGATTGTAGTCGAGTCCGATCTTCCACAGCGGTTTGCGCGCGATCGCATCTAAATGCAGGCCTGTCGTGCCTGCGGGGAATACGGTGGCCGCAAGATTGAGGTTCCCTTTGAGCACCGCAGTGTAATGTTGCTTTTGTTCCCTGCTCAACGGTCCCATGGCGAGGGTGCGCGTAATGTCTGTCGTTCCCTGCAGATATTGCCCCCCGGTATCGGCAAGCAAAAATCCTGCACGCGCGATAACGGTTTGCCCGGTTCCTGCGTGCTCCGTACTGTAATGCATGATTGCACCGTGTTCTCCGTAGGNNGGTAGGCTATTATCGGTGAAAATGAAGGGTTGATATAACCGTCCTGTGCTTGGCGGAATGTCTCGAGCATCTCGGCGGCGTCCTGCTCTGTGATATGTTCACCGTTTTTTATGCGCTTTTTCAAGTGATAAATGAACTTTGTGACCGCGATGCCGTCCTTGAGGTGCGCCGCTCTGATATTGCGCATTTCCGTGTCATTTTTGATATGCTTTGGCAGAAGTGCAGCGTTGGGAATATCTTTGATCTCTGCTTGCGAAGTATGCAAAATACACTTGTAGGCGGCAAAGTTGACGCTGCTCTTGTCAAGCAACACGCATGTGCCGCTTGCAAGTGATTGAAGTACATTGTAAAAATCTTCGTAGCGCAACACTTCCGCATAAGGACAGAGTGCGCGGAAGGCGTCTGTATTCGCTTCAGGCACAAAGATTTTTAATTCCGAAGCGGTGACTGTGAGGTGCGCAAAGAAGACCGGGTTGTACGGAATGTCGCTGCCGCGCAGATTTAACAGCCAAGCGATGTCGTCCAGGGCTGAGATGACGACCGCATCGGCATTTTCCTTTGCGATCCGCGCCCGCAGCGCCGCCACCTTGGCGGCGCCGCCTTGGCCGGCGTATTCCTCGCCGTATTCAAATATTCCGCGGAACTCAGGCTCAGGGCGCGCCGGCCAAGCTCGATCCGTCCCGTAGATCTCATCGAACGGATCGAGGCGCGGATACAGTGTCGCCCCTTGTTTTTCAGCGATGTTTTCTATGGCGACACCTTGCTCGGCAGAAAGCATCCTGCCGTCAAATCCTACCCCCATACCGGGGCGCAGATGTGTTTCGATATATTCGTACAGCGTCGGCACACCGGGTTCACCGCTGCGCATAACCTCGATGCCGGTGCCGCGCAGCTCGGCCTCCGCCTGCAGAAAATACCTGCCGTCCGTCCACAGTACAGCCGGTGCCGCACCGGCAAGCCGTCCTCCGAGTACGATTGCAGTCCCCGCCGAGCCCGTAAAGCCCGTGATATATTCCAAGCACTTAAAGTGATCGCTGATATATTCAGAGCCGTGGGAATCACCGATTGGGACAATATACATGTCCGCCCCCTCCGCCTCGGCAATATGTCTGACCGCCTCCAAGCGTTCCGATATGCTTTTATTGTCACTCATACTGTTCATCCTTTACAATATTCCGCAATCTGCCGCCAATGCTCACAAAGTCGCTCTACATTGTAGGCTGCATTGGCAGGACTCGTGGACGGCAATGTTATTATCTCTATACCGGTCACGCGGGATATTTTGTGATCGTTATAAATTTTAGCCGCCAACGCGCCGTTGGCAAAGATGTGTGTGATGGAAGAGTGCCGCAGGATCTCTCCGAAATCGTTCGGCACCGCATCCTTGATGCTGCTGTCTGAAGATCCTTCGATTTTGCAGCTCCGAATCACATCCCAGACCGCGATGCCGTTTTGCAGCAAAAACGCTTTCTTCTCCTCTGCAGTTTCAGGTACCGCGCAACCCATGACGGCTGCGGTCACTTTCCAGAAGCGATTGCTCGGATGCCCGTAATAAAAAGCGGTCTCACGTGATTTGACCGATGGGAACGATCCCAAAATAAGCACTTTGCTGTACTTATCGTAAATAGGTGCAAAAGGGTGTATTTGTTCTGTCATCATAGCTGTTTTTTTCTTCATTGCAATGGTTTTTCAAGTCCCGGACCGTCTGCCACAATGCAATTCTTGCCAATCTTCTTAGCCTTATACATGCGTGCGTCTGCAAGTGCAAGCAACTCGGCAGCGGTCATATTTCCATGCGTGACCGATATCCCTACCGAAGCTGAGAATCTTACGCTATCGTTTTCCTCGATCCTCATATCGGCAATTTTTTTGCATATATTTTTCGCCACCTCGATCACTTTTTCCCGGGCAGCCCCGTTTAAACAAACGACAAACTCATCACCGCCGAACCGTGCGACCCAATCGAGCTTCGACAACAGACAGTATTTGATCGCGGCGGAGCAGTCGACAATCACTGT
>DCTM01000012.1 GCA_002329565.1 Firmicutes bacterium UBA1440
ATCGAGAGGTTCCATAGCGAGCGGCTCGTATTTTTTATACCTTCTGTATAGCTTTCTGGTTTTATAGATATTGTTGGGATTTGCGGCTCCGCTTTGTCTGTCGTCGCTCATATCTTCACCTTTTTCTTGTGTTGGTCATATCAAATACCTTTTTTTGCCATCATCATATTATACCTGTATTTTTCCTCGTTTTCAACCGGTACAGGGTGATATTTCCCGGGAAGATGCCGAAAAGAGAAAAACTGCGTCGCAATTCCGAAAAATAGGACGAAATCGATAAAAAAATTTCCATAAATTGTTTGAATAATGGTATAATGAACGCAACGACCGGGGTGCGGCATTTTCGTTGGCACACGGCGTTGCCGCAGGGTAGATTATTGGATCATAAATGATGTACAAAAATTTACGCATTTATGGTATAATACGGCAAAAGGGGAGAGGAGAGTACAAATGAAAAAAGGAAAATGGACGATATGCTTGACACTTTTCATTGCATTGATTGCCTCCGGTACGGTCTTCGCAGGGGAAAGCAGTACACAGACCGGCAGCGTGGCATGGCTCAGGCCGGATGTCAAAGTGGAGCTTCAGGGGCAGACGCTTCAGTTCAAAGATGCAAACGGTGCGGTGGTATACCCTATCATATGCAAAGGCAGCACGTATTTGCCGGTACGAGCTGTGTCAGGACTTATGCGCGAACCGATTGAATGGCAGGGAAGCGCGAAGAGCATTTTCATCGGACGCACGATTACAAATCCGGCCAAATCGCTCGGCAAGCTTGAAGGAGAATCACCGTACGTTACCACTGTGTTGCAACCGGTGAAGGGGACACCTGCGGAAGTGTCGGTGAGCATGAGAAGCGATATTTATATATTTTACGATTTTAACCCGGTCAAGTTTAAGGATGCGAGCGGGATTGCGATTGCACCGCTGTGGTATAACGGCAGCATATATTTGCCGCTGCGCGCTGTGGCGGAGCTGATGGGCAACGATATAGAATGGGACGAAAAGACTAAAACAGTCACCATCGAATCGGAAGAGGAAAAAGCGGAGACGCCCGTTTCCGAAAATTGCGAAAAGATTGAGGCTGTGTATAACGCTTCTTCTGAGCTTTACAACGACGTGACTTCGGCGATTTCTGCACTCACGCTGCTTGCGCCGGAGGAAAAAGCTGTTTTAGCCGAAACGATAAGCGACTATTATAAGACCGCGGCATACAATACTATAGATGCGAGGGCCTTGCTCAAGCTTTCGGGACTGACCGAGGAGGAAAAGGCGGCGGCCGAAGCGGTGTATGAATTTGCGGCGGTGCTTGAGCAATATACTCTGCTTACGGAGAACATCTCGTATATGGCGGCTGAGAATCAGGACTACAGCATGCTCGCAGAATCTTTCCTCAATACGGCGCTTAACACGCAAAGCGCATCCAACGAGGCGGTTAAGGCTATACAGGCCCTGCCGGGTATGGAAGAGTAACAATACGTAACGAAAAAGATATGAGACAACAAAAAATCGAAGCATATTCGTCAACATGCTTCGATTTTCTTTTGCATGAGGGCAAGTCGCAAGACTCAACGGTGCAAGTTGTTAAAACCTTTCTTTAAATTTTTTTTATTCAATAGATTCTAATTATCTTGTCATACTCACCTTCGCTGCGGTAAGGCGCTTTCGACAGGTCAGCACGGCTTTCTCCGGTATTGAGCATCATCTCCTGCTCATCCATCAGCAATTCGGCTCGTTCCATAAGCCTGCCTCGCGCGTAGTCAGATAGGAATCTGTACATATTCAAAAGTCGTTTCTCGTCGGAAGACATCTTTAAGTAAAGTTTCAACTCCTCGATGCAACGTCGGGTATCAGTACAGTATAAGTACTCCATAGGAACATCGAAGTACTTGGACATGCTGTAAAGAAGGCTTATGTCCGGAAGCCGTTTCCCCATTTCATACATTGCATAAGTACTTCTTGAAATGTGAAGTGCGTGTGCCACTTGCGTTTGACTCTTTCTCTTTTCTACACGGATTAATTGCAGATTGTTTTGAAGAATTTCCATAATTATTCACCTTTTATGTTGTAAACAACTCAAAAAACACCTTACACTTAATAAGGTAGTTTTGAAACAAAAAATGTTACAAAAAAACCGAACAATTCATAAAATTCTGTATATTCTGATAAAAGAACTCATAGTTCCAACTATTAATATAAATAGAGGATGCACCGGAGCCCGTTTTATAATTTAATTTATATGGCAATTGCTGAAAAATAAATTATTTTGGAGGAAAATCTCCTATGGACAGGCAAATCGCATTAAAAACACTTGATTTGAAAGACATAGGTGCCAGAATATACAATAAGAGAAAACTGCTCGGCCTGACTCGCGGTGATGTGGCGAAGCAAATCGGAGTTACGCCGAAATTTATTTCTGCTATTGAAACCGGCGAAAAAGGAATGTCACTCCAAACTTTATACAAGCTGATGCAGGTACTGGATCTGTCAGCTGATTTTATCTTAACGGGTCTGCCTTTCGCGATGAATGACAGTGGTGACAATGCAGAAAGAATCAAGCAAAATATTTTGGCTCCTTTGTGCAACCTTGAAGAAAAAGATTTGAAATTCATGGAGGAAATCACACAACAGTATATTCAAGCATTAAGAGGAAGATCGAATGATGGATAAAGCTGAAGTTTTCTTTAAAAGCAGAAACCTTTATTTTGAAAAAACAGACGACGCAGATGAGATTGAATATCAGATCTGCGTCTTATATAACTCTTGCGCAGTTGAAAAATACTTAATCAGAAATTTCCCCACATTTACGAAGGATGAAATAGAGGACATCGTCGACGATGTGTTCTGCTATGTAATTGAAAACATTAAAAAACTGAACGACAAGGCCAAACTGAAAAATTGGACCTACAAAATCGCCAGGAGTTTTGCTTGTATGGAAAAAAACAAGCAAAAGGAAAAACCGCTGGAATTATACGGTGAGGATTTCTGCGATATTGTTGAGAAGGCATCTTTACACTGCAATAATGTGGCAGAGGAAATGAGGCATAAGGTACTTAACGAATTTGTGGTGCAAATGATTGACGTGCTCCCTCCGGTATGCAGGGAAATAATGAAGCTTCGCTATGTGGATGATTTGTTGCTCAAAGAAATCGGAGAATGCCTGAATCTCAGTTACGGCAATGTCAGAAGCATACATGCAAGGTGTCTCAAAATGTTGAGGGAATTATTGCGTGAAAGCGGCATCAGGATGGAGGACTTTTATAAGTAGTGATAAAAAAGCCGCGCCGCCACGGGCGGAACTCAAAAGAAGATTGAAGCGCAGGGAGCTTTCCGAAGCGTGAGAACATACGACGATGATTTCGTCGTTTTTTTATGCTATTGCGTTGTTGTGTATTCAAAAAAGATGTATAATAAAAGGTATATATCTTTAGGAAAATGTCATGCGGAAAGGGTTCGGACATGATGAAATATATAAGGATCGCAATCTTCTTGGCAGCGGATATGTTGTTGATCAACTTATCCTATATCGTTGCGTTTTTGTTGCGCTTCGATTTCGATGTCAACAGCTCTGTCTTTACCATGCATTTCGGCGTTTTCGGAGCCAATATGGCGATGATTACGCTGCTTCATATTCTTATATTGGCAGCCTTCGGCGTTTATACCAGCCTATGGAAGTACGCGGGTACTCGAGAGCTGATTCGTATTACACTTGGCTCTGCCGCGGGCTGTGTGCCGGTAATTTCGTATATGAGTCTGACGCAGCAAGTCATGCCCGGGAGTATCTATTTCATCGCTTGCATGATCATTATACTGTTGCTTGCGACTTCACGTCTTATGTATCGCTTTATTCAAAAGTTAAGAACCCCCGGAAATTTCAACAGCTTCGTTCTGCGTATCGGCAAAAAGAACATCCTGGGTGACAATGTTACGCGGGTTATGATTGTCGGCGCCGATGATACGGGTGCCTCATTGATCGATGAAATTCGGATGCATCCGAGCCAGTGCAAGAAGGTGGTCGTCGCAGTCGACGACGATCCGCAAAAGAAGGGTTCCAGGATACACGGTGTCAAAATAGCGGGAGGAAAGGCGAAGATCAGATATTTGGCGCGCAAATACGCTGTCGATGAAATTCTGGTGACGATACCGTCCGAAGATCGCAAGAGGATCAAAGATGTTTTGGCCGAATGCAACAAGACGCGTTGTAAGATCAAGGTGATGCCGGGCTTGCTCGATATTGTCAACGACAAGAGTTCCGCGAGCAATTTGTACGACGTCGAGATTGATGATTTGCTCGGAAGAGATGCGGCGCGGGTCAACATGCGGGAGATTACGGGATATACGGAAGGGAGCATCGTGCTTGTGACCGGTGCGGGCGGTACAATCGGTGCCGAACTTTGCAGGCAGATTATGCGCTTCCGGCCGCGCAGGTTGATCGCGCTTGACTTTGATGCGAATGCACTATATACTCTTGAAAACGAGCTGCGAGCCTCTTATCCGCAGGCTGAAATTCACACTGTGGTAGCCTCTGTCTGTGACCGTGAGAGGATGGAGCTCATCTTTGAAAAATTCAAGCCGCAACTTGTTTTCCATGCTGCGGCGCACAGCCATGCCACACTAATGGAGCGCAATCCCGGCGAGGCCATTGCCAACAACTTACTTGGTACTAAGATTTTACTTGATCTGGCTGAGAAGTATATTGTTCGCAGATTTGTGATGATGTCTGCCGACAAAGCGAACAAGCCGACAGATGTAATAGGCGCGACGAAACGGCTGTGCGAGGTGATGGTTCAAAATCGCAGTGAAGTTTCGCAGACATGTTATTCCGCCGTGCGCTTCGGCAATGTTCTCGGCAACAACACTCTACTTCTTTCCACCTTGAAAAAGGAAATTGCCGCGGGTGGGCCGGTCACCGTGCCGCATACTGAGATGAGCGGATATTTTATGGCTATACCTGAGGCGGCGCAACTCATATTGCAGGCAGGCGCCATAGCACTTGGCGGAGAAATCTTCGTGCTGGATATGGGAGAACCGATTAAATTGATGGATTTGGCACAGAATTTGATCAAGCTTTCGGGCTACATTCCCGAGCAGGATATAGAAATAGTCGTGAGAGGTTTGAAGTCGGGAGAAAAATTGCACGAGGATAGCTTAATCGATGACGAGATGATTGAAAAAACGACACACGAGAAGATATATATCGGGCATCCGATAGCGACGGAGTCGGAGTTCCGCGATTTGCTGGATGACGAGCGAGAAGAGCGTTTCGAAGAAGAGGTTAAACGGATCGCTCTGACGGATCCGGCTGAGATTCACGAGTGGCTTTCGCGGATGTTGCCGGATTACAGGAGATAAAAAATCAATAATCAATAAAAGATATAAACTTTAGGGGGCATAGAGAATAATGGATTTGAAGATTGATTTGAGCACGACGGGGATTGCTGAAGATGAGATCTCAGCGATGCGTGACGCTGCCTTGAGTGCGTACGAAACCTTACGGACGGGCAGTATGGAATTCTCCGGATGGGTGAGGTTACCCGAGCGTTGCGACAGCGAGGAATTGAAAGATATCTTATCGGCCGCCGATGAAATCAAGCAAAAGTGTGATCTGCTGATCGTCATTGGAATCGGTGGCTCGTATCTGGGGGCACGCGCTGTGACGGAAGCCCTCGCACATACTGCGACGGGCGGCGTTGAGGTGCGGTTTGCCGGCAACAATATGAGCGCGGCATATCACAGTGAAATTCTCGCAGATGCTGAGAAAAGAGAGGTCTGCCTTTGCGTGATTTCAAAGTCGGGCACGACGACGGAGCCGTCGATGGCATTTGCGTTGCTCAAGGATATGCTGGTGCGAAAGTACGGTAAGGCCGAAGCACACAGCAGAATCTACGCCGTGACGGATGCCAAAAGGGGAATCATGCGCGAAGAAGCGGACAGGGAAGGATATCGCACCTTTGTCATTCCCGATGATATCGGCGGACGATATTCCGTGCTGACGGCAGTGGGGCTGTTGCCGATCGCCGCTGCGGGCATCGATGTGCGCGCTTTGTTGGATGGGGCTCGGGCCGCCTGCGCACAGGACGTTTGGAGAGCGCAGCTTACCGATTATGCTATATGTCGTTATTTGCTTGCGCAGGCGGGCAAGGCGATCGAAATATTTGAGTATTACGAGCCGCAACTGCAGTATTTTGCGGAATGGCTTAAACAATTGTTTGGTGAATCGGAAGGCAAGGAAGGTAAAGGTATATTCCCTGCATCTCTGTCGTTCAGTGCCGACCTTCACTCGATGGGGCAATTTCTGCAAGAGGGCAGGCAGATGTTTTTTGAGACCGTGCTGGATGTCTGCCGGCCGCACACGGATCTGCTGCTTCCGGATTCCGCGGGCGAGCTTTTGGCGGGACGCAGTATGANNCGCGCTGCGCTTAACGGTGTTATTGCCGCGCACAGAAACATCGGCATCCCGATAGTCAAGATCGATATACCGGCGCTGACGCCGACATATATGGGGCAGATGATCTATTTCTTTGAAATGACATGTGCGGTAGCGGGCCTGCTGATGGGTGTAAACCCGTTCGACCAACCGGGAGTGGAAAGCTATAAAAATGAAATGAAAAAGGAGCTGATGAAATAAAATGGCTCCGAAAAAGGCGGAAAAAACACTTTTGAAAAAATTTATACTTTACCTCGTAATATTTACTGTAGCACTGACTCCCGTACAAATCGGAATTAACAAGCTCGGCGGCATTCGTTTGTTTGCCGGCACTGCGAGCATTCTCAGGGATATGGATTATATAGTGGACCCGAACAGCCCATTCTATGAAGCGTTCACCAACAGTAAGAGGGTTAATATTCTGGTGCTTGGTGTCAACGATGGCATGACGGATGTCATCATGGTGGGGAGCTACGATCTCAAAAATCAGCGCGTTGATGTAATTTCAGTGCCGCGCGATACGTACTGCGAGCGGAAAGGAAGGTCTGGTGCCTCGCTCAAGATAAATGCGGTATACAGCAGCGAAGGTGTGATTAAGACTGCCGAGGCGGTCAGCGACGTGTTGCTCGGTATGCCGATCAACTATTATGCGGTCATCGATTATGACGATGTACGCAAGATTGTCGATGAGATGGGCGGCGTGCCGATATACATAGAAAATCGCATGAAGTACACCGACCCTTACGACAAACCACCGCTACGCATTGACATTCCCGCAGGACAGCAGACTTTGGACGGTGATAAGGCTGTGGAATATTTACGTTACCGTTCAGGTTATGCGCAGGGCGATATCGGCAGAGTTGAAGCTCATCACAAGTTCATCGAGGCGGCATTTGCGCAGGCGCTTAAATCCGGCATTGTCGATGTCTCTAAGGTGGCGATGAAGACCGTAGAATCCGACATTTCTCTTGGAACGGCTACGAAACTGGCGCTCAAAGCAGCGGCTCTCTCCGAAGATGACATGCACACATGGACAGCTCCGGGTCGTTCTAAGACCATCAACGGGTTGTCGTTCTGGCTGGTCGATGAAGGCGAAACTGCGGATATGATTTCAGAAATTTACAATGCCGGCACTGAGGAAGATGATTCCGAAAGTGACGGCGAGTAAGAAGAGCGAGCCGGACTGAATGAAATAATAAAAAAGACAGGACCGGACTGAAGGGCAAAAATAAAAAAGTCAAGACGGGACCGGACGGAAAAAATAAATCGGTGTCGTGCAATAGGCTTGTTTGCCTGCTTGCGTGACACCGATTTTGTGCATTTGTTTATCTGAGGCTTCGCGGCGGCGCGATTTACGACTTCGCGGCGGCGATGCTTTGTGGATTCGAGGCTTCGCGGATGCGATGTTTGCCGACTCGCGATTTTTTCTTTCTTGGCTATGATGCTTTGTCGGTTCGCGATTTGCCGCTTTTCTGCGTTGTGATTCGCGAATTACTAAACATCGCTTATCTATTCGGCTGCATGACCGCCGGCAGATGAGGAGCCGCTTGGTGTGGATGTCATATACGGAGAATTGTTGTAAGCGAAGAGCGCCAAATCATACTTTGTGATTGCGGAGGATACGGCGAGCTGTGCCGAATATTCCGCAGTTTGTGCGCCCTGCAGGTCAGTCATGGTGCAGAGCCCGGAATCATACTGCAATTTAGCCAATCTGGCCGTTTCTTTTGCATTCTCGTAAGCTGAGCGCGCAGTTGTGAGATTGTTCTTCGCGTCGTTCAGTTGCATATACAATGTGCGCACTTCTTTTT
>DCTM01000039.1 GCA_002329565.1 Firmicutes bacterium UBA1440
TTCTGGGTTGGAATTGCAAATCACCGAAAACAATACCGCCCGATGATGGTAAAGCTCATTGAATGTATGGTATCCGTCCGATGTTTCGCCGGTTATCTCCGGCTGGGCGCGTCTGTTCCATGCGGCGATGGCTTTCTCCGCACTGTCGTAATATCCGCTACTGGCACCACAGCCTCCCTCGTGCATATTACATACAACGCAAACGTAAGGTTCTGTTGCTGGGCACTTCTTAAAATGCCTGCACCCCTCCAACTCTTGGCAGTTAGAAATTTCGGCAACTTCCTTGCCGCAAAACGGACACTTCTCAATCTTCATTGCTTTACCTCCGTCCACCATGTAGAATCCGTCTTCTTCCGGCAACTTCTCTGTCACTGGTATCCACCGATTTGCTTCTTTCAAGCGGTCGAGTTCGGCTTCTAATACTGCTATCCTAGCATTAGCAATGAAAAGGTCTTGTTCCATGTCGGTCATCTCTGCTCACTCCTTCCTCAGTGCGAGTTCGGCTTCTTCTCGGGAGAGAAAAACGGTTTTGCCGATACTTGATACGCCAAACCATAAGTGATACCTTGTCCCTGCTGCGCTTTCACATAAAGGTCGCAAATGCATTGATGTTTCTCGTTTGGTAGATTTTATTACAACGACTTTGCATGGAGTATATGGTGCATCGTCGTGGTAAAATAAACACCCGCTATTGACATACACCGTATCATCGACCTTGCAGGGCATTACCACGCACCGCCCGTCCTGCTCTGCTGTGCAGATTTCGCGGAGGCGGTCAAGGGGGATGTCGGCGGCGAGAGCGACACGGAGTTCGTCATTTAACCATTCGCGCCGAGACTGTTTCCATTCGTTTCCGAAATGGCTCGCAGCATCTAGCATTCTGATTTCCGCTTCGATTTGTTCGATTGTCCTCATAAGTCCTCCTTCAAATTCAGGTACCATTCGATTGTTCTCTTGGCTGATTCAAAACCGTGGCAGACCGTTGCGAAATATCCCTGTTCGGTCAGTTTCTCGCGCCACCAGATTTGTTCTGAGCTTTCCTTGCCTGTTTCGGTTTTCATCTCAATTCTGAGTCCATGATATTTTCCTCTCGCGACCGGGAGGTCGAGGTCGGGGACACCTGGTTTTACACCTTGCCGCTTTAAATTTGCGGCTTCGATTTTGTTTCTGCTGCCACCGTTTGGGATATGATGCAGCAATTCAAGTTCTGGATATTTTCCGACGTTGTATGCTGCCCATTGGATTATGGCGATTTGCTCTTGCGCTTCAGTCATGCTTTCACCATCCTCTCCCATTCGCCGCTCGATATGCCGTGCTCTCCAGCCTCGTGATACGGATATAACCCTTTTGATCGATATGCTTCATCAATAGGCTTGCGGTAGTCTCGAAGCCTCGTTGCGGCGTTCTCTGTGCGCGCGGGCAATTCTTTGATCTTTTCCCGGTGCGATTTGATCGCCGCATAGATCTGCCCAACATTCGGGGAGAATTCTCGACCTTCAGCAGCCATTTTCATGATCGTGCTATGTACCTCTTCTTCGGGGATGTTGCGAAAGAAACCTAACCAGGTTTCGAGTGTTGCTTTTATCTCTTTGGGATCCTGCGGCGGCTTGTAATTCGACCAGAGCGTACCCATAAGGATAAATGCTTTTTTTATGCCTTGTTCATCCATCATCTTCACCCCTGTAGTTCATGATCGCATCGAACTTTGATTTTGGCTTATCCTTTGCCGCCCATTGTCTGATTGTTGCATAATGTGATTTGTACTTCTTTCCCACGGATGCAATGTAACCGCTTAAGCGCTCAATCCGTTCTTGGTAGTCGGGGAACTCGGTTTTCAACTTTTCGAGTTCTTCATCGGTAAGAAGGACGTTTTTGTATTCGCCGTATTTGTGCTTTTGCGGCTTGTCCGCACTATCTATCGTATCTATACTCTTACTCTTACTCTTACTCTTACTCTTACTCTTACTCTTACTCTTACTCTTAGTCACCGTATCGTCACAGGCTGTCACATCATTGTCACATTGTGACGGTAATTCGGGGAATTTTTGCTTCTCCCTTAGCCTTCGCATCCTTTCTGCACTCCACCCTTCGCTGCCGACCAATCTTTCAACTTCGTGCATGTAGATTGTGTGATCGTCCATTATTTCAACCATGTTAAGTTCGGTGAACAGTTTCATAGCCGACCTCACAACGTCGATATTCGTATCGGTGATAGTTGCAAGCATTTCTTCGTTATAAGGAATAGTATCGGAAAATCGGAGGGCTCCGTCGTGGTCTAGGCTTTCAAGCATGAGTTGCAAGTAAAACAGAACATAATCCTTGCCGTTCGGCATTGACTTAATAATGCGGATATCGTGCCGTTTGAAAAAATCCTTCTTAAGCTTAAGCCAGTAGTACCGCTTATTGTCCATATCCTCACCTACAAAAGACTGATCTGCATATCCTCAAATTCGAGCTCTTTGCAGTATTTTACGGCTTGTTCAAAGTAACTCGGTTTAAGCTCAATGCCGATTCCTCTACGGCCCATTTTAACCGCTTGGTAAACTTCCGAGCCGATGCCAAGAAACGGAGTAAAGACAATGTCGCCGGGGTTTGTCCAGAGTGTTAAGGCTCTTTCGATCACATCAAGCTGCAGAGGGCAGATATGCCTTTCGTCCTCTTCCTCTCGGGCCTCGACGCGGTTGAGGGTGTTCGATTGGTTAATATCCATCCAAACAGGAGAAGCGTACTCTTGCCATTGCGAAACGGGGAAAGATTCGTTTGTGTGCGTCACTCTTTCTGGATTTTCTCCGGGTTTTCTCATTGTCACCAAATAGTCAGGAATACCTTGGCGGCTCATGCAGCTATCCTTTTTAAGCTGCTTGTGTAGAAGTCCGAGTGCTTTGGTCCTTTGCATTGCGGTGACCGGGTCTTTCCAGATTGTGACCTCAGAATGATAGATAAACCCTGCATCTTGATAAATCCGAATAAGATCACCACGAAAATCATCAATGCCAATAAATCCGTCACGTTCTTTGCTTGTGGGAAGATTCATGCAGTGAAAAGACAGGTTTCTTCCCGGCATCTGAATCCTGAATTGCTCTCCAACGATAAATTTGAAATGCTCAAAAAACTCTGCCTTAGTCTTGCAGTTTCCTAAATCCCTGTTGCTGTTCGAGTATGTATACAGTGAAGCAAACGGCGGGGAAAAGATCTGATAATGCACACTGTTATCCGGGATGCTTTTTATCACTTCGGCAGTGTCACCGTTGTACAAAGAGAATTTCTTGCCGTGGTATTGGTTCAATACGTTCATATGTCCTCCTTCATCCACTCGGGGAGCTTTATTGGTTCTGTCGGTGTGTAGTCTTCGGTAATTCTGGTTGTTCGCTTGATTTCGGATTTCACGATCTCGGATGTGAGTTTTACCATGTTCTCGCTCATTCGATCAGCGTCGGCCTGTTTTCTTCGAATGTTCATTAAGACCGATTCTTCTCTCTCGGATATGATCACATAGACGTTAACAGGGTTTTTCTGCCCAAATCTCCAACACCGCCTTACAGCTTGGTAAAACTGCTCGTAGCTATCAGAGAGACCGCAGAATATGATATTGTGACAGTTCTGCCAGTTCATACCGAAACCGTATATGCTTGATTTGCTCACAAGAGCCTTGATATCTCCGTTTGCAAAGTCAACCGCGCTTCTTTCTTTGTGTTCGGGCTTGTCGGAGCCCTTTACCTCGACTGACATATCAATCTGACGCGCCAGTGCTTCGCTCTCTGCGTTGAAATCACACCAAACAAGCCATTGCTCGTCAGAAGAGTTAACAAGCTCAGCGGCTTTCTCCACGCGTTTAGAAAGACTTTCTTTCCGCGCTTCTCTGCGTTCCGAAAGAGTAGAGGCAAAGTCAGGGAAAAGGGTCTCAATGTCCCTCGGAGATTCAACAAAAATCGTCTCGATGTTCAGCGGCGGGAGATCATACCCCTCGGATTCATATCCGAGGTCAGCAGGAGTTTTCATCACTACCGCCCATGTAGCAAGCCATTCCCAAAACTTTGATTCAGCGTGGCCCTTTAATCTCCACTTTACTGTGTCTCCCGAATCGTGAACAAAGTATGTAGCGAGCATTTCTGTTCTGGTCATGACTCCAAGAAATTCAGAGTGATTTCCAAGCTCCATGTAGTCGTTTGGTGATGGCGTTGCAGTAAATGCGAATCTGTATGGTGTGTTCTGGAATTTATCGATTATGAGTTGCTTGGTCTTGCTGTTAAAGGATTTCAAGATGCTGCTCTCATCCAGGATCACGCATATAAATTCTGTAGCGTCAAAGTGATCGAGGATTTCATAGTTCGTGATGTTGATGCCGGGTTTTACATCATCCTGAGTTCTGCATACCGTCACTCCGTATCCGAACTTATCGCCCTCTCGCTTTGTCTGAAGAGCAACGGCAAGCGGGGCAACAATCAATACTTTCCCTCCGGTGTGATTTGCTACTTGATTGCCGCATTCGAGCTCCATTATTGTCTTACCAAGTCCGCAGTCAGCAAATCCTGCAGCCTTGCCCTTCCGGAGCATCCAAGCTATAATGTCTCTCTGAAAAGGAAACGGATATTTAGACATTTCGCCCGGTTCAAATCCCGATGGCTGGTATTTCCACTCTTTTGATTTTAAGAATTCTTGATAGTCCATTAGCCCTCCCATACGTTCCCCACGACCTTCACGCTGCACTTTAGCACTGATGACAGATCGTATAAATATTCATCCACTTCAACGATAAATTTGTGATCGAAAACGTCGTACTTGACTATTCCTGTCTCTTCACGCCCGTCCCAACCTAATATGTCGCCGGAATAAACATCTTGTCCGTTGGCCTTGCGGCCGGAATAGTAGCCGAGGGTGTTAACGTCGACCACTATTCCGTCGATTNNATGCGGCCGGAATAGTAACCAAGGGTATTTACATCGACCACTATTCCATCGATCGTGTGATAGCCTTTGTCATACTGATAATCGCCGTATACCCACCCTCCGCCTAATTGTTTGCCACGATGCTTCATGACAATGCTTTTCTCGCTGCTTTAAGCGACCATCCGATTGATTTTAACCTTGCTGTCTCCTGACGCACATAGCGCTCGATTTCAGCGCGATCTGTCGTGCGGTAATATCCATGCCCTGATTGGTCGTTTATGATAACGTGCGTGCGCCTGAGCTGCGATATCTGCTCTCTGAC
>DCTM01000038.1:0-4737 GCA_002329565.1 Firmicutes bacterium UBA1440
TTTTAGGCAACAAATGACCAATTTGGTGGACTAAGCCCCGTCCCACAGGCGGGGCTTAAATATTAAAAGAAACAGGGTGAACATATGGAATACATAAGAAAGATCTTCGAAGATAAAATTCTTGTTGCGCTGGGCGCGATATGGGCATTCATATATCAGCTGTGTTTCCCAGAAGCCTCTTATGCTGTCGGAGCGTTGGCCGTCCTCGGCATTATGGCGCTTGATCTGCTGACAAAGCTGTTCGCCCTGTCTCGACAATCTGGTGGGATAATCAAGGCGGTACGCAAGCACTGTATCAATAGCAAAAGCTTCGCGCGGGGCACAATGGACAAGCTAATAGTTTTCGCTGTCATGCTTCTGATCTGCGGATTAGCCTACAGGATCTCGCCGATTAGCGATATTGCGGTATGGTTTACTCAGATGGTGTATGCACTCATGTTTTTTAGGGATCTGTTATCGATCGCGGAAAATCTCAATGACGCGGGAATCGACACGGGAGCATTTAAGAAAATTATCAAGAGGAAGCAAAAAGAAGTACTTGGTGACATTGATGGAGAGGAGAGCGACAAACAATGATTGATCTTACACCAATTGTTAACGCCGTCATAGTCTTACTCGGAGCCGTGATTACGGCTTTTTTAGTGCCCTGGATCAAGCGCAAAACCACGGAAGCGCAGCGCAACGAGTTGACTGCATGGGTCGAAATTGCAGTCAAGGCTGCAGAGCAGATTATAAAGGGAACGAAGCTCGGCCAGGAGCGGAAAGAATGGGTATTGGCATACCTCAGACAACGCGGGTACGATCTCGACGATGCTGAAACAGCAGCTCAGATCGAAGCGCTGATTGAGGCCTTTGTTCAGGGGTTGAAACATGGAGATTAGAAAACTATACCTCACAAAAAACGACTGCTATAAGCGCGGTAAGTACATAAAACCCAAAGGCATAATGGTGCACTCCACAGGCGCGAACAATCCGAATCTATCCAGGTACCTCCCCGATGATGGTCTTGTCGGGCCGAACCGCTACGGAAACCATTGGAACCGTCCGGGAGTCGGTGCCTGTGTCCACGCATTTATCGGGCTTGATAAAAACGGAGAAGTCCAGATATATCAAACCTTGCCGTGGACAATGCGAGGATGGCACTGCGGACGGTCTGGCAACGACACGCATATCAGCTTTGAGATCTGCGAGGATGGCCTTAAGGATCCTGTGTATTTCTCAAAAATTTATACCGCCGCTGTGGAGCTCTGCGTTGCGCTCTGTAAAGAGTATAATCTTACCTATGATAGTATCTGCGATCACAGCGAAGGAGCAAAGCTCGGCATCGCCAGCAATCACGGCGACGTGTCGCACTGGTGGCCGAAGCATGGCAAGTCGATGGATACGCTAAGGACTGATGTCCGGCTGCGGTTGATGAACGCTCCTCAGGCCATCGAGCAGCTCGCCCGGCTTGGAGTGATCAACTCGCCGTCGTACTGGCTACAGCGGTATCGTGATTTGCAGTATCTGGACAAGCTGCTTGTGTCTCTGGCGATCCATGCGACGAAGAAACAGGCTGAAATCAAAGCGCTCGATACGGCGCTCGAACGGCTCTCCAAAGCAGGTGTGATTGATTCGCCTGACTACTGGAGGAAGAATGCCGGGAAGATCGCATACCTCGACAAGCTGATTATATCAGCTGCAGAATATGTATAAGCAAAAGGCTCGGAGGCATTACGCTTCCGGGCCTTTTTTGATATATTATATCTCTGCAAGTAGATCCGCAACGATCTGGCTGATTGATTTTCCCGTCTCCGATCTCATGACCTCCAGCCTGGCCTTAGTGCTTGCTGGCACCGTAAGATTCAGCGGCACGCGATCGTCTCCGGCCTCCTCGGGCTCGCCGAATTCTGCGGAGTACTCGTCAGCATCGAGGTGTTCTTCTGCCCACTCGCGGGCCTCTTGCGGTGTGTATGGTCTGATTTGCTCTCCGGGGCCGCCCGAATTGCCGTGCCATTCTCCATACTTGCTATTTCCGCCGCCCTCGCCGTGCAGGAAGTATTTCCCGGACTTGGTGCGGTATAGGGTTTCTTCGCAGTAGGCAAAGTCATTCGGATATAAACCGTTGTCCCAATTCCCGATCATTTTCGCTGATGCGGTGTTGTAAAGGGCTCCGTCGATTACTTTTTTCATGGTCATCCTCCTAAAAATTTTGGTAGATTATTTCGGCCCTGGCCTCGCCGATCATGTCCATGTAGTCTTGCATCGTTGCAATCAGCGCTTGGATCTCTCGATCTTGGAGATCGCAAGCTTTGGCGGCCTTGATTGCATACCCTAGTGCAGCAGAGTTAGTCATTGTTGTCCTCCATTATCTCAATCCAGCAATTTTGCTGTCCGCACGGGCCAGCGATACGAGATGAACCCTCTTTTTGTTCTTGGTTGTACGGGCAGATGTCGCACTCGTAAGGTCTCATCGCTGCAATAATTCCACGAGCGATTCGATTCGGGTCGTCGTGGTCTTTTGCGTAAACTTGGTATTTAGTCATGTTGTACNNCTCCTTTCTGCCCGGTTTAGCCGCCGGGCCCGGCTGATTTTAATAGTCAACGCTTAGTCCGAAAATCTTCTGACCGCGAACTTCGATCCAGTACTTCGCACTCGCATTCTTCAGCTTTCTAAGTTCGGCTTCAATCGCTTCTCTTTCGTTTTCCGGATAGTCGCCAGATGCGAGCGCTTCCCACTTAAGTCCTCTTCCGGAGAGTTTTGCGATGAACTTGGTGCGGATGTCGTTTGCCCATTTGACTTGCTTTTCGCTTCCAACTAGCTCAGGAAGACTGATGGTGCATTTCTCGGCGAGTTTTGCGTTTTTCTCGGCTTCTGAAGCTCGTTCTTGTTCGCGCTTAACTCTCATTTTTTCGGCGTAACACTCGGTACAAAAATGATCGTTTTGATTTACAACCCAGGATTCCCAGTTGTCAGCTTCGCGGCGATTGTAACAGGTCTTGGTTGCTGTGTAAGTCTTTCCGCAAACTGAACATGTTACCATTACACTTGCTTTTGCCATTGTTGTTTCCTCCCTGTTTGTTCTTGTTGTTCTCATTATAACATCGAGTACGCGCAAAGTCAATAAAAATATTGCACAAAGATAAGCCTGTAAAATTGTATAAAATGACAAAAAAATACCCGCACTAAGGCGGGTAAGAGGTGTATATAAAATGAGTCACGAGTCATTTGACATCTGTGTCCTAAAAGCAACATGAATTTTGTCGAAATATAAAAAAGTTTATAAATATTTTAAAAAAGTGTCTTTTAGGACTTGACAGTGAGTGTCGTAAAGTGTAATATGGTGTCGTAAAGGACACAAGAGGGGGTGAAAAATTGAACATTGAAATGCTTCGCAAGGAAATGTACGGCAAGCGGATTCCGGTGACTCAGCTTGCGAAAGAGCTTGAAATAAGCGTAAACGCCTTGTATAACAGGCTCAACGGAAAGACCGAGTTTAAGCGAAACGAAATTGCGAAAATCATTGAGCTCCTAAACCTTGAAAACCCAATGGCTATTTTTTTTGACGCAAAAGTGTCCAAAAGGACACAAAGGCCAAAAAGACACAAAGGAGGAAACTATGCCAAACACTGACAAGCAAACCCTAAGCGTAAGGGATGTCGGGCGGCGGCTCGGCTGCGGAGACGAACTTGTTCACGCCGGGATAATCTCGGGCAAGTTGCCCTTTGGCGTTGCCATACGGATGCCATCGGGGCGCTACAGGTACATGATCCCCCGCGCCGCATTCGAAAGCTGGTGTGAAAACCCAAAAGCCTTTACAGAAAACGGTGGTGTAAAGTGACAAACCTTAGGGAGGGGGTAGACCGTTGGTAACTTTAGATTTATCCGCCGAACAAGCATCCGCTCTCCAAGCCTTTTTTATCACGTCTGCTGCATACCGGAAGGACGAGATTGATTCGTGGGAGAAGCTTGCCGCCAAACGAAATGCCGAAGGTAACCCCATGCTTTCAAAAGCAAAGAGCAATGCAGAGTTTTTCCGCAAGCAGGATGCGACAATCAGGGAGATCTCGGAGCTCCTCGCAAAAGCCCAGGCGGAGGCATCTGCTACTACTAATGAAATGAGGAAACAGCGTGGATTGGGAAAAAGCAAAAAGGCATCTCGAGGCTGCCATTGAAGCATACTCCATTATACCGACAGGGCGCCTTGCTCTGATGATTACGATCTATCCGTTGCAAGATAGGCTTGAGGCTGGCGAGAGATCCGCAGAACTGTATGATGCGATCTTCGGGATCGCAATGTGAAAGGAGAACCAAATGATCTACATATCAACCTTAACCCTCGTGTTCGTCCTGATCGTCGCAATCGCCATCGGCTGGTTCGCCTCGCATCTGGCCCAAAAGGCCAAAACGGATGAAGATATCCTGGCCGAAGCGTGTGATCACTGCCACTGGTGCTATGTGCTCGAAGATCAGGCCGAGATGGACGCAAAGTGCGAGCAGTGCCTGATCGGGAGGTTGAACCGATGAAACATCTAGGAGATATCACAAAAATAAGCGGTGCAGAGATAGAGCCGGTTGATGTAATCGTAGGCGGTTCACCTTGCCAGGATTTATCTGTGGCAGGCAAACGAGCAGGACTTGCGGGAAAGCGATCTGGACTGTTTATGGAACAGGTACGCATTATCAAGGAAATGAGGGATGCAACGAATGGAAAATATCCAGCTTTCATGGTTTGGGAAAACGTCCCCGGAGCATTC
>DCTM01000038.1:4831-9309 GCA_002329565.1 Firmicutes bacterium UBA1440
CGTCGAATCGCGCTTGTCGCAGATTTTGGAGGACAATCCGCACCCGAAATACTATTTGAGCGCACAGGCGTGTCAGGGGATACTTCGCAGAGCGGAGCGGAGGGGCAAGGAGTTGCCGCCGATCTTGAGGGAGGCGCTTATCCGGCAATCGGTTTCGCGAATCGAGGTCACTCAACAGATTCTGATTTAAGCGAGACACTTCGGAGCGAATGTCATGGTGATACGCCTATGGTTTGTGTTCAAGCAGCGGGGTTCAAACTTGGCAACAGCGAGGATGCCCGGTCTATAGGATGGCAGGACGAAACAGCGCCTACGCTTAACGCAGAATGCGGAGGCAATAAGCCGGCGGTTTGTTACGGAATCAGCTCTCTTGATTCAAACGCTATGAAATCCTCGAATCCTCACAGCGGCATATATGAGGCCAACACGGCTAGAACGCTTGATCTCAACGGTGGCAACCCGGCGTGTAACCAGGGCGGGATAATGATTTGCGTGGCGACTCAGCAAGGCGGTGCCGAAATCCGACAAGATGACAAAGCGCCTACTCTTACAGCATCGGCAGGAATGAGCGGAAATAACCAGCCAATTATCACAACATATCAGTTTCAAAGTTTTGGTGATTATACCGAGAACGATAAAGCTTCAACGGTTAAAAGCAGGGATTATAAAGACGCTACAGACTTGATCGCCGCCGTCGATTGTCGCAACGGCACAGAGAATGTGGACATAAACGGAACGCTTCAAGCGAAGTCGAACGGCGGGACAAGCTTAAATCTCCAAAATATAGTCAGGAACGGATATTCGGTTCGCCGACTGACCCCACTCGAATGCGAACGGCTCCAAGGCTATCCTGACGGATGGACTGACATCGGAAATTACATAGACAACGGTAAGCGCAAGCAATCATCAGACAGTGCACGTTACAAGGCTCTCGGAAACAGTATAGCACTTCCTCCGTGGAGATTTGTAATGTCCCGCATCTGCGCTGTGTTCGGCAGAACCGCAACTCTCGGAAGTCTTTTTGACGGAATCGGTGGGTTCCCTCTGATTTGGGAAGAAATCAATGGCAAAGGTTCCGCAAGGTGGGCGAGTGAGATTGAACCTTTTCCAATAGCGGTAACTAAATTTCGTTTTGGGGAGGATTAATATGAAAAACCAATTTTCACATCCGGTAATCAAGGTCTCGCTCATGCTGATCGGTTTGCTTTTGTTGATGGTTCTTGCAGAGTGGATTGCGCCGTCTCACGCTTCGCAAATTGACACAAAACCGCCTCGATATTACATAACACAAGCCGAGCGCGAAGAGATTGAGCAGGCGGTCATGGCTGAGGCCGGAGGCGAGTGCTTCGAGGGACAATTGGCTGTCGCTTGGTGCATCCTCAACGCCGCGGAGTTAAGCGGCATCAGACCGACAGAAGTCTTGACCGAGTACAAGTACACTCCACACCGTTTAGAGCCGTCTGAGAGCGTCCGCGAGGCTGTGGCGGCAGCATTTGACAGAGGGGAGGAGATTACACGAGAGCCGATAACGCTTTTCTACGCCCCGGCACGAGCTCGGAGTGATTGGCATGAATCGCAGATATATGTCCTGACGGTGGGAAATCACAAATTTTATAGGTTGAAGGAGGACAAAGCATGAATGATATCCTCGCAATGACCACAGACGAAATAGTTGAATACATCTTAGAAGAAAAGGAGGCGTCATAATTGGCAGAGAAGAAACCAGACCCGATTGCGGAAGCACTCGCAAAGATTGAAATGATACTGCGCTTGCCGTACAGCGATAACCCGGACGTCGCAAAGGCGAAAAGATTGTTGATCAATGCGGTTATTAAAGATTTGGCGTAAAGGAGGACACGATGGAACAAGAGTTACTGGAGCTTGCAAAGCAGCTGTATGAGCTATCCAAAAAGTACGGTGACCGATGCATAAGCATTTTTCGCACCGGCGAGTACGATTTCGCCACAGTGCTGTACCGAACCGATAGCGGCGAAATCAAAAGCCTCACGTACCCGGAATAAAAAAAGACCTCCCGAAGGAGGCAAATAAAATCTATACACGGCTATCATAAGCCGAAATGAAAGGAATGTCAAGATGGCAGATAAATTGAAAAGGGTCTCGAAGGCCCACGTCAGATATAAGCTCTCCGATGGAACAAACGTGCCCGGAGTGACAACGATCACAGGATTGCTCAATAAACCTTTCCTCGTTAAGTGGGCTAACAACCTAGGACTCCAAGGTATTGACAGCTCTAAATACACAGATGCAGCTGCCGCCGTCGGAACGCTTGCGCACCAGATGATTCAGGACTACCTACAGGGCGCTGAGACCGATTTCTCTGACTACACCAAAGAACAGATCAGCCTTGCAGAAAACGCACTGATATCATTCTTCGAGTGGGAGAAAAGCCACACGATCAAGCCGATCATCTGCGAGGTCCCGATGGTATCCGAAATACATAAGTTTGGCGGTACGGTTGACTGCTATTGCGAGCTCGATGGAAAGCCTACACTTCTGGATTTCAAGACTGGAAAAGCAATCTACGACGACCACNNGGACGAAACCGAAGGTTTTGAGGACCGCACGATAACCAACCTTGATACATACTTCAGCATCTTCAAATCTCTCCTGGATATCTACTATGCCAAGAAGAAAGTTGGGTGGAATTGATGACAATACATGAAGCGATCCCGGCGATCATGAAAGAGGTCGGAGCGATTGGCAAAGATCAGACCAATAAGCAACAAGGCTTTAAATATCGTGGCATCGATGACGTAATGAACGCATTACAGCCGGTCCTCACAAAATATGGTGTATTTGTAGTCCCGGAAGTGATCTCTCAGATCTNNAGAGAGACAGTCAAGCAAGGGAGGAACTCTTCTTTACTCAATCTGTACGATCAAGTATACATTTTACGCAGCAGACGGCTCAAACATATCAGCAGTAGTTATCGGAGAGGGAATGGACTCCGGCGACAAGGCGACAAATAAAGCAATGGCCATAGCATTTAAATACGCTTGTTTCCAGGTGTTCTGCATACCGACGGNNTCCAGATGCCGAATCGCATGATGTAGCTCCCAAACAAGATGCTTCACAAAAAGCAACGCCTAAACCAAGTGGAGTTTGCTTCTGCGCTAAATGCAAGCGAGAAATCAAAGGAGTGCGTTTGCCAGATGGTAAAACCATAAGCACAGGAGAGATTATCAAACTTAGCTCCGGACTTCCTGCTCCGCTCTGCTATCGGTGTCTAAAGGATTCAGAGAATGGATAGATANNGGTGCGGTGGCTGACCTTTGCGTCAGCTGCCACACCGGGGACAATGGAGTGCACCAAAACCCCGAAATGAAGAAGTTTCTCCAGAGGTTATGGCAATCTCAATTCGAGGAAACTCACACCAGAGAAGACTTCATCCGGATTTTTGGCAGAAGCTACGCGGAGGACTGAAATGATCGGACAAGTGCGTCTCACGTCAGCCAACCTCATGCAAGACTACAAAGGCAACGCTCAACTGATTCTCAACCTCGAAAAGGATTCCGTTTACGCCGCAAAACAGATCCTCAACGAGCTGCCAGAGGGAGAATACATAGCAGAGATCAAGAAAAACAAGAAAAAGCGCACACTTGATCAGAACGCATACCTTTGGGTGCTTTGTCAGCGCATAGCAGAGCGAACTAGATCGGCGAAGGAAGAAGTATACCGCGAATTTATTAAGCGTGTCGGCGTGTCTGACGTGTTATGCGTACAATCAAAGGCTGCCGACCGATTCATCCAGAATTGGAATCAAAAAGGCGTTGGATGGTTTGCTGAATCGTTTGATAGCAAGCTGCCGGACTGCACCAATGTCACAGTTTATTACGGATCATCGACCTATGACACAACCGAAATGGGGCGCTTACTGGACGAGGTTATCCAGGAGTGCAAAGAACTTAACATCGACACTTATGTTGTCGGATATGGAGGATAGCATGAATAATATCTCTTTAGTCGGACGGATCACGGTAGATCCGGAACTAAAATATACGCAGTCGAATTTCCCCGTTATTTCCTTTACCGTTGCAGTCGATCGGCCTACGCAGGAAAAACAGACAGACTTCATTCCGTGCGTGGCATGGCGAAAGACCGCAGAGTTTGTCAGCAAATACTTTTCCAAAGGATCAAAGATCGCTCTCGTCGGATCTCTGCAATCGCGCAAATGGCAGGATAAGGATGGAAAGAGCCGCACATCCATTGAAGTGCTTGTGGACCGCGTGGAATTCTGCGAGTCCAAAAAATCCGACTGGACACAAAAGGCTGACGCTGCCGAATACGTTGAAGAGTATGAGGAATATTCGGAAAACGATCAGCTGCCGTTTTAGGAGGCGCACATGAATCTGCTTGACTTTATCCCATACGGCAAAGAAAACGCCGTTTCCCGCTCTCAGCTTTGTAAACTCACCGGATTGACCGATCGCAAGGTCAGAGAGCAGATATCGCAGCTC
>DCTM01000051.1 GCA_002329565.1 Firmicutes bacterium UBA1440
AAAGCCGTCCCGTTTTTATGCCGCAAAAGCGCCGCCGACAAGGGCAAATACAAGGATATAGACGAAATAAATAGATGTGATTTTTCAAAGAGAAAATAACGATAAGAGGGAATGAGAAGGCTTGTTGTTTTGTCAGAAAAAACCCGGTATTCTGAAAACGGTTATATACGAAAACCGTGTTTAAAGGAGGAGAAGGTATGGCTGACAATCAGAAAATGTGGAAAGATTTGGGTATGAATTTAGAACTGCACGATCAATTGTGTGCGGTGTTGCCGCAGGCAGTCGGAGATGTATTCATGTCGCAGGAGAATCGCCCGGACTGCATGGATTACTATGATATGGTGGTAGCGGATATCCACGGTATTCGCCCTGCAGAATTAATCGAACATCAAAAAAACGGCGGAAAAGTTTTTGGCACGTTCTGCGTTTATGTACCCGACGAAATAATTTTCGCAGCCGATGCAATCGCGACGGGACTTTGCGGTGGATCTCAGTTTTGGGTTCCCGGCGGCGAAAAAGTATTGCCGACCAATACATGTCCGTTGATTAAAGCCTCGGTGGGAGCAAGATTGGACAGAACGTGCCCATTCTTCAGAATTGCGGATATGTATATCGGTGAAACGACTTGCGACGGCAAGAAGAAGGCTTGGGAAATTCTCAATGAGGATGTGCCTGTACACGTAATGGATCTGCCGCAGATGAAACGCGCGAAAGATGTTAAAGCATGGGCGAAAGAAATCGAAACTCTGAAGGAAACGGTGGAAGAGTTTACAGGCAATAAAGTCACGGCCGAAAAGCTCGCAGCTGCCATCAAACTTATAAACAATAAGAGAAAAGCTCTTGAGAGATTGTACAGTTTCCGCAAAGAGGAAATTTTACCGATCAGCGGTACCGACGCGCTGGTAATTTCGCAGATTGCTTTCTACGACGATCCGGCACGGTTTGCACAGATGACGAATAAGCTCTGCGATGAGTTGGAGCAAAGAGTTAAGGACTGCGTCAGCGTCGTACCGGCAAGGACAAAGCGTATTATGTTGACGGGTACTCCGTTGGCAATTCCGAATTGGAAATTACATAACATCATCGAAACAAGCGGCGGCGTGGTTGTTTGCGAAGAGATGTGCACGGGTACGCGTTACTTTGAAAATCAGGTTGATGAGACAAAGGCTGCAGTTAACGAACAGATTGAGGCTCTTGCCGAACGTTATATGAAGATAAACTGCGCTTGCTTTACACCTAACGAAGGCAGAATTGACGATATCCTGCGTTTAGCAAAGGAATACAAGGTAGATGGTATCATTGATGTAAACCTGAAATTCTGCAACCTCTACGACACGGAAGGATATTTTGTGGAGAGAGCTATAAAAGAGGCGGGTATTCCTGTGCTCGGCATTGAAACGGACTACACGGACAGCGATGCACAGCAATTGCGTACAAGAATCAGCGCCTTTATAGAAATGCTCAACAACTAAAACAAAAGAAGGAAAACGCCAAATGCAACAGATGCAGCATTATGTGTTGTTTCCCAATCACGACAACAGTATGCGCCTTTACAGAGAACTGAAGGCGATTGGAGTGAGAGCAGTCATATCGCCTACGCCCAGGGCTGCCAGCAAGTGCTGCGGCGTCTCTCTGATGGTGGAAGAAAAGGATTTACAGATTATCAGATCCTGTGCGGAAGAACATAACATCGAAATTCTGAAGATTGTGGAGATACCAAGAGACATCAATCCGACGAGAGGCAGGTATTGTTAGAGAATGACGGACAGCATGAATTATGTGGGAATAGATATTGGCTCGACGGCATCCAAGGTTGTCGTAAGAGGAATCAGGGAGACGCGCTTTGTGCTCCCGACCGGTTGGAGCAGCAAGGAGACCTGCGGCCTGATAAAAGAAAGACTGGCGAATGAAGGCGTCGATGTTTTCGCCGCAGAGACAAAGGTAGTCGCGACGGGGTACGGCCGCACAGCGGTCGACTTTGCCGCCCGTGACATCACCGAAATCACCTGTCATGCAAGAGGCGGCAGAGCGTTGAGCGGAGATGATTGTTCTATTATCGATGTCGGCGGACAGGATACTAAAATTATTCTCGTCGAAAAAGGTGCAGTGCAGGACTTCCTGATGAATGACAAATGTTCAGCCGGCACAGGAAAATTCCTGGAGATAATGGCCAACAGGCTGGGGGTTACATTGCAGGAACTGTTTGAATTGGCGGAGAGCGGCACAGTACTTCCGATCAGTTCTCTCTGCACGGTATTTGCCGAATCCGAGGTAATCAATTACATCGGTGAGGGACGAGAGCGTAAAGATATCGCCGCAGGTGTGGTGGATTCTGTTGCCGGCAAGGTGGTACAACTCGCGCAAAAGAAGAGATTGTCGGAACCTGTAATTCTTACGGGCGGCCTCAGTCACAGCGAATATTTTACGGGAATTTTATCAAAGAAACTCGGACAGACGGTAAAGCCTACAGCGGAGGGCAGATACGCCGGCGCACTCGGAGCGGCGCTGCTGGCCGAAGAAAAGATAAGATAATTTTGATTTTTAAAAAATTTGGATAGTTTACGGACGTAAAAACTCCCTTTCAAGCGAACGTATCTTATGCTTGCGCTTGAAAGGGGGTTTTGTATCAGGAGCACATTTATTCCTCATCCGGATCTGATTTAGTCGGCTTTACGCCATCTTCGGGTACTTTAAGAGCTCCGACGGTAATCGTACCTATTGTAGCCATCTTGAAGAACGTCTTAGTACCGGCAAGTACACGCCGCCGGTCTTTTTTCTTTATTCCCGTTACGATCTCGTTACCGTTTTCCAGAGTGACGGCAAGGTTTTCGAAAAAATTATCGACCATAGAACTGCCGCCGTCCTTGAGGTCAGCTTTGCCTCTTTGTACGAGTTTGGGTTTTTTGGCAATCTTGCCGACTAAGAGATCGGTTGTGCCGCTTGCAATATTGCCCGCAATCGCACCTGTAGTGAGACTCGAATCGATAATGCCGGCACCTATTTCGTCGAGTACCTTAATCTTGGAAATCGCCCCGACAACTGAAAATGCACCGCCGATAACACCGCCGACTATGGCTCCGCCTGTAATGCCCGCTTTTTTTATCGCTCGCATAAAGTTATCTCCTTTCCTCCGTTTATAACAGTATGAGACTTATTCGCTTTTTTCGCAACAAAAAATGTAAAATTACGATAGGTTTTTTGAATCGCAGGGGCAAAGAGCCGCGTGTTTAAGCGCGGGTCAATATTTTTATGCTGCGAAACAGGGCAAAAGCAACGAGATGAGCGATGACAATCGTGGAACCGATAGGAGTGCTTGCCAAAATCGAGATCAGGAGACCTCCTACGGAGCAAATCACCGAGACAGTAACGGAGCAGAGGACAACGCCCTTGAAGCTTTTGCAGAGTTGCATTGCCGTAACGGCAGGAAAAACTACCAATGCGGAGACGAGCAAAGCGCCTACAAGTTTCATCGCTATGACGATGACCAGTGCTGTGATGACTGCAATCAGAAGGTTATACTCCGACGCCTTAACGCCTGTGGCGGTTGCAAAGCTCTCGTCAAAGGTGACAGAGAAAATTTCATTGTAGAAGCGCAGGAATACGGCAATCACGAGAACAGACATAGCCAGGCAGAGCCAAACGTCCTGCAGGGACAATGTCAGTGCCGAGGTCGAGCCGAACAATGTCGTGCAGACATCTCCCGAGATGTTTGCAGAGGGTGAAAACCGGTTCATCAGCAGGTAACCTACGGCCAACGCGCCCGTAGAGAGCATAGCCAGTGCTGCGTCACCCTTAATCTTTGCGTCCTGTCCTGCACGAAGCAACAGGACAGCGCAGGCTACAGTGATTGGCAGCGCCACCGTCATGCTGCTCGTAACATTAAATACAACAGCAATAGCAAAGGCGCCGAAGGCCACGTGAGAAAGGCCGTCGCCGATGAATGAAAACCTTTTCAGCACAAGAGGTACGCCAAGCAGAGCAGAACAAAGGGACACCATGATTCCCACAATCAGGGCGTAGCGCACAAAAGGATATTGGAAGTAGAGAGCAAAAGTAGAAATTACCGATTCCATGTCATTCCACCTCCGCATGAGCAAGCGAACATTTTTCCCATATCCGTTTGCAGATATTCATCTTTCGAACCGAAGAAGGAATCGTCGTCTTTGATATGGAGGACGCGTGTCGCATATCTCACGGCGGCCGCGATATCGTGCGAGACTGTTATGATTGTAATCCCATCGTTCTTGTTAAGATCTTCGGTGATACGGTACAAATCTGCAGCCGCCATAGGGTCAAGGCCGGACAGAGGTTCGTCGAGGAGCAGCAATCTGTGACCGGCACAGAGCGCGCGAGCCAGCAGCACCCGCTGCTGCTGGCCCCCGGAGAGCTGGCGCGGGTACACGCTCGCTTTTTCCGCCAGGCCCACGCGCTTGAGCNNATAAGAGCGCTTCGCGAGCTCTCCGGCACCTAGCTTCGCCAGGTTCGCGCGCGCCATATCCTTTTCGCGGAGGCTGTAAAACGGACGTCGCCCGCGGCTGCTCAGGCAGCCCGAAAGCACAATCTCCTCCACGGAAGCCGGAAAATCCTTTTGCGATTCCGTTTGTTGCGGCAAATAGCCGATTTCACTTTTACGCAGACCGTCTCCAAATGTAATTCCGCCCGAAATCGGCGGGAGTAATCCGAGAATAGTCTTTATCAGCGTGCTCTTGCCGGATCCGTTTTCGCCGACGATGAACAGATAGTCGCCGGGCTCGACCGTAAAGGTAATCGGACCGGCAATCTTACGCCCTTCATATCCGACGGCAAGCTCTTTTCCGTCCAGTAATATCATAATTCATCTCTTCTTTCTTTATTTGTAAAGTGCGCTTTGGAGAGCCGAGAAATTTCGCTCCATCGTGCCGAGATAAGTCTCGCCTCCGGCGAGATCGGCCCTCGTAATCGACTGCATCGAATCCAGAACTAAAATGTCCTGATTCTTTTTCTGCGTATTGGCAATTATCGTCTTGGCGATTGCCTTATCCGAGGATTCTGTAACGATTACAGCATGCAAGCCGCATTCATCGACCTTGCCTGAGAGAAAACGAACAGTCTCAAAGTTCGCCTCGGTTTCCGCTGAGCAGCCGGGGAAGGCCGCATAATAGTCAAGGTGCAGGTCGTCGACGAGATAGCGAAACGGGAAACGGTCGCCGACAACAATCGTTTTCAGCGGCGCAGCCTTGACCATCTCTTCGTATTTCGTTTCAAGAGCTGCCAGTTTATTATTGTAAGCTTCGGCGTTATCGGCATAGTCCTTCGCGTTAGCGGGGTCGAGGTCGCCCAATTTCTCTGCAATACGCGTACAAACGATTTGCGCATTTGTGAGGGACATCCATACGTGTTCATCGATTTCAACGGCGTTTTGGCGGAGATGGGAGTCGTGGTCGTGTTCCATTCCCTCTGCCGTCTCCTCCTCTTTGACCGCATCTCTGAGTGTATCCAGAAGAGCGACAGCAACCTGATCTTTATCGGAGCCGGACAGTGCGTCTTTTGCCCAGGAGTCGGAGGTTCCGCCGACATACAGAAGCAGGTCACAATCCGCGATATCGGCAATATCGGCAACGGTTGGCTGGTAGTTATGCAGGTCGGTACCGTTATCTGTCAGCAACGTCAACTGCACATCCTGTGCATGCTCGCCTAATATTTGTCGCGCCCAGTCGTACTGAGGGAAGGATGTTGCCACTATGCTCAGCTTACCGGCGTTATCGGTCGGACGTTTTTCGCTGCAGGCTGTCAGTGAAGTGATAAGCAACAAAGTGATACAGAAAATAATCAGCGGTTTCTTCATTTGTCCTTCCTTTCCGCTTTGCAGTCTGCGCAGCAACCGAACAGCATCGTTTGCGCGGTATCTATAGAAAAGTCACTGTCGTTTTGCACGGTCGCGGCAATGCTTTCTGCAATCTTGCTGTCCATGTGCATGATACGGCCGCATTGATTACATTGCATATGGAGATGATGAGCGCAATCGCCTCCGCCGATGTATTGGTAGAGAAATTTCCTGCTGCCTTCACGGCTGCGGCGCACGAGCCCTTCCTCGACCAAAAGATTTATATTTCTGTAAAGAGAGCTCATGCCGATACCCTCGATATTGTACGCCAGTTGTTCGATTGTATATTGTCGGTCGCGGTGTTCTCCGAAAAACAGCATCAGCTGCTCGCGTTGTTTTGTTTGATATTTCTTCATCGATGTGCCCCCCGAATTTGAGAATAATTCTCAAATATATCGGCAGTTTATCACAGAGAAAAGACTCTGTCAAGCAGTGGTCCCGGTCAAAAGTATTGCCAAAGGCGGACAATTGTATTGCTTTAAGACTCTGCAAAAAATAAAACATACCCCTGTCTCCGGGCAGTATTTTCTTCTGCCAAAAAACAGGGGTATTATTCACACTGTTGCTTCAGAAACTTGCGGAGTCAGTGTTCATTTTTAACAGGAGCTTCATCAGCTCTGTTGAAAAATATCGACGAAGCTTATTTAATATTCAATTACACCTTCGAAAATGAGATCAGCGTTGCCGCTCAGAGTTACATAGCCGTCGTCCTTGTAGTTAACGATCAGGTCGCCGCCTCTGACCTTGACTGTGATATCCTCATTCTTCTTGCAGAGCCCCTTTTCGCAGGCAATGATGACTGCCGCGCAAGCTCCCGTGCCGCAGGCAAGCGTCTCGCCGTTACCGCGCTCCCATACCCGCATCTTGAGAATGAACGGGTTGACGAAGCGAACGAATTCGGTGTTGACGCGCTCGGGGAATATGGCGGCGTGCTCAAACAGAGGGCCGACATTCTCGATATCGACGTCATCGACTTTGTCTGTGAAGACAACGCAGTGTGGGTTCCCCACACTGACGCAGCTGATGTCGTAGCTTCGGGCGCCGATCGTCACGCTGCGGTCGATGACGCGTTCGCCCGGAAGGGTGACCGGAATCTTAACCGGCTCGAATTCGGCTTTGCCTACGGAGGCGGTCACTTGGCCGACACGACCGTTGATTATATACAGACGGACGATATTGATGCCGCTTCCTGTCTCGATAGACATGACTTCCTTTTTCACCAATCCTTTATCGTAGAGATATTTTGCTACACAGCGGATTGAGTTGCCTGCATTTTTCCCTTCTGAACCGTCCTTGTTGAAAATGCGCATCTTAGCATCGGCCACGCGCGACGGTTCAATCAGCACAAGGCCGTCGGCCCCGATGCCGTAGTGGCGGTTCGAGAGGTTGATTGCAAGCGATTCCGGGCATTGCACAGTGTCGTTGAAATTTTCGATATAGATATAGTCATTCCCGGAGCTTTGCATTTTAGAGAAAGTAAGGCGCCGGCGAACTTTCCGCATATGGTTGATGTCGATCAGCTCGGTGTTGTTTTCATTGAAACGGCTGGCCATGATATCAGCCACAACGTTCGCTGTGTCGAGAGAGGTCAGGCAGGCAACCGAAAGCTGAAGGGCTCTGCGATTCAGTTTGATAAAGTCGTTGACACAGTCCTTGCTCTTGCCGCCGGTATAGACGATGAAATCAATCTTCTCCTCTTCGAGCAGGTCGAGCATATCGTTGGATTCATACAGTTTTTTGACCACATGAACGTCAATGCCAAGGTTGCGAATTTCGTTCGCGGTACCGTCTGTGGCGTAAATCTTCATGCCGAGATCGTCGAGCTTTTTCGCAAGGTTTACAATTTCAAATCTGTCCTGTTTGGAAACGGTGATCAGTACGCCGCCCTTGCGGGAATCGTGCCCCGGAAACTTGAGGCCCGCGGCCAGCAAACCCTTGTATAAGGCTTCCTCCAGTGTCTTGCCGATGCCAAGCGCTTCGCCCGTCGATTTCATCTCGGGGCCGAGTTGCGTGTTGACGTCAGACAGCTTTGGAAACGAAAATACGGGCACCTTGACGGCAATATACGGCGGGGTCGGATACAGTCCGGTACCATAACCGAGATCGTCGAGTTTTTCGCCTGTCATTATTTTTGCGGCCAACTCGACCATCGGCACTCCTGTTACCTTGCTGATGTACGGAATCGTGCGGGAAGCACGCGGATTGACTTCGATTACGTACAACTCGTTCATATAAATAAGGTACTGGATGTTGACGAGCCCTTTAGTTCCTATGGCAATTGCCAGTTTTTCCGAGCAATCGATGACCTTCTTGAGCATTTTGTCTGTGAGACTGTAAGGCGGGTAAACCGCGATGGAATCGCCTGAGTGTACTCCCGCGCGCTCGATGTGCTGCATTATGCCGGGAATGAGAATTTCTTCACCGTCCGAAATGACGTCAACCTCGAGTTCAGTACCCATCAGATATTGGTCAATCAGGATTGGATTATCGTTGCCCTGCCCGAGAATCATGTCGATGTAGTCGGCAACTTCTTCATCGCTGTAGGCGATGGTCATGTTCTGCCCGCCGATGACATAGGAAGGGCGTACGAGCACGGGATATCCAAGACGCTGTGCGGCCGCAAGACCTTCCGCTTTGCTGTAGACGGAGCAGCCTTGCGGGCGCTTGATGTTGAATGATTGCAGCAGAGCATCAAATCTCTCTCTGTTTTCGGCCATGTCGATACTCTCGGCGGAAGTGCCGAGAATAGGAATGCCGGCTTCATGGAGGTATTTTGTCAGCTTGATGGCTGTCTGACCTCCGAAGGCTACGACGACACCGACCGGATTCTCAATCTTTATGATATTCATAACATCCTCTTCGCAGAGAGGTTCAAAATACAAACGATCCGAGGTGTCAAAGTCGGTCGAGACGGTTTCGGGATTGTTGTTGATGATAATCACTTCGTAACCGAGCTCTTTCAGAGTTTTGATGCAGTGCACCGAAGAGTAGTCGAACTCGATACCCTGGCCGATGCGGATCGGGCCGGAACCGAAGACAATGACCTTCTTTTTGCCGGTATCCTGTCTTGCGATAAACTCAGCCGCCTCATTTTCATCATCATAGGTGGAGTAGAAGTAAGGGGTCTTTGCCTTGAACTCAGCGGCGCAGGTATCAACCATCTTGTACCCTGCATACCGTACAGCGGGCAGCTCCTGGCCGGAGAATTTGGAGATGGTGGAATCGAGATAACCCATCTTTTTGGCGCGGATATATTTTTCCAGCGTCAGCTCGCCCTCTTTGAGTTCCGCATCCATCTTCACCAGATTGACCAGTTTGTCGAGGAACCATTCGTCCACCATTGTGATCTCGTGGATCTTTTCAACGGAAAATCCTCTCTTGAGGCCCTCATAGATTGCATAGATCCGCTGGTCATCCGGCTGGTGGATCTGTGCCTCGACCTGTTCGTCGGTCAGATGCTCAAATTCAGGCAGGGTCAGCGTTTCCAGTCCCAGCTCAATCCCTCTGACTGCCTTCATAATACCCTGTTCAAACGAGGTGCCGATTGCCATAACTTCACCGGTCGCCTTCATCTGGGTGCCGAGGGTACGTTTTGCATAGACAAATTTGTCAAACGGCCACTTGGGAAATTTGACGACCAGATAGTCCAGCGCCGGCTCAAAGCA
>DCTM01000054.1 GCA_002329565.1 Firmicutes bacterium UBA1440
CAGGCGATTCTTTCTTGCAAGACCTGCTGAATTATCTGTTTCAAGAGCAACCTGAACTTCCGCAGACTTCACAGAAGCTTTTATAATTGCTTTGCACATCATAGAGTTCAGGACGCGTTAAGTATACTGCCCCGGTCCTTGACGCGAAATGTATTGTCACAATCAAATACAATATGTTTCATTTTCTATACTCATCCGGGAATAAGCCCAATCAAAAAGCACTGCAACATGCAATGCTTTTTGTTTTTGAGAATACAATCTTCTTGTTATACCCGTATAACTTGAAAATTATCGGCGATGGCTCTCCTGCCTTCGGGGAACGGTGACATGATATTCCATATACTGAAACCTGCGAGCTGCAATTCTTGCAGCACTGCGAATTTTGCGTTCCAGCTTCGATAATCCTCGAACCGGACCACGTGTTCACGGCCCTGCTCATCGGTATAATAGTAAAACGGCGACTGCGCTTCTTCGTCGTATTGAATTTCCACGCCATAGAGTGCCGCACGGGCGACAGCTTCGGGATTGGACAGCCGCTCCGCTCGTGATTCACCCTGCACAAACGGCAATGTCCAGTCGTAACCGTAGTTCGCCATGCCCATCAAAATTTTGTCAGGAGGAATCTCACTGATCCCGTATGTGAGCACTCGTCTGACTGCGGGGAGCGGAGCTACGGCCATCGGAGGTCCATAAGTATAACCCCATTCATAGGTCATAAGCAAAACGAAATTGGCCGCTTCACCCATAGCGGCGTAGTCGTGTCCTTCGTACAGCAGTCCGGGCTGATCCGCAGACACCTTTGGCGCGAGAGCCACGGTCACAAGATACCCTTCCGGGTTCAGGAAAAGGGTAGCATTCTGTACAAATTGCGAGTACTGATCTTTGTTTCTCGCAAAAACAAATTCAAAATCAAAGTCCACTCCAAACATGTCTTTTGTCCGCAATTCTTCAAGAATCTCATTCAGCAGACGCGTTTGTTTAGCTTCGTCAGAAAGCAACGTATCTACGAGCTCGTTGTTGAAAGCTCCTGACGGATCGAGCGGAGTGAGCACCATCAAACTCCTGACACCTTTAGCTTCGGCGATGGCACGCATTTCGTAATCGTCCAGGCTTATAAGCTCTCCCTGATCGGTAAATCCGTAGCTGAAACAGGACAGCAACGATATGTAATCCGACCACTCATTCAAGACATCGGGATCTATTGAAGGATACGCATATCCGTTTGCAAGTATCTCCATTATATACCTCCTCACCTGCGATGAAATATTTGCCGGGCATTCTCTTACTCGCACGCTGCCCTCTTTTCTCATTTTATGCCTGTTTCCCTAAACAGATACTTTATTTTTTCCGCATGCGGCAACCGGATTGGAATTTTAAGAATAATAAATTTGATCAAGCACACATATCTCTGTAAGAAGTGCAAATATGAAAAAGAAAAACGGCATAGCCTACATAATGTAAGTTATGCCGTTTTCTTTTGATACTAAAAATCCCTTTATTCTATCCCCGTTGCCTCCTGAAGAGAAGTTTTTCTTGCCTTGCGGTGCATTCTGAATACATTAAATACAATCAGACAAGCCATTCCTGCAAGTTTAATCCAAATATTTATAGGCGCCCAAATTGCGAGTACCAGCAATATAATTCCCAGTAATGAGTGGCCCAGTAAATTTTTCCAGTCTTTCAAATAACTTAGGATACCACCCAATATTTTTTGAGTCACTTGAAAAATGCGGGGATTCTTTTTTTCCATATAATTAATCATTCCTCTCGATTTTTATTAATTCCCGAATCGTTGTTTAATTTAAGCGCGTTTTCAAAAAGCCTGTCAAGATATGAGTTAAATGTCCGAAGCTCCTCTTGCGTAAGACAAGAGCACACTTCCTTCAGCCAGTTTTCATATAAATGTATATTGCCGGCAATACAGGCTTTTCCGGTTTCGGTGAGCCGGATAACATTTTCGCGCCTGTTCTTTTCATTCTGACTTTTGTAAATGAGGCCTTCACGCTCCATCACGCGTAAGGCTTTTGCTACGGTTGTTTTATCCAGGAGCAGTGCATTTGAAATGGTGTCCTGAGATACCATGTCATGAAAATACAGGAAAGCGCATATTGCATGTTCCGTATCAGAGAATCCTGCCCGGCGTATTGTTTCATGACCGAATTCGCGACCCAGCCTGACCAGTTTGTTAAGCGTATTAAAACTCATATAATGCACCTTTCAGATGAAAATTCAACTGTTGACTTTTCTATTATAACGGACGGTAAGGAGTTTGTCAATACTATGTTATAAAAATTAATTTTCATAAATTCCTGAATTGAACTCCCTTTACGGGAGTCTTTTTATTTGACCTTTCTCCGTAATAAATTTGGCCAAGCACGCATATATTTCCGTGAGAGGTACAAATATGAAAAGAAGAGAAAAGTTAATAAAACTGTTGCGCCTTTCAGGGCTTTGCGGGGGATTTGCATTGTTCGCATTACTTTTGCTTCCCGGCGCACTTCTGATATTTTTCGGAGATTCAAATTCGTCAGTTGAAAACGGAGAACGCATAATACCGCCGAAGAGCATCCATGTTTACAGGACTGCATTGGGGACGGTTGAAGAAATCGACTTTGAGGAATACGTGAAAGGTGTGGTTGCCGGGGAAATGCCTTCAAATTTTGCTGAGGAAGCGCTAAAGGCTCAGGCCGTCGCCGCACGTACATATTCCCTTTCAAAGGTTATCCGCTCGGGTGACGGAGGTTATCCCGCAGCTCACCCGAATGCTCCGCTGTGCGACGGCACGCATTGTCAGGTTTATCGAAGCCCCTCCGAACTTGAAAGCCTCAAGGGCAGTGCATGGATGAAAGACGGATACAAAAAGATTACCGAGGCCGTCGAAGACACCGCAGGAGTGCTCATGTATTACAACGGTGAATTGGCATATCAGGCGCTGTTCCATTCATCGAGCGGCGGCAAAACCGAAAACTCTGAGGATGTGTTCGTAAGCGCGGTTCCTTATCTGCGCAGTGTTGAGAGCAACTACGAGGATGCTGCCACCCACAAGAACGAAAAGACATCGCTAACATATACGGCATTGGCCGAGACTCTCAACAAAAAATATCCCGACCGCTACACGGGTAATTTTACACCGAGCGCAATAAAAATACGCGACCGCACTGACGGGGGTCGCGTAAACATTATACAAATCGGCAATGCCACCTACAGCGGCAGTGAAATTCGCGAAGCGCTTGGGCTTAAATCCGCTAATTTCAGCATCTCAAAAGAGCCGTACAACATCGTGTTCACGACGAACGGATACGGACACGGTGTAGGAATGAGTCAATACGGGGCCAACGGTATGGCCGAGGCGGGTTTTGACTACAAAGAAATATTAAAGCATTATTATACGGGCGTTTCTGTTTATTGAATCTCTTTGACTTTTTCCTCAATGCGCTCGATTTTTGCGCCCAGGCTCTCAAATTTATCGATAAAGCGTTCGTATCCGCGCTCGATATGATAGATCTCAGAAACCTCCGTGGACCCTTCTGCGACAAGGCCCACAAGTATCATCGCCGCTCCGGCTCTCAGATCGGTCGCGATCACACTGGTGCCGTGCAGCGGCTTTCCCCCTCTGATCACTGCCTTTCGGTCTTCGGTAACGATGTCGGCGCCCATACGTTCAAGCTCCGCCACATGCATGAAGCGGTTTTCAAAGACGGTCTCAATTACCTGACTTTCACCCTTAACGGTAGTCAGCAATGCCATGAAGATTGATTGCATATCTGTCGGGAATCCGGGATAAGGCAATGTCTTGATGTCTGTCGCCACAAGGTCGGCATTCTCCGCATCGACAATCAAACCGTCAAATGTATCGCTGACAGTGACTCCGCACTCTCTCAGCTTTGCGATAACCGGTTTGACGTGATCCGGTACCGCGTTTTTGATGAGAATCTTGCCGCGAGTGATTGCCGCAGCCACCATGAAGGTGCCCGTCTCAATCCTGTCAGGAATCACGGTATGCGATGCTGCCGACAAGCGCTTGACGCCCTCTATTTTTATTGTATCGGTGCCCGCACCTTTGATACGCGCGCCCATCTTGTTGAGAAAGTTTGCGAGATCGACGATTTCCGGCTCTTCCGCAACATTTTCAAGAATTGTTGTTCCCTCTGCCAGTACTGCCGCCATCATAATGTTTTCGGTTGCACCGACGCTTGGGAAGTCCAGATAAATGTTGCTGCCGACAAGCTTGTCCGCTACAGCTTCAACATATCCGCGTTCTCTGTGCTCAGTGATCCGTGCGCCCAAGGCAGCGAAGCCTTTCAGGTGCAGATCGACAGGCCTTGCACCGATTGCGCAGCCACCGGGAAGAGGCATGCGCACACGGCCTGTGCGTGCCAAGATTGGACCCATCACCAGGACAGAGGCCCTCATCTTGCTGACTAAAGCGTACGGAGCCTCATGCTCCGCAATCGTTTTGGTTCCTATATATAATTTGTTATTGTCATAATCTTCAACGACATCGGCGCCGATGCGTCTCAACATATTGCACATCACATCGACGTCTCTGAGCCTCGGTGTATCGATAATCACACACTGTTCTTCACACAGCAGTGTAGCCGCCATGATTGGCAGCACAGCATTCTTAGAGCCGCTGATATACACTTCTCCGTGAAGAGGCCCGCTCTGTTTTACTAAAAATTTTGCCACTTAATTCCTCCGATAATAATTGGATAGGTACTACGTTATAAGTATACCCGGTTTACGTGTCATTTTCAAGCAAAATAAACCTTTTATTCCCTACTCCAATTTCCGGTAGGGAAATGCAGAAGGTCGGCTCGAAAGGGATAATTGCTCAGCAATTCTCGTTTCGCACCGACCCTGTCATTAATATCTTTGTGTTTGTTTTACAGCTTTTTCAGCTCGTTCATGCAGTCCTCGCAGACGTTCTTTTCCTTGATGCGAACAACATTCTTCGCGTTACCGCAAAAGACGCATGCGGGCTCATATTTTTTGAGCAGGATGTAATCTCCGTCAACAAATATCTCTATAGGATCTTTAATTTCTATATCAAGTGTTCTTCTCAGTTCAATCGGCAATACAATACGGCCAAGCTCATCTACTTTTCTTACAATACCTGTTGCTTTCATATCCTTTACCTCCATTCTGTTTTGTTTGCATTTTGTTGTTTAGGTCATTTCCCTTTCGGTGATTTACTTTTGCAAAATGCGTTTTTAATCGCCGTAACGGCGTTAACTGCGTTTGTAAAGGCCATTACTGTGCTCTGATTTCCTTTAACAGCGGAACTGACGATGCCGAGTGCTTCACTTAAATCTCCCACAGCAACATCCGCCTGCTTGGCACGTGTTGCTGCAATCTCTGTAATCACTTCTGTATCTTCCAAAATTTTGTTGGCCTTCTTTATAGTTACAACTAAATTGCGCATAACACCGATAGTATAAACGACTAGAACGATCAGGAAAATCAACAATATGATCAATCCCAGCTCCTTCAGTGAAATAACGATTTCCATCGATCCACCTCCTTTGTGCATTATTTACATTATCATGCATATGCTCAAAAATAGCAACATTTTTTTCCATAAATTTGAATAAAGTAAAAGCGGAGGTGATTCACCTTGATGAATTACATATGGGCAGGTATGCTTTTGCTCGGCATCGTCTTTTCCATTATCAATAACCGGCCCGATCTCTTTACCCAAGCTCTGATGGAAAGCTGCACCGATGCCGTTCAATTCATGATTGGACTCACAGGTATCATAGCCGTTTGGTGCGGTCTCATGAGCATTGCAAAAGAAAGCGGTCTGATTGACAAGATTGCCGTAAAAGCAACCCCCGCGATGAAATTTCTCTTCCCTCAGGAAAAGAACAAGGACACCTTGGTGATGATGCTGATGAGTTTCACGGCCAACGTCTTCGGTGCCGGCAACAGCGCAACGGTCTTCTCCCTGAAAGCCATGGAGATGCTCGATCGCGAGAATGGCGGCTCACCTGTGGCCAGCGATACCATGTGCATGTTCATGGCAGTTTCCATGTCAATGATTCAGCTTGTACCGATAACAATTATAAAAATCAGAAACGATCTCGGCTCACAAAATCCGAGCGATATCATCATGCCCTCCATCATTGTCGGGCTGATAGCAATGGCAGCATCTATTGCTGCATGCAAATATTTTGAAGCCCGCGAAAGGAGACGCAAAAGATGTCATTGATCCTCAGCAGTATTTCTCTGTTCTTTATCCCCGCATTAATTACGATTATTCTTGTGCACGGGCTGCGAAACAAGACACCCATGTACGATTGCTTTGTCAACGGTGCTAAGGACGGTCTACGCACGGCAGTGGAAATGCTGCCGTTTATCATTGCGATCTTTATCGGTATCCAATCACTGACCGTTTCGGGTGCAATAGAATTCCTCAAGGATCTGTTGGCTCCCATCTCATCGCCGCTCGGAATCCCTGAGGAACTTATTTCTTTGATCTTGCTGCGCCCTATTTCGGGCAGCGGCTCATTGGTTCTCGCGGAGCAAATCATGCGTGAGAGCGGAACAGACGGGCTGATCGGACGCGCAGCTTCGGTGATGACCGGATCGTGCGAAACAGTTTTTTACGTACTTGCCATCTATTTCGGAGTTACATCCGTAAAAAAAATGAGACACGCGTTTCACGCAGGTCTCATCGGATATGTTGTGGGGGTAGCAGCATCGATTGCAATCTGCCGGGTTATGTGATCCTCTCGTATATAGATTGGATCTCCTCGTTATAACTGCCGTCGGCCTCGTATACATACAGATCAGGCAACCATTTCAGTTCCTGTCCCGCTCCCTTTATGCAATGCAACAGGAGTATGTTCGGAGCAGTGTCCTTCTTTGGTGTCACAAGCCGTAAAGCCTTAGGCTCAAGTCTGTATTGTCTGCACAGGCATAAGATATCGACAATGCGTGACGGTCTGTGCACCATGTAGAAATCTCCTCGTTCCTTGAGCAATCTCGCACTGCAGGAAAGAAAATCCTCCAGCCCTCCTCCGGTTTCATGGCGAGCAATATGCTTGGCATAGTTGGAATTCGTCAGTCCGCACCGTGCCGTGAAATATGGGGGATTGCAAGTTACAGCTTCTACTCCCTCACATCCGATTTCGGCTTTGATACGCGCGGGCAAGGCCGGATCTTCAACTCCACCGTGAAAAATACGAATGCGATCTGACAGTCCGTTCTGCTCGACGTTATGCACTGCAAGTGCATAGGAGCTTTCTTGCACCTCTACCCCTGCGATAACTGCACTGTCCGTCTTCCGGCTGAGAATCAGCGGTATGATGCCCGTCCCCGTTCCGAGATCTGCGAGCATAGTCTGCGAACCATAAAAGCGTTCTCTGTTTCTGCTTCCTCCTCGGGCCGCAAAATCGGCAAGTATTACAGCGTCAATACCGTAACAAAACTCCTTAGGTCTCTGAGTCAGCCTCAGACTGCCGAATCCAATCTCATCCGTCCTTTCTTCTTCGTTCCGCATGACTTAATCCTTTAAAAGCACCTTGATTTCATCGAGTATTTCTTCGTCAATATCTCCGAAAATATCATCTTTTTCGTTATGCTTTTCTTTACCGGAGCGTTTAATATCTTTCTTCTTGTATACTGAGATATCCGGGGAAATCTTCTCAGGCCTGTCACCGTCACTTTCTTCGATTATCAAACGCGCCTTAATCTTGCTCTCTAAAATGTTGGTCTCTACAACTATAGCGGGGCCATCCGGTGTTTGAATGCGCTCTCCGGCATATGGCATGCCTTTACGCAGTTGCATATAGGTATCATTTTCATATTTGAGGCAACACATCAATCTCCCGCATATACCTGAGATCTTCGATGGGTTCAACGATAGGTTCTGTACCTTGGCCATCTTTATCGAAACCGGTTCAAAGTCCGCAAGCCATGAACTGCAGCAGAGACTCCTGCCGCAAGCCCCGATGCCTCCGAGCATCTTGGCCTCATCTCTGACTCCGATTTGGCGCAGTTCTATTCTCATACGGAAGACCCCGGCCAAATCTTTGACCAGTTCTCTGAAATCGACTCTTCCGTCTGCAGTGAAGTAAAAGATAATCTTGCTGTTATCGAACGTATACTCCACGTCGATCAGTTTCATCTCGAGCCCGTGCTTATCAATCTTCTCTTGGCAGAGGTTCATGGCACGTTCTTTTTTCTTAAGATTTTCCTGATATTGAACGACGTCCTTTTCGTCGGCCATGCGAATGATTTTCTTCAGCGGCTGCACGATCTTATTTTCACTGACGGATTTTTCCTCCATCGCAACAGTGCCGAATTCCATCCCGCGTGCCGTCTCGACAATTACGTTTGACCCAAGCGGAAATTCTCTGCCGTCCGGGTCAAAATAATATACCTTACCGGCACTCTTGAAACGAATGCCTACCACATTTATCATCATCTATCCTCCAATTTTTAACATCATACATTTAAGAGCATATCCCACGCCCATATTTCGCTGCAGATTGCGGCGCGCTTCCTCTACCGCGGCTATAGCGTCGAAGATGTGCCGCCGATAGAGAGCCGCGGGCGATTCCGCAAAACTCTCATCGCTGTATACAGTCTCCGCGTCGCCCGCGACAGCGTTTCCGACGCCTCCTGCGACATTTGTGACGCTTTCACGAAGCAAACGCCCATACTCGGTTTCCAGAGCGTCGAGAAACGCAAGCGCGCTTCCTTTGTCCTCCGTCACCGGCTTAACCTTTTGACTCAACAAATAAAACGGAGATCCTTTCAACAACAGAACCGACAACTGCTGTGCGAGCAAGCACATGCTTTCGTCACTCTCGTTTACCTCATACGAAAAGCGATACAGGATACATCTGGAACGTATCGTATCTGTGAGGTTCTCCGCATTCTCCGACAGAAGAATCATCACCGTGCCCGGTGTCGGCTCTTCCAAAGTCTTCAGCAATCTGTTCTGTGCACGCAGCGTCATCGTATCGGCATCCGACATAATCACGATGTTGCGCGCACCAAACGGTTTGTTGCGCAACCTCTCCTGCATATTCTCTATTGCCTCGTCCTTGATCGAGTTGCCGTCTGCGCCGATGAGAATCAGATCCTCATAGTTTCCGTGATTGAGCTTTATACACGTCAAACATGTATCGCACCCACGTCCGCACTGTTGCTCGCAGAGGATAGCCTTGACAAAGCACAGTGCGATAGTCTCCTTATCAATGCACGCGCTGCCTTCGAAAATATAGGCATGTGATACATTGCCCTTCTCCGCCGCTTCCGTAAGCCGTCTCTTAATATTTTCGTTTATACAGATATCATCAAACGTCATTCGCTACAGAAATCCCCTCTCGCGCATCAGCGCCTCAATATGTCCGATCAGTGCCTTACTGATCGCTTCAACACTGTCGTCTGCATTCACACCGACAAAGCGATCGTATTCGCGTTCCAATTGCAAATAGCCCTCGTACACGCGTTGGTGAAATGCCTGCTGCTCATCTTCAATTCTGTCCAAACTGCGCTCCTTCATGCGTGCCCTGCCGGTCTGCGGATCTATATGCATAAGCAGTGTCAGATCCGGCATGTAACCCTGCACAGCATATTCGTTAATCGCACGTACACAGTCACCCAGCTCACGCCCATACCCCTGGTAAGCGATGCCGGAATCCAAAAAACGATCACAGATTACAATCTCGCCCCTGTCGATTGCCGGCCCAATCACCTCGGCAACCAACTGCGCCCGAGAAGCCGCATACAAAAACGCCTCTGTCAGATCTGCCATCTCTCTGTTTTCTTTGTCGAGAATCAATGTCCTGATCTTCTCACTGATTTTAGTTCCTCCGGGTTCACGCGTAAAGATGACCGGATAGGTCTTTTCTTTAAAGTACGTCTTCAGCCGCTCGATTTGAGTGGATTTCCCGGAACCGTCCGGTCCCTCAATGGTTATAAACAAGCCTTTTTTTATCGCCATCGCTTACTCCGTCGTCTGCGCAAGCCATCGTCACTCCTGTGTTGCGACGTCGCCTCCGCCTTTTTTATCACATCTTCAATAGTTTTCAAAAGCAAATACCTTGACAAAAGCACGATTGGGAGACACAACAAGATAAGCAATATAACTTTAAAAACGATCACGGTATCCCTCCCTCGAGCAATTGCAATAAATCATATACAAGCATTTTACCATACCAAAGCGCCAACCGTCAAATAAACCCGCAAAAGAAAAGGGACCGCGCTCCACACAATGCGGGGTGCGATCTCTGTACTTCGGATTTTGATTCTTAAATATTCCGATCCGCTTCTCGGAGCAACGTGCAGAGCAGATCCATGTCCTTCTCCGCCGGCACCATCAGGCGCACAGAGTTGACGGACAGATTGTCGAACGAAGCGCCGCTGACCGAGAGAATCCCCACATCGGCGAGCGTTTTCGCAAGGTCAATGCTTTCATCGTCCGTATACAACAACGAAATGCAAGTGCTGTCTGCGGTATTCGCGATCTTGATCTTGCCCGAGAGCGTCTCTCTCAGCTTCTTGCTCTTGCGCTCCGTCGCTTGCAGCAAATCCTGCAAATAATCGCCGTCGCACAGCATCGAGACCGCCAGTTCGCGAGCGAACCCGTTGCAACTGAAGGGTATGGCCAGTTTATTGAGCTGGGCGATGATTTCCGGTGCCGCCAGCGCATAGCCGAAACGCATCCCGGCCATTCCGTAGCCCTTGGATAAGGTTTTCACCACGATAAGCCCGTTCAGCTTGTTGACCTCAGAGACCATCGAATCGGCCTCCGTCATATATTCTCCGTACGCCTCGTCTACGATCAGAGCCGCATCGACAGCGTCGGCCGCCGCGTGGATCTCGAAAAGCCGGCGCTTGCTCAGAATTTGCCCTGTGGGATTGTTCGGATTATCCACATAGACAACATCCGGCTTATTCTGCTTGATAGAGAGGCACAGTTCATCCACATTGATTTTGTAGTTTTCATCCTTTTTCAGCGGAACGCCGATATAGCGTGCGCCTCTGAAATGCACATCGTCCACATAAGCCGAAAACTGCGGTGCATATCCGAGTAGCGTTTTCCTGTTATCCAGAAACAGTGTATTCAGATTGATGAGCACATCGATCGACCCGGCTCCCAGAGAGAGATTCTCGCGCGTCAAGGTCGGATTTTGCGTCCGCAGCTTTGCCGATAGGATGTCAAACACTTCATCCTTGTGCGGGTAATGCTTCAAGCTGTCCTCGGATATATTTTTGAGCCTTTCCGCCACGCGCTCCGGAAGCGGCTCCATATTCACGCCCAAGGAGCAGTCTATCTTGCATACCTTCCCCGCACAGCCTGCATATGTCTTGGGTGTATAGTCAATCACACTTTGATTCATGTGCGCCATTATTTTCCTCCTAAAAAAACAGAGCTCGGAAATCGATGTCTGCACTGACTTCGCTTTCACAAGCCCTGAGATTTCGTTCACTTAACTTATCTTTGCTTCTATCCTTCTTACGCTTCGCTTTCCGGAGTCTTGACGGATTTAAAGCAGTTGCAGCATAATTACCATCCTTTGATTTGTGACAGGACACTGTCGGGGATTTCTCCCGCGATCAGCTTTTTAATCGCATTCTCTATCACTCGGACACAAGTATCTATTTGTTCTCTCGTGATGATAAGAGGCGGCTGAATCCTTAAACTGCCTTTCCCTAAGAAGGTAATAAGCACACCGTTTTGCACACAATCCCAGCATACTTTCAAGATTGCGTTCCTGTCCGGGTTCATCGTCGCTTGGCTGTCAACAAAGTCTACTGCGATCGAAAATCCGAGTCCCCGCACATCACCGACGATATCGTATTTGCCCTGCAGCGCTTTGAGCTTATCCAGGAAGTATTTACCGTCTTCTGCGGCCTTTTCCACCAAGTGATCGCGCTCGGTAATTTCTATCGCCTTCAGCGCGGCTGCACATACTGTGGTATTGCCTGCAAGCGTAAACAAATGGGCAGGCGGCTCCAAGCAATCCAAAACCTCCGCTCTGCCGACGATTGCGCCCATCGGCAGACCGCCGCCGATTGATTTGCCGCAAACGATCAAATCGGGAGCGACATCGAAATGCTCGATGGCGAACCATTTCCCACTTCGCCCGAATCCCTGCTGAATCTCGTCCGAAACAAACAAAATACCGTGTTCTTGGCACAAATCGTACAGTGCCTGCACATACTTCTTCGGGGGACAGATGATGCCTGCATCTCCCTCAATCGGCTCAAAGAATACCGCCGCAACTTCCTCCGGCGGAAGATAGGATGCGAAGGCCGTTTTAATCTCATTGAGACATTCCAAATTACATGCGGTGTTTTCCTTATCGTAAGGACATGCATAGCAAGCCGGATAAGAGAAGTGGGTTACATCCGGAAGCGGATCGAGCTTTCTTCTCATATTGGTGTTGATGGCCGATACCGAGATTGCGCCGTATGTACTGCCGTGATAAGCACCCTTAAAGGAGATTAACCTGTTTCTCTTCGTGTACCCCTTTGCAAATTTGATTGCCCCGTCGATGGAGTCGGATCCCGAAAGTCCAAACGCAACCTTTTTCGGAAAATCGCCCGGCGTGAGCTCTGTAAGCTTTTTTGCAAGCTCTACGTTTTTTTCCGTATAAACATAAGCGGGCGTAATCTGACATATCTTCTTCATCTGTTCATACACCGCTTCCGCGATTTCTTTGTTGCCGTTTCCGGTATTCGCCGATCCGGCACTTGCCAGAAGATCAATGTATTCGTTTCCTTCCGTGTCGTAAAGCAATGCTCCGGCGCCTCTTTCAAAAACCATATCGTAATACGGAATCTTTTGAACCTTCGATATGTACCTGCTTTCTCCTTCACGAACCATTTGCTCTCTTGTCATTTTTTCTTTCACTCCTTTACTGCTTTCCTGTCTCTCCTCCTACAACTTATTGACAACAGATGGAATTATCAGAAAATTTCATCTGTTGCCATATTATCATAGCTATAAAGCACTTTCAAGCCTTATTGTTTTCTCCCGGATGAATCCTGTTCACTATAAAGATCAACATTCTTTATCGTAGTGCCGCGATATAGCGATACCGGCCGACTTATGATTTAACCGGGGTACCTTCCGAGAGGCTTTTTTTATGCATCTTTCTTATCGCTCTTCCCCATTTTCTGCGTTCTGAAATAGTTACAGAACAACGCAATGATCAACAGGAGTCCGATATAACCTGTGAGCGGATACAGCGTACCGACAAGCTTTGTAAAACCGACGAAGCTTCCGAAAAGTCCGAGCACCGAAATGACCACGACAACGAGCTTCTTGTTCTTGAACACCGGGATATTGTCATACGCGGCCAATCTTTCGACCAATCCGAACAGGAGTGCGATCGCAGTCGTCAAAATCGCGATCATCAACATAAGCGCATAGGCCCAGCCGAGGTACTTGTTCATGCCGGCCGCCATCGCGTACATCGGCATATCATTTTCAAGCATCGCAGTCTGATTCTTCAGCATTCCGAGCAGGATCAACAGTGCAAGACCGCCAATCGTGGCACCACCCACGATCCCACCGATGACGGCATCCCTTCTCGATCGGGCTTCAAAACCGATCGGAGACAGACTGCAGACGGAGCAAATCATGTTATACGATACATAGACGAACGGTGCGATCAACCAGTGCGGTGTCGAAGCTCTGTCCAAGTGCAACGGTGCTTCCGTCACGCTGCCGTCGCCTGTTGTGAATGCGATGACCGCCATGATCGCACCGATGACGACCATGACCGGAATCGTCCACGCAAAGCTCTTGACCGTCGCTTCTCCGCCCATCAGTACGACGACCGCTACAAGTGCAACCGTGAGAATCGCGCCGATTGTACTGTTCAGCCCCGTCACCGATGCAAAGAGCGAGCTTGCACCGGCAAACATGATGACCATGACGCCGAACGAAAAGAATGTAATCAACAAATTAAAAAATACGTTCACGAGCTTACTGTTCGGCGAAACGACTTTCTCGTAATCTCCTGTGCCGAGATTACGCGCAATCAGCATACACATCGCCCCCAAAACGGAGAACAGCACGCCGGCAATAACGGCCGAGAAAATTCCTTTGCCGCCGAATGCACCGAAAAACTGAAATAATTCCTGGCCGGAAGCAAAGCCGGCACCTACGACAATGCCCGGATACGCCATCGCAATTCCAAACCAACCGTAACCCTTTGTCTTTTCTTGTCCCATAATAATTTTGTCCTTCCTTCTTGGTTATGGTTCAATAATATAACACAAATATTTGTTTTATGCCACAAAATATTCGCATTTTATTCATGAATAAAATTAAGCTATTTCATGAATTTTGTTTTTAACAATAAATTTTCTGTCAATTTATTGTTTTTAAAACCCAACGTGAGGAAATATTATGTAAAAAACATAAAAAGGCCTCGAAAAATGCAATTGCCGATTGTTTATCCAAGCGACATTTTTTGTCAAAAACAAAAAAGCATGCTGCACTGCAACAGCATACTTCTTCCAAAAATCGCAAAAAAGATGCACTGCACCAACGCAGTACACCTTTCAGCATGAACCGGCGACGACCTACTTTCCC
>DCTM01000068.1:0-1125 GCA_002329565.1 Firmicutes bacterium UBA1440
GGAAATACTTCAGTTTCTCCATTTCACAAATCCGGAAAAGCCTTCATCAACATAGGCCTTCTTTGTAAACAGGCGTAAAGTATCTGCTCCGATAGCATCTGCTATCTTCATTGCCACATAATTTGTATTTCCTTCCGGAGAATAATATACAATCAGTGTATTCATGGCATTAGCCCTGCTTTTATTATAATTTACATTCATCAATCCGTTTCAGATTTTGCTCCATCATGCCGATTACCTTGATAGCTTCTAAAATAGACTCCCGGGAGATCCCATCGAAAAGTCCATTAATAATCTTCCGGTTCGTTTCCGCATTCGCTCTGCAGAAATCTCCACATGCTTTGGTAAGACTTATTCTTTGCTTACGCTTATCATTTGTATCATCCGTAATAAGTACAAATCCCTTTTTCTCCAGTTTCAAAAGTATCTGTTTCACATTCTGATGTGAACTACCCATAACATCCGACAGTTGACGTATTGTCGGATTCCCGCCGCAGAGCCGAACGCAAATGATTGCAAAGTATTGTTTCCAAGTAATATCCTTGTGGAATGCATCTATACTCGCCTGATGCTTGTTTTCAAATGCGCTGATTTGTCCCAACAGAAACTGTCCCGGATTCATGTTCTTGAAAGATTCCAAATCGGTTCCTGTATACTTGTTAAAATCCATAGTTCCTCCAAACCGGTAACATATTACCCAAATAACATATAACATATTACCTATTTTGTCAACACCGGAAAACCCTCAAAAAAGTCCGCTACTTCCATCAAAGGAGCAGCGGACTGCTAAAACGCACTTATTTTCCGAACCCGATGCAGCAATAAATTAGAATTAAACTTACTAATGTTTATTAATTATATTATTTTATAGGATAACTGTACTCTCAACTTTGAAAAGCCACAAGTCCAACGATTACCCACAAATCAAACGATTACTGTTTAGATGTCATCCGCAGCACACATAAACGCAAAAGAGCCGACCTCGGGAATCACTCCGAGATCGGCTTTAATCTATGCCGAAGACTTGAAATGGAGCTATTTTATGGGTTTTGAACAAAAAAGAAGAACGACTATTCTATCAAAATAATCGTTCTTCTTTTTTGGTGGAGAATAGGGGGATCGAAC
>DCTM01000068.1:1187-1989 GCA_002329565.1 Firmicutes bacterium UBA1440
TGCAATACCATAATCTAATATAGCACTTTGCAAAGCGCTTTTCAACCGAAAATTTTATAAATTTACCAATTTTTCTCTTTACTGCACATCTTTTGCAAGCGCAGATCAATCTTATTTTCCATCACATATTTGTATGTAAACGGCGGTACCAGATGTTCCCACGGCAAACCATCGATAATGAGGCCTCGGACGTCCGTAGCGCTGATTCCTTTCTCCTCACACGTTTTTTGCCACATTACTTCCACCGAGCACCCAATATTTTCTAACAATCTTTTCTTCTCAGCGCCCCATGCATCGTAAATTGTAAGATAATATTTTGCATCGCACGGAGCATAGTTGAACAACAATTCAGGGCAGTTGATCGGAAACGGAATTATATCGAATTCCTCTGCGGGCACACCGCTTTCCAGAAGCGCGCCGTTAATCATCCGAAAGCGTTCATAATACGTCAACGGATTGGAAAGAGCCTCTGAGCGATGCGGGTTTTCACACACATATTTCGTCATTGTGGCATCGGGATTGGATATTCCGATCAACAAATGCTCACACCGTTTTTTCCCTTCCAACAAATATTTCATGTGGTCATTGTGCAGAATTTGGAATCTGCCGTGAATCACGCCAACAGCATCTCTCATCTCGTACTCCTTGCCGTAAATATTGCTTTCGTATCCTGTCCTGTATATTGTCGAAAAAGCGCCGGTCTCTGTGAAAATAATACCGGATATTTTCCCGTCTGACTATATTTTTATAATATAAAGTCCAAATTGTGTACTGCATTAAATTTAATACTCCATTGACATGG
>DCTM01000068.1:2113-5421 GCA_002329565.1 Firmicutes bacterium UBA1440
GTGAAGGGAATCGAACCCTCGCTGCAAGCTTGGGAAGCTCACGTTCTGCCATTAAACTACACCCGCATGAACTCCGAGGGGAAACCCCTCGGAGAATTCTATTATACTACTTTCCGTAATATTCGTCCATTACTTTTTTGACAGCCGGAGCAATTCTTCTGCACTGTTCTTCCGATACGGCGGAAAGCGCTACGCGCAGACCTGCTGCCAGCGGTACGAGGAAGATGCCTTCCTTGTGAAGCAGTTCTCCGACCTNNAGGAATCGATGCGAAGAAACCTGCATCGTAAGGAACGATCTCAAGTCCGCATTCCTTTGCGGCTGCTTCGAAAGCTCTGCCTCTCTTGATCAGCATAGCCTTGTTCTCTTCTCTTTCCTTGTCAACCTTAGCTTTGAGGTCTTTGTCGTAATACATGTTTACGAGAAGCTGCTGAGCACATCTTGTGCCGTTTGACCATGTGCCTCTGCATGAGAAGTTTACAATATTTGCGAATTCCTTGCAGATGTCTTCTCTGTTCGTCATACAGATCATCGCACCGACTCTCATGCCGTAGAGCGTGAAGCCTTTGGATGCACTGTATCCTACGATTGAGAGTACGTTGTCATGCTGTTTTTCGAAGAGCTCCAGGAATGCTCTCGAAGCTTCCGGATCGTCTGTGTAATCGATATATGCAGCGTCTACGAAGATAGTGATTTTCTTGCCTGCTTCTGCGTAACCGTTTGCAAGCTCAATAACCTTTTCCCAATCAGCATCCGTCAGGGAGAATCCCGTCGGGTTGTGCGCCGGTGTGTTGATGATCAGCAACAGTGAATCCTGTACTGCAAGATACTCGTCACACTTTTCTTTCAAGCTTGCGATATTATATTTTCCGTCTTTTGTCAATAATTCATATGTGTCGAGTTTTCTGTAGTTTTCTGTTGCCAGAGTATGATATGCTGACCAGTACCAGTTGCATGTCAAAATCGTGTCACCCATCTTGGAGTAGTTTACAATCGTATTTCTGATTGCTCCCGTACCTCCCGGAGTGGCTGCTGCTGCAGTATACATATTCGGCTTGTGGCTTCCGAACGCATACTTTTGAACAACTTCAAGATATGCCGGCAACCCACTGATCGGAGCATAGTTGGAGAAATCCACGGGGGCGAGCTTGTGCAGGCCTTCCATAACGGATTCAAAAACGACGAATTTGCCGTTGTCATCCAGCAGAGCACCGATTGTAGCATCGGTAACCTTGTCCTTTCCTTCTTTCTCGGCCATCGCGGCAGCCTTACCCGCAATTCCGAAAATTTTGTCCATGAAACTAATCTCTCTGTTATTTCCTTGCGCAAAAATCAATTTTTCCATTTTTTTTCTCCTTTGACTTTTACAGCCTGCTCCTACATACACTACGGCTAAACTTCTCAGGCTTTATATAGCGTACTCTTTTATTATATATTTAAAATTGATGTTTTACAAGATATTCAAGTGAAATCGAAGTATGTTTTTCAGGAATTCAGTTAAAAATATCGATAGTGGAGGTAGATAGTATGCGACATGACGAAAAAAAGAAGAGAGACAGGACAGCCATTGCACTCGCGCTTTGTTTCAGCGTAATAGCGATTGCGTCCGTGTTTACAGTAAAATCAGGGCTTGATAAAATAAATGTACAGGAAGGCGACAGAGGTTCCGGGAATCCCGTGGCCGAGCAGCCGGTAACCAAGAGAATTCCAACCGTCGACAGCACAACCAATAAGCCGCAGAGCAGCAGCGAATCGGCCTACAGCGCTCCTTTGACGGGTAAAATCATCAAGGACTTCTCACCGAACGCACCCATCTATTCCAAGACTCTAGATCAGTACATGGTGCACAATGGAATCGATATCGCATCCCCTCGCGATACACAAGTAAAGGCCGTGGCTGACGGAACCGTCACCAAGGTATACAAGGACGACAGATACGGCATCACCATTGAAATTACACACAACGACGGTTTAATCAGCTCGTACGGCAATCTTTCCACCGACAGTCTCGTGGAGGCGGGTGACGTTGTCAAAAAAGGACAGGTCATCAGCGGTGTCGGTGCAAGCGCTCTGTTCGAAACATTGGATGAGAGCCATTTGCATTTCGAGCTGTTACAGGACGGCAAACCTGTTAACCCACACGACAAAATGAAAATAGGAGCTTAGGCTCTTATTTTTACATAGTTTATATTTTTCCCCTGCTGCGAAAATTTATCCTCATACTCAGTAGTAATTTCTTTGGCAGCAAGCTCCGAGGCATGAAGGTCGCGTGTCATTTGAATAACGTTAAAGCCGCCCTCTTCAATCTGCTCCAAGGTAAAAGCAAACAGATCTTCATTGTCGGTTTTGATTTCAATCGTACAATTGTCCTTCAGAACTTTAAAATAGCTATTCAAACGCGCAACATGCGTCAGTCTGCGCCGCGCGTGTCTTTCTTTCGGCCAAGGATCACTGAAATTCAAATAGATTCCGGATATTTCGCCTTCCGCAAAAATTTCAGTGATGTCGTTGACGAACTTACTTATATACAATACGTTGGTCATTCCGGCTTCTCCGCTTTTTTCCAGCGCTCTGAGAATTACGTTTTCCTGTCCCTCAATTCCGATAAAATTGTATGCCGGGTTCAGAGCAGCCTGTGCGTTGATGAATTTTCCTTTCCCGCAGCCGATTTCGACAAAAATCGGATTGTCGTTGGCGAACAGCGTATTCCATTTACCCTTTATTTTCTCAGGTTCTGACACGCGGTAGGCTGCGAGCGCAGCTAATCTTTCTTGTAAGTTCTTTACATTTCGTTGTCTCATCGTACTCTCTCTATTCCATTACTATAACTGCTGTGTTGCCGTGCTCATACCAGTCGTAGAGAAATTTGGCATGGCTGGTGTAATTTCGCACGCATTTGTGTGAAAGCGGAATCGTGCCCACGGTGCTCGAAAATTCTCTTATCCCCGGATCAATACGATTGCCTTCAACGTCGTGCCGATAAGCCGTCGATACACCGTGAATGTAGGCTCCCTGCGTAAATCGGATTGCATAGGGAGCATAGCCCTCGATCACGTCTTTCGTCCCGTCTTTTAGGTAATAAAAGCGCTCTCTTTTCTCGATTGCGAAAAAAAATCCCAGCGGTGTCGGGCTGTGATATTCTCCCTCCATGCCCGTAGTGGCAAAGCTGTACGAAACAACACGCCAAATGCCGTCCTCTGCTTCAAAAGCCGCTATGTTTTGGTTGGCTCGATCAATGACGATGGCTTTTGTGAACGAGGTCAGACAATCGTTTGTCGGCACGTAGCGCTCAGGAATGTAATATTTGTTT
>DCTM01000019.1:0-2683 GCA_002329565.1 Firmicutes bacterium UBA1440
CGCTACTGTTTGTTCGTTCTGGAGAACGAGGATTATAACTGCGGTGCTTTCTCCATCGCCAAGAGTCGAGCTCTGCGGAACTATACAACTTCAGGATATAGAGAACGATACATCACACTCTCTCCCGATACGATCGCGGAACTAACGAGCATGCCATGTATCTTCGCAAAGCGGAATATGCACTATGGTTCTACAGAAGCAAGCCATCCAGCTCTTCTTGGCCGCATAACGGATATACGACCGCAGAGAGAAACGATCAAGATATGCTTCTCTGGCTTTCAAGGAATCCCACAGCAGCTTTTAAATCAAAACATTGGACTCCTTGGCATGGCATTCTCGTCCCTACGCAATGAATTGGATGAAGAACACTGGTCGATAAAGGACTGCAATCTGATCGATGCGATAGCACGGCTGAATATCGATATCGAATAAAGCCACCGCACGGAAAGGAGCGCACATGGAAAAAAGGATAAAGACAGCTATTCAAAAGATCACGCTAAACGACTATACCTTTTCCCGCGTGTCGTTTGAGCCGACGCTCATCAACTTTTTCTTCGGCAACAACGGAACCGGCAAATCGACCCTTGCCAAAAACATCGGCGTTCCGGCGACAACAGAATGGGTTCCCGGTGCGGCCCCCGCTGATTATGAACTGATGGTCTATAACGAGGAATTCATCATTGACAACATTCAGAGCTACGGTAATATCCCGGGTGTCTTCACCATCACTCAGCAGAACGCAGAAATTAAGGCCGAGGTCGATAAGAAAAACTCCGCATTAAGGGACCTTCACGCGAAAATCAAGGGCTCAGGTGAGGCGATCGTCAAAGAGCAGGAAAAACAGAAAAAGGTTGATGGCGCCTACGAAAAGACTGTCTGGGATATGACTGAGCCAATCAGAACCCAATACAAGGAAGCGCAGGCCGGATATACACGAGACAAGAAGAAATTCGTAGCTCAATTGGAAAAGTACTCGCCGATAGATATTGATGAATCGGAACTTGCCCAATTATACGCTGTTGCCTATGGTGCATCAGACACGAAATTCTCCGAATACAAATCCATCGATATTTCCACCATCCCGACATCACCTATTCTGGAAGAGTCAATTGTCGGGAGCAGCGACACCGCCTTTGCGAGTTTCGTCCGTACGCTGAACGCCTCCGGCTGGCTGGANNTGAACGCCTCCGGCTGGCTCACTCAAGGTCATAAGGCATACCAGCACGAGGCAGGAAAGAAATGCCCGTATTGCCAGCAGGACTTGCCGGATTCTTTTGAGACCGACCTTGCCTCCTGTTTTGACGAGCAGTACAAAAAGAGCGTATCCGAGCTCGAGCAGTTCGTTGCAGCGTACAGGGTGGCGTTGAATGCTATACACTCAATTTTAACTGAAAACAGCAAGAATCTCTTCGCCAGCGATCTGCTCCAAGAGTACAAGACGAAAGTCGACCTGTTCATGGAGCGGGCACAGAATAATGTTACTCTGCTGAAGCAGAAAACAGACGACCCCGCGAAAGCGGTCTCCCTTCCGGACTTGGTGGATATCCTTCGTGGTCTTAACGCTGTTATTGAGCAGGTCAACGCCAAAATCAAAGAATATAACGCTATTATCGATGCAAGGGGTAAGAAGCAGCAGTATTGCGTCGAGCAAGTGTGGCAACTCATGGCGTTTATTTGCCAATCCGAAATCGCAGTTCATAAAAGCGGAAAAGAACGGCACGCCGCCGATATCGAAAGACTGAGCGGTGATTTTGAGAAAGCGAAGAGCGACGCTGATGACCTTCAGCGCAATATCGGACGATTAAACCAGCAGACGGTGAATACGACCGCTGCCAAAGACAGTATCAACACGCTACTAAAGGTCGCTGGCTTCCAAGGCTTCCGTCTACGGGAAAAGCCAGGCGCTCAATACGCATATGAGCTGATAAGAGAAACCGATGAAAAAGTCGCGAAGGGCCTAAGTGAAGGCGAACGACACTTCATTGCGTTCCTATATTTCTATCACATGGTTATCGGCAGTCAGTCCGACGATGGGAAAACCGTCAATAAAATCGTAGTCATCGACGACCCNNGATAAGATTGTCGTTATCGACGACCCGGTTTCCAGCATGGACAGCGGTAGTATGTTTACCGTGGCATCCCTCATCCGGGATCTGATTGCCATCTGTTATAATAATTACAGAATGACAGGACAGGGTAATAAGAACGATCATATCAAACAGTTCTTCTGTATGACGCACAATCCGTTCTTTTTCAAGGAAGTTTCTTATAACAGAGTTGCGGAAAACGAATGCGTTGGCATCTACGAGATGAAGAAGAGGGAGAACAATCAGTCATACATTACGGAATGCACACGCCCAGATGATCATGTCGGAGGCGGGAAAGTCAACTATTCGCCCGTGAAAAACACCTACGATTCCCTTTGGGAAGAGTATAAGACAGCGACCGACTCAATTGCCCTCATCAACGTGACACGACGTATTCTGGAATACTACTATCTCCAGATATGCGGTTATTCCAGCGGTGATCTGCGAACCGACCTGTTGGAAGAAAACCGTCACTGCTTTGAGGCGACGCTTCCGGGTGGTTCTCTTGACAAAACCGACTACAATGTGGCGGCAGCCATGATTGCGGTTCTGAACATCGGCGCTCGCGGTTTCAATGACGGCTTGTTTTTCGATTT
>DCTM01000019.1:2713-6610 GCA_002329565.1 Firmicutes bacterium UBA1440
GAGAAAAGGCTATTATGAGGTGGATAACATCGCAACGCCTACGTCCCCGACTTACTTCTTGTCCGTGCCGAGGCCCACGGTTATGTTTCTGATGGGCTTGAACCACACGATCCAAGCCGCCGCAAGGACAACTATCCAAAGGCGGTAGGCTCGGTGAAGTTTATAGATAAGCACGGTGGCCATTTTGGTCGGATTCAACTTATCCGCAATGTAAAAAGTGCAGATAGGCGCGATCGCTTCTACCGCTTGGACATGAATAAATATCACATATATAAGAAACAAGGTACATGGTATTATCTCCAATGAGGAGCTTGATAGAATTTTTGACGAGGAAGCGAAAACGGAGGAGTGAGAAAGCAATATGCTACAGATCGGTATTGGCAATACGCTTACTGTTTCCAAGCGTGAGCAAAAAGGAAAGAGCCTTCTCGACAGCATTGATAATTATATTGTCATTGACTTAGAGACCACAGGCTTAGACCCCTCATATGACGAGATTATCGAGTTTGCTGCCGTAAGAGTTGAAAATGGCGCGATTATTTCCGAATTCCAAAGTTTAGTAAAGCCGTCATTTCCGATTGACGGCTTCATAACCGAGCTAACCGGCATTACAAATGAAATGTTATCCAGCGCTCCAAGCGTAGACACGGTGCTCCCGAGCTTTCTTGATTATGTCGGGCAATCGACCATCGTAGCGCACAATGCCAACTTTGATGTCAATTTTCTCTATGATGCCTGCTTTTTTAGGAAACCGTTCAGCAATGACTTCATTGACACGATGCGCCTTAGCCGCCGCTTGTTTCGCCAAGAACGTCATCATCGGTTAGGTGACTTAACGAAGCGGTTTAGCATTGCCGGTGACATTGAGCATCGCGCACTGTCTGACGTGCTGAAAACGCAGGCTTGCTACGAATATATGAAAGCCTTTATCCGTGACAACAAGATCAGCTTAGAATCTCTGTATCCCCGGGGTGTCGGCGTCAAAGCTTCTGATATTATTTCCTCCAACACAGATTTTGATGAAACTACCCCTGTGTACGGCAGGGCTTTCGTATTCACCGGAACGCTTCAGCGAATGGTGCGAAAAGAAGCTATGCAGCTTGTCGTTGATATGGGCGGCATTTGTGGTGACGGGATTACCTCCAAGACAAACTATCTTATTCTCGGCAACAATGACTATTGTTCAAGTATTAAGGGCGGAAAAAGTTCCAAACACAGAAAGGCCGAACGTTATAAGGCCGAGGGGATGGACATCGAAATAATCTCTGAGAATGTGTTTTATGAGATGGTTGCCGAGTATCAGAGTGCAAGCGCAGCGGTATCTGGTGACACGGCGGCGGTAATTGCTCCTCCGGAGCAAATTAATAACAAGCCCTCCAATATGAGACAGGGTGTTTAATTATTATCAAAGAGTAAATCCATAGGAATTCTAGTATTACTTACGGTCAATGAGGAGGTTAAGCGATGAAAATTCAATCAGTTGGTATCAAGAACTTCCGGTCACTTAAGGATGTCAATATTGTCTTTGATTCAGTGACGACATTGATCGGCCCAAACGGCATCGGAAAATCAACAGTTTTACGCGCACTTGATTGGTTCTTCAATGGTAGCAAGGGATGTGAATTGACCGATAAAGACTGCTCTTTCGGAGCCGTTGATGAAAATATTGAGGTCAGAGTTAAATTCTCAAACCTGACCGAAAAAGACCGCGAAGAATTAGAGAAATACGCTCCTGATGAAGCTGCGACTTTCACTGCATGGAAGGTGCACAAAACCGATGGAACTGAAGTATTTTCTGCAAACCTAAAGAGCTACCAGCCGTTCGCTGAAATCCGCAACAAAAGTACAGCAGCTGACAAAAAAACGGCATATAACCAGCTCCGGTCGGAGAATCCAAGTCTCGAATTACCAGCTTGGACTAACCAAGAAGCTGCACAAAACGCGATGACTTCGTGGGAGTCTAGTAACACTGACAAATTGGTTGAAGCTCCTAGTGAATTGCAGACAAACTTCTTTGGTTTCAACAGTAATGGAAAGATGAGCGGCCTTTTCGACTTTGTACTTGTTACGGCTGATCTTCGCGCCAGTGAAGAAGCACAGGATGCTAAAACAAGCATAATCGGTCGCATACTTGAGCGCTCGGTTGATCGAGCTGCTGGCGATGAGGAGATCAAGAAGATTGTTGATGAAAGCCGCAAAGCCCAACAGAAGGTGTGTGAGGAAAAATTCGGTGCTCAACTGGAAGCTATCAAGGTACATCTCAATCGGGTTGTTTCAAGTTATTCCCCGGGTCGTTCGGTCTGTGTAGTACCTGCCGAATTGGAGTTGAAAGCACCGAAAACTACGTTCAATCTATCTGTGCTTGATGGGCTTACAGAAACGACAGTTGATGGGCAGGGTCACGGATTCCAGCGAACGCTGCTCATCTCTGCACTACAAGTTCTGGCGGAATCAACAGCTGCAGATACAGAGGGAGTATTCTGCCTCGCAATCGAGGAACCTGAGCTATTCCAACACCCAACGCAAGCACAGACTTTTGCTCGGGTGCTTCGCACCTTGGCAGATGATCCCAGTAAACGAGTTCAGGTAGTTTACGCAACGCACAGCCCCTTTTTTATCGAAGCTAGACACTTTGACCAGATACGGCGATTGATTAGAACTACAGATGAACCTCCGGTTGTGACCGTCCATTCAGCTACCGTTGATGATGTGAAGAAATGTTTGGAGGGTATTCAGAACCCAGAGGCGATCGATCGGCAACTCGATACGCTAACAACTGACCACCTCTCGTCGGCTCTGTTTGCCTCTAACGCTGTTATAGTTGAGGGAACTACTGATTCAGCTGTACTCTATGGGGTAGGCGATAGGTATGCTCCTGCTAAGTTAGAGTCTGCCGGGGTGGCAGTTGTGCCAGCATATAATAAAAGCTCAATTCCTTTGACACATGCTGTGTTGACGAGCCTCGGTATCCCTTGCTATGCAGTATTCGATGCTGATTCGGGATTTGAGGCTAGAGCCAAAGGGAATGGGAAGAACTCAGATAAAATTAAAGAGGAACGAAATAGTCATGTCGCTGCCAACAAGAAGTTTATGAAATATTTTAAGCTGACTGAAGAGGACTTTCCAGCCCAAACGGTGGAAGACACAGTCGCAATCTTCGGCAACCATCTAGAGGCGTTCCTAGATTTAGAATGGCCTCAATGGCGTGCTTCGTACAACACTATCGAAACTAACGCAGGTATTTCGCTAAAGAAGAACCAGCTTGCGTACCGAACTGCCACAACTAAGGCGGAAGGTTCTATTCCCGAGATGCTCACGCAAATCTTGAAGAAAGTAGAGGCGCTGTAGATATGCACGAAATTAAGTGTCCAAATTGCGGCAAAACATTCAATCTTGATGAGACCGGTTATGCGGACATTCTAAATCAAGTCCGCAATGAAGCTTTTGATAAAGAACTTCATGAGCGGCTATTGCTTGCCGAGCAAGATAAAAAAGTAGCTGTTGAACTTGCAGAGACAAGAATCGCAAGTGAAATGGAGAAGAAAGCAGCTGAGAAGGACATTGAGATCGAGCGCTTGAAGGCAGAGATCAAGAATAGTACCGAACTTATCCAAGCTCAGATCTCGGGAGAATTTAAGGATGAAGCGGCAAAGAAGGACGCCGAAATAGCCCGCCTGAAGGAAGAACTGAAAGCCGCAGATATAGCCAAGCAGTTGGCGCTCAAAGAGGCACTTAGTACTGTTGAGAAGGAGCGCGATGATCTCAAACGTGACCTTGAGGCAAAGAATGTTGAACGGCAGTTACTTGAAGCATCACTAAAAGAAAAATACGAAACACAGATAAAAGATCGTGATGATGCAATCGAGCGCTTAAATGTGAATGTCAACGAAAATCTGA
>DCTM01000003.1:0-164 GCA_002329565.1 Firmicutes bacterium UBA1440
GGAGCGCTTCGTGACGGCGTGGAACACGTTGGAGAGCGTCCGCGAGGAAACGATAGCGAATTGCCGCCTCGCGATTGAAGCCCTGTACGACCATTCCGCGATCGAAGATGCAATCAGGCAAAAGAACGACGAGATTGAGATGCTGACGGCGCTGACCAAACGGC
>DCTM01000003.1:188-492 GCA_002329565.1 Firmicutes bacterium UBA1440
TCGCGCCCTGTCGGCGGAGCTTGCAACACTGGAACACCGGCGCACGGAGCGGAAACTGCAGGCGGCGCGGCTTACCGCTTGCGTCGACGTAATGGAGCAAAACAAAAAGATGCTGGATACATTCAGTGAGTCGCTCTGGTCGGCGGTCGTGGAAAAGGCGACCGTTCACGCCGACGGCAAGATAACCTTCACGCTCTTGGATGGGACGGAAATTGAAGCATAAAACAAAAAGACCTCGGCCGGAAAAAAAACGACTTAAGCCGAGGTTTTTCTCTGTCTGTTTGAACACCAAACGCCAAAATGA
>DCTM01000003.1:501-19764 GCA_002329565.1 Firmicutes bacterium UBA1440
GCTGCTCGCTGGCGTTTCCTCGGAACGCAGGCGGCGATTGAAGGGCGTTTTTCGGGCTACTTTGCGAGGAGCCATACCGACGGGAAGCGGACGGGAAAACAACGAAAAGGGCTGAAAAGACCGTTTTTCCGGCATTTTTGCATATAAAAACCACTCTGCCTCCAATTCAAACATNNCATTGTATCAAAAACAGAGTGGCAATATGTGTTGAGCCAGCCTTTTTGATACAATGCACACTCATGCAGCGTCAACCGATGAAGGTGTGCATTTTTCGTGCTACGTTTCGCGAACGAGCAAGGTTTCGCCCGCGAGCAGGAACTCCATATCATGTAATGTCGCTGATGCTCCACCCATTATTTCTTAGTTTATCAATTTGTGGTTGGGTAATGCTGTTTTTTGGAATGGCTATACACAACAAGGCACGCGCACGGGTAAATGCAACATAGTGGCATTTCAGCCTGTTGATGTTGCGTCTCCCAGTTTGCTTATTTGGTGCACAACAACAAAGCCAAGGCAATAAAGATTTTATATTATGATCATTCCAGTATGTTTCAACAACCAATGTTGATAAATGGGTTCTACCTTTGACTGAATGAATGCTACCAAAATATAATGTTAGTTCTCTCTTCGTTTCATCATCATGCAAAGTACAGCAATTTAATCGTTTGGCATTTTTTTCTCCGCCCGTTTCTTCTTTCCAATCAAGAAAGCTGTTCTTTACAGCAGATAAGCCAAATAAGCTTACAGCTATCCGAGCAACTTCATCTGTGATTCGCGACCAGTCATACTCAGTCTTTATACTCATCATTGCTAAAGAAAAAAGACATCTTCTTAGCTCGTTTATATGCGGAGAGGATAATTCGCTGCATATTGCTTTTAATGCATCAACAGCTACAGAGATAGCCCTGTTATTAAATTGATTTAGGTATTGTCTTAGCCCCCTTGCAATCCAATCTATTAGAGTACTCATTTTGCCATCGAAAGCAAAAGTCTGTTGTCCTATTCTGAAATATTCAACAAGTAATTTCGGCGATGGTGTTCGCAACGCTCTTGCATCGTCATAATTCGCCCAATAATCATGGATATTTCTCGGTCTGTGTTTTTCGTTTTGATCGTTCTGGTTGTGTACCATACCAATAACGTAACATCCATCGGACTTGCCATCAGAAAGGTCTTCGTCTGAAAAACACGAAAGTATCAGTGATTTATATGCGTTAATTACTGCTTGTGGATTGTCCGCATCAAAAAGGAACACCGTATTCTTATCGTGTAAATGGCTGTACGCTGTGGCTTTTCCCTCCATTATTTCTTTTGAAAGCGAAACACTATTGGCTAAGGTAGCAATGTGCTGACCAAACCTCTTGCTATCAGGCAAGGTGAGCGGTGTACCTCTTGGAAACCTACTGCTGTCTTCAGCAGCCTCATATGACTGATAAATTGCTTGGTTTTGGTCGCCGAAGCACTGTCGTATATGTGGAATTGTTGAAGGGAAAGCCATATCCAACAACTCCCACTGGTTTGCATATGTATCTTGGGCTTCGTCGATAAATAAAAGTGGAAACCTACTCACAATCAGGGAGGGTAAACAGGTCACACATTGAAGCGCTTCTTTGGCAATTAGCAACATTTCAAAAAAAGTATACTCACCGTTATCCAGAGAAGTCTTTACTTCTTTAACTACATTCTTATATGTATTAGTTTGAGATCCCGCCCGTTTTATTTCTATCTCAATAGGTAGTGAAATTGCTTGGCAACAATCATTTGTGTTAAAATTTTTTTCCAGATAAATACGGGTGCCGTACTTGAGTCTTTGCCAACGCATTTCTTTTACACTGGCGCTGTCTATTATTTTAATTTTATGACCGTGAGAACGTAGCCACGGTATACCTACAAATGTATCAAAGAAAGAATGAAATGTGCCAATAAAATGAGGATACCGCAACATTTTTTTGCCAACATCAGTATTCCACAGCCGTTTCTCGATTTCATCACGAGCTACATTGGTGTGTGATAATACACATAGACCACGATTTGAAAACGGCCACTTTTTCGCCAGTATTGCGAGTTTGGCAACTAAAACAGTGGTCTTGCCACTTCCAGGAAAAGCTTGAATATCTATAGTATTCATATTCTTTATGATATTTCGTCTTCGTTCATCAAAAGTAACATCGCTGAGAATTGTTTCAACCCAATCTATATCTTCGTCGGTTATAGTAATATTCCCAAGCAAATCATAATTCATAATTAGACTCATTCCTCTGTAACATACTTTATGGCTGCCACGAGGTAAGAAGGTAATTGAGCTACCAGTGCTTTTGGGTTGTTCAAATACTCTTTTAAAAGAATTGAAGCAAGTCGTTGTGCGAACTCCGCTTTCGANNCGACACTGATTCACCATAGAAATAGCTGTAAAAGTATGACGCTTTCTCTTCTGCTTGAGAGTAGCCATTAATTTTATTTTTTATCATATCAAGTTTTTCACCCCATTTTTTCTTATCAAGTTCAACCACTTCAACCAAAGCCTGGAGCATTTCGTCATTTAAGCCACAAAAAAACATATCATATTCAAGTGTCCAGTGCTCGGACACAAAGGTTTTGACATTCTGCCCATCTGCCTTTTTCTTAATGTTATCAATATGTGTTTTCTTTGCATCTTCAGATAGTTCGCTTTCCGTTTTCCATCTCCGGCGTTTTTTACAATACTTTTCTGGCGAAGTATAAGATGGATCAATACAAATGGCAGGGGCACAATCTGGCAGAATATCTCTATCGGTAACACAGGCAACAGGTATGGGTAATATCGTTGCTTCATCCCTTCTCTGGAATATCCGAGCAAAGCGTCGAAGACCTATGCCGCGAACATTTACGACGGAAACACCATATTGTGCAAAATCTCGTTTAATTATCTTTGCAATAGCTGGTAAAAGCAATTCCTCCGCGGGCCCCTCAACAATCAGGACGCCTCTTGCAAAGAAAAGATTGGCTTTTGTCGCGTCAAGGTATCTGATAAGGTACAAATAGTCATCATCCTCAAGAAGCGTCTGACCTTTAGCCAAAGAGAACGATTGGGCTTGATTCATGATGATAATATTATTCAGGTCAACCACCGAAGCCAACAATGGAGAATGCGTCGTAATAATTACTTGATGAGAACCCGAAGATGCCTCATCCTGTAAGGATTGAATAAGGCGTAGCTGACGTTGTGCATGAAGGTGAGCCTCCGGCTCCTCAATTAATAAAAAAGAACTTCTTTCACTTTTTGTGTTAATGTCATTGAGCAGCATTTCGCACGCCATGCTCAATATGTTACTTGTACCAAGGCCGACATGACCTTGTCTTTGTATGCCGTTATTAAGCGCAGCAAGGTCAAGTTTTTCCAACAATGAAACCAGCTTTTTACTTTCGAGTACGTCCATACCAGCAACTTGTAATTGGGTTTGTAATGCGTCACCATGTAGAAGCATACGGTTATGCAAAATGGCGGATATATCTTGGTTCGCTTTCTTCAAGGCTGGATGTTCCAAAAGTAGTTTGTTTGATAAATCTGCAATACCGGCTATTGATAATTCATGAATATCCATACCATCTGAATACTCAGATGCACCGTTGCTTAGCTCAGGCATTCTCTGTACTATTTGCGATAGGCGCGAATTCCGACCGGCTTGCATATCACTATATGCATCTCGTAAAGCACGTAGATATGTTACACGAAGCAATTCCCGGGCTTCAACCGCGGGTGATGGCCCATCACCTGCGACTCCGGTTGACACTGTCGTTGCTGTTCGTGCCGGAGTAAAACTCAACAAATATTTGCACGTCCAATAGAGATAGAGGATTGGCTGTTTTTCTGCTGCTTGTCCTTCATATGTAAGGCACTCAAGAAATGCCGCGCATTCGTCATCAGACAAGTCTTCGAAACGACAGACGATAGTTATTTCTCTAGACTTGTCCTCATTATAGAAATCAGTAGAATCGATTCTATACCAACCTTGATCCGTTGTTCCGAGAACGATTCTGATTGCATCAATAACAGCTGATTTTCCAGAATCATTTTCGCCGATAAGAACATTGAGACCAGCATGAAACCGGATAGTGTGCTCAGTTTCATCAAAGCAACGAAAGTTCTTAATGCAAATCTCCGATAAAAACATAATGCCCTCCTCTTTTTGGCAACAATGTTGCTTCGCTTTATATTATTCTCACGAATTCATTATCAATCGCCGGCGCAAATCTGTCGGATATTTAATACTTGTATACTCATCATCTTATTCCTAACATCTGTGGCTAATAATCAAGTCTTCATTTATCTACTAAAGGTTTTTCAGCGGGATGTTTTCTCTTGTTTTCCACAGTTCGTTTCCGCTTAAGCTTGACCCGCTGCGATTTTCTGTGAAAGCTTTTAAAACGACGAAGCCCTCGCTTGTCCGCCGACCGATCGTTTTTGCATTCGTGTTCTTGAAATAAAGCAGCGGTTCTCCAATCATGGGAAGGTCTCCTGCGGCAGGCATGGTAGATATAGTTACAAGCGGTTCAAACATCCCGCGCCCCAGCGTTCCCATAACTTGTAAGGATGGCCTTCCCGCCAAAATGGTCTAGCTTGAACATCTCTGATTTATGGAGCCATTCATAGGAAACATCAAAGGCGAATGGGAACAGCTTCGGGAGATAGGACAGTTCTGAGATCTCGTAATATGCTTTTTCTTTCAGGAGTAATATCGCCGTAAGCAATACTTCTATTGATTTCGGAGATGTAAGCTCCTGTTTTTTTATTCTGAAGACACTGGTCTTTTCTAACTCGACGACGCCCAAATACCTCAATGTTTGAAGTATTCTGCTGACGCAATGAACGAGAGTGCCGCGTTCTCCCCATATCTCGAATAGCTTCTGCTGGAGCCAAGTAGTTGTAAAAGTATCTTGTATATTTGACAGTTTCCCAATCAGGCCACAAACATCGGCAAATACCGGGTAAGTTACAAGAAGCATGCTCCAATGCCCGACAAGAGCGTCAATACTTCCTTTCTCAACAAGCGACAGCGCTTCCTTCCGAATGCCGAGATGCTCGACCGGAGTGTATACCCATGTCTGAAGAAGAATTGTGCGCGTGTTTTTCAGGTTTACCGCGCTGTCTATTTCAAAGGACAAATATTCCTGTAGCTCTGCACGTATCGTTTTATCATCCAGCCCCTGCTTGACCAGTTCCGCTGTTTTGTTTAGCCATTCAAGTTTGACCGCTCTGTTCATGCCAATAACTCTCGCCATTAGTCTACCGCCTTTATTTTGATAAAAGGTACAATCACTTCATCAAGCGTAATGCCGCCATGCGTCATTACGTCGCTGCCTTTGTTATCGAAGGAAATACCTGTCTTACATACGAGGTACTTATAGTTCTTGTCTAAATAATACCCCGGATACTCAATGGTATTCTCGGAAATCATATCGCTTAAATTGGCAAAATCCTTGAGGATCAACATTCGTTTCGCTTTCGTCTCAACTTCGACGCCTGTGCGTATAGTTCCGATTCCCCGGCATGGCGTGTTGCCATGGTCTGCTGTTAAGTATACCGTGAAGCCGGAAGCATACAAGGATCGAATTAGCGACTGGAGCCTGCCGGACTTGGCCAGCAGTGTAATGTCATTATACATCCCTAGGCGCCCTTGCGGCTGACCATGTACGATTTCGTCGACGTCGTTTATAACAACAGTCAGCAGTTTTGTGAAGGGACTCAGCTGAAAATCATATCCTCGTGCATAAAGCGCCTGTTGCTTCGAATACCCATGCTCTGCAGCGGATTCGTAAAAGCCCTTCTCTTCTTTATTAAGAGTGAAAGGATCCTCCAGCTGTATTGGATATTTGCCCGTTAACAAACACTGCCTTGATATGTTTGTAGTGGACGGTATAAGAGCATAAGAGCACTGCTGCTCATATTCAATACCATCGAAATGCCGTGCGAGTATGTTGAAATCGAACAAGGACATTCCATCCATTACGATCAGGGCGGCTTTGCCCTTTGCCACAGAGTCAAAGACCTTTGGCAATATGGTGGGGGCCGCGCTACTTGTCTGGCTGGAGAGCTTTGAATAATCACCCAAAGCAAATGTGGCAAAGGCATTGTCAACAAAGCCCCAGTCCACCGACAACCTCGCCCTTGCGGCATAAACCTCGGCAGATGCTTTGATCCGTGCGATATCAATCCATTCGGAGTAGCTGATAGACTCGCCGCTTGAGGACAGCCGCTCGGCCAATACCAGCCTGCAAAACTCCAAATACTTTTTTACGTTGGCCGTTGAAAAAACCGTGTCTTTTATAAAGCGTTCCGTGTCTTTTACAGAACGCTTGTCCGTAAACACTTCTCCGTATGTAAAGCCGATGATGTCCAGGTCGGCAATATGCTGCCTAAGTACCGATTCGTCCAGCTTGGGGAAAACCGTATTCAGCGAAAGCTGCACCTCATAAAACCTCTTGCGAATGTCATACGGCACATAGGAATCATTCGATACGATGACTGCCCAGTTTTCATCCGAAACCTTGATTTCTCTTTCAAACCGCAGACGGAAAGCCTCGATATCATCATACAAAACGACATTGTAAGAAGAACTGACCAGCATCTTTGCATAATCAAAAGCCTTCCGGAAACCGTCGGTATCGAAGATCAACAGACGCTTCTCATATTCCATTGAAAGCACATCGGCAACTAATCCTTCAAACGTCATGTTATCACTCCATTCGAACGAGCATCACAAGTGTGAAGTCGGGGCAAATACGCTTGCTCTCTTCAAACCGTTTTTGAACTTCAGCCTTCTCCCTGGCCAATTGCTTCAGCTTGCTAATGCGGATATTTTCAATGCCGATACGCCGTGCTGCTTCAATACGCAGATCAATGGCATACATATATTTTCGGCGGGTTTCCTCGTTCCTTTTCTCTATGCCGGTCTTAAGTGACAGAAAAGTATCGTATGCAAATTCCTGAGATGCTCTTTTCAACGCTGCCCAAGTTTCAGAGCCTACCTTTTCGCCTTTGCATACGGTTATGATCTTTCCAGTATCAAGCAGAGCATCCCAGATCTTCGGGCCTGCCATCGGGCGCAGGACAAAATCGCTGTTAATGAAGATCGGCAAAACCTTTCTCCCCTGCGCATTGTTACACAGGGAAAGCTGCCAAAGCATAAAATATCCTTTTTCGTTCGGAAAATCCTGTATTGATACATTCAGCACAAGGCTTTCGGCGTCCTGTTGGATTTCTTTCTTCAGATGCTCCACAATGAAAGAATCATGAATGCTGTAATGTTCTATCGGCATATATGGATTGCCGATGGAGTTTTGATAATAAGTAACCATTTGCCGCAGAGCGCCATCAATGTCAAAGGTACTTTCCGTTCCCATCAAAGATGTCAGGTCTTTTTCCTCGGTGATCAGTTCACGGAACTTCATGGTGTTCTCGACTTGCTTTTTCAAATCCTCTTCTATTGGCTTGATATTCATTTCAATGTTTTTGGGATCGCGAATCGAACTCATAAAGGCATCGGTAAAATTGATGCCCGCAGTCTCGCCATCAAGCACATCGGCATATTTATCGACGCCAAGCTCATTAAAGATAACCGCAAGCTTTTCCTCCAGTACGTTCCTGACGCGGCTTTCCACCGTATCGGCCAAGACGAAATTAAAAACGACAACGTCCCGCTTTTGCCCGATACGGTCCACACGGCCGATGCGCTGCTCGATCTTCATCGGATTCCACGGCAAGTCATAGTTTATGACGCAGTTGGAAAACTGCAGGTTCAAGCCCTCGCCTCCCGCGTCGGTGGAGATGAGAATGTCCGTTTTGGATTTAAACTCTGCCAATATGCCGTTTCGCTCTTCGATGTTCATGCTTCCGTTCAACGTTGATATGAAATATCCCCGCCCGACCAGCAGCGTTTTTAAGTAGTATTGCGTGGCCACAAACTCCGTGAAGATGATAATTTTTCGGTGCTTGTCCTCTGCGTAGAGATCGTCAATCAGCGCCAGCAGAGGCTCCACTTTCACGTCGCTGTATTGGTATTCGGCCTGTTTCGCCACAGCAACGATATCGGCAAGATGGGCCAACTCTTCCTTGATATCAAGTGAAACCGCAGATATGACATCCTCGAAGCTTTCTTCCAAATCCATTTCTGCAAACTCTTGTTCGGTCATAGACTGGAATTTGAATTCCTGTTCTTCCAGCACAGCAATGCGCTTTTCCAAGCTCTGCCGTATGGCGCTTGTGCTGCTGGTCACCAGCCGCTGCATCATGATGAGCAAAAAGACGAACCACATGTTTTTGCCGCGGTTTCTCATGGCTTTGTTGTAATTTCTTGAAACATATTCGGTCACCATTTCATACAGTTTTCTTTGCATGGAATGTCGTTCATCCCAATGAAGGCTGATGATTTTCGTCTTTCGGTTTTTGAACAGCTTTGCGCCGTTGTTGTCGATAGCGTTTCGTTTTTCCGTGCGTATGACATAAGGGGAGACCTGTTCTTTCACAATAGCCTTATAGTTCGGGAACGCCTGCTCATCCACAAGCCTGATCAGCCGTAGGAAAGGCTCGGTCTTGCCGTTATGGGGAGTGGCTGTCAGCAGGAGCAGGTACGGGCTTGCCTGGGCCAGCAGGCTCCCCAGCTTGTACCGCGCCACTTCACCGGTGCTGCCAGCGACCCTGTGAGCCTCATCAATAACGACCATATCCCAGCCGCTGTTGATGATGGAGTATATGCGCTCCTCATTGTACCTTTCGATCCGTGCGTCATCCCATCCGGCGCGCCGTTCCAAAGGCTTGATGGAATCCATCGGAGAGATAACCTGATCGAACTGCCCATAAACATCGTCAGAATCCGTGATCTTGCGTATCGCGTCATAGTCTTCCGGAAGGATAATGTTGAACTTCTCCCCGAACTTCTCATGCATCTCCAGGTGCCACTGGGTAACGAGCCCTTTCGGACAGACGATCAGGATGCGCTTGATCAGGCCCCGGGTTTTGAGTTCCTTGATGATCAGCCCGGCTTCAATCGTTTTCCCGAGGCCCACTTCATCGGCCAGTATGTAACGGATGTTGGAATCGGCTAACGCACGGTTGAGCACATAGAGCTGGTGCGGCAATGGAATGACGCCGCTCGAAAGCTTGGAGAGGATACCGGCGGAAATTTCGTTCTTGATTCTGCACAGCAGCGCAACATAGCGCAGAAAACTCTCATTGCAGCTTTCCTTGGGAGCATCAGCGCTGATTTCGTTTGCAGGCAGCTTATATACCAAGCCGGTTGACGGGTTGAACACCTTATAGGAGACGAAACCCCACGCTTCGCTGACTTCGACAACTTGCACACGCTCAACATTTGTTTTGTCATAAGCATAGTCACCAATATTTAGCACAATACTATCCTCACGGTTTAACAATAATCGTAATGTTTTTATTTCTCATCTTTCTCATCTTCATCCTTAGGCTGAGACTGGTCAGTGAAAACCAAAATCTTAGTTGGGATGGACGTTGTTTTTACGTCTTTCATGGGACTAGCTTTGATATGTGTATTTTCTTCTTTATTTCCTTCACAATTGACATCTTGTTTATCACTTGTGTTTTCCATCATTTCTCCTTTCGAAATTAAGAAGCCTTTCAGACCCCTCGCGGAGCTGCGTCGTTGGAATCTGTGGAGTTACCACTTGCTTCATAGGGCTTTGGGTATTACCGGTTCCGCTGGTCCCACCTTGATTCGTACTTGTATTGCAGCCTTGACTAGAGCCATTGCCTCCGCCTTTGTCGTTTTCAAAAGTCTGCATTTTAATTCACCTCCATGTATTTAAAAACAGCAAAAACAAACCAAAACACAACCAATCCAATAGATATAAAGAAGCTGATCATAGAAATTCGTATAAAGATTACCCTTCTTGCATTAATTTCATCTTTATTCTTTTGAACTTTACCAACAAGCTCGACCCACTGTTTTAGTTGTTGAGATTCATTGAGTGACTGCTCCCAGTTCTCATCAACAAATTTTTCAAGCTCTTTTATTGAAGGAAACGTTTCCACTTTTACTCGGCGTTGGGCCATTGACGCTGTGATAAGACTAATGATTAGAAAAAAAACAATGGAGGAAAAAACCAATAGAAGAAAGCCGAACGGCATTTTACCTCTATATTCATAAATAATTGGTGCCGCCATAAAAAGTGCTGCAGTCATAAACGCAAAAGCCGTCTGCATATGGCTCGATTGCTGAATAAGAGAATCTTCGCGGCGCAATTCACTCTCATATTTTAATTGGCTCAGTTCTTTGACATGTCGATATAGTGTAACTGCTTGTCTCTCTATGTTATCTGCACCGTTAGATACCTTAGGCATATCTACACTCTCCCCAAACTCAAATCATAGTACATAAGTAACTTGTCGTCTTCCTGGATAACGCTTTCCGGAAGGCGTTCTGCGGTTTCGACGATGAGCTTGTAATTCTTGTCCGCCCAGAGCTTCGCGAAGCCCGCCCGTATGGCCTCGGTGCGGAACAGCTTGAGCTTGCCTTTTGCGGTCAGGTAGCCTTCAAACTCTTTGAGCAGCTTCTTTTCGCGCAATTTGGCGACGTCGGCTTCCTTCGTGCGGTCGGGGATGTACCATTTGCCCGACCCGTCCTGAAGGAAGTTCTCTTCAAGCAGCGTCAGCAATTCCGGCCTTTCCTCGAATCTGTCCCACGACTTTATCTCCTGCATGAACTTCGGCTGAAGCTCCGCATAGGTCTGCGGTACGGAAAGCTGCCGATAAAGCCATGCGATCGCCGTTTTCTCATTTGAGACGATGAACGAGAGCTGAATATCCTCCACGTCGTTTTTTATGCGGGCTGTGTCGTACTCGTTGACCTGGTCGGCAAGGAAATACATCCCGTCGCGCTTCAAGAACCTTTCGTCGAGCCCTTTGTAGAACGCCGCGGCGTCCAGCGGCACGGCGATTCCGTTCATGATATGATACGCCACCATGCGGTCGTAGAGCAGGAACGCCTGGCGCTCCGCTATCAGTTCAATCTTGCCGTGTTTAGCCACAACTACGGGCAAATTCTCAAGATGCTGCCGCACGAACGCCCAGGCGGTCTCTTCGCTGCCGGCATGGGAAATAAACTCGCGCTTGAAGCTGTCTTTTGGCTTGTAGGCCGAGATGACGAGGTCCTGCTTCACTGCCGATGTGGTCGTGACCTGCTTGAAACTGCCCTGCCGCTTATCCAGCGTGCGCACGTCGGCGATGATAAAACCCGCGCGCTGCAGCGATTCCTGGATGGCGTTCCATACCGCGTTCTGCGAGTTGTGGAACTCCACCGTCATCCAGCGCCCGGGTTTCAGCACGCGGTAGTATTCTTTAAAACACCGCGTCATCAGCGCCTGATATTCCGGCAGCCCTTTGCCCTGAACGCCGTTCACGATGGCTTCGGGTTTTTGGTTCGTGAAGACCTTCAGCCACGCCTCCCAGAGGAACGAAAGCTCCGAGTAATTAAGGTTCCCGCCGAACGGAGGGTCGGTGAAGATGTAGTCAATTGAATCAGTTTTGATTGTTGATAATTGTGATGTCGACCCTGTTTGTAATATTCCATTTTTAAAAGTCTGTGTTATATTAAAAGCTTTAAGTGTATCATCAATCTTTCTGAGTAATAATTTAAACGATGAGTTTTCAACCCATAATGATGGAATATAAAATGTACCACTTACAGTACCCATTTTTCTATCCATTGTGAACTTGTAGAGCTTTGTTGTACGAAATAATGAAGCTGTTAACATTATAATAAGTTTTGGGTAACTTAATTTATTTAAATAACTTGCCAACACCGCCAGATTGCGCCTCGTATAAAACTGGTGAACGTGTGTAATGCCGTGAGAACGCTTCGGCTGCTCCGTGTTGTATCCCGCAATTAACTCATCCGTCGGATACCAGTACGGGATCTCCATATTGTCGATCTTCTCGATCAGCGCGAGGTCATGCTCGTCCGGCGTTTTCTCGTACCGTTTGCCCTGCGCCGTGTAGTTGATAAGAACGGGCACCTGCTTCGCCATCGTGACGGTTTCGTTCAGGCGCACGTCGAAATGCGTCTCCCGCGCGCGCGCGCAGTCCGTCTTTTTCAGTTCCCTTCCGCAATGCGGGCAACGGAACTTCTCCCGCACGCTTCCGTTTCCCTTATCCACCGCGGCGTCCCAGAACACGATTTCGTTGGAGCAGGTCGGGCAGATGAACACGTCGCTCCAAACGGTATAGTTGATGCGCCCCATGATGGGATTTCCGTCTATCCCCGTCCGGACCCCGCCGCCCGCAGTATGGCGCGTTTCATACATCCAGCCGTATTCTTCCTCCACCTCGGCCAGTATGCGCTCCGCCTCCTGCTTGAACGCCGCGACGTCCACCGGCGTGTTGTAGTTGTAGGCAATAAACGTTGCCGCCGGCGAAAGGTCGTTCAATATCGCTCTTCTGGCGCCCCATTTTACATAGGGCATTTCGGCTTCGATTTTTGCCTTGAACTCCGGGTCGGGGTTTGCGCACATCTGAGCGGCCACGCCCGTCATGCCGGTGCCGCAGAACCCGTCGAAAACGATGTCGCCCGGCTCGGTGTAATGCAGGATGTAGCGCATGATCGCCTTGTGCGGCACTTTCGTATGGTAGCTGTGGGCGTTGTAAATCGGGTCGTTTTTCCCCTCGCTCACGTCCGCGGCAAATGGCTCCCTGTGGTAATCGTCGGTCGCCTCGTCGTAGGGTTTCCCATATTGGCGGATAAAATCCTCTATGAACGTATTGGGGCAGGCCGTGTAATACGGAGGGTCGGACAATGCGATGATGTCCTCGTCTTTCCCAATCGGAAACCCTTCGATGTCCCTTACCTTGTCGATGTCGTCTTTCGTCAGCTTTCTTTTTTCCATGATGGCGGCTCCTTATCTTTTTACGACGATGCGCAGTTTTCCTTTGTCTTTGCCCTTGGTATAATCGTCTATCATGGCAGCAACGCGCGCCTTGAAGGTATCCACATCGCAGGGGCCGATGGCATCCAGCTTGTCGATCAGCTCGTTCGCGCTGATGGCGACGGGTTCAAAGCCCTTCAGAAGCGCTTCGACGGCGCCCACGAAGAATGCGTCCACTTTTTCGGGCAGCGTTCCTGTTTTCAGAAATTCGTCCAGGGCGGACTGCTGTTCGGGGGCAAGATATTGCTTCTGGGCCAAAACCAGCGGGTCGGAAACGGTGTTTAAAAGCGTTTTCGTCCATTCCGCCAGCAGGTTGTCCATACGTTCTTCAATCTCGTCCAGCTTGCCTTTGACGGGCAGAGCGCCCTCGCCCATGAGGAAATGGCACTTGGTGCAGAAGTGAGTCGTTTTCAGCATTTCGGGTGTCAATTCGAAGCACACCTTCAAACTTGCCAGATCCTTCTCGATACCGTCCAGCTTGGATGCAGAGAGGATGCCAATGGACTTCAGCCGTTTCAGGTTCGCCAGCTTTAACGAGCTCACCAGTTCTCCTTTGCGGGCTCCTTCTTTCACACCCAGTCGTCTCTTCTGATGCTCGGCAAAATACAGGTCGATGTACTTTGCCTTGACACTTGAAAGCAGTTCCACAACGTCGGCGGCGGAGGCTTCGCCGCACATATCTGCCGGGATGCCGTCGCGTATCTTGCGAAAGCTTTCCTTCGCCGTTTCGATTTCGGCCTTTATAGATTCCGGAAGCTCCATGCGTTCAAGGTTCATCATATAGCTTACATCGGCGGCGCAATCGTTTTTGAACCTTTCATATTCGAGAACGATTTTTACAATCTCCATCTCTTTTCCGAGCTGCTCGACCTGCTCCATCGTATATCTAAAGTTGTCAAGCTTGGCCACGGTGTTAAATCGATTGCCGAAATTTCCAAAGGTTTCGCGGACATTGGCCGCTGCTTTGCTGTAATCTTGAGCGATATGCTCGGCAATGAGCGGCTCTCCCCAAAGCTCAAATTCGCCGTTCAGTTTGCTGCTTGCCCTAACAGCCATATTGGCCATGGCCTGCGCTTTCGCCAGCATCTGTGCAAGGCCGGCTTCCCGTTGGGCCGGGTTGTTGATAAGCCCGGCCGGAAGTTCCAACAGTTCATACAAACGGACAAGCTCCGCAAGCTGGATTTCCTTGGGTTTTGTCAAATACTTGAATTCGTAGATATCCATCGCGGACATTTTGGGAAGCGATTCAAGATCGGACGCGGTCAGCGTTGCACCGTTTCGCAAGGCGATCACAGCGTTTCCCGAATATACCAGCCCGAGAAGGACGATGGGCATCAGAGCATAGCTAATGCCAAACTTCCTGTCGATATATCCGTCAAAAGTTTCTGTATATATGTCGCCGAAGTTAATAACAGCGTTCGCCGGAAGGCCGTTAAGCCATTGAATGAAATGCTGCGCGTATTTGGAATTGCGGATGGTGATATTCTCTCCATCCATGAGACCGAAGCTCTCAAGCAGGGCATTGGCCTGCTGGCTTTTGCGCCCGGCATAGCGGTCAATGCCTGCGCGGATGATCTCGGCCTGATTGCGCTGGGTGATTTGAGTCTTGAACCGCGGCATTTCGGGGTACTTTTCGTTGAACCATCCGTCCAGGCATATGGAGGAAACTAAGTCGATGGTTTCCTTGAACGGATTGGATGGCCTGTATTGGTTCCCCATAACGGCCATGAGCGGCTTCTTTTCACCCTTGTAGACGACGTCAAAACACGTGTTCTTATTTTCACTAAGGAATCTTGTCAGCTTTTTCTTGAATGCCTCCGCTTTGTTATGGTAAGCGCTCTTGTTTCTTTCCTCAGCCAGGTCCTTCATCATCAATGCAGCGGAGAATAGCTTAAGATTGTTTTTAAATTCCTCGTTTGGCTTGAAGATAAAAAACACTTCATCCGGCTTTTTTTCGTCGGTATATGTTTCGTTGCCATATGGGGGAAGGAAGTAAATATAGTAATCCTCCGGCGGCTGGGCGGTCGGCCTGTTTTCCGGCGTTCCCAGGAAAAGATAACCCCGGCGAAAAATGTTATGCGACGCCCAGTTTAACGTATGTTCGTAGATTTTGAAATTGGTGACATATTCTTTCTCATCCCAATCAAGGCAGTAGTAAACCAATTCGTAGTAGTAGTTGTTCATGCTGTCTTCGTCCATGATGGCAGCCCGCTGCGTAATCTTCTCATCGTAATCGATGTCTTTCTTGAGGTCGAGGTAGTATTGCCCGTTGTCGGCATTGCTTTCAATAAACTGACCGCTTACCGTCGTCATGATATCCTTCAGCACGGTCTGCACAATGGACTGCAGAGTGTCCGAACTCTGATCCGGCATGCCGCTTAAGTACAGGCACAGGTCATCCCTCAAATTCTCGGCGGTAAGGCCCGAGCGAATGGTAATATCGCCGGTGGTCAACCGGTGCACGCTAAGGGCATAGATGATCTGTAACGCCAATGGCTTGTACAGCTTTTTGGGGAAGGAGCGGTTGACGATATCTTCGAGCATGCCGCTCTTTTCTACGACTTCCTTGATGCTGGCGTCCGTCCTGAGCGCGTAATTATCCTTAATATAGTTCCAATAGCTGTCAAACGATAGGATGCCGGGGGCATCCTTTGGAATCTCATCATTAAGAATACGCCTGAGAATCTCGGAAATGTTCTTCAGGATATGCCGGTTCTCGATGATATATATCTTGTTGAAAACATCAATGAAAGATGGATGGATTGGGAAAAGATCAACGTATTCCTCGATCCGTTCGGACATATTGGAATACAAACTGCAGAACTGCAGCAAATGCTCCCTGACGGCAGCTTTTTGTTCCGGCGTCTTTTTCAATATTCTTTCGGAAACGACATAAGCGGTATCCTCTTTGCGGATAATAACCTGCTCCCACCTGTCTTTGATGCGGCTCAAGGTTTCAGATACAAAGGAAAATTTAGGATTGCCAAAAAGCTTTTCCTGCACACCAAAGATAGAACGCAGACGGGTGCTCTTTATAATCTCTCCCAACTCACGCATAAAGCCCAAATCGCGCCGTACATCCATAGCGGTTCTGCCACCCAGGTAGTCAAGAAACTCATCGACAACTATCAGATACCCTTTATCTGGATATTTCGTTGAAAATATCTCCATTATCTCCAGCAGAACGTCCTTGTTAGTGATAATGTCTTTTTCATCAGGAAATGAGAAGGAAAGGCCGCGGGCATCGAAGTCCTGTTTTACCTTGTTCAGGATAATGTTGCGCAAAGACATCTGCGAAGCGCCAATCTCAATGCGAAGCACCTCAAAACGGCCGGCAATACACTTGGCATCTTCCGCGAACTTCTTGTTTTGTACATACGAAAGATTATCGGCATTAAAAGCGATCGCTGAAATTACCGACATCAAATGCGATTTGCCCGTTCCGTAGTTGCCGACCAGGAGGACGCCTTTGTTGTCAACCACATCCTCCAAACGAAGCTGCGATAGCATGTTGTTCTTCAGCTTATCCGCCATATCGTCGGACATCACATAGCTCCTTACCAGGTTTGCTGCTATGCTATGATCGTTGGCAGCGGTCAGTTGAATCACGCTGTCGATAGGGTCGAAGTGAATTAAATCAGCATACTTCATTTTATGCCTCCTTATATGACACAAGTAATGTCATAGTCCTGTATTCTGTATGAATGGTAATCTTTATGTTCTGGTGTAGCGTACTCCAGGAAATTCCCGTTCAATGTGCCGCACCACTTGACGACGACCTTTTGCCGCAGGGCCAATTCCGTGAATACTTTGATAGCATCGATGTTATACCGCGGGTCAAAAAGAATTTCATAATTTTCAAGCATCGTCGGTGCTTTGCATTGGGATAAAATTGACATTGCTTCGTCATTAGCCCTAAGGGGGCGTTGCTTGACAGGGTATTTCACTAATTCCTCTGCTAACCTGATATTCAGATTCAACGGAATATACTGTACACTTTCTATCAGCCGTGCCACCCGATTTGTATAGGAGCAAAAAATAATCGCAGTGGTCGCTTTTCTTAACAAGTCTTTGCTCAGCATAGATACATTAATCATGACGCCCATGTGCATTGCTCCTTTGCTATCTCTTTGAATTATCGATTTCCATGATGTCGCATATATCGCACTGCAAAGCGGCGCAGATCTTTTCCAGAATCTCTGTGTTGACATTTTCGTTCTTTCCAAGCTTCGTAATCGATGTTGAACTGATACCGGCAGCTTTTTGCAGGTCTTTTTTCTTCATATCTTTATCAATCAGCAGCTTCCAAAGCTTTTTGTAACTGATGGCCATGCGCGTTCACCTCAAAGAAAGAATAACACGAAATAGCCGCGGGTTCAATGAATAAAGCCGCATTCGCACGATTTTTGATTAAAAAAGTTGAGTCCGATATGCTGTGTAAAATCGGGTAGCTGATTCAAGAGAATGAGCCACCCGTTCTCCTTTGGTAAAATGTAGTTAGCCAAACAAACACACACCGAAGGAGGAACAAGATGGCTCAATATCAGGTTACCCTAGACGGCGATGTTTTGCACGGACTTTTTCAACGGGATGAGGGAGTGGCCCGCCTCTTGGAGCAGGTTTTGAATCAGATCCTGCAGGCTCAAGCAACGGAACAATTACGAGCCCTTCCCTACGAGCGCTCCGAGGAACGTCAGGGCTACAGGAACGGCACGCTGCCCCACCCCCTGACGACCCGTGTGGGAACGCTCACCTTACGGGTTCCCCGGCTGCGGAGCGGCCAATTCTCCACCGACCTGTTCTTTCGGTATCAGCGGAGCGAACAGGCTTTAGTCTTGGCATTGCTGGAGATGGTGGTCAATGGTGTCTCCACGCGGAAGGTTGCCAAGATCACCGATGAGTTGTGCGGTACGGAACTCTCCAAGTCCACCGTCTCGGACCTGTGCAAGCGGCTCGATCCGATCGTCCAGGCCTGGAACAACCGCACCCTTCGGGAGCAACGGTATCCCTTTGTGCTGGTGGACGCCCTGGTGCTGAAAATCCGGGAAGAGGGGCGCGTACGTTCGCGTAGTGCGCTAATTGCCATCGGCGTCAATGAAGCCGGATACCGGGAAGTACTGGGGCTCATGCTGGGCGACAGCGAATCGGAGGTCAGTTGGACGGAGTTCTTCACCTGGCTCAAGAGCCGCGATTTACGTGGTGTTGACATTATCGTGTCGGACAGCCACGGAGGCCTGGTCCGCGCCGTGCGAAGCCAATTCCAGGGGGCCACTTGGCAACGCTGCCAGACCCACTTCATGCGTAACATCCTGGACGTAACGCCCAAATCCCTTCAAGATGAGATCCATCGCCGCGTCCGGACTCTCTTAGATGCACCAGATACGAAGACAGCCCGCTTGCTATTGGAGCAGATCCAGGAGGATTACGCACAGAAAGCACCCAAGGCCATAGCCATCCTGGAGACCGGCTTTGACGATGCCACGGCTATTTTGGAACTGCCGGAGCGCTATCGGAAGCGCCTGCGCACCACCAACGGCGTGGAACGGCTCAACGAGGAGATTCGCCGCCGTGAGCGAGTCATCCGGATTTTCCCGAACCGGGAATCGGTGATCCGCCTTTTGGGCGCTTTGCTGATGGAGTTGGACGAAAAGTGGGGCTCCGGAAACCGGTACTTCGACATGGCGGAATATCTGGAATGGCGGGAGAAACAGAGAGAAGCTCAAAGACAGGCTTCAAAAGTACATCGGCTTGGCTAACTGATTGCGATTTACCAAGGGAGAGTTTTTACACAGAGTTTCGGACTTGATCGATAAAAATTGATATAGCATTAATTGTCTGATATACTGAATGTACATATAGCAATCAGGGAGCAATGCGGTGTCTGCCGGACGTTCTTTTGCTGAATATGTGAAAATCAAATTCTATAACATTCTCTGCGATGCGGCCGAACAATATGTTGCTGAAAACTGGCAGCAACTCGACTTGTATTCCAAACGGGTACGGCACATCGAAAACGCCGAATTCATAGATGCGACGATTCAGCGCGTATATGTCAGCGACCTTCCCGGGATGCGCGTCGCCTTTGATGTCGTCCTGGAGCTTGAAATAGAGGTATCAGAGGCGAATCGCCATAACGACTATTCCGATGAATGCTTTCCCTGGATACGCGTTTCCTGCGAGGGTGACTTGTCCCAAGCTCTTTGTGATTGGAATATTGTCAACATAGAGCCGTATAGCAAAAAGAACGCCACGGAGAACTCGCTCTCCGACGCACTCGTTCCATATATTCCAAACGACAAGTTGGAGGACGCAGCAACCGCTTTCCTAAAAGACAAT
>DCTM01000013.1 GCA_002329565.1 Firmicutes bacterium UBA1440
AGCCCTCACGTCTGACGATTTCAAGCGCTTTTTCTTGAATCCGCTGAAGGTTTGATTTGATGTAATTGCGGGAAAGCTCCGCATCGGCTCGGGTAATGTTATCGTAAGTATCGTCCTGCGCGAACACTTCGAGAAGCAGCTCGTCGTTGATCTGTGCAAGCACCTCGTCACGCACCTTAAGCTTGAGTGCTTGGTCNNAATCACGTGAAAACGAATGATTCCCTCGTAATTTTGCTCCTGCTTGCTCTCTTCGGCAAAAACCGCAATACCGACGAGCAACACTATGCAGATAATCGATATGATAATATTGCGCATAAAAAACCCTCCTTTCTCGGGATTGTGAACCGAAAGGAGGGTTTTTATACATTTTATAACTTGACAGATTTCTATTTGACGATAAGGATCTTGCTGCCCGGCTTGATCGGACGGTTTTTCTCCACCTGATTGATTTCGGAAATATCATCGATTGAGGTTCTGAATTTCTTTGCGATGCTCCAGAGAGTATCGTTTGGCGTCGTCACATAGACGATCACGGACGGGCCTCCCTGCTCGCTTTCTTCGCGTTCGACGATGTGAGGATTACTGATCAAATTACTGATGCTGCGTTTCCACAGCAACGCCGACACGAGCATACCCGCGTTCAGCTCCACTTGGCGCCCCGAGATTTTTTCAAACCAAATATCTTTGAAATCGATTCGGTAGTCCGAGAGCATTTCCGGTTTTGCTCCCGAAACATCCATAGACCCGCGGAACGGAATTTCTTTTCTGAGAGAAAAGATGCTCTTCCGTTCGTCTGCGCCCGTACAGAGGATTTCTGCATCCAATGTTCCGCTGACGTATGCCTTATTCTGCTCTGCGGAAAGACTGCTGTTCTTTACTCTGACGTCGGCGTAAAGCACATTCCCCACATCTTCGTATCTGTCCGGCACATTGAAAATCTCACGTGCCGAGATATCCGCTGTCCCGCTGCCTATAAAGCTCTTGACCTCAAGCGGTGAACTGTCGCATACCATCTCTTTGTGAGCGTGATATACATCTGTGACGATTTCTCTGTCGCTGTTTTTGTAGATTTCCAGCGTCGTCTCGACGGTTCCCGAAAGACGCAGACCACCTCCGCTCTCTGTCTCAGTCGTCGGTTCATCTATACCGATGCTCAGACGGCGTGTATCAAAGCTGAGCTTGCTGCCGGATTGCCGCTCGGTCCCCTCCATAGGAATGAACTGCGTAAATTCCGTTTTGGATTGAAAAAGCACCGGGACTTTTGTTTTTTCCGTCGACTCTTCTACTTCTTCTGCATTTGGATTCTCCGCAAGATACAAGACATTGCAATAAACGGATGCATTGATGACAGCCTTTTCGGACGATATCTGCTTGTGGTTCGGCGCTACACTGATACTGCTGCGAAGAATCTGCAGCGGTCTTGGCATTCCCTCCTTGAGGGGCAGGATTTCGCTGATCTCCATTTCTTCGGTCTTCTTTGAGAGGATTTCGGTCACGGTGACGTTCTCCTTGAGAAGTTGCACTTCTTCTCCGCGAATACCGCTGAAGCAGGAAACCTCCACATCGTTGTATTCTCTGATATGTAATACAAGTGCGATTTTGGTGCGGAATTTTCTCTCATTTATGACCTTATGCTCTATTGACTCAATCTCGGGATTGACCGTCAAGGTGGACATCGGCGAAATATCTCCGCCCAGGTCCGTACGGAACGGAACGCGCGCTGTGACGAAGCAGATCGGTTCACCCTTGGAGGCAATCGGCAAGTACAAAGCGTTGACGGTGACTTCGCCGTTGATTTTGATCAGATCTTCTCTCTTCAGTGAGACATTGCCGTTCATGGAAACGATCGACTGCAGATCGGGTTTGACATCGGGTACGAGTATATCCTCTTCTATATATACTCTCACGGGCTCTCTTTCCGAGATATCGGCAAACTTCAGTGTTTCCGATAAGGCGGCTGCGCCCACAGGTATCATCTTGCCGCCGTCTCGCTTCTGCGGTTTGGTTTCTGCCTCCGGTTCGGGGCTTTTGGCGATCGGACGGTCATAGAGAGGAATTTCCACAAACTCGGCATCCTTTTCCGCCGGTTCCGCAGCAGCCTGTTCGTTTCCGGACTCCGGGGATAAGGTTTCAGGCTCCGGCACCGCCGCCGTCGGTTGCACGAGGTCCGGCGCGATTTCCGTTTGGGTCGGTGCTCCGGCTTCCTCTGCTTTCGCGTTTTCCGCCTTTGCCTCGTCTACAGGAGCGTCTATAGGCACATCGATAGGGGCCTCTGCCTTTACGTCCTCGGCGGCCGGCCCTTTCTTTGGTTTAATGATCCCTGCCGGGGCATTTGCGAGCTCCTCAGGCATTTCGATTATTTCAAATTCATGCGGTCTGCGGAACACGTTTTCCTGACCCGCCTCCGTTTCAAGTTTCTTCCGGGCCTCTTCCGTTAACATGACGGCCGGGGAGTGTATTCCCGCAAGAATTCTGTCGTACGGCGTGGGATCGAAGCCGTCATCTTCATATTTCATGGTTTATCCCCCTTTTCTGCTTATTCCTAAACAATGTATGAGATAAAGAGGGCAAATATGTCAAAAACTAAATCATGCTACAGTAAGGTGTGTGCCAAGCAGGTCTCCTTGTTGACGGAAGCAAGCGCATGATATGCCGCCTTCGCAGACTGCTCGTCCTTATAGACGGAAAAAACAGTTGGCCCCGTTCCGCTCATCAACACCTTGCGAACGTCGGCCTGTTGCTCCATTCTGTCTCTTGTCTTTTTCACGCATTCGAACTGCCTGACCGTGTAGAGTTCAAACAGGTTTATCATGTTTGCAAAGATTGCATCCTTTTCTCCGCGCTCCAGCGCCGACATCATGGCGGGGATGTCGGGATGTTCGATTTCGTTCTCTGACTCCAAAATCGCATCGATCTCATCGTATGCTTTTTTAGTGGAAATGCTTATCGGCGGTTTGGACAAAAGCAGATAAGCATCGATTCCTTTTACAGGCGTGAGCTCCGTGCCGGTTCCGCCCGCAAATGCGCAAGCGCATGCAAGCGGGTCTTTGTTGACGGCCTTGCCAAGTACCTTGTTGTACTTGGCCTGCCCCATGATGCAGAAGGGGACGTCCGAACCCAGCTCCGCACCGATGGAGCACATATCCTTCACGCTCAATTTCAAATCCCAAAGCTTATTCAGTCCCAATATGACGGCGGCGGCGTTACTGCTGCCTCCCGCAAGTCCTGCGGATACGAAAATGCGCTTTTTAATATCAATGCGAATATCGATACCTTGCTCCCTGTCCCTCCGATAGCGCTCGTCCATCAACGCCGCCGCTTTGCAGGCGATGTTCGTCATATCTGTAGGCAGATACGGCCTATTCGATGACAGCGTGATGCGCGTCTCTCCGAATGAATTCTTGCGCGTGCGCACGAGTACATCATCGTGCAAATCGATTTGCTGCATTATCATGCCAACGGTATGGAAACCGTCGTCCCGCCGACCGGTTATGTCAAGCGCAAGGTTAATCTTAGCGTAAGCTTTTATATTGATTCCGCTCATATTTTTTCTCCCGAAAAAACGACGGCAACTGCAAGATTTTCTCGCAGCTGCCGACAATATTTTTGTTCAGTTATTTCTTCTTTTTGCTTGTCTTCTTCCCGGCCTTCTTGGCAGCCTTTTGTGCGCGGGCTTCTTCCGCCTGTTTCTTGGCAAGCGCCTTACGGCCTGTTTTGTACGTACTTCCGCCGGCCGAAATCGGTCGCGGTCCTTTTACGCGCTTGTTGTCTTCCTTCGTTTTTTCTTCTTCCTCTACGAACGTACGCCAAGCTTGTCTTTCTGCCTTTTTCTTTTTGGCCTTTTGATCTGCTGCCACGACTTCCTCGACAGACTTACCGGTCTCCTTGGCCACCTTATATGGATTTACCGTTTCTTCTTGGACTTTTTTCTTGAGTTCCTTCTTCATTTTGCGCGAGCTGACGATGAGGATACCGGCAAACATGGCACCCATCATGAGCATACTGATCAAGTTCGATCTGGAGCTGTTCATGGTTTTGAATGAGACAGCTTCCGCTTTAGCAAGCTTATCACCGTTAGCAGCTTCAAGCGCTTTGGAGATTTTTACAGTATACTTCGTGTCCTGCTCAATCTTGGCCTGCTTGCCCGTCTCTCCTTTGATGTTCTGCTTCGCCAACACGAGAACCATGTTTTTCTCTTTCGGCGAATACATAACGACGATCGGCACTTCTTTCCCGCCTTCATCGTACATGACGATGGCTTTTTCATTTGCTGACATATCTCTGTCGGCACTGTATATATCTTCGTTGAAGTAGAGCTTTACGCCGAAATTGTCTATGGCTGCGTTGTGGCTGTCCTTCTCGGGGTACGTATCCACGAGCTTGAGCGTCCCTGCAAAACTAAAGGTGCATGTCGCCATCACGATGAGAATTGCGATTGCGATCACGCGACTGATTGTTTTCATAACTGTAACTCCTCCGATTTCTTTTTCCTGAGTTCCTTGAAGAATTGTTTCAACAGGGCTTGACATTCCTCTTGCATCAACCCCGTTTTTATTTCAACCCTGTGGTTCAATTTTTCCGAATCAGCTATGTTGAATACCGACCCGCACGCACCGGATTTCGGATCCGGCGTTCCGATGTAAAGAGTTTTGATCCGCGCCCAAACGATGGCGCCGGCACACATGGAACACGGCTCACAGGTCACATACATCTCGCAGTCGGAAAGCCGCCAGCCACCCAACGCCTGTGCGGCCTGACGAATGGCGATCATCTCGGCGTGCACCGTGGGGTCTTTGGCAGTCTCGGTCATGTTATGGCCACGGCCGATGATTTGGCCGTCTTTAACGATTACGGCGCCGATCGGCACTTCCCCGATTTCAGCCGCTTGTTCCGCTTCAGCGAGCGCATCCAACATAAAATTCTTCATATACCTTATAATGCTATCACAAAGACGGACGAATTACAATCTTTTTCTTACCGCCGCTTGCGGTTATTTGACTAAATCCACAAGGTACCCATACCCCTCTGCTTCCATATTTTCCACGGGAATGAAGCGCAGTGCCGCGCTGTTGATACAGTAACGCAACCCGCCCCGCTCCTGCGGGCCGTCCTCAAAAACATGTCCGAGATGGGCGTCTCCCACGCGGCTTCTGACCTCCGTGCGCACCATGCCGAGAGAGGCGTCGATCCTCTCGCGCACCACGTTCGGGTCAATGGGTTTTGTAAAGCTCGGCCATCCGCAGCCGGAATCAAATTTGTCGCTTGAGGAGAAGAGAGGCTCCCCGGTGGTAATGTCGACATAGATGCCCTTTCCCTTGGAATCCCAAAAAGCGTTGAGGAACGGCGGTTCTGTCGCAGCGTTTTGTGTGACATTGTATTGCATCTCGGTCAAGCGCTCACGCAGCTCCGCATCGGAGAGCACAGGATAGTCGAGTGGATTTACAACGGCGTTTTTGGCTTTTTCTAACTTTGCCTTTGAAATATGGCAATATCCGTGCGGATTTTTCTCCAAATACTTTTGATGATATTCCTCGGCCGGGTAGAAGTTTTTCAGCGGCAAGGCTTCGATCGCTATCGGTTGATCGTACTGTCTCCGGAGCTTGGCAAGGGCATTTTCGATTACAGGAAGATCGCTTGCATCCGTATAATAGATGCCTGTACGATACTGTGATCCGACATCGCCCCCTTGGCGATTGACCGCAACGGGATTAACGGATTCGAAATACAGGTCCAGCAAAAACGTCAACGGAAGCACGGCCGGGTCGTAGATGACCTTCACTGTTTCCGCATGGCCGGTAGATCTGTAACAAACATCTTCGTAGGTCGGTTTTTCAGTATTGCCGTTTGCATACCCCACCTCTGTCGACTGCACACCTTTGATGGAAGCTATATATTGCTCCGTTCCCCAAAAGCATCCGCCTGCAAGATAAATCTCTGCCATATTGCACCTCCGTTCACACAATTACAAGACAAGCGCAGAACATCTGCCTGCGCTTGTACATTTTACCTATTATCTTATGTAGACCTTTTCCAAACGCAAGCCGAATCCTGAGGTAATTTCGTAGTGAAGTGTTCCCGAAGCCTCAGCTATTTGTTCGGGAGTGATTGTAAGCTTACCGTCCGAACCCATGAGTATGACTGTATCGCCCACCGCCACATCAGGGATATCAGTAACGTCTATCATGCACTGATCCATGCAAATACTGCCTCTGACAGGAGCGTAATGCCCGTTGACAATCATTACAGCCTTCGGTGAATAGATACGCGGATATCCGTCAGAATATCCCACCGGAACGGTAGCAATCACTCTATCCTTTTCTGTCACATAGCGGCGTCCGTAGCTGATTCCGGCGCCTGCAGGAACAGTCTTGAGATGTACAATGCGCGCCTTGACGGACATTGCCGGACGCAGAACCGGATACTTTGTAACCTCATCCGACGGATAGAGTCCGTGCATGATAACGCCGAGACGGACGACTTCGTAGTGTGCATCTTTGATATCGAGGATGGCCGCACTGTTTGCAAAAATTCTCGGAGGAACATCGAATCCCGAGTTCCGTAATGCGGTGCAAAAGGCATCAAATCGACTGTGCTGCAATGCTGCGTAAGCCTTATCGGTCTCGTCGGCAGTGGCAAAGTGAGAGAAGATACCTTTTATTTTAAGGTTAGGCAACTGCATTATCTTGCCAATCTCTTTTACGCTTTCGGCAATCAATTCGTCATTGTATGTCAAAAATCCGATTCTGCCCATACCTGTGTCGAGTGCGATATATATGCCTGCCGTTTTGCCCGCTTTGACGGCATCATCAGATAAAGCTTTTGCATAATCATATGAGGATACCGCCGGATCAATCCTTTTTTCAATAACGGTCTCGTTCGATTCCGGTAACATCACGCCGAGCACAAAGATTTGCGCGTCGTCATAAATGTCGCGCAATTTAATTGCCTCCGGCAAGGTCGCGACCGCGAACGAATTTATTCCGTTCTCACGCAATACCTCGCTTGCCGCCACAGCGCCGTGCCCGTAGGCATCCGCTTTTATGACTCCGATAATTCCCGTCTCACTGCTTAGTGTTTTCTTAATCTCTTTAATATTGTAGTCAATACAGTTTAAATCGATTTCGACCCAAGCAGGCCTTACAGTTTTTTGTTGATCCATTGCAGCACCTCTCCTTTCACATTGTGTTTGTTAAAGTGATAAGTTTTATAATATAATTTTAATTTATATCTTAGGTGTGCGGTAGATGATGTCTTTGCGGCCCGGTCCGTTCGATACCATTGTAATCGGGAATCCGATCAGCCGTTCAATTTCATCTACATAATCTTGCGCCTCACGCGGCAGTTCCTCAAATGCGCGAATTCCGCGGATATCGCAGTTCCAGCCTTTGAGTGTTTTTAATACCGGTTTGGCTTTGTAGCATTCCGCTGTGTTGGGGAAATCTTCGGTTACTTTGCCGTCGATCTCGTAGCCGACGCAGATCGGAATTTCAGCGAGGTAACCGAGCGGATCCAGCACAGTAAAGGCAACCTCAGTCGTACCCTGCATACGGCAACCGTACCGAGTTGCGACCGCATCGAACCAGCCGACACGACGCGGTCTGCCCGTGGTCGCACCGTACTCGCCTCCGTCGCCGCCTCTCCTCCGCAGTTCCTCGGCCTCTTCCCCAAAGATTTCGGACACGAACGGTCCTGCTCCGACGGCGCTCGAATATGCCTTTACTACAGTGATAATATCTTTGATTTCATACGGCGGCACTCCGGCGCCCACTGCTCCGTAAGCAGCAAGTGTTGAAGCGCTGGTGACCATCGGATAGATGCCGTGATCCGTATCCTTGAGCGCACCGAGCTGCCCCTCCAGTAAAATAGTTTTCCCTTCTTTAATTGCTTGATACATGTATGCCGAGAGGTTGCACACATACGTTGCGATTTGCTCTCTGTATTCCACACAGGTACGGAACAATTCCTCTTCATCAAGCAACGGTTTGTGATATAAGTGCTCCAGAAGCACATTTTTCTGCACGCACGCCTGTGCGAGTTTATCCTTCAAAAATTCATCGTCAAACAGTTCGCATACCTGAAGGCCGATCTTCGCGTATTTGTCGGCATAAGTCGGTGCGATGCCCGATTTTGTGGAGCCGAATGACTTCCCGCCGAGACGCTCCTCTTCATAAGCATCAAGCAGGATGTGATAAGGCATCACGACCTGAGCTCTGTCCGATATGAGCAGTTTCGGCAACGGCACGTTGCGCTCCCGCAAAGATTGCAATTCTCCCATCAGGATTGGAATGTTGAGTGCAACCCCGTTTCCGAGCACGCTGACCGTATTCTCGTTGAACACACCCGACGGCAACATGTGCAGCGCAAACTTTCCGTAATCGTTTACGATAGTGTGTCCGGCATTGCTGCCCCCCTGGAAACGCACAACGATATCCGCACTCTCCGCCAAGAGGTCTGTAATCTTTCCTTTTCCTTCATCGCCCCAATTGGCGCCAACAACTGCTTTAATCATAAAAATCCCTCCTAAACTGTGATTTCGGCGACGATACGCTCCGTATCCTCCGCCGCAAGTATAGGCTTTATGACCCCGTTTAGAAACTCAGTTGTCTGTTCAATTGATCTTCCAATGTAATTTTCCGGCTTCATAACCTTCTGTAAAGCCTCTTCGCTTATATTAAAAGCGGGGTCGGCCGCAATCCTCGCAAGAAGATCGTTCGGCTTCCCTTCCTCTTTTACGATTTTGCCCGCCGCCAATGAATGCGTGCGGATTCTTTCGTGCAGTTCCTGCCGGTCTCCGCCGGCTTTTACTGCGTCCATCATGATGTTTTCTGTCGCCATAAACGGCAGCTCCTCCAAGAGGTGCTTTTCTATTACGCGCGGGTAAACTATCAATCCCGATGATACATTCAGATAAAGCTCAAGAATGCCGTCTGTCGCAAGGAATGCTTCGCTGACGCTCAGCCTCTTGTTGGCGGAATCGTCGAGAGTGCGCTCAAACCACTGCGTACTCGCCGTAATCGCCGGATTCATCGCATCGCTGATAACGTAATTCGCCAGCGCCGCCATCCGCTCCGAACGCATCGGGTTGCGCTTGTAGGCCATCGCCGAGCT
>DCTM01000064.1:0-2886 GCA_002329565.1 Firmicutes bacterium UBA1440
ACGCGAGGTGACGAATTTGCCTGCTTGACCTGCAAACGGCGACTTGTTGACCATGAACTGCATGGAAAGCGTAGGTTCTTCGATATGGATCATCTCCATCGGCAAAGGATTGCCTTGATCGCAGACCGTCTCACCTATCGAAATATCAGGTATGCCGGAGATGACGACGATGTCGCCGCTCTCAGCGACTTCGGTCACAGAACGTTTGAGCCCCCTGTATACGAACAGCTGATTTACCTTACGAGTAACGACCGAGCCGTCGGTCTTAACAACCGAAACGTTCTGCGCCTCGTGCAGGCGCCCTTGCGTGATGCGTCCGATGCCGAGTCTGCCGATATAGTCGTCGTAGGCAAGACTGCAAATCTGAAATTGCAGAGGCTCATCGTTTAAATCCGGATAAGGCTCGCAGTGGTTCAATATGGTTTCAAACAGCGGTTTGATATTGTATTTGCCAATTCCCGCAGGGTGTTTTTTACTCTTCTCGTCACCGAGAGCTTCATCAAGGCCATCCGCGTCAGCAGGATCGTAAACTACAGTGCCCTGTCTGGCTACGCCGTACAGAATCGGGAAATCGAGCTGCTTGTCATTGGCTTCAAGATCCATGAACAGCTCGTAGACCTCGTCGACGACGGCGTCGATGCGCGCATCTTTCTTATCTATCTTATTGATCAACAGGATAGGATTGATACCCTGTTCCAAAGATTTTTTTAATACAAAACGCGTCTGCGGCATCGGACCCTCCGATGAGTCCACCAACAGAACTACGGTGTCGACGGTCTTCATGATCCGTTCAACTTCTGAGCTGAAGTCAGCATGACCCGGGGTATCGACGATATTTATCTTCACATCTTCGTACATGACGGAGCAGTTCTTGGAATAGATGGTGATTCCTCGCTCTCTCTCGATATCGTCTGAGTCCATGACACAATCGACGGTAACCTCATTCTTGCGGAAAACGCCGCTTTGATTCAGGAATGCGTCCACGAGTGTCGATTTGCCGGCATCGACGTGAGCGATTACTGCTATGTTGATGATTTTTTGTTTTTCGGACATTGTTTTTTGTCTCCAAATTGTCTTAGATTTTTTATTTAAGTATGTATTCTATCACAGAATGCACTCTTTTTCAAGCGATTCATACTATATAGCGGGAGGTAATTTTATGCCAAGTGTATACTTAAGTCCTTCGGTGCAGGAATACAATGACACCATACTGGGAATCAGTGAAGAGGACCTCATGAACCAACTGGCGGACGCCATGATTCCTTATCTGCGTGCCTCAGGCATCTCGTTTACGCGCAACGATCCCTATTCCACTCTCTCGCAAATCATAGAGCAATCAAACAGCGGTGATTACGATCTTCACATCGCTCTGCACAGCAACTTTTCTCCGGAAAATCTTGTGGGTGTCCTACAGGGGCCGGATATTTACTTCTACCAGAACAGCGCCGAAAGCAGAGAAGCGGCCGATATCTTCGCAAGAAACCTCAAGGCGATTTATTTTAATCCAAATCTGGTAGCCGCGATTCCAAACACTACTCTCGCGGAGCTTCGCAGAACGCGCTCACCGGCAGTGCTGGTCGAAATCGGGTATCACGATAATTACGCCGATGCCACATGGATTGCCGACAACATTGATGAAATCGCACGAAACTTGGTACTCTCGATCACGGAATTTCTCGAAGTGCCGTTTGAAGAATAGGGGTCGTAAGACGCAAAAATGAGGCCTGCATTCGGCCTCATTCGAGTTTTATCTGAGCGCAACACGCTTTTTCCGATCAAACATATTTTCTCATATACTTCAGAGCATTTTTCTCCAGCCGGCTGACCTGCGCTTGACTTATTGCGATCTCGTCCGCCACCTCCATCTGAGTTTTGCCTTCAAAGAAACGCAATTTGAGTATCTTTTGCTCACGAGGAGTAAGCTTTTTCATAGCTTCTGACAAAGATAGATTTTCAATCCAAGCGATGTCGGTATTTTTGTTGTCCTTGATTTGGTCCATGATATAGATGGGATCACCGTCATCGTGGAACACCGGCTCAAACAGCGAAACAGGTTCTTGGATAGCTTCGAGCGCGGTTATGATATCTTCTTCTTCTGCCTCTAATTCCTTGGCCAGCTCCGATATGGTAGGCTCGCGCTGCAGACGCCGCGAAAGACTCTCTTTTGTATACAAAGCTTTGTAGGCCATATCCCTAACCGATCTCGACACACGAATCGAATTGTTGTCGCGCAGATATCTGCGTATCTCTCCGATAATCATCGGCACGGCATAGGTTGAAAACTTGACGCCGAACGAGGTGTCAAAGTTGTTCAGAGCTTTGATAAGACCGATGCAGCCGACTTGAAAAAGATCGTCCGCACTTTCGCCTCTGCCGTTAAACCGCTGGATCACGCTCAGTACAAGACGAAGGTTGCCCATAATAAACTTTTCTCGGGCCTCTTCATTTCCGCTTTGGATTTGTTCGATCATTTCTTTCATTTCTGCGTCGTTGTAGAGCGCCAGGTTGGCAGTATTCACGCCGCAGATCTCCACCTTGTTCGTCATATTGCACATACCCTTTCCGTTGTCTGTTCTTAAAACAAGCTTGTGCAATCACGACGCATTTTATTCCGCCCGAAAGCAGGAAAATTTTGTTCGCCGGTTTTTAATTTGCGTATTTTTTTATCTCTCTGCGCAGGCGGTTTATAATCTTTTTTTCCAGACGCGAGATATAAGATTGAGAAATGCCCATTCTGTCGGCCACTTCCTTCTGCGTCATCTCACGGTCGCGTCCCAGTCCAAAACGCATTTCCATTATTTGCTTCTCACGCGGCGAAAGTTTTTTCATCGCTGTTGACAGAAGTTTACGGTCCACCTCATCTTCGATGTTGCGGCATACGATGTT
>DCTM01000064.1:2895-5702 GCA_002329565.1 Firmicutes bacterium UBA1440
AGCTCGTTGCCGTCCCAATCCACATTGAGCGGTTCATCAAACGAAATTTCACTCTTACGCTTGTTGTTTCTGCGCAGATACATGAGAATTTCATTCTCGATACATCTCGAGGCATATGTGGCAAGCTTGATGTTTTTGTCGGAATTAAAGGTATTTACCGCCTTAATCAAGCCAATCGTACCGATAGAAATCAAATCCTCCACATTGACGCCCGCATTCTCGAATTTCTTTGCCAAATAGACAACCAACCGCAGATTTCGTTCGATTAAAATAGCACGTGCCTCTTCGCTGCCCTCCGCAAATTGAGCAATCAGTTCTTTCTCTTCTTCGGGACTCAAAGGCGGCGGTAACGCATCGCTTCCTCCTATGTACAGCAGATCTCCGATTTCTTCGTCCTTGAAAAACCATCTCCTGATCAATTTGTTTACAGCAGCAAGAATTCTGTTCCTTCTTATCATTATACCAGCCCTCCCTCAATAAATTCCCGGCCCAGCAAAAGGCTGCAGCCGCCGCAGTATTTGAACTCGCCTTCATATACAGCCACGACCGCGTCTTGCGGATACGGTTTGCCGTCGATTTCAACACAATCCAAGCGAAAGCCGCTCAAGATACCATGATCCGTCCCTGCACTCTTGTAAGGTACGGCGCAATAGCGTGCCTGCATATTTTCCGTGCCCACAGCAGCCTTTATACGTTCCATTTCGTGCGATGAAATGACGAGTGCGGCGGCACGACTGAGCGGTTCCGTCAAAGAATTCCCCGTATCAACATATCCGGATAGGTGGAAATCCATTCCGTAAATTTTCAGACAAACGTCTTTTATCAGCTTTTCATCCTTCAGTTTTTTATGCAGAAACAGCGAAAACGCGCGGACGGCTGTGTATCCGGCAACAAATCCCAGTGCTGCTTTCAGGTAAGTCATGCCGTTCATATACAACGCTCCCGCACCGATGACGCCGTAGCTGCCCGTAGCAAAGAAGATGCACATGGCGGCCGCACCGAGTGCCAGACTTACAATCCAAAATGTCAGCAGTACTTTGAGAAATCCGCGTTTGCCAAAGCACAGCAGTATCAGAAGTGCAGAAAAGGTGCCGTTACGCGCAAAGATGCCGAGATACCCCCAATCCGGCAGGAATATTGTGAACGCGAAAAGCCCGCACAGCGCAGCACCGACCGGAAGCATCCTTTTGCACGAAAGACCTGTGATAACGGATGTCAGATAGAGCACTCCGAAGCCTACTATGAAGTTTTCCAGAAACAAATATTCCGCATATATTTTCAAAAGAAAAACCCCCTTTGCAGGATGTATTTGAATTATACATCCTGCAAAGGGGGATAAATTGTCAAAGCGTGTTGTCGTTTTTGTTATTATGCCTCTGCAAAGAAAATTTGCTTTTCTATTTTGCAGCTGCCTTTGCCTTTTCGCAAAGAACTGCAAATGCTGCCGGATCGTAAATAGCCATCTCGGAAAGCATCTTTCTGTTGATATCGATGTTGGCCTTCTTCAGTCCGTCCATCAGTCTGGAATAGGATATATTGTTCATTCTGGCAGCAGCATTGATTCTTGCGATCCAGATCTTTCTGTACTCTCTCTTCTTGAGTTTTCTGCCCACATAAGCGGAACGAAGCGCTCTCATTACAGCCGGATTTGCGGCTCTGAATATCTTGCTCTTTGCGCCGTAAAAACCCTTAGCCTGCTTTAAAATCTTCTTATGTCTCTTGTGTGCATTTACACCTTTTTTTACTCTTGCCATTTCTCTTCTCCTCCTACACTATTTTCCCATTGCTCTGAGCATTCTCTTCATATCTGCGCTCGTTAAAACAGTTGCTTTTCTCAGTCCTCTTTTTCTCTTTGCGGACTTCTTGGTGAGAATATGGCTCTTATATGCTTTATTTCTCTTAATCTTGCCGGATCCTGTCAATTTCAGTCTCTTGCAAGCGCCTCTGTGCGACTTCATCTTGTTCTTAGCCATGTTGAAAAATCCTCCTATCAATAAATGATTCTTTAAACTGTTTATTTTTCCTTATCCGATTTCGGTGCCATTACCATAANNGTAAGAATATGGCTCTTATATGCCTTGTTTCTCTTTACTTTACCGGTGCCGGTCAGTCTAAATCTTTTGCTTGCTCCTCTGTGAGACTTCATCTTTGTTTTTGCCAGTCTAAAAATCCTCCTACAAATCATCGAGTAGTATTACTCGGTTATTTATCCGTTTTTGGTGCTAAAATCATAATCAAACTTCTGCCTTCAAACTCGGGTTTTTTCTCGACAGTACCAACCTCGGCAACAATCTCAGCAAAGCGCTGCATAACCTGCATACCCTTTGAAACGTAATCTCTCTCTCTTCCTCTGAAACGAAGGCTGACCTTGACTTTGTCGCCATCCTTAAGGAATTTGAATGCCGTGTTGGCTTTTACCTGAATATCGTGTTCCTCAATAAACGTGCTCAGACGGATTTCTTTGAGTTGCGTCGTCTTCTGATTCTTCTTTGCCTCTTTTTCTCTCTTCTGCATCTCATATCTGTACTTGCCGTAATCGAGTATCTTGCATACCGGCGGGTTGGCATTGGGAGAGATATTCACAAGATCGAGCTTTTTGGAATTGGCAAGTTCCAGTGCCTCCTCAAGCTTCATTATCCCAAGCATCGTCCCATCGCTGTCAATCACCCTCAGTTCTTTGTCACGAATTTCTTCGTTGATTAAAGTTTCCTTGCTAATAGTTCTGCACCTCCCAGAAAATTCAAAAGCGGATACCGAAGTATCCGCTGAAAATAAACACACATAAAACAAGTGTAGTATATCATTAT
>DCTM01000045.1:0-17082 GCA_002329565.1 Firmicutes bacterium UBA1440
GTATGAAAAATTAATTCAGCTGTATGTTAAGTTAGAATTTAACAGTTTTTTAAAAAAATTAAAGACCGGAGACACGGGTACGCCGTCGGCGAAGACTTTTGCGGTAACGCAAAACAGGACAGCCGTACGAACGGCGGACGACCTCAAAGCCGCACAAAGCGTATGGAAGGACGCAGAATTTCTTTCTATTAAGATGCTCTCAGACAACAATCACAAGCACAAGCCACAGATAAGCTGCTTGGGAATTTTGGCCGGAGATAAATATTTCTATATAAACGGAGCACAGGAAGAATTGCTCAGAGAGGCTGTCACATTTATTTCTCATAACGAATTGAGGTTATGCGGCCATGGCCTGGCAAGCGACTATTTTTTGATGTTGCAACTGTTGGGAGATAATCAGCCTCAGGACAGACGCTGTTTCTTTACGTATGGCGATACCGAAATAGCAGCCTATCTCATTGATTCATCGCGCAGCAATTATGAACTCAAGACTCTTATGCTCGAATATTTCAATGTTGAGTTGCCTGAGGATGTCGCAAGCGGCGGCGATGTCCAGATAAATTTGTTTGCTGATTCCTGTGAGGTCGACGCCGAGCGTTGTCTGTTACTGTGTGCGGCAGCCGCTGAGCTGTGCCTTGTGCTTGAAGAGAGGATTGCTGCGGACGAATTGACGGACCTCTATAAAAATGTCGAGTTGCCGCTTGTGGAGACGCTGGCTTTCATGGAATATGCGGGCTTTGCAATCGATAGGGAGATTTTGAAGAGTGAAGGCGAATTCCTTTCGAACAATATCGCGCGTATTTCCGAGGAAATCTATCGTTTGGCCGGTGAAGAATTCAATATAAATTCTCCGATTCAGCTCGGCAATATTCTCTTTGAAAAACTGGGACTGCCTGCAGGCAAGAAAACTAAGCGCGGTTATTCGACCAACATTGATGTGTTGGAACGCCTTGCGGCTGAACACCCGATTGTCGGCCTGGTCTTGGAGTATCGTACGCTGTCCAAGCTGAACGGTACCTATGTGGAAGGTTTGCTGCCGTTAATCGGAGATGACGGGCGTATTCACGCGCATTTTCAGCAGACAGTCACCACCACCGGACGCATCAGTTGTACAGAACCCAATTTGCAGAATATCCCCATAAAGCAAGAGCAGGGCAGACGTCTGCGCAAAGCTTTTGTGCCCGGAGACGGTTACACGTCATTGATCGGGGCCGACTATTCGCAGATAGAACTGCGCGTTTTGGCAGATATGTCGGGAGACAAAAATTTAATCGAAGCGTTTTCTCACGGGGACGATATTCATAGAATTACGGCTGCGCGCGTGTTTAACGTTGCTCCGGAGGACGTCACGCCGGCGCAGAGGAGCGCCGCCAAAGCGGTCAATTTCGGCGTCATTTACGGCATGGGAAGTTTCAGTCTTTCGGGTGAAATTCATGTCACGAGAAAACAAGCACAGGAATATATAGACGAGTATTTCAAACGCTATGCAGATGTCAAGCGCTTCATGGATGATAAGATTGCGTTTTGCCGCCGGAACGGCTATGTCAAGAGTATGCTGAACAGACGGCGATATATTAAGGAAATCAATGCATCCAACTTTATGGTGCGTCAGGCCGGTGAGCGTCTGGCGATGAACAGCCCGATCCAAGGAAGTGCGGCAGATATCATCAAGTTGGCTATGATCAAGGTTTATGATGCATTGAAAGAAGAGCGTATGCACTCTCGACTGATCCTTCAGGTGCACGATGAGTTGATCATAGAAGTGGCGCCGGGAGAGGAGGAGAAGGCTCAGCAGTTGTTGAAACGCTGCATGGAGAGTGCACGGGAACTGAAGGTACGATTGATATCAAGCCTTTCGCACGGCGAAAATTGGTATGAATTAAAATAGAATGGATGAAATAATGAAGACAATAGGGATTACCGGAGGAATCGGATCCGGGAAGTCGACTGTTTCCGCTTATCTCGTCAAAAGTGGATATCCCGTCATTGATGCCGATCACATTTCGCGGATTTTGACGGAGAAGGGAAATCCTGTGCTGAATGAGCTTGCAGAGGAATTTGGAGACGACATAATTCGTGACGACGGAACTCTGGACAGGAAGCGCCTTGCTGCAATCGCTTTCGCGAATCGCGACTGCCAGCAAAAGCTGAATACGATTATGCACAGAAGAATCAAAGAAAAAATATTTGAAGCTCGACAGAAGCTGAAGGCGGCCGGTGAGCCTCTGATCTTTCTTGACGCGCCGCTTTTGATTGAGAGCGGTCTCGACGAGATCTGCGACAGTGTCTGGGTGATTTGTGCCTCGGAGCAGAAGAAGACGGAGCGCGTGATGTTGCGCGACAGTGCATCGGCGGAAGATGTGCGGCAGCGAATTGCGTTGCAGCTTTCTGATGAGGAACGGCTTGCGTCGTCGGAAAAGACTTTGCGTATTGACAACAACGAAGATAAGGAGGGGCTTTGCCGAAATATCGATGAACTTTTATGTAAAGAGAGACAGTAAAGCTTTTAAAATAGGGATTTTTTTGCTCATATCCACATTTCTCTTGACCTCGTGCGGTATGGTCTCCAAGGTGGAAGATCTTTTGATGGGCAGCAACAAGGAATATACACATGAGAAAGTCGTTCATCTTCCGATGGAGACGGTGAAAACACTGAATCCGGCGATTTCCAAAGACGAAGACACATATCACATTTCGAAACTTATATATGACGGCTTGTTCCGGCTCGATGAAGAGATGGTGCCGCAAAACGACCTCGTGCAGTCCTACCGATATGAAGACGGAGGTACCTCTATGCAGATTGTGCTGCGCAACGGCATCACTTGGCATGACGGAAAACCGCTTAAGGCTTCGGATGTTGTTTTTTCAATCGAAGTCTATAAGCAACTGGCCAATACCGGCGAAGGCCTGTATTTCGACTATGTGAAAGGAATTAAATCGGCCAANNATTGTTAATATTAAATATTATGCAAACACCGACAACAATATCGTCAATCTGATCTTTCCTATTGTACCTGAGCACCAATACAAGAGCGTGAAGGATTTTATCGCCAAAGGAAAGTCAGAGGATTTTATACCTGTCGGCACGGGGGCGTACAAGGTTGAAAAATACAATCGACTTTCGGACCTGACTTTGGTCGCGAACGAGAATTACAGCGGAAAGAGGGCACAAAACACCCTCATTTTTGAAGTGCTTCCAAACAAGAAAAATGCAGTCAACCTTTTAAAATCAGGTGAGTTGTCTTTAATGTACAATAATGCTCCCGACAGGGAAACACTGATTTCGGATCCCGAGATTAAGACTTTTAACTATCCGTCTAACGAGCTTGAGATGATAGCCTTCAATACGAGCAAGGCGCCGTTTTCCGATAAGCGCGTAAGAAAGGCAATCGCCTATGCTGCAGATTCCGAAAAACTTTTGGAAAAAGCGTATTACAATGCCGGTATTGTAAGCGATTCCATCCTGTATCCGGGTTATTTCGGAACAGAGAATACGGGTAAGCTGTATGCCTATGATATTGACAAAGCAAAAGCCTCTCTGAAGCAGGCAGGATACGAAGACAGGGACAACGACGGATATGTAGAGGATAAGGATGACAATGAAATTGAAATAAAGATACTGATTGATCGTGACAACACATCTCGATCGCTCGCTGCCGGCATTTTGAAAGAATCACTCGAGAAACTTGGAGTGACAGTAATCATTGATATGCAATCTGCCGAAGCATACAGGTCTATTCTCAATTACGGGAATTACGACATTGCCGTTGTCGGGATGAAAATAAATGAACGTTATGATTTAAGCCCGTTGCTTTCTTCTGCGGGCGGCAATATCGCGCGATACGAAAACAAAAAGGTCGATATATATCTGTCACTGATGAGCGGAACAATCGATAACAGCGAAAAGGCGGAGACGGTGGCAGAATTGAAAAAAGTTCTCACAAGTGAAATTCCTTATTATTGCATTTTTTACAGAACCTACGGCATATTTTATACCGACACATTGGAAGGAACATTGACGCCGATTTACAATTATATGTATCGCGATTGTGAAGAGTGGACTTGCAGATATGAGAAAGTTTTTTAAAAAAACTCTTTACAAAAGTTGGCCTTTATGCTAATATACTCATTGTGATAATTAATTGAGCGGCTGTGGCGGAATGGCAGACGCGCACGGTTGAGGGCCGTGTGGGTAAAACCGTGCTGGTTCAAGTCCAGTCAGCCGCACCAATTATTATTTTTTTTTATCTTAACAGTTAAAGCAAACGACAGCAGCAAGAAAACATTTTGTGCCGGCGTGATGGAATTGGCAGACGTGCGGGACTCAAAATCCCGTGGTGGCAACACCGTGTGGGTTCGACCCCCACCGCCGGCACCATTTTTCAAAAGGCATATGCAGACAGTCGAGGAGGATATCGTATGGATAAACTGGTAATCAATTTATCACCCTTATTGCTTTTAATCATCTTCATGTACTTCTTTTTTATAAAGCCACAGAAAAAAAGAGAAAAAGAAACAGAGATGATGCGTAAAACCGTACAGGTCGGTGATGAAATCATTACGATCGGCGGTATCTGCGGTAAGGTTGTAAGAACAAAGGAAGAAAGCATCGTAATTCAAGTTGGCGCCGACAAGGTAAAGTTTGAGATTATGCGTTGGTCAGTGTCGAGCGTTGTCAACAGAGACGCAGTTGCGGATGCCAAGAAGGAATCTGAGAAGAAAGAAGATGAACCTGCTCCAAAGAAGTCCCTGCCTAAGAAAATGAAAAAGGCATCGGATAAAAAAGAAGAGGAATCTGTTGCGCCTACAGCCGATGCGGAAACGACTGCTACGGACAATGAAGGCGAAAAGGCCGATTCGGAAGCATAGAACTATAAGACGATAAACGGAACATCCATTGCACTATGCAAGAGGGTGTTCTTTTTTATTTCCCTCGCAATAAAATATATCAAAAAAGGAGTAAGAGTTCATGTATATGATTGTGAAACTTTTGAAAGGCTGTGCGCTTTCATGCATTCTGTTTTTAATCTTATTGCTCGCCGCTTCGCTTGCACTCTCTTTTACTTCGCTTCCTGCGAGCTTCTCATCGCCGATTGCAACTGCAATTCTCGCCTTGTGCTGCGGCCTCATGGGATATTTTACTGCCGGCATATTTGGCAAACGCGGGCTGCTGATAGGCATGACTGCGGCATTTTTACTCGAAATCCTGCTCATCACCGCTATAATGATGTTCTTTTCGATGAAAATTTCAGATTACGATCTCGGGCTCCGTCACGTTCTGCCGGTGCTGCTTGGCGGCATTGGAGGAGTACTGGGAATAAGTTGCGAAAAATAGTCCTTGACTACAAAAAAAACACTTTCGGCTCTTGTGAAATATGTGTAAAAGTAGTACAATTTAATGATAGCAATTTTATATCAAATTGATGATTTAAATACTTTTACAAGGACAGAAGGTGGAAAACTAAAATGAGTCATAATTCAAAGAGGATATTGGCAGTCGCTCTGATTATTATCATCATTGTGGGATGGTATATCACACTGTTTGGTATCGGAAGCGTTGCCCCTCTCAAGGATCGTATGAAATTGGGTCTCGATATAAAGGGAGGCGTCTATGTAGTCATGGAGGCACAGACGGACGCCAAAGACAAAGAACTGAGAGACTTGATGGAACAAACGCAGGCGGTAATAGAAAATCGTGTCAATCAGCTTGGTGTATCAGAACCGGTAGTTACGATTGAAGGGACAAAGAGAATCCGTGTTGAAATGCCGGGTCTTGAAAACTCTGAAGAAGCTATAAACGCGATAGGCAAAACTGCGCAGCTTCAGTTCGCACTTGCCGATGGGACGATTATTTTGGACGGATCGCAGGTTAAGACCGCTTCCGCTGTGCAGGATAAAGAACATGGCGGTTATGCCATTGCTCTTGAGTTTAACAGTGAAGGCGCAAAAGCCTTTGCGGATGCAACGCAGAAGGCCTCGACCGGTCAGGTGACATCCTCGATGTCGGGTGTCATGAACAATGCGATAGCAATTATACTCGACGATGAAATCATCTCTGCACCTATAGTAAGCGAAACTATTCGCGGAGGCAAATGCGAAATTTCCAGCAATCAGGTAGGCGGTTATCCTCAGGCAGAAGCATCTGAGACGGCAGCTCTTATAAGAGGCGGAGCACTTCCTGTCGCACTGCATGAGGTCAATTCGGGCAATCAGACAGCAAAGATCGGCGAGTCAGCCTTTAACGATACAATCAAGGCCGGCATGATCGGACTGGGCATTGTCTTTGTCGTGATGATTGCAGGATACAGTATAATGGGTATCGCAGCAAATATTGCCCTCTTGCTTTACATCTTGCTCATACTTTGGCCGATGATTGCAATGGGTGCAGTACTGACATTGCCGGGAATCGCAGGTATAATCCTATCTATAGGTATGGCGCTCGATGCGAATATAGTTATCTTCTCGAGAATAAAAGAAGAGATAATCAACGGCAAATCAATTCGTACCGCTGTACAGTCAGGTTTCCGCCGAGCGCTCGGAACGGTTATGGACTCACAGCTTACAACAATAATTGCGGCTTTGGTGCTCTACCAAATAGGAACGAGTTCCGTTAAAGGATTCGCATTGACACTGATGATAGGTATTTTGGCAAGCTTGCTGACAGCGACGGTTGTCACTCAGTTGTTTGTCGACATCATCGCTGAGAGCAGAACCTTCGGAATAAAGAGATTCTTCGGCTTCGGGAAAAACGACGAACCTCGTTTTATGTGGCGCAAGAATGTCGACTTTATGCAATTTAAAAAGATATTCTATATCATCGCGGTTACTGTTATTGTGGCAGGATTAGTTACAGGCGGAGTTCGCGGCATGAATTACGGTATCGACTTTACCGGCGGCACGATGATGCAGCTCGACTTCAACGAGAAAGTGTCGGAAGAAGATGTCCGCTCAGTCTTGGAAGAAAACAAAGTTAACGATGCGGAAATCGTCTTTGCTTCGGATGACCATAGCGAAGTGATTATCAAAACTAAGGTTGCCTTGGAAAATAAAGAGCGCGCCGCTTTAATAAAAAATATGGAAAACAAGCTGGGTGAAGCGAATGTTACCGCCAGTGAACTGTTTGGTCCTTCGGTCGGAAAAGAGTTGAGATATAACGCCTTATTGGCCGTATTCATCGCTTCGATCGGTATGTTGATTTATATTATCATCCGATTTGAATGGAAGTTCGGCTTGGCTTCAATCGCGAGCATCGCACATGACGTACTTCTCGTCATCGCCTTCTATGCGATCTTCCATGTCACGATCAACAATCCGTTCATTGCAGGTATCCTCACGGTAGTCGGATACTCGATTAATGATACGATTGTAGTCTTTGACCGTGTGAGGGAAAACTTGGGTTTGATGTCTAAGACAAAGACAGAGGATCTCGTCAATAAGAGTATTAACCAGACGCTCGTCAGATCCCTGATGACATCGGCGACGACTTTGATCGTAATGATTCCGCTGTTCTTCTTGTCAGGTTCCACAATACGAGGCTTTGTCGTTCCGTTGATGATCGGTATCATTGTAGGTGCTATGTCGAGTATTACTATTTCCACTCCGGTCTATTGTGATTTGTGGAGATTCGCGGAACGCTTAGGCCCAAAGACGAGATACAAAGGAAGCAGCAAGAAGAAAGATAAAAAAGCAAAGCAAGAAAAATAGAAATATATCCAAAGAAAGTAATTGTGTATGGATTTAAAAAAAGAGCTGTTAGACTATTTACAAAAAATAAACCCGGCATGTGATTTGGAATTGATAGGAAGAGCGTACGACTTGGCGAATGAGATGCATAAAAATCAGCTGCGCAAGTCGGGTGACCCCTATATCATTCATCCGGTTGCTGTGTTGAAAGCGCTTGCGGATCTTGGCATGGATGATCAAGCCTTGGTGGCAGGCATGCTTCATGATGTTGTCGAAGACACGGAATACACAAAGGAGCAGCTGGCGGAAGATTTCGGAGAAGAAGTCGCCTTGTTGGTCGACGGTGTCACAAAACTCGGTTCATTAAAGTTTGAATCGAAAGAGGAATTCCAGGCAGAAAATCTTCGCAAGATGTTCCTCGCCATGTCAAAAGACATCCGAGTTTTGATCATCAAACTGGCTGACAGACTCCATAATATGCGTACCATCAATTACATGAACGAAAACAAGATCATTGAGAAGAGCCGCGAGACGCTGGATATTTATGCGCCGCTTGCGGCTCGACTCGGCATGTACAACATAAAATTTGAGCTTGAGGATATCGCCCTGAAATATCTGCAACCTGAAGCTTACGAAAAACTTGTACAAGAAGTTGAGAATAAAAAACAGCAGAGACAGAAGCTGATTGATACTGTTATCGGAGAAATCAAGGTGCAACTCGACGAGCTTGGCATTCACTACGATATAATGGGGCGTTCCAAGCATCTCTACAGTGTCTACAGAAAGATGAAATTCCAAGATAAGGCACTGGATGAGATTTTTGACTTGACTGCTGTACGTGTGATCGTAGATACGGTCAGAGATTGTTACGCCGTTCTCGGTATCGTACATACTATGTGGAAGCCGATTCCGGGCAAGTTCAAGGATTATGTGGCGATGCCGAAACCGAACATGTACCAATCGCTGCACACGACTGTTATCGGAGACAACGGTGAACCGTTTGAAATTCAAATCAGAACGTATGAAATGCATAAGGTGGCCGAATACGGTATTGCAGCGCATTGGAAATACAAAGAGGGGAAGACTTCAACAGATCAGGAAGAGTCTAAGCTTTCTTGGTTGCGTCAGACGTTGGAGTGGCAAAAGGATATAAACGACCCGAGAGAGTTTATGGAAACGCTTAAGGTCGATCTCTTCGCCTCACAGGTATTCGTTTTCACTCCACAGGGCAAAGTAATTGAGTTGCCTGCAGGCAGCACACCTCTGGATTTTGCTTTTAAGATTCACTCCGCTGTAGGATATAAATGCGTCGGTGCCAAAATTAACGGTAAGATTGTTCCGCTTAATACAAAGCTGGAGAACGGCAATATCGTCGAAATCATAACATCGGGAAATTCAAGCGGACCCAGTACAGACTGGCTTAAAATCGCCAAGACAAGTTCAGCGCGAAACAAGATACGTCAGTGGTTGAAAAAAGAAAACCAAGGCGATGCGATAGAGAAGGGCAAGGATATGCTTGACAAGTATATCCACAAGAAAGGTTACGATCCAAAGGTGGTAGCAAAAAATGCCAACCTCGTTAAGGCTTTCAAGCAGCTAAATTACACTTCGCTCGACGACATGTTTCGGCAGATTGCCAACGGCGGAGCTGCCCTCTCGAAGACGGGCGTGTTGCTGATCGGATACTATCATGATGAGAAAAAAGAGGACCTGAAAAACAGCGAGAAGACCCTTGAAGAGAGCGTAGCGGCGGAAAATGCCAAGACGAAAAAGGTCAAAAAGGACAATAATTTAGACAAGGGTATAGTCGTCGAAGGCGTGGACAACCTTATGATTCGCATGTCCAAATGTTGCAATCCGGTACCCGGAGATGAAATCATAGGTTTCATCACCAAGGGAAGGGGGATATCTGTTCACAGAGCTGACTGCGTCAATATGCTCTCCTTACCCGACGAAGAACGAGCGCGCTTTATCCAGGTGCGATGGGACGAGAGCAAGATGGACAAAGCATCATATGATGCAGATTTCAGCATATTGGCTGAGGACCGGCGAGGTTTGATAGCCGATCTCTCCAGATTATGCGAGGATCATGATGTCAACATTACCGGCGTAATGGCCAAGTCAACAAAAGATCACTTTGTCAACATCACCATGACTCTTTCCATTTCCAACACTGCACAAGTCGAAAGACTCTTGCGTCTCTTTAAAAATGTGGCCGGCGTGGTAGATGTGTACAGAACAGTAGTATAGAATAAAGGAAGAAATATATGAGAGCAGTAGTACAGAGAGTAACGGAAGCTGATGTAACGGTAGACGGAAAGATTACCGGCAGCATCAAGGAAGGGCTCATGGTCTTAATCGGAGTTGAAGACGGCGACGGAGACAGTGATGCGAGCTATATTGCCAAAAGGATTGCCAATCTGCGCATCTTTGATGATGAAAACGGTGTTATGAACCGCTCCGTAACGGATATAGGCGGAGACATCCTCGCAGTTTCGCAGTTCACTCTGCTTGGCGATGTCAGAAAGGGAAACAGGCCTAGTTATGTGGCCGCAGCCAAGCCCGAGATTGCAAACTCAATATACAGAACTGTCATCGATAAACTGCAGAACGAATACGGTCTGCATGTCGAGGAAGGTGTGTTTCAAACCGAAATGTTGGTTAGAATCCATAATAACGGACCGGTGACCATTTTAATAGACAGTAAAAAATGTTTTTAACGGGGAAATTCAGATGTTAATAAAACGCATGGAAAGCGGCATTCTTGCCGCCAACGCCTATTTTGTCGCCGATCAGGAGAGCAAGAAGGGCTTCATTGTAGATCCGGGCGGACCGAACAACAATATGCTTAAATTTATCGAAGAGTGCAACTGCACGCCCGAATACATCGTACTCACGCATGGGCATTGCGATCACATAGCGGGAATACCGTTCTATAAGGGATTTTTTCCTGATGTCAAAGTGATAGCTTGTGCGGCCGAGAAAGATGTCTTGGCCGATCCTGCGCAAAACCTTTGCGGTATGATAGGACAGACCATCTCGATGGAGGCTGATATTTGGGTCAATGATGGGGATACATTGTCTGTTGGCACCTTGGAATTAAAATTTATGCATACACCGGGGCATTCCCCGGGCGGTATGTGCATCGCAGTCGGTGATACGCTTTTTAGCGGCGATACGCTGTTCAGGAGTTCGATAGGACGGACGGATTTACCAAACGGCTCCTTTTCAGATCTAAAGAACGCAATTCATGAGAAAATTTTTATACTCCCCGACGAGACAAGGGTGTTCCCGGGCCATATGGGAGAAACCACCGTCGGGTTCGAGAAGAGGAACAACCCTTTTGTATAATATAATTTTAAAAAACATAGATAATAAATACGAATACGAAGAATTAATCAAGATTTTTCTTAATCCCGCCGATTACCGTTTGTTCACGGATGCTGAGTCCGAAGTGGCAGAGGAACATCCTGAAGCAACAATTGTATTTAATAAAAATGCTCACAGAGATAAAAACGACGTTAAACGGGAAATTTATGAAAATCTGTCCGCACTTACGGGAAAAAAACCGGAGTGGGGTATTCTTACGGGTGTGCGTCCTGTGAAATTGACGGGAGAGATGTTTGCTGAGGCAGGCGATTACGATAACGTAAGGCGCAGACTTCAACAGGCTTACTTCCTACACCCGCGCAAGGCGGATTTGCTGATCGAAACCCTGCAGTACCAGCAAGCCAACGTCGGAAAAGTGCCACAAGATACAGTGGGCGTCTACATAGGAATACCGTTTTGTCCGACGCGATGCCTGTACTGCTCGTTTGCGTCCAACCAAGTGACAGCAGCGGCGGCAGAACGCTATCTTCAGACACTGTTGCAAGAGATTGCCTTTTGCGGAGCGCAAATGCACGAAAAGGGGATGCGTACAGAGTCGCTTTACATCGGCGGCGGGACACCGACTTCCCTAAATGAGTCTCAGCTCCAAAGATTGCTGGAGGCGGTGACAGAGTCCTTTGACATGAGCATAGTACGGGAATTTACGGTGGAAGCCGGCAGACCTGACACGATAAATAAGGAAAAGTTGCGAATCCTGCACGATATGGGTGTAGATCGCATCAGTATAAATCCGCAGAGCATGAAGGATAAGACATTGGAATTGATAGGGCGCTCACACAGCGCTGCGGATATTGAGACCGCTTACAAGCTTGCTCGTGAGACCGGTCATTGGATAATAAACTGTGATGTAATTGCGGGACTCCCCGAGGAAGATGTCGAGGATTTTACCGCTACAATCCGTCGCTTGACGGAAATGCAATTCGAGAATATAACTGTGCATACACTGGCTGTCAAACGAGCGTCACGCCTTATAGATATAGATAAAGATTTCCACTACAAACAGGCGCAGGTCGTGAGGGAACAGCTTGTTGCAGGCGAGAAAATCCTTCGGGCGGCCGGATATGTCCCGTATTATTTATATCGACAGAAACATATGGCCGGTGCATTTGAAAATATCGGCTGGTGCAAGCCCGGAACCGAATCGGTCTATAACGTACGGATTATGGAAGAAGCACAAACCATAATTGCCCTCGGTGCCGGCGGGATTTCGAAGGTGTATTATCCCGACGAAAATCGTTTGGAGAGAGTACCGAACGTCACAAATTACGAGATTTACATCGAGCGCTTCGATGAAATGCTCAAGCGTAAAGAAAATCATATATTTCAGGAGGAGAAGACATGTTGACAAAAGCTCCGAAGGGCACCAAGGATTTAATGCCCGACCAGATATACAAGTGGCATTATGTTGAAGGTGCATTTGCCGAGATTTGCAGGAAGTACGGATTCAAAGAAATCAGGACTCCGATATTCGAACATACGGAACTCTTTGCCAGAGGTGTGGGTGATACTACTGACATCGTTGAAAAACAAATGTATACCTTCAACGATTACGCAGGCAGAAGCATAACGTTGAAACCGGAAGGAACGGCGGGTGCTGCGCGTGCTTTTATCGAGCACAACGTTTACGCTAATGTGCAACCGACAAAGATGTACTACCAAATCCCGTGTTTTCGCTATGAAAAGCCGCAATCAGGCAGACTGCGCGAATTTCATCAGTTTGGCATCGAGGTGTTTGGAACGGCCGACATGCTGGCAGATACGGAAGTTATCATGCTGGCACACGATTTTCTCAGCGCTATGCAGATTCGCGACGTTGAACTGCGAATCAATTCCGTCGGTTGCCCGAAGTGCCGTCCCCTTCACAGGCAGGCCTTAAAGGATTTCCTCGCGGACAAGTACGATCGATTGTGCGACACATGCAAGAGCCGTTATGACAGAAATCCGATGCGCATTCTCGATTGCAAGTCTCCGATTTGCCAAGAACTTGTGCAAGGGGCACCGATGATGCTCGACTATCTTTGCGACGATTGTCACGATGCTTTTGAATCCTTAAAGAGTAACCTGACAGCAGCCGGCATTCCGTTTACGGTAGATCCGGGGATAGTCAGAGGGCTCGATTATTATACGAAGACAGCGTTTGAATTCGTCTCGAATAATATAGGTGCACAAGGTACCGTTTGCGGCGGCGGACGTTACGACAACCTGATTGAGGAACTTGACGGACCGGCTACGCCGGGTGTCGGTTTTGGCCTCGGAATTGAGCGATTGCTGCTGGTGATGGAAACATCCGGAGCGCAGATTCCTGAACCTCAGGGGGTGGACGTCTTTGTGGCTGTCATGGGTGAGGCTGCCAAGGCAAAAGGCCTCAGTCTGTTGCGCGAGTTGCGCGGTGCGGGTCTGCATGCGGAAATGGATTTGCTTTCCAGAAACCTAAAGGGACAATTCAAATATGCTGACAGGCAGAAGACAAGGTTAACAGTAGTCATAGGTGACGACGAGCTGGCAGCGGGCAAGGTTTCTCTCAAGAGAATGTCCGACTCATCGCAGGTGCTCGTAGATATAGAAAAATTAACAGAAACTATTCTGAAACAGGAGGCATAATATGTCGGTATTTAAGAGAACTCATATGTGCGGGGAGCTTACCGCAGCAAATATAGGACAGGAGGTCGTCCTAAACGGCTGGATCGCAAAGAGAAGGGACCTGGGAAGCTTGATATTCTGCGATGTAAGGGACAAGACCGGCATTACACAGATTGTATTTGACGACAAAATACCTGCGGAAATGAAGGCTGTTGCCGAAAAGCTCAGAAGTGAATACGTAGTGGGAGTGAAGGGAACGGTTATGGAAAGGCAATCCAAGAATGCCGATTTGCCTACAGGAGATATCGAGGTGTTCGTCTCTGAACTCAAGGTATATTCCGAAGCCGACACCCCGCCGATTTATATTAAGGATGACGATAATGTCGACGATAATCTCAGGCTGAAATACAGATATCTCGATCTTAGAAAACAAAGGATGCAGCGCAACCTAAGTATGAGACATCACGTTACAAAGGTGGCTCGTGAATACTACGACAGTCAAGGTTTTACGGAGATCGAAACACCTATGCTGATTAAACCGACGCCTGAGGGCGCGCGCGATTATCTGGTACCGTCAAGAGTAAATCCGGGTTCGTTTTATGCGCTGCCTCAATCGCCGCAGATGTTTAAGCAATTGCTCATGGTAGGCGGTACGGACAGATACATGCAGATTGCCAAGTGCTTTCGCGATGAAGACCTACGTGCGGACAGACAGCCGGAATTCACACAAATCGATCTTGAGATGTCATTCGTGGATGTCGACGATGTGATTGAAATTCAGGAAGGTTTCCTGAAGAAATTGTTTAAGGAAGTCATGGGTGTGGAGATTGACCTACCTCTGCCGCGACTATCATATCAAGAGGCGATGGAACGCTACGGATCGGATAAGCCTGATACGCGTTTTGGTTTCGAACTGAAGAAATTGAACGACCTCGTTGCCAACTGCGGTTTTGGCGTATTCGAAAATGCACTCGCTGTAGGAGGAGATGTAAGGGGTATATGCATCACAGGAGGCGCGGAAGCATTTTCCCGTAAGGACATAGATAAACTGCAGGATGCAGCCAAACATTACGGAGCTAAAGGATTAGTATGGATTCGCCACAACGGGAATGAGATTTCCTCCTCAGTCAACAAGTTCTTTACTCAAGATCAACTGTCGGACATCCTAAGAGTGTTCGGTGCAAATGTAGGTGACTTGGTGTTGATTGTAGCCGATAAGCCGAAGGTCGTGTTCGATTCCCTTGGGTTCCTGAGAAGAGAGATTGCAAGAAAACTCGGTCTGCTCGACGATAACGTCTATAAGCTGCTGTGGGTTGTGGACTTCCCGCTGTTTGAATATGACGATGAGACTTGCACATACAGTCCGATGCACCATCCGTTTACATCACCGAAACCGGAGGATTTGGAATTCCTGCGCACCGACCCCGGTAAAGTCAAAGCACAGGCTTACGATATAGTTCTAAACGGCGTTGAGTTGGGCGGAGGATCGATCAGAATTCATGACAAAGATCTGCAGAGAACGATGTTTGAAGTGTTGGGCATCTCCGATGCCGATATCGAGAACAAGTTTGGGTTCTTGATTGAAGCATTCAAATACGGCACACCGCCGCACGGCGGACTGGCCTTTGGCCTTGACAGACTCGTGATGCTGCTGGCAGGTGAACAATCTATTCGAGAGGTTATTGCTTTCCCGAAGAACCAATCCGCACAATGCATGGTATCGGAAGCACCGGTTCCGGTTCCGCAGGAACAACTGGACGAACTGGCAATCAAAGTCGAATAGCACATGAAAATCGGAATTTTGGGCGGATCATTTAATCCGATACACACGGGACATATCGAACTTGCCAAAAGGGCGTTGCAAATCGGACTTGAAAAAATTATCTTTGTACCGACGGGCATACAGCCTTTTAAGTACGACATTATACCTGCAGCAAATGAGGACAGGATTGCGATGCTCGAACTCGCTGTCTCGGGAGTATCTGAGTTTATAATTTCGCGTTGTGAGATTGACAGAAAAGGATTTTCTTACACTATCGACACCTTGCGAATGATGCGGGAACTGTATGCGGGGGATGAGATTTTCTTTATAATCGGCTGTGATGCCTTTCTGAGCATTCAAAAATGGATGTGCGCCGAAGAATTGTTGCGTGAATTCTCTTTTATCATCGGTATGCGACCCGGCTGTGATGCCCGGGAGCTCGCAGATGTCATCGCCGACATTAAAAGATCATACGGAACGACGATGTTGCAAATCGACAATCCGATGATAGATATTTCTTCCACGGAAATCAGGCAATGCGTCCGGACCGGATGCTGGGCAGGCATTGAAAACAATATCCCGGAGAAGGTAAAGGAATATATTATCGAGCATGAAGTCTATAATTGATTATATCGAGAAGAACTTGTCAGCAGAGCGTCTGCGGCATACGTACGGAGTATGTGATACGGCTGCAGAACTGGCAAAACAATACGGAGCTGATACAGAGAAAGCTTACACGGCAGCACTGTTCCACGATATGTACAAGGGAATATCGCAGGAGATGCTCGAGACTCTTGCAGAACGCTACGGGTTGGAGGAGAGATATAAAAACAATCTCAATTTAGCCCACAGCAAACTGGCGGCAGCCACCATGGAGTTTGAGTACGGTATTACCGACAAGGAATTGCTCGATGCTGTCAGCTACCATACAACCGGCAGGGCTGGAATGTCCTTGCTTGAAAAAATACTTTATATCGCAGACGCGACAGAACCGGGACGAGACTACCCGGGGGTAGAAGGGCTTAGGATGCTCGCACGGCATGACATCGATAAAGCATGTCTTGTTGCTTGTGAACATACAATAAAATATTTGGAGTCGTTGCACAGATCTGTCGATCCGGACTCTATCGAAGCAAGAGATGATTTCATAAAAAAGGAGAATTATATGAAGGTGAATGAAAATACGAAGAGTATAGCATTTGCTGCGGCAAAATTTCTCGACGAAAAAAAGGCAGAGGATATAGTAATCATCGATATCAGCGGCAGAGCAGCTTTCGCTGATTACATGATTGTCTCATCGGGCAATTCCGAACGCCAAATCGGGAATTTAGCCGATGACCTAAAAGATAAATTAGCGGAAAGCGATATTATCGCAAAAAACACTGAAGGTGAGAAATCCTCGGGCTGGCTGTTGATTGATTTCGGAGATGTGATCGTGAACGTATTAACGAAAGAGATGCGTCAAAGATACAATATAGAGAAAGTCTGGGGGGATTGTAAATTTATCGATCTTGAAGGAGAAATATAGCTATGAATGAAAAATACAATTTTGCGGAAATCGAGAAGAAGTGGCAACAATATTGGGAAGAACAGGATATCTTCAAAACGACAGAGGATGAAACGAAACAGAAGTATTATGTGCTGGAAATGTTCCCTTATCCTTCGGG
>DCTM01000045.1:17156-55122 GCA_002329565.1 Firmicutes bacterium UBA1440
TTCATTTGGCCTGCCGGCGGAGAACGCGGCTATCAAACACGGCGTTGAACCGTCGATTTGGACATACAACAATATAGATGAAATGAGGGCGCAGCTGAAGACATTAGGATTTTCCTACGACTGGGACAGAGAAGTTGCCACCTGCAAACCCGATTATTACAAGTGGATGCAATGGTTGTTCATTCAGCTTTACAACAGAGGACTGGCATATAAAAAGGAAAATCCGGTGAACTGGTGCCCGAGCTGTCAAACCGTTCTTGCAAACGAACAGGTAGTAGACGGTTGCTGTGAACGTTGTAAGACTGTTGTCGGCAAGAAGAAACTTTCACAGTGGTACTTTAAAATCACCGATTATGCCGAAGAGTTGTTAGACAGTCTCGACACGCTTGAGGGTTGGCCGAACAAAGTAAAAGTAATGCAGAAAAACTGGATCGGCAAATCCGTCGGCGCTAACGTCGATTTTGAAATCGATGGCACAGGCAAAACGATATCCGTATTTACCACAAGGCCTGACACATTGTTTGGCGTGACTTACATGGTTCTTGCTCCTGAACATTCGTTGGTCGAAGAATTGGTGGAAGGAACAGAATACGAGGCAGCTGTACACGAGTATCTCGAACAGGTGCAGAAACTCTCCGACATAGAGAGAGCCTCGACAACCCATGAAAAGACAGGTGTCTTTACGGGCTGTTACTGTATCAATTCGCTGACCGGGAAAAAAGTCCCGCTCTACGTTTCGGATTACGTATTGATGGATTACGGCACGGGCGCTGTCATGGGTGTACCGGCACATGACCAACGTGACTTTGAATTTGCGACGAAATTCGGCCTCGAAATTATCCCCGTAGTGGATTCGGAGGACCCGAACATCGATGTGGATAATTTAAAGGAAGCGTTCGTAGCCGAAGGCAAGATGATCAATTCCGGCAGATTTAACGGAATGGATAACAGACAGGCACTTGAGGAAATAATTGAAGATATAGAACAAAAGGGCATTGGCATGCGTTCAGTTAATTACAGACTGCGCGATTGGCTCATCTCTCGCCAGAGATATTGGGGTGCGCCTATTCCGATGATTTATTGCGAAGACTGCGGTTGGGTTCCCGAGAAAGAGGAAAACCTTCCGGTTATGCTTCCAAAGGATGTAGAGTTTACCGGTAAAGGAGAATCTCCTCTTGTCACCAGCAAAACTTTCATCGACGCGACTTGTCCTAAGTGCGGCAAGCCCGGAAAGAGAGAAATCGATACGATGGATACATTCCTCGATTCTTCTTGGTATTTCCTGCGTTATTGTGATGCCCAAAACAGCGAAGCTCCTTTCGACAAAAAGAAGACGGACTATTGGATGAATGTCGATCAGTACATCGGCGGTGTTGAACATGCGATTCTGCATTTGCTGTACTCACGTTTCTTCCAAGCCGCCCTCTGCGATTTGGGGCTCGTGAGCACGAGAGAGCCGTTTACGAACCTCCTGACACAGGGGATGGTCATCAAGGACGGCAAGAAGATGAGTAAATCGATCGGCAATGTTGTGTCGCCTGAGAACATTATCTCGAAGTACGGCGCAGACACGGCCAGACTGTTCATCTTATTTGCGGCACCGCCGGAAAAGGAACTCGATTGGTCCGATGCAGGTGTCGAAGGTGCATACAGATTCCTCAACAGAGTATACAGATTGGTATACGACCTTTCCGAAAAGATTGCCGACGCACCGTGTGAATACAAAGCGGTTACGCAAGACGACAAGGATCTCCTCTATACTCTGCACAGCGCGATCAAAAAGGTCACAGAGGATACGAGCGGCAGATTCCAGTTCAACACTGCAATCGCCTCGATTATGGAGCTCGTCAACGGACTGTATAAGTACAAGGAAATTGCTGCACCGAACTACGCAATCATTAAGGATTGTATCGAAAACTTAATCGTGATATTGTCGCCGTTTACTCCGCATATCTGCGAGGAAATGTGGCAACATCTCGGACACGATACTTCCCTCTATCACGTGCCTTGGCCGAAGTATTGTGAAAAGGCATTGATTAAGGATACTGTGGAGATCGTGGTACAGATTAATGGCAGAATTAAGGAAAAACTTAATATGCCGAACGACCTCGACAAGAACGAATTTGAAAAAGTTGCTATGGAAGACGAAAAGGTAAAGGCACTTGTGAACGGGCTGAACATCGTCAAGGTGATTTCAGTACCGGGCAAGCTGATCAATATCGTAGTGAAATAGCAATTTCGATTCTCTTGTCCAATGAAAATGAACGGAGAATTTGATGAAAAGACAAGAAGAAAAAAACGACAATAGAGTGCCCGCCCCGAAGAACAATGCGAAGAGGAAGACGTCCAAAACGGTGATAAAAACGGAACCGTCGCGTAAAAAAGAGCAACCGCGCAAATCGGAACAGGTACGCATGATTATAAAGAACACGAAACCTCAGGGCACTTCTGCCGCAAAGCGCGGCGTATTCAAACAGAACGATTCTTCCAAAACAGAACCGCTGAAGATCATTCCGCTCGGTGGACTCAATGAGATCGGAAAGAATCTCACGCTGCTCGAATACAAGAATGATATTATGTTGATTGACTGCGGGATGTCGTTCCCGGATGACGAAATGTACGGTATCGATATCGTTATTCCGGATTTTACCTATTTGGTAAAAAATGCAAACAAAGTAAAGGGTTTGATTCTCACGCACGGGCATGAGGATCACATAGGTGCTATTCCGTATTTGTTGCAGCAAATCAATATTCCTATCTATGGGACAAGGCTGACACTCGGATTAGTCGAAAACAAGCTAAAAGAGCACGGGATTAAAGGCAAGCTCAATAGGATAAATGCGGGAGACAAGGTGCGCATAGGTGTCTTTGAAGTGGAGACAATTCGCACTACACATTCGATTGCCGATTCAATCTGCTTGGCAATCAATACGCCTGTCGGTATGATATTCCATACAGGTGACTTCAAAGTAGACTACACACCGGTGGACGGAGAACCGATCGACTTTGCCAGATTGGCTGAGATCGGTCGTAAAGGTGTTAAATTGCTTATGGCGGATTCCACAAATGCTGTCAGACCCGGCTATACGGCTTCCGAGAAATCAGTCGGAGAGACACTCNNNNTCACAGAGTGCAGCGCATTATAGAAAATGCGGTACTCTTCGGCAGGAAGGTAGCCATCTCGGGACGCAGTATGGTCAATGTCGTAAATTTGGCGACAGAGTTGGGCTACATCAGAATTCCGCCTAACACGTTGGTTGACATTAACAAATTAAAAGGAATCCCGGACAAAGAGTTGCTTATAATAACAACCGGCAGCCAAGGAGAACCGATGTCGGCGCTCGCGCGAATGGCATCAAATGAGCACAAGTCGGTGCAAATCAGAAAGGGTGACATGGTCATACTTTCATCCACACCGGTACCGGGCAATGAAAAGACGGTTTCAAACGTCGTCAACAAGCTGTTTGAAAAGGGTGCCGACGTAATCTATTCCGATATCGCAGACATTCACGTTTCAGGGCACGCATGCCAGGAAGAGCTGAAGCTGATTCATTCCTTCCTGAAGCCGACCTATTTCATGCCGGTGCACGGAGAATATCGTCACCTTAAGCATCATGCTCATTTAGCTGAGAAATTGGGAATGGATTCCGAAGATATCTTCATCATAGAAAACGGAGATATGCTGTCGCTGACAAAGCAGAGCGCGGATGTCACATACAGCGTTGTCAACTCGGATCCGGTGCTTGTGGATGGATTGGGCGTTGGAGATGTCGGCAATATTGTTCTTCGCGACAGGAGACTGCTCTCGGAATCCGGACTGATTGTGGTGGTTGCTACTATAAACCGCGAGACGAAGGAAGTGCTCTCGGGACCGGATATCATCTCGAGGGGTTTCGTCTATGTTCGCGAGAACAACGCTCTCATTGACGAGGCAAGAATTGTGGCACAGAAGGCAATCGCCAAATCGCAGAATAACGGCGGCGATTGGAACGCGATGAAGAATTGTGTCAAGGAAGAGTTGAGATCTTTTATCTATAAGTCTACGGGCAGAAATCCCGTCATATTACCGATTTTTATGGATGTATAAAAGGGAGGGCGAAAAATGAACGTATACAACGAGGCACACAATTTGGCAAAAGCTATCAAGGAATGCGATGAATTCAAACAATATATCGCTCTGAAAAATGAGATTAACGCAAATGAAGAGTTGGCAAGCGCAATCTCTGATTTTCAACAAAAGCAAATGGAATTTCAACTTTCTCAGATGACAGGCAATGAACAGGACACGGATGGAATGGCCAAAATTCAGGAATTGTATGCAATTCTGATGCGCGACCCCAAGGCTGCCGAGTATTTGCAGGCCGAGATGCGTTTCTCGATGATGATGAACGACGTTTACAAGATACTGGGCGACGCTATTGCAAATTAAAACATTTCGCTTGGCAAACATTGTTTATTTTGGTATAATAATTAGCGGCTATATGTCAGAAAGTGATTTTGACAGCTTTGACTGCTAATGATAAAGGAGAGATATTTTATGATTTATGCAAGTGATTTCAGAAAAGGCATCACATTCGAGATCAACGGTGAACCTCATGTCATCCTTGATTTCCAGCATGTAAAACCGGGCAAAGGTGCTGCCTTTGTGAGAACTAAGTACAGAAACATTCTCACGGGAGCAACCCGCGAAGAAGCTTTCAACCCGAACGACAAATTCCCTAAAGCTCATATAGAGACCAAAACAATGCAGTACCTCTAGAACGACGGAGAATTGTATTACTTTATGGATCAGGAATCGTTTGAGCAGGTGCCTCTTATGAAGGAACAGGTTGAGGATGCCATGCAATATCTGAGAGAGAACGATGAGGCTACGATAAAATTCTATAAGGGTGCGGCATTCCTAGTAGAAGCACCGAATTTTGTTAACCTCGAAGTAACAGAGACAGAACCGGGAGTGAAGGGTGATACCGCGACCAACGTTACAAAGGCCGCAACAGTTGAAACCGGTGCTGTTATACAGGTCCCGATTTTTATCGAAGAGGGAGAAAAAATCCAAATCGATACCAGAACAGGCGAATACTTGGGAAGAGCCAAATAAATACTTGTGTTATGAGGGACGCTTTTGGCGTCCCTTGACTATATGGCAACATTGGGAGAAACGGATGAGTGCAAAAAAGAGACGCAGGAAAAAATACAGCAAAAGAATTTTGATTCCCGCAATTGTGCTGCTCGTTTTGGCGGCAGCAAGTATCGCCTTTATGGCAAACCTTGACAATGCCTTGGACAGCAATTCGGAAGAGACACTCACAGTGGCTATCCCGATGGGCTCATCGACAGCCTCGATTGGGCAATTGCTCGAGGAAAANNGAAGTGCGACGAGATTCAAACTCTATGCCAAACTGAACGGTTACGAAGGCAAATTAAAGGCCGGGGAATACGACTTCAGTCCTTCCATGGACTTGAAAGAGGTCATGAACGTGATTGTCACGGGAAAATCCAACACAACCAAGTTTACTATACCAGAAGGGTTTACGGTAAACCAAACGGCAGATAAGCTGGTTTCTGAAAGTTTGATTAACAAAGATGAGTTTTTGAAACAAGTTGAATCGGGGAATTTTGATTACCGGTTCATGAAATATCTGCCGGCGGGATCGAACAGGTTGGAAGGCTTTCTTTTCCCGGAAACCTATAACATATATACGACTGCCACGGAGAAAGAAATTATCGATAAAATGCTCGGACAATTCGATGCGGTGTTTACCGAAGAATATTACGAGCAGGCGGAAAAGATGGGATATTCCGTCTACGATATCATTACCGTTGCCTCACTGATAGAACGGGAAACGCGTGTAGACAGTGAACGGGCAAAGGTTGCCAGCGTCATTTACAATAGGCTCGATATCGGCATGAAATTGCAGATCGATGCAACTGTACAGTACGCGCTCGGCAAACAAAAGGAGAGACTGTTGTACAAAGATTTGAAAATCGATTCTCCGTACAACACCTATTTGTATAACGGTTTGCCGCCGGGGCCGATTTGCTCTCCGGGGAAGGAGTCTATTAAAGCCGCTTTGTATCCGGCAGATACGGAATATTACTATTATGTGCTGAAATCAAAAAACGACATAACCCATAACTTTGCCAAGACGGGCGATGAGTTTCAAGCATATGCGGCGGCCTATAAAAAAACGTTGTAAAGGAAGACTATGAATATTATGAATCCGGTCGTCGAGGCCTATACTGACGACTGTTATCGCGCGCAGACTCAGGAACTTGCAACTCTGAGAGACGAGTGTGAGCGTAAGCGCGTGCCGATTATTTTAAAAGGAACCGAGACGGCGCTGGCTGTGTTGTTGCGCCTGAAAAAACCCGCACGTATTCTCGAAATCGGAACTGCCCACGGATACAGCGCACTGTTCTTTGCGCATGTTTGTGAAGACTGTGAAATCGTTACACTGGAGAAAAGCGACGATGCCCTACGTGAGGCGACAGAGAACATCGCCGCTTTTGCCATGCAGGAGCGTATCCGTTGTATGCACGGAGATGCCTTGAATCTGCTTGCGACGCTTGCAGATGAGACAGAAAGCGGGGCGCGATTGCCGTTCGATTTTGCTTTTGTCGATGCGGGCAAGAGCCATTACAGGGAATTCTGGGACAAGATTCTTCCATTGATGGCGCCCGGCGGTCTGATTGTCTGTGATAATGTTCTGCTGAAAGGTACCGTTGCCGATGCGACCTACGATCCTCGCAGGCGACACAGGACGAATATCAAGCGAATGCGTGAATTTACCGAATATATTACGGCTGCGGAAGGAGCCGAGACCTATCTGCTCTCTGTCGGTGACGGATTGACAGTCAGCATAATAGAAGGAAATAATGTAAGATGAAAAAATTAGAGCTGCTCGCTCCTGCGGGTGATTTGGAAAAATTAAAGATTGCTGTATTGTACGGTGCCGACGCTGTCTATTTTGGCGGAGAACAGTTTTCTCTGCGTTCGGGTGCCGGCAATTTTACTTTGGAGGAAATGCGGGAAGGCATAGCTTTTGTTCACGCACACGGTGCCAAGGCACATTTGACGATCAACATCTTTGCCCACAATGAAGATATCGCTCCACTTGAACAATATCTCCATGAAATCAAAAATCTCGGCATCGATGCTTATATCGTTTCGGATCCGGGTATCGTGATGATGATCCGTGAAATAATACCGAATGCCGAAATCCATCTTTCCACTCAGGCAAATGTCACAAACTATGCTACGGCTAACTTTTGGTCAAGGCAGGGTGTGAAGAGAATAGTTCTCGCGCGCGAAATGTCTCTGCGAGAGATTAGCGAATTGCGTGAGAAGATGCAGCCTGATACGCAGATTGAAGCTTTCGTGCACGGTGCTATGTGCATCTCATATTCCGGACGTTGTCTGCTGTCCAATTTTATGATTCAAAGGGATGCCAATCGCGGAATGTGTGCCCACCCATGCAGATGGAAGTATGCTCTCGTTGAAGAACAACGTCCCGGGCAATATTATCCTATTGAGGAAGATGAAAGGGGCACCTATATCATGAATTCCGGTGACCTCTGCATGATAGAGTACATCCCTGACCTTATAGCGGCAGGAGTGGATTCCGTCAAGATCGAGGGCAGGATGAAGAGCGTGTTTTATGTTGCTACTGTGGTTTCTGCGTACAGAAAGGCCATCGACAGCTACTGCGCCGATCCGGGCAACTATTCCTTTGATCCGAGGCTGATTGTCGAATTGGAGAAGGCATCGCACAGAAAGTTTACGACGGGATTTTATCTGGACAAGCCCACAGATAAAGATCAGAATTACGAGACGAGCGCCTATATGCGCGATTACTCGTTTATCGGCATTGTCAAATCCTACGATCCGCAGACCGGCTACGCCGCAGTCGAGCAACGTAACAAGATGGAACTCGGCGATGAGATAGAGGTATTTGGACCGTATACGGATTTTTTCGCGCAGACACTCGAAGAAATGTATGATCTTGAGACCGGGCAAGCGCTGACAGCCGCTCCGCACCCGCAGCAAATGCTGAAAATCAAGATGAAACATCCGGTCGCAGAAAATTTTATACTCAGAAAACGGAAATGATGAGGCGATTTTCGCCTCCTGATACTTATACATCGCACTGTTGAAAGGAGAGATGTTTGGGATGAACCCCGACCCCGGTACGAATTATTTCGTCCAAATACTATTTTTGTTTTGTTTAATTTTAATAAATGCATTTTTTGCTGCCGCGGAGATGGCAATAGTGTCATCTAACCGCAATAAGATTAAGATGCTCGCTCAAGACGGTAATAAAAAAGCCGTTTTGGTGCAGGACTTGATGGAGGAACCGAATCAGTTCTTGTCGACGATACAGATTGCTATTACGCTGGCAGGTTTCCTCTCCAGCGCTTCGGCGGCGGTCGGCATGTCAGACGACCTCGGCGCAAAGTTGGCGTTGTTGCACATACCGTATTCAAATCAGGTTGCAGTAGTTGTAGTGACGCTTATTTTATCGTATTTCACACTTGTATTGGGAGAACTCTATCCTAAACGATTGGCATTGCACCATGCCGAAGGCATTGCCATGGCCACGGTCAAACCAATTCTGATTATCTCGAAGGTGACTAAGCCGTTTGTATGGGTTTTGTCGGTTTCGTTGAACTTCCTGCTGAAGATTACAAGGCAAGATATCGGTGTGGGAGAGGATGAGTATTCTGAGGACGAGGTCAAATCCATGTTGCAGGTCGGACGGGATGCCGGAGCATTGAAAGAAGAGGGCAGAAAAATGATAGACAGTATTTTTGCCTTTGACGATAAGCTCGCCTATGAAATCATGACACCTCGTACCGATGTATTTACCATTGATATCGAAGACCCAATCGAAGAATACTTGGATGACTTGATGGAGCTGCATTATTCGAGAATACCGGTATATGAGGGGGATCTCGACAATATCATCGGTATCCTTAACATAAAGGACTATTTTGTCCGTGCCAAGACAGATGGGTTTGACGGTGTGGACATTCGCAGTATTCTGAGAAAGCCTTATTTTGTACCTGCCACGAAGAATATAGATTCGCTCTTCTTCGATTTGCAGGCAACAAAAAATCAGATTGCTGTGCTGATAGATGAATACGGCGGTTTCTCGGGTATCGTCACAACTGAGGACCTCATTGAAGAAATTGTCGGCGATATTGAAGACGAGTACGATGATGAAAACGATTATATCGAGCAGATTGACGAAAAGGTCTTCATTGTCCACGGGCTCGCTTACCTCAGCGATATCAACGAATGTACCGGTATGAAACTTGAATCGGAGAACAGTGAGACGATAGGCGGATTTTTGATTGATATCCTCGGCGAGATTCCTGACGAAGACGAGAAGGATCGCATAGTGAAGTGCGGAAATTGTACTTTGACCATTATGTCTGTCAAGGAGAGAAGAATAGAAAAGGTAAAAATAGAAATCGCGGAAGAGGAACGCTGCGAAGAAAATGCGAAAAATGAAGAAAATAACGGAAAAGATTGATTTCAAGATATATCTTTTACGGTAAAAAACACTGTTAAATGAGGAGAGAGAAGCAATGGATTACAATGCACTGAAAGGAAGTTCTAAGGCGCTCATAGAAGAGGAACTGCGGTATAACCCGGCGTACAGAAAAGCAAAGAATGTCACGACAATTATTGCCATTGCCGCCATGTTGCTGCGCATTTCGGAATATCCGGTAAGCATAGCGGCCGGATATGGTGTGGATTTCAACTTGGGAGAGATTACAGGCATTCTGATTTTGCTGTTATTGACGGCAGTCGTCGTGGACGGACTTCCCGTTATCGGCGGTATCTATTATATCTATCTGGCGTTGAGTTCATTCTTTCAGATATTGGTTGCTTCATATTACGGTGCGGGAGGCGGCAATGAATTTGCATTGCAGGGATTTTTGCAGGATAACGGTTGGGTAGGAATGTGGATGCTTGTCATCGCCGCAGGTAGTTTTGTGTTCGGCATTTTACTTTTGGTATTACCACAGGTGAGGTTGTTTCGCTCACGTACACGGGAGATCAAAAAGAGCTGTAAATAAGAGGAAACGCCGAAGAAATTTATGTAATTAGAAACCTAAAATACACAGTATAAGAAGAGCATTGGAAAAGACCATGCTCTTTTGTTTTTTGTCATAAAGCGGGTCGGACGAGTATATATTGTTAACGTGAAAGGAAGGACAAGAATATGATGAACGAGAGAAGAGAAGGCAGTTTTATTGAAGCTCTGCGTCAGATACCGGCCGATATGGAGAAGGAGTTCAAAATTCTGCCTGCACAAAGTCGCGATTCATTAGAAGAAGTACGTCTGCGTGCAGGACAACCGATTGTCTTTTGTTGTGGCCCTCGCAAATACAGCGGCAGTGTTCTTTGTGATAAAAAATTACTGAGCGATACACTTAATTCATTTATTGATTACTCTTATTATGCGCACGAAGAAGAGCTTAAAAACGGCTATTTGACACTGCACGGCGGCCACAGGGCAGGTATCTGCGGGCGGGTGGTAATGGAGAACGGCAGAGTAAAATTGATTAAGGATATCTCCTCAATCAATCTGCGGTGCTGCCAAGAATACAAGGGCACTTCAGAAAGACTTTTTCCGGCGCTTTTAGATCGTGAAGGGCGGCTTTACAATACGCTGATCGTTTCACCGCCGAAATGCGGCAAGACAACAATGCTGCGCGATATTGTGCGGGTGCTGTCGTACAGAGGCATGAATGTTTCCGTATGCGATGAGCGCTCGGAGATCGCCGGAATGCATTGTGGTCTTCCTTCTTTCGATATCGGGCCCAATACGGATGTTATGGACGGCTGCCCAAAAGGAGAAGGGATGCTGATGCTGTTGCGTTCTATGGCACCCGATGTTGTAGTCACGGATGAGATTGGCAGGCGTGAGGAGACGGAGGCGGTCGAGGCGTTGCTGTCCGCCGGCATTAAGGTTATCACGACTCTTCATGGCGGCAGTCAAGAGGATCTGCAACGGAGCAATCTCTATCCGCTAATCCGCAAAGGAGTATTTGGTCGTATCGTTTTCCTGACTTCCGTTCCGCGGCCCTGTACAGTTTTACGCATCTTGGGAGGAAAATGGGATGCATAAAATACTGCTCTGTTTCTTAATTATCGGTGCATGCGGCGGCATTGGCATCTTGAAGGCGTACGGATACAGAGAACGAGTCACTCTGCTGGAGGAGTTTATAAGAATGACGCGTACGCTAAAAGCGGAGCTCGCTTATCGGCTCGATCCACTGCCGGAATTACTCGGACGTATCGGTGATTTCAAGGCTGATTCGGCTCATATCGTGTGCAAGACAGCAGCGCAACTTTATGAGGAGCGCCGCGGACGGACAGCAGCGGATGTTTGGAAAACGGCCGTCGCTCAGGTGTATCGCGGTACGACGCTGCAAACCGAAGATTTGCGTATAATGACGGAGGTCGGTGCAAATTTGGGAATCGGCTCTTCCGAGAGTCAGAATGCGTTGCTCGCAGTGCATATTGCCGAATTGGCGGATCGACTGCAGGATGCACGTCAAGAGAGTGCGACGAAAGGGAAGATGTTCACTGCGATGGGTTTTGTGATAGGCATCACCGCAGTTATACTTATTGTATAGGAGGACGTATGGGATTTGATATAGATATCTTGTTTAAAATCGCGGGAATAGGCATAGCCGTTGCTGTCTTGAATCAGATACTGGCGAGAGCCGGGCGCGATGATCAAGCGCTGATGGTAACTTTGGCCGGAATCCTAATCGTACTTTTTTTAATTGTGAACATGATCAGCGAGTTTTTTGAAACACTGCGCACACTGTTTAATCTTTAGGAGCAGACCATGGATATCATCAAAATAATCGGCATTGCGCTGACAGGATTATTGGCGGCTTCTTTGATAAAAAATGTACGCAACGAATTCAGTATTTACATAGTGATTTGCGTTATTGTAATCATCTTTTTTTTAATTGCCGATAAACTGGTCTCTGTCTTCGCGTTCTTACAATCGATATACGGACAAATTACCTACGGCAAGACATTTTTTCCGATTCTCATCAAAATTCTGGCCATCGCATATATGGCAGACTTCACCTCGCAGCTATGCAAGGATGCGGGCGAAGGTGCCATCGGGAATAAGGTTGAATTTGCGGGAAAGGTGATCATCTTTTATCTTTCGCTGCCGATCTTCATCTCGGTACTTGATTTGATCAATGCAATACTGTAGGTGAGAAGATGGATTACAAGGAGTACATCAGCCAAAGGCTGAATGAGTTAAATTTAAATGAGCTTGAAGAAATAATGCGAAGCACAAACACGCCGTTTTCCGATATTACCGGCAAATCTTTGGTTGACAATTTCGTCACAGGAAAGGCTCTGTTCGACAGTGATTACATGATCAATACATTAAAAGATCTGCTGCTGTTCGAAATAAAGAGTGGCCTGATTTTAGCGGTGGAGGTCATCGCAATCTGCATATTTATCGGGTTGCTGCGCAGTATATCTTCTTCATTCGGTGAAAAAGCGGTATCCGATATTGGCATTATGGTTTGCTCATTTGTTGTGATTGGACTGTGCATGAAAAATTTTACTTATACATACGATCTCTGTGCCGATACGATCTCCACAATGACATATACGATGCAAATCCTGTTGCCGATCCTGATTCCGTTGCTGATATCGATGGGCGGTATCACCTCGGGCAGTGTGCTCAATCCGCTGATGACCGCTTCGATCACGGCCTTCAATACGATACTGCTAAAGGTAATGTTGCCGATGCTCTTTATTTCCACGGTCTTTTTCCTCATTAACGGGATGACGGAAAAATCCTATGTGAAGACGCTGGCTTCCTTCCTGCGCAGTGCGGCTGCAATTGCAACCGGACTCTGTGCGACCATATTCTCGGGGTTGACGCTGCTCCAAGGATTTGTTGCCAAATCAGCCGACGGCCTGCTTATCAATACGGCGCGCTTTTCTTTGAGCAACTTTGTACCTATTGTCGGCGGGTTCGCCGCCGATTCGGTTGACATGGTGCTCTCCTGTATGGCAGTGATAAAGAACGGTATCGGCATTTTTGGGATTCTTGTGCTGTGTTCGCTGCTGATTATGCCGATTATCAAGCTGTTGGCCATCGGTGTAGTATATAAGTTTACCGCTATCGTCACCGAGCCGATCGGTGCAAAGAACATCAGCGGTTGCCTGAATGAAATGGGCAATGCTACCATCACCTTGGTCGTGATCCTCATACTGACGTCGATGATGTTTTTGATTTTCATTTCTGTGCTGATCGGTATAGGAGGTGCTGTGCAATGAGTGAAGTGAACGAGTGGGTGAAGAACATATTCATGATTGTGGTCACATTGTCGTTTGTGGAAATCCTGCTTCCGGACGGCGAGATGAGCAAATATTTGAAATATATATTTTCTTTGATGATCTTGGCGGTAATCTTGGCACCGTTGCGATATTTTATTGCATAAGCCGATATCTTTTTAATATATTTTACGGAGGGAACCTGTATGTGGGAGAAATTTAAGAATGCGGACGATATGAGAGAAATGCTGGTCAAAGCGCTGGCGGTGTTGATTATCCTCGCCATTGTCTTTCTTTCTATGGATGTCTTCACTCAAAGCCGCGACGGCCGCAGACAGATAGCAGATTCGGACGGTGGCACAGAGACATCGCTAGCGGTTATGCTATCCGATATTAAGGGGGCGGGTGAAGTCAATGTTATGGTGGAAGAGTCAAACGATGGGGAAGTAAAGGGTGTAATCGTAACCGCAAGCGGGGCAGGCAATCCGGTTGTGCGTAACAATCTGACAAATGCCGTAGCCGCCATTTACGATATTCCCACATCAAATGTAATGGTTTTCGAGAAGGAGAATGGGGGAAAGTAAGCATGAATAAAAAGAAGAGGATGATGATCGCCGGCGTTTGCGTGTTTGCGCTTTGTGCAACGACTGCCGGGGCTGTAACATTACATAAAGCGAACTCCATCCAAGCAAATGTTGAATACGTCAACGATGAAAATTCGGATATCGCGCCTCACGACGGAGATGTGCTGGTGGACAGCTTAAAGCTTACGAAACTGCCGGGAGGGGCGGAGACCGGAGAACTGCCGTCAGAGATGGTGACATCAGACGATGTCAGCGAATTACAAAACAGCGATACATATTTCANNCGACCGTCAATATGGACAGAAATCAGATCATCTCCATGCTTTCCGATGTGATTGCAGAGGCGCAAACACCGAGCGAAAAGGAGAACGCCTCAGCACAGAAATTGAAGATTATAGGTTATATGGATAAGGAGAAGACCATCGAGAATTTGATACAGACGAAGGGCTTGCCGGAGTGCATGGTGCTGATGACGGATAATGCGGTAAACGTTACCATCAACAAACAGGATCCGACGCAGTCGGATATCGCCAAAATCTACGATATCGTCATGAGGGAGACCGGCAGATCGGCAGAAGGAATCATCATCCAGAGCAAATATTGAAAACTCGGTTTTAGTTGTTTTTTTCGTACAGTTTTGATATAATTACAATAAAAAGAGAACCGGGAAATTACCCATAGGAGAAGTACATGAGCGGCAATTCCGGAGAACAGACCCGCAACATCAGGGATTCAGAGGATTTCATCGCCTCTTGTGCAGCAAGAGTGGCTTTAAAAACAAAGGGAGTCGCCGGTCTTGGGAACACGTTGGCTGAGACAATCTCTAAGAATATCCTCGGCAGAACTTTGCCGCGCAACGGTATCAGACTTTCGCAAAACGAAGGCGGGTATGCGATGGATGTATTTGTAATCGTGGAATACGGTGCCAACATTCCGTCGGTTGCATGGGATTTACAGGAAAATATAAAAAATGAAACAGAAAAAAAGTCGTCAAAGAAATTGAGCTCTATCAACATTTATGTACAGGGTGTCAAATTTCCCGATTGACTTTGAAGGAGTATACCGATGACAAGAACAGAAGCCCGTGAGCTTTTGATGCAGTTGTTGTACCAGATGGAAGNNCAAACGATGATTTCAGCGCGCAATTCGTGCAGAGATATATTGAAGAACAAAATGTAGGGGCATCACCGGCGGAGTATATCGTTGAGATGACTGCTGCAATCCGAGAAAACAAGGATGCGATCGATGAGCTTATCAATACGTTCACAAAGGGATGGAAGACTGCGAGAATGCCAAAGGTGGATCTCGCCATCTTACGTCTGGCTGTGGGCGAAATTTTATATCAGGAAGCATTGCCTCCGCAGGTCAGTATAAATGAGGCGGTAAATATCGCCAAAAAATACAGCACCGAAGAATCCGGAAAATTTATTAACGGCGTTCTCGGTGCTATTGTCCGAGAGAAAACGGATGAGCGATAAGCGGTACATTTTAGGCATCGACACCAGCAATTATACGACATCCGTGGCAGTAATCGATGCGGCCGGTGTCGTTTGCGCCGATTGCAGAAGGTTGCTTACCGTCAAGAGCGGCGAGCGCGGACTGCGTCAATCGGAGGCATTGTTCCAACACATCGGAAATCTGCCTGAGCTTATAGAGGAGGCCTTTCAAGGTACGGAACGTTGCGAGATTCGAGCGGTGGCGGTTTCGACACGGCCGCGGCCAATTCCGGGCTCCTATATGCCGGTATTTAAAGCGGGTGCGAGCATCGCACGCAGCATTGCGGCTACATTGAGGGTGCCGTTATATGAATTCTCTCATCAGGAGGGACATATAGAATCAGTCAAAACAAGCAGCGGATTCCAAGCGGACGAGGGTTTCCTCGCTTACCACCTTTCGGGCGGGACATGTGAGCTCCTGAACGTGTACGAGCAGGGTTGCGGGTTTAGCATAGAGACGATAGGAGGTTCGCTCGACCTGTCATACGGACAGATATTGGATAGGATAGGAGTAGCCTTGGGCATGGCCTTCCCCGCAGGAGCGACGCTCGATTCACTTGCCGTCTCGACTGATGCGCCAATTGGGACGCGTTTGAAGCCTATTCCACATAAAGAAACTTATGTAAATCTATCGGGTATCGAAACTCAGTGCCAACGCGCTGTTATGCCGGGAAGCGATAATGCCACACTTGTAAAAGAGTTGTTTGAACGTATCGCAATTTCCTTGGAAAAGACGGTTTTGACAGCAAGTTCGCAGACGGGTCATCGCGAGATTCTGTTTGTCGGAGGTGTCTCCGGAAGCTTATATATAAAAAACAAATTGCAGGAAAGTCTGCGGAAAAAGGGAATGCATCCGGTATTTGCCGATGCGCACTTAGCGCAGGACAATGCCGTGGGAATCGCATTTCTTGGAGGTAAGGCGTATGAAGCCGATCAAGGTTTCTCAGCTTAACAATTACATCAACAGAATCATCTCTTCCGATCCGCTCCTCAGCAGGGTCGCGGTCAAAGGAGAAATTGCAAATATAAAATATCACGGCAGCGGCCATGTGTATTTCACATTGAAGGATGAAGCGAGCAAGCTTAATTGTTTCTTAAGCTCAGACGCTCTGCGGCATGTGCGTTATGAACTCGATGACGGTATGGAAATCGTCGCCGAAGGTTACATGTCAGTCTACGAAAGAGGCGGTTACTATTCGCTGAATGTCAGGAATATAGAAATAGAAGGCGTCGGAGATTTGGCTGCCGCCTTTCAGCGGTTAAAAGAAAAGCTGCAAGCAGAAGGAATATTTGACACGGCGCACAAAAGGCCATTACCGTTTTTTCCGGAGAAGGTTGCGATTGTTACTTCAGAGACCGGTGCTGCAATCAAAGACATTCTCAAGATCATACAAAACCGCAATAACTATGTCGACGTGTTGATTTACCCGGTTTTGGTACAGGGCCCCGGAGCAGCTGCGGACATCTCCGCAGCCATCGGCAAGATCAATGAGCTTTTTCCCGAGACAGATGTCATTATAGTAGGTCGAGGCGGCGGAAGCATTGAAGATTTGTGGGCTTTTAATGAGGAGAGTGTCGCACGTGCCATTTACTCGTCGGATATTCCCGTTATCTCGGCTGTAGGGCATGAGACAGACTTTACAATTGCGGACTTCGCAGCCGATGTAAGAGCGGAAACCCCGACAGCCGCAGCTGCACTGGCGGTGCCGGATATCGCTGAACTGAAACGATACATAGTCTCACTAAAAGAGAATATGCTTTATCATATAAAAAGAAATATACAAAACAAAGAGGCAGCGCTTGGATATTTTGCACCTGCACAACTCACACAGGCGCTTGCGCATCGCATCTCTTTGCTGCAGCTGAAGGCCGATTCATGTTATGAGCAATTGACGGCTCTTTCTCCGAGAAATATAATGGAGAGAGGGTATGGAGCGATTGCTTCCTTAGACGGGAAACCGATCATTTCAATAAAAGAATTGCAATGCGGCGACCGCTTTAAGGTGCTTTTGTGGGACGGATCTGTAGAGGCAACAGTGGACGACAGGAGGGAGGCAGGAAATGACGATTAAAAAACGCAGTTTTGAGGAGACTCTGAAGCAATTGGAAACTGTGACAGAGGATCTGAAATCAGGTAACCTCACCTTGGACCAATCCATAAAAAGTTTTGATTTGGGTGTAAAATTATATGAAGAATGCAACGATATTCTTTCAGAAGCAAAGCAGAAGATAGAAGTTTTTGAAAGCTGACCAAATGTCATCGGGAGGAACTATGAACGGAGAATACGGATATTACAAAGAATTAATTGAAAAGCACCTTTTGGATTTTCTGCCGGATGTTGACCACAAAAGTATTACAGTATATAATGCTATGAAGTACAGCTTGGAAGCGGGCGGCAAGAGATTGCGTCCCGTGCTGTTGCTCGCCACTTGTGATTTCGTGGGCGGTGACATAAATGCAGCTATTCCGTATGCTTGTGCTCTCGAATATATTCATACATATTCGCTCATCCATGATGATTTACCGGAGGTGGATGATGACGAATTGCGCAGAGGAAAACCGACAAACCACATGGTATTCGGCCATGCTATGGCTCTTCTTGCAGGTGACGGCCTATTATCCACCGCCTTTGAAATGATGAACAAAGATATGTTAATGTATTTTCAAGATACGTGCAGTCTAAAGAAAAGAATCTGTGCATCTTATGAGATTGCAAAGGGTGCGGGTTGTCGCGGCATGATTGCCGGGCAAGTTGCCGATATAGAAGCGGAAGGAAAGCGCTGTTCGACAGAGATGTTGGATTATATACATCTGAACAAAACTGCAGCTCTTATCACGGCTGCGGTGCGCGCCGGTGCACACTTGGGCGGGTCAGACGACGAGACGATCGGCAGGTTGACAATGTATGCCGAAAACCTCGGTCTTGCATTTCAAATCGCCGATGATATTTTGGATGTGGAAGGCAACGCAAGCGAACTGGGCAAAAATACAGGTAAGGATGCCGAGCACAATAAATCGACATATCCGGCCTTATACGGACTCGAAGCCTCGCGCATGCGCCTGCAAGAACTGACTCAGAATGCAATAAACGTGATGGCTCCTTACTATGACAATGCGGAATTTTTTACGAATCTCGTAAAGGAACTTGCGGAACGTAAAAAATAGGAGGAATCATGGAAATCGATATTTTTTCTCCGTCGCTTTCGGATGATGTAAAATTGATGAGCGACAGAGAGGCTGATCTTTTGGCATATGAAATCAGAGATTATCTTTTGGATAACGTTTCGAAGACCGGTGGCCACCTGGCTTCCAATCTGGGCGTCGTCGAATTGACAATCGCTTTGCACAGAGTGTTTTCTACACCGCGGGACAAGCTTATTTGGGATGTGGGACATCAATCTTATACGCATAAGATCATCACGGGAAGAAAAGACCGTTTTTCTTCACTTCGCACACAGGATGGGATCTCTGGTTTTCCTAAACATCGCGAAAGCGAATATGACGCNNAGGCAGCAGGGCGGCATGTCTGGTTTTCCGAAAAGAGGTGAGAGTCCGCACGATTGTTTTGACACCGGTCACAGCAGCAATTCTATTTCGGCCGCTGCAGGTATGGCGGCTGCCAGAGATTTGGCGGGTGAAGATTACAATGTGGTTGCCATCATAGGAGACGGAGCTTTGACCGGCGGTATGGCTTATGAGGCCTTGAACACCGCAGGTGCCGGAGAGAGGAACATGATAGTCGTTCTCAACGACAACGGAATGTCTATCTCTAAGAACATCGGCAGCATTTCACACCATTTAAACCGGTTGCGTACATCGCGGGGTTATCTGCAGTTTAAAAAACATTTAAAAAGCAAAGTCAAGAGCATACCTAATGTCGGTGAAAATATTTATACAAGCTTGGAGCATTTTCGGGATCTCGTAAAATATTCTGTCGTCGAGGGCGTGTTCTTTGAAGAAATGGGTTTCAAATATATGGGACCTATAGACGGACATGATATTCAAGAAATGACGGAGGCCTTTAAGCTTGCCAAAAGGGCGGGTGGCCCTGTCGTCGTTCATGTAATCACGAAAAAAGGTAAGGGATATCGCAACGCGGAGCTCGATCCGGGTAAGTTTCACGGAATCGGGCCGTTTGAGAAAGAGACGGGCATGTGCCCACCCAAGCGTACGATTTCCTATTCCGAATTGTTTGGTAGGACGCTCTGCTCTCTTGCAGAAGAGGATCAACGAATTACAGCAATCTGTGCTGCGATGGAGATGGGAACGGGATTGACGCGGTTTGCTGCGCGGTTTCCGGAAAGGATGTTCGATGTGGGCATAGCAGAAGCTCACGCTGTTACTTTTGCAGCCGGCATGGCATCACAGGGGTTCAAACCCGTGGTGGCAATTTATTCGACCTTTTTACAGCGAGCATACGATCAGATATTGATCGATGTCTGCATGCAAAATCTGCCTGTGATCTTTGCAATCGATCGGGCAGGCAATGTCGGTAATGACGGTGAGACCCATCACGGCGTCTTCGATCTTTCGTATCTGAGCCATATGCCCAATATGACCGTATTGGCGCCGGCAGACGGCCGAGAGCTCGAAGAGATGATGAAATATGCAGTCGCTTGCGGCGGCCCTGTGGCAATCCGATATCCGAGAGGATCGGTAAAACAATTAAATCTTCCTAAGCGCAATTCTTTTGACGGCAAAAGCACCATCTTAAAGCAGGGCAAAGATGCGGAAATCTTTGCTGTAGGCAACATGGTACCGGTTGCGTTAAACGTATGTGAGCGCCTTGCGCTTTTGGGCATGGACGTAGGAGTTGTCAATATATCCATAGTATCTCCGCCTGACGCGGAAACCATTACCGCCGCTTTAAAACATACAAATAGAGTCATCACTTTGGAAGACAATGTAATCAAAGGCGGTTGCGGCGATACTGTAAACTCTATCGTTCTTGCAGAAGGCGGAAAGCCGGTGCTCAACCTCGGATGGCCGCAAGCGTTCATCGAGCATGGCAATACGGAAGAACTCTTTAAGCTGTATTCGCTTGACGAAGACGGCATAACAGAAAGGATTCGCAAATTTCTTGAAAGATAGATTGGATATTATTTTAGTTGAAAAGGGTTTATTTCCTTCAAGGGAAAAAGCCAAAGCGGCGATCATGGCCGGCGTCGTACTTGTCGACGGACAAACGGTCGATAAGGCGGGCACGCAGGTCAGCGCAGACGCGGAATTTTCGATCAAACAGAACCTCTGCCCGTATGTATCGCGCGGCGGTTTAAAACTCGAAAAGGCTATAAATGAATTCAACATAGAGCTTACAAATGCTGTATGTATGGATATAGGTGCTTCGACGGGAGGCTTTACGGATTGTATGCTCCAACGAGGTGCCACAAAGGTTTACGCTATTGATGTCGGCTATGGGCAGCTTGACTATAAGTTGCGCACAGATCCGAGAGTTATCAATATGGAAAAGGTTAATGTCAGATATTTGGATACCGATACTGTCGAAGATGAAATTGACTTCGTATCGATAGACGTATCTTTCATATCGCTGAAGCTTGTGCTTCCTGTTGCAGCTTCGCTGCTTAGGGAAAACGGAAGCGTGCTTTGTCTCGTCAAGCCTCAATTCGAGGCCGGCAGAGAACAGGTGGGGAAGAAGGGTATCGTGCGCGATCCCGACGTCCACAAGCAGGTGATTGAAAATGTCATCGGGTATGCCGCCGCAAGCGGTCTGTATCCGGCGGGATTGACCTTTTCACCCATTACGGGAGCAAAGGGCAACATAGAATATCTTCTGTGGTTGCAAAAGAGTGAGAGTTTCAATAAAAAGGACAGTTTTACGGTTAACCAAATTATTGCACAGGCTCACAGTGCACTAACAATTAACTGAGGTTTTTCAGAAAGGAGACCTATCGCTATGAGACTTTCAGACAAAGTAAACAAAATGGAATTTTCTCCGATCAGAAAATTCAACCCAATTGCAGCCGCTACTGAAGCAAGCGGAGTCCATGTATATCACCTCAATATCGGTCAGCCCGATATCGAGACTCCTGATGTTTTCATGGAAGCTATCAGAAAGTTTGACCAAAAAGTTCTGGCTTATGCTGAATCTCCGGGACTCGCATCACTGCAAGATGCAATTATCGGCTATTTTAAACCTTTTGGTGTAGAACTGGAGAGAAAAAATGTACTCGTTACAAGCGGCGGTTCCGAAGCTTTGAGCATGGTATTTACATCCATCTTAAACGAGGGTGATACCGTAATGATTCCGGAACCTTATTACACAAACTACCGTACATTTATAAAAGCAGCTGCAGGCGAAGTTACACCGATTACAGCCGATCCGGACAAGGGATATTTCTTTGCGGATGAAGCATTGCTCGAAGCCTCCTACAGACCTACATGTAAGGCAATCGCAGTAGTCAATCCGGGTAACCCGACAGGCACGATTCTCTCTAAGGAAGACATGGAAGTAATCTGCCGTTTTGCGAAGAAACATGACCTGTGGGTAATCGCGGACGAAGTTTACAGAGAATTCGCATATGACGGAAGACAAATGGTTTCCTTTGGTCAGTTGGCAGACTATGCCGACAGAGTCATCATCATCGACTCAGTATCCAAGCGTTTCTCGGCTTGTGGTGCAAGAATCGGTTTCATCATCTGCAAGAACGATGAGTTGAATTCCGGTCTGATGAAGATTGCACAGGGTCGTCTCTGCTGTCCGACGCTTGAAATGATAGGTGCGACTGCACTTTATCAGCTTCCGTCGAACTACTTTGACAGCATCAGAGTAGAATACGAAGGAAGAAGAAACGTACTGTATGAGGGACTCTCCAAAATCCCGGGCGTAAAGGTAAACAAGCCGGGTGGAGCATTCTACATGATGGTTACTCTGCCTGTTGAAAGCGCTGAAGACTTCCTGATGTTCCTGCTCGAAGAATTCAGAGACAACAACGAGACAATGATGTACGCTCCTGCAGAAGGATTCTACGCAACACCGGGTCTCGGCAAGAACGAAGTAAGACTTGCTTACATATTGAACCAGCATGATCTGAAGAGAAGTACGGAAATCCTTGCTAAGGCTCTCGAAGCGTACAAAAACAGATAAATGAAAGGATAAAAACACGTAAATGGCACTTTCACCAATGATGCAGCAATATACGGAGATAAAGGAGCAGCACAAAGATTGCATTCTTTTCTTCCGCCTCGGTGACTTTTACGAAATGTTTTTTGAAGATGCAATTACCGGCGCAAAGGAGCTCGAACTTACACTCACGGGCAAAAACTGTGGACAGGAAGAGCGAGCTCCGATGTGCGGGGTACCTTTTCATTCGGCCGAAACGTATATAGCCAGACTTGTGGACAAGGGCTACAAGGTGGCTATATGCGAACAGGTTGAAGATCCGGCGCAAGCAAAGGGCCTCGTAAGACGTGAAGTGGTGCAGATTGTCACCCCGGGCACCGTCTCAAGCGGCAGCATGCTCAATGAAAAAGAAAATAATTACTTGGCGTCCGTATTTGCTTCTGAGCAAAAGATGGCGCTCGCTTATTGTGATATTTCTACGGGAGAACTCTGTTCCGTAGATTTTCCGCTTAAAAGGGGAAAGGAAACCCTTTTTAACGAGATCGCCAAGATCAATCCGAAGGAGCTCCTCCTTCCCGAATCCCTTCTCGACATCATCGAAGAAAGCGAAATAAAGGAGGCGACAGGAGCCTATTTGAATGTCTTCAGCAACATGTATTTCAGCTGTGAGGCCGGCAAAAAGGCGATTCTCAAGCAATTTCAAATAAAAGCGCCGGCGGGAGTCGGGCTCGACGACAAAGATGAGCAGATAACCGCGCTCGGAGCGCTGTTTTCCTACCTTAACAATACTCAAAAGAACGATCTCAGCCATATCTCCAAACTGAAGATCTACGATATCGACAGCCGGATGTCGCTCGATAAGACGGCAATCCGTAACCTGGAGATTACGGAGACCCTATACGAAAAAAAGGTACAGGGCTCTCTGCTGGGAATACTGGATAAGACAAATACCGCCATGGGCTCGCGCAAGATGAAAAAGTGGCTGCGTGAACCGTTAAACCATGCGGATGAAATAAACAAAAGACTCGACGCCGTACAATTGTTGTATGACGATTTGCTTTTAAGGAACAATTTAAGACAATACTTGAAACAAGTATATGATTTGGAAAGACTGGGAGGCAAGATTGCCTGCGGCAACGCCAACGCCAGAGATCTGATTGCGCTCAAAAATTCTCTCTCCGTTCTGCCGGATTTGAAACATGACCTTTGCGACTGCGAAAGCGTTCTGCTTGCTGAGCTCGAAAGGCAAATCGATCCGCAGGAGAAACTTTGCGGCATGATTGACGCTGCAATCGAAGACGACCCACCGTTCACTATTAAAGAGGGCAAAATCATTAAGAAAGGTTATTCAGCCGATCTCGATGAATTGAAATTCTCGGTTAAGGATGCCCAACTTTGGATAGCCAACCTGGAGGAAAGCGAGAGGGAGCGTACGGGCATACGCAATCTGAAAGTGGGATTCAACAAGGTCTTCGGCTATTATCTCGAAGTGACCAAGTCCTTCTACGATGCCATTCCCGAAAACTACATTCGCAAACAAACGCTCTCAAACTGCGAGCGTTTCATTACTCCCGAACTCAAGGAGATGGAGAGCATCGTACTCAATGCTGAGGCGAAGATCAACAAAATGGAGTACGAACTCTTCACAGAGCTGCGAGAGCATGTTGCGACGTACATCGTCACCATCCAAGAAACGGCCGAAGCAATATCCTCTTTGGATGTTTTGTTGTCGTTTGCCGAAGTCAGTGCCAATCTGTCTTACGTTAAACCGGAGGTCAACGAAGGTAAAGAAATTTATATTAAAAATGGCAGGCACCCGGTCATCGAACAAATGTGCATGGGCGGGACCTTTGTTTCGAACGATACATATATAGATGACTCTTCTTCTTCGTTGCTGTTGATTACAGGACCCAACATGTCGGGAAAATCTACTTATATGCGGCAGACTGCGCTGATTGTGCTGATGGCGCAGGCCGGTTGTTTTGTACCGTGTGATGCGGCCAAAATAGGTATTGCCGATAAAATATTTACCCGTATCGGAGCCTCGGACAACTTGGCGCAGGGACAGTCTACCTTCTTCGTTGAGATGAGCGAATTGGCCTGTATACTTAATACAGCCACGGAGAAATCGCTGGTGATATTGGATGAAATCGGAAGAGGAACATCGACCTACGATGGATTGTCGATCGCTTGGGCAGCAGCCGAATACCTCTGCAGTCCAAAATGCAGGATAAGAACCATGTTCGCTACTCATTATCACGAACTGACTGCTCTGGAAGAAAGCTTGCCGGGTCTTCGCAATCTCAACGTCGATGTCAGCGAAGAGGACGGTAACGCCGTATTCCTGCATAAGATTATAGAGGGCAGTGCCTCCAGGAGTTACGGCATTCATGTCGCTAAACTGGCGGGTGTACCGAAAAGCGTCTTGACGCGAGCGCGGGAAAAACTCGATGAATTGGAGAGAGAATCTCGACACGCGCACACAAAGGAATATAGTGAGGAACCGCAGCAAGAACTGCAGATGTCACTGTTTTCGTTTGTACCTAACCCTGTGATTGAGAAACTGAAATCGTTGAACCTAATGGAAATTACACCGTCAAAAGCAATAGCGCTTTTGGAGGAATTGCAAAAAGCTGCAAGGGAAGAATAAAAATATGATTCGCATAATGAGCAAGAGCGTCGCAGACAAAATCGCTGCAGGCGAGGTGGTCGACAGACCGCTTTCCGTAATAAAGGAACTCGTTGAAAATGCCATCGACGCAGGTGCAGATGCTGTTACAGTCGAAATCAAAAAAGGCGGGAAATCCTATATAAGAGTAACGGATAACGGGTGCGGCATCCCTTATGAGGAAGCAGAGCTCGCTTTTATGCGCCATGCGACGAGCAAAATCGTATCCGACAGCGATCTGGGTAGGATTAAGACGCTTGGATTTCGCGGTGAGGCCTTGGCCAGCATCGCAGCCGTTTCTCGCACGGAGCTGATAACCAAGATCCGTGAAAGTAAAGTCGGTACTTTGTTGCGCATGGAAGGGGGACAACAGGTCGAAATCAAATCTATAGGTTGCCCTGACGGTACTACAATCACAATAACCGATTTGTTTTACAACACGCCTGCGCGCCTGAAATTCATGAAGGGCGACAGTGCTGAGAGCACACTTATTATCGAATACCTATCCAAGGCGGCACTCGCATACTCATCTGTAAAATTCAAAGTGATTAACAATGAGAATATTTTGTTCACAACAAGCGGAAACGGTGATCTGCACAGGAATATTCTCATGATTTACGGCAACGAAATCGGCAGAGAGCTGGTAGCCGTTGAAAAGAGTACAGAGCATGGAACGATTAAAGGTTATGTATCCAATCCCGCGTTTTCACAGAACAATCGCAAACATCAGATATTCTTTGTTAACGGCCGTTCGATTCGCAGTAAGGTGATTGAGAAGGGTCTCGATGCAGCTTATACAGAGCGTCTGTTCAGCGGAAGATTTCCGGTCGCATTTCTGTTCCTCGAATTGCCGCCCGAAAGCTTGGATGTGAATATTCACCCGAATAAGCTTGAAGTGCGTTTCGACAATGAACTTGCGATTTATGATCTCGTGCACAGCGCGGTCAGGGAGGCTCTTGCAAGCGGAGATGCAATTCCGCAGATCAGAGCTAAGAATATTTTTAAAGTACCTGCGGTTGAACCCGAAACAAAATCAGAAAAAAGCGCAAACACTCATAAAGCAGAATCGGAAGAAATACCGGAGGTTATCGATCTTAACGAAACAAGAGTCGACATAAAAAGTTTATTGTCGATATTGCGCGAGGAGCAGCAGGCACAGGAGCAGATCAGTTTTACGGAGGCACCGCCTGAATACCTCGTTGTGCCTAAGGCACCAAAGCTTGANNCGATGGGAGCGATATTCGGCACTTATATCATCGCTGTTGCCGATGATAATCTCTACCTCTTCGATCAGCATGCAGCGCATGAACGCGTCTTCTTTGAACAGTTACAGCAGCAATATCGTAACGAAGAAAAACTGACTCAGCCTTTGCTTACACCGTTGCTTCTTGATATATCTCATGGTGAGAAATCTCAAGAAGAACGCTGGTTGGAAGAGTTGCGTGCTATGGGATTCGATATAGAGACATTCGGCCCGAACACCTATGCTATCCGTGGAATCCCTCTGTTTATGGACCTTTCCGAGGCCGAGGATTTTGCTCACTCTTTCATACAGGAAGCGGATGAAGTTAAGGGTCCGTTCGACAGAAACAAGACAGACAGGATTGCAATGGCAGCTTGTAAAAAGGCAGTAAAGGCCAACGATAAGCTTTCGCACGAAGAGGCGACGGCCTTGCTCGCACAGTTGTCGGTTTGCGAAAACCCGTATTCCTGCCCGCACGGAAGACCTACGTTTGTTAAAATCACCAAGAACGAAATAGAAAAGATGTTTAAGAGAATATGAGAAATATAACTGTCATTTGCGGTCCCACGGCAGTGGGAAAAACGGAATATACGATCAAAATCGCCTCCGCGCTGGGTGGCGAGATTGTCAACGCCGATTCTATGCAAATCTATAAATATATGAACATAGGTTCCGCAAAGCCTACACCTGAGGAACAGGCAGCTTGCCGCCATCATCTCATCGATTGCATAGATCCGCGCGAACCCTTTTCCGTAAGTGAATATCAGCGTTTGGCCAAAGCCGCTATCGAAGATATATTTGCGCGAGGCAAGCATCCCGTAGTTTCGGGTGGGACCGGGCTTTATGTCAATTCCCTTATCTACGATATGGACTTTTCCGCTCCTCCTCAGCAAGACGAGAAGAGCAACCCCAGACGATACAGGCTCTTGGCCTTAGCAGAGAAATACGGCAAGGAATACGTCCATAATATTCTGAGAGAGTATGATCCCGCAGCTGCGGAGCGTATACATGCCAATAATCTCAAAAAGGTCGTTCGCGCGATAGAAATCTGCGAGTTGACGGGTGAAAAACCACGCGAGTTTTCCGAGTCACTCGTGCCGACAAAGGATTATAGTTGTACGTTGATCGGTCTCACACGTGACAGAGCGGAACTGTATGAGCGTATTAATAAACGAGTTGATATACTTGTTCAGTCGGGACTGTTCGAAGAATTGGAAGAACTTTGCGCTATGGATCTTGATGAAGACGATATCGCTATGAAGGGGATAGGCTACAAGGAAATCATCGGTCATATGAAAGGCTTGTACAGCAGGGAAGATGCGATCGATCTGATCAAAAAGAATACCAGACATTTTGCCAAGAGACAGTGGACGTGGTTCAGACGCTATGAAGGCATCACGTGGTTCAACATCTCGGAATACCCGAGCGATGCCGCTTGTATAGGGGAGATTCTGCAATGGATAACAAAACGCTGAAAATTCACAACAAGAGCGACAAACCTGACAATATAATTGAAAAGGAACACGAAATTAACTCGCTGTGCAAACAACTCGAAGATGAACTTCCGCGTTTTTTGACGGGATTCCATATGTACCTGCGTGGAAACGTGTTGCCTATGACGAGGCTGGCTTATCTGTACGATATTCGCTTTTTCTGCCAATATCTGATTGCCGAGCGACCTGATTTAACTGCAGCAAGCACTGAACGTGAGATTACTCTCGAAGAATTTAAGAAAATAAAGGCTGTTGACGTCAACATGTATATCGATTATTGCCGCTTGTACGAAAAGGAGACGGAACGCGCAGTTTATATCTATGAGAACAACAGTAAGACGCTGGCACGCAAGCGCTCTTCAGTATCGGTGCTATTCAAATATCTGTATCGTGATGAGCTGCTGGATAAAAATATCACCGATGGATTCAATCCAATAAGAGTTCCAAAGCCGGGAGAACGCGAAATCAAAGCATTGCAGGATGACGAAGTCATGAAGATGCTCGATGCCGTCTCAACCGGCGCACACCTGACAGCAAAAGAGCACGAATATTGGGAGAAGACAAAGAAACGAGACAAGGCGATTTTGATTATGTTCCTTACATACGGTCTGAGAATATCGGAATTGCAGCAACTAAACATCTCTTCTTTCAATTTTACGCGCGGAGAATTCAAAATCTATCGCAAACGCGGCAAGGAATCGATAATGCCGCTCAACAAGTCCGTCACGATGGTCCTCATGGACTATATCCAAAATGAACGGCGTTCGGACGAAGAAATCGAAGAAACTCACAGAGATGCGCTCTTTTTGTCGCTTCAAGGGAAGCGCATGACAGAGCGTGCGATTCGTGAGCTTTCCAAGAAATACACATCAATAGGACTTGCCACATCTCGGAAGGCAGGCTACAGTCCTCACAAATTGAGGGCCACGGCGGCCACAAGTCTCATCGGCCGCGGCAACTCCATATACGATGTCCAGGCCCTTCTGGATCACGAACAAGTCACAACGACGCAGCTCTATGCGGCTCATAAGATGAACGTCAAACGCGATCTCGTCAGCAATATGGAGTGGGAGCTTGAAAGAGAAAATAAAAAATAAGACAAAGGAAAAAAATAATGCAGAACAATACTTATCGCTTGTTAACGGAACAATTTAACATTTCACCCGCTGTGCTGGATAAAGTCAATCGCGCGGAGGAAGATATACAGGAAATCTTTCAAAAACTCGACGATACTATGGCCTACAACCAATACAAAGTATTGTCGNNCTTTTCATGGAACACCGGATACGGATATGACGATCCCGGCAGAGATGCCGTCGAAAGAGTTTATGCAGACGTCTTCCATACTGAAAAAGCTTTGGTCAGGCCGACCATCGTCAACGGTACCCACGCGCTTTCAATCACCTTGTTCGGCTGCTTAAGGCCGGGAGACGAGCTGATCTACTGTACGGGAAGACCATNNTTAGAGACGGTCATCGGCATCAGGGGAGAGGGAATGGGTTCTCTTGCCGATTACGGCATTACCTACAAGCAAGTGGACCTGAATGATGACGGCAGTATAAACCTTGAAGCGTTGGGAAAAGCTATTTCAAACAATACAAAGATGGTCTCAATCCAGCGTTCGCAGGGTTACGGCTTCCGCAAAGCCATTACACCTGCGGCCGTCAAGGAGTGTACGGATTTTGTGAAGAATATCAACAGCGACATAATCTGTATGGCAGACAACTGTTACGGGGAATTTCTTGATATCATGGAGCCGACGGATGTCGGCATTGATGTGATGGCAGGTTCATTGATTAAAAATCCCGGCGGTGGATTGGCGCTGACCGGCGGCTATGTGGTGGGCAGAGGAGACCTGATTGAAAAGATATCTTATCGCATGACCTGCCCGGGCATAGGAGGTGAGTGCGGGCTGACCTTTGGCCAGACGCGAGCTATGCTGCACGGCCTGTTTATAGCACCAAAGGTGGTTAACGGAGCTATCAAAGGTGCAGCTTTGTGCGCAAAGGTCTTTTCAAATCTCGGGTACGAAGTGTGTCCGCAGGCAGGTGATGACAGGGCCGATATCATCGAAACCGTATGCCTTGGCAGCGCAGAGGCTGTGATTGCTTTCTGCGAAGGCGTGCAAGCAGCGGCTCCGATCGATTCCTACGTAAAGCCTATTCCTGCATATATGCCGGGGTATGAGAGCGACATAATCATGGCTGCAGGCGCCTTTGTGCAGGGCTCGTCAATAGAACTTTCGGCCGATGCGCCGATCAGAGAACCCTATAACGTGTATTTCCAAGGAGGACTTACGTACGAACACTCTAAATTCGGCGTGATAAAAGCTTTACAGGCGCTTTATGACAAGGGTCTGGTAACGCTGTAACGGAAACTATATCGCAAAAGGGGAACGATATATGACAAAGCAAAAGTTGTTCGCAGCATTTAAGCTGTTCTTGCTGTTCATTATTATAATAGGGATACCGATAGCGATTTATTTCAATCATTACACAATCATCGAAGACTTTGGCTCGCCGGAAAAAATCAACGCTTTTATTTCGGAGCATAAAATGGGGGGCATTTTTGCTTATCTTGCCATGCAGGTCCTGCAGATAGTCATCTGCATCCTGCCGGGGCAGGTGTTGCAGTTTGCGGCCGGATACGCCTTTCATTTTCCTCTTGGAATTTTGTTGACATTGCTGGGTGCAGCAATCGGGACACTGATTACATTTTACATCTCGCGCCTTCTGGGGAGGAAATCGATGCACCTTATTTTCGGTGAACAGAAGTTTGAGCGTTATGTAAACCGCCTGAATACGAAAAGAGCCGTTATTCTGATTTTTATCATCTATTTGATTCCCGGCCTGCCGAAGGATCTGTTCGCCTATGCGATCGGTGTATCTGAGATGAAGTTCAAACCGTTTTTTATTGTCTCAATGGTTGGCAGAACACCGGCAATGATGATTTCGGTCATGGTGGGTGCGATGACGGCTACGCAGCAGTATACAGGAGTCGCTATTTTGGTTGCAACGGCAGTAATTCTATGCATCGCCGGTATACTGAACTACAAAAAGATGCATGAATGGATAGATAATTTGTATGTAAAGCTTATGAAACTGTAAACACAAGGCGCTTTTTCGATGTAAATTGGTGAAGCACACGAAAAAGAAAGAGAACTGTTTGGAATTTTTGTTTGAAATGCTTGACAAACAATTTTCATTATGGTATAAGAATATAAAAGCGAAGACGGAAAGAGTAACTGAGAATCGCATATCCAGAGAGAAGAAACAATAGCTGGAAGTTTCTTTATAAGCATCTCAGCGAAGACCACTCCCGAGCTGTATGCGATGAGCATTACCGTATTTCTGCGTTAAAGAATAAGGTTTATCGGAACCTGAGTGAAAAATCAAGGTGGAACCGTGCAGTCATATTATGAAGACAGCACCCTTGGGCAACTTATAATTTATAAGTTTGCTGAAGGGTGTTTTTTATTACAAAAATTTATAGGAGGAAACAAGAATGAAGGTTATTTTACATGATGGATCTGTAGTTGAAAAATCATTTGAAGATGAAATGGGAAGAGAAGCGCTCAGACATACTGCCTCGCACGTAATGGCACAGGCTGTTAAGAGACTTTATCCGGAAACAAAGCTCGCAATCGGACCGGCAATCAAGGACGGATTCTATTATGATTTCGATCGCGATACGCCGTTTTCAGAAAAGGATTTTGAAGAAATAGAAAAAGAAATGCAAAAGATCATCGACGAAGATCTGCCTCTTGAAAGATTTGTACTTCCGAGAGCGGAAGCAATCGCGTTGATGGAAAAGCTTGGCGAACCTTACAAGGTAGAATTGATTAACGATCTGCCGGACGAAGAAGAACTCAGCTTCTTCAAGCAAGGCGAATACACGGATCTGTGTGCCGGTCCTCACGTAAGCTCCACAGGCGAAATCAAAGCTTTCAAGCTGATGTCCTTGGCAGGTGCTTACTGGAGAGGCAGCGAGCAGAACAAAATGCTGGCTCGTATTTACGCAACGGCTTTCGATTCGAAGGAGGCTCTTGAAGAACACCTGAATCGCTTGGAAGAGGCGAAAAAACGCGACCACAGAAAGCTCGGCAGAGAACTCGGTCTCTTTATGTTAGCCGATGAAGGCCCGGGATTCCCGTTCTTCCTGCCAAAAGGAATGGTTTTGAAGAATACGCTGATTGAATACTGGCGTAAGCTGCACAAACGTGCAGGATATGTTGAAATTTCAACACCACTGATCTTAAACAAAAGATTATGGGAGCAGTCCGGTCACTGGGATCACTACAAGGACAATATCTATTTCACAACAATCGATGATGAAGAATATGCAGTAAAGCCTATGAACTGCCCGGGCGGTATCCTCGTATACAACAGTGAGCCGCGCTCTTATCGCGATCTCCCTATGCGTGTCGGAGAACTTGGCGTTGTTCACCGTCACGAACTTTCGGGCGCTCTGCATGGACTTATGAGAGTGCGCTGCTTCACACAGGACGATGCGCATATCTATATGATGCCGGAACAGATCAGAGATGAAATCGTCGGCGTTGCACGCCTGTTCGATGAAATATACAAAACATTCGGACTTCCGTACAGAGTTGAACTTTCCACAAAGCCGGAAAACAGCATGGGTACGGATGAAGAATGGGAAATTGCTACGGACGGTCTTCGCAATGCACTCGAATCCATGGGAATCGAATACACGGTTAACGAAGGTGACGGTGCATTCTACGGCCCGAAACTTGACTTCCATTTGATGGATTCTATCGGAAGAACATGGCAGTGCGGAACAATCCAGNNNGCACTCGGTTCAATCGAACGCTTCATCGGTATCCTCATTGAGCACTACATGGGTAAATTCCCTGTTTGGATTGCACCTGTGCAGACGAGAATCCTGCCGATTACAGAAAAGCATCTCGATTATGCTAAGAATCTGTGTGCTATGCTCGAAGAAGCCGGCATTCGCTGTGAAGTAGACAGCAGACAGGAAAAGACGGGCTTCAAGATCAGAGCGGCACAGGAAGCCAAGATTCCTTATATGATTATAATCGGTGACAACGAGATGGCTGATGGCAGCGTCAGTGTTCGTGCACGCGATACAGGAGAGACTACTGTTATGAGCAAGGAAGAATTCCTTGCAAAGATTCAGGCCGAAATAGATTCTAAAGAGCAACTCACAAAATAAAAGGTAAGAATGTTACAAGAATAAATAGCTGTTCAAATTAAAGCAGAAGGGCGGGTGTGTGTTCCCGCCTTTTCTGTTTCTGTATGAATGAAAATCAGACTATATAATAAAATGTCGGAGCAGAAAAACAAAAAGGCTCTATGTAAAATGTTGGATGGAGCCCGGCTTAATAAAAATTAATAAAAATCAACATTAATGAAAAGATTATAAGGTTGCAGAAACATCCTTTTATTTTTTTTACCCAAAAGAACAATTGTTCATAAATCTATTGACAAAGAACATACATTCCGGTAATCTTATATAAAGAACAAANNGTTCAAGGGTAAGGAGGGCAGATATTATGCATACTAAAAAAAGATATAGGATCAAGTCACGCCGGAGATTTACTTTATTTATTATAGCCATGCTGCTTCTGACATTGACAAGCGTCAACGGCATGCTTGGAATCTACGATGTCGCCGGTATGACAAAATGCGAGTATCAAACTATAGAAATCAAAAACGGCGATACTTTATGGGAAATTGCCGCAGAATATATGCCTGAAACCGAAATCAGACAAGCCGTGTATCAACTGTGCGAACTTAATAAAACAAGCGCTGCACAGTTACAACCCGGACAAACCATTAAGATACCGGTAACGGCCGTATAGATGTATAAATGAAATAAATGATATTTTAAAAGAGCTCTTTAAGGACCGACAGCATTACAATCTTTAAAAAACGCTTAAAACGCAAATCAGAGCCTTGTTTTACGGATCGATTTTTCAAATTCTAAGCAATTATATATGTTTGGAGTGCCGAAAAAAACGACACATTTTAAATCGTGAAAAACTCTTAAAATAGACTTTAAAAAGCAAGGCAAGGCATAATTCTTATATAGAGATACATGTTTATATGAAATTACATGGTGTTTTTATAGACCTGATATGACAGTATGCTCGGATTTACTAAAACGGGCAAATATAAAAAGAATCATTGACTGAAAGAAGAGAATCATTTCAGATAATTAAATTTAAGAAGTACGGCTATTTTACAACCGTTCAAATTTATAGGGAATTNNTTATGATTTTAGGAATAGTTATGTATTTTTAAAAAAGCCCCTCTTCGGGGGCCGGATTTAATTTCAACTTTCGTTCGGCTTTCCTTTATCGTCTATCGTCTGATTGAATCAAGATATCCCTGCATGATCAATACCGCTGCCTGTTTGTCGATGACTTCTTTTCTTTTTTGTCTTCTGACATCCGCCTCGATCAAGACGCGTTCAGCCATTACCGTCGTCAATCTTTCGTCTTGGAATACAATTTTGATATGGCCCATAGCCACACTGCGCATCTTGTTTTCCAGCATGGCCTTGAATTCATATACCTTTTCGGTTTGAGGACTGTCGGAGCCGTCCAAGCGTTTCGGAAGGCGCTNNCAGTTGTATTCCTTAATCAGGTCGATTACCTTGCCGCAATCTTTACGGATTCCTACTCTTTCAATTGTTGTTACCCCCTGTGCGGTCAACAACAGCTCATCACATACGGCAACTCCTATCGTCTTATCGCCGACGTCCAGTGCTATTTTTCTCATCTTTTTTCCTTTTCTACTTTGTTAAACTGCAATGACAATAAACGAACAATTCACATAGATTGTAAATTGTGATGACTTTTAAACATAATAAAGGCGGACGCTGTGTCCGCCTCATTTTAATACCGTTTTTTTATTTCTTAAGAAATGCACGCAACAACTCTTCGACCAGATCGTCACGTTCGATATGTCTGATCATATTTCGAGCGTTGTTATGGCTTGTAATGTATGACGGATCGCCGGAGAGTATATATCCAACCATCTGATCTATTGCATTGTAGCCTTTTTCATCCAAGGCATCATAGACGATCTTCAAAATGTCTTCAGTAGTATTCAATTCGCCTCTTTCTGAAGCATTGAATAAAATTGTACTTCTATCCATACTCTCTCGCTCCTTTCTTTGACATTATTATACAATATATATGTCGGGTATCACAAGCGGCTTTCCTTGATGTAATAAATTCGTAATAATAACCAATATTAAATCAGAGTTTTGGCTACCGCGAATGCCGCTTCGATTTTGGACGGATCCTTGGCACCGGCTTGCGCCATATCGGCCTTGCCTCCGCCGCCGCCACCTGCTGCTGCCGCAATCTGCTTGATCATATTGCCTGCGTGATATCCCTTTTCAAGGAGATCGTCGGTCACAGATACAAGGAATGTCACCTTTCCGTTGCTTTCTGTCGCGAATACCATGATAACACTCTTTTGAGACGATTTGATCTCATCGGAAAGTAAACGCAAGTCATTTATATTATAGTCCTTGAAGGCCTTTGTTATGAGCTTTATTTCTTTGATTTGTTCAGCGGATGCGATGAGTTCATCAAGGCCGGTGTTCATGCTTTGACGCTTCAGCTCTTCGATTTCCTTCTTGGCATTTTTCGCCTCTTCCATTAAGACTGCCGCTTTGGAGGTAAGGCCCGCTGTATTTGTTTTAAGAATTTCAGCTGTTTCGGCCAGGAGCGATTCTGATTCTACTGCCTTTGCCAGAACACCGAGACCGGTAACGGCTTCTATTCTTCTGACACCTGCAGCAATACCTCCCTCGGATACAATTTTAAAGGCACCGATTTGTCCCGAATTGGCGACATGTGTACCTCCGCACAATTCCTTTGAGAAATCACCCATAGACACCACTCTTACTTTGTCGCCGTATTTTTCGTCGAACAGAGCCATCGCACCCGATTTTGTAGCCTCTTCGATCGACATAATCTCGGTGCTGACCGGCAGGAATTGAATTATACTGTCGTTGACGATATCTTCAACTTTATTCAAGTCATCTTTGGAAATGCTCTCAAAGTGTGTAAAGTCAAAGCGGAGACCATCCATTGTAACAGATGAACCTGCTTGATGCACGTGTTCACCCAGCACCAAGCGTAACGCCTTGTGCAGCAAATGCGTAGCACTGTGGTTGCGCGCCGTATTGTTGCGCGCGCAGACGTTTACTGCACACTGTACGGTATCGCCTTTTTTGAGGATGCCTTCCGTAACGTGTACTTTATGGATAAATATACCGTTGCTCTTGGTAACATCGAGCACCTCGGCCTTGCAATTTTCGCCTGTGATTATACCCTTATCACAATTCTGTCCGCCGCTTTCAGCGTAAAACGGCGTCTTGTCGAGCGCAATCAACGCGGTCTCACCGTTACTGATTTGCTCTATCTTTTCGTTTTCAAATACAATCAGTTTTACGGTTGCAGTGTCGGTTAGGGTTTCATATCCCGTAAACTGAGTTGCACCGGCCTCTTCGAAATCAGAGTATGCCTCGTGCCAACCTTCATCGTCACTGCCTTTTCTGGCGGCTCTCGCTTGCTCTCTCTGGCGAGTCATATTCTCTTTAAATCCTTCCACGTCGGCAGTATACCCTGACTCTGCCAGGATTTCTTCCGTAAGTTCGATCGGGAATCCATAGGTATCATATAACTTGAAGACCTTATCTCCGTCGAGTACGGTCTTACCCTCTTTTTTCATATCATCAATGAACTCGGCGATGATGTTAGTGCCTTGATCGATTGTGTCGGCAAACTTTTCTTCTTCGACGGAAATGACCTTGTGGATATATTCGCGCTTTTCTTCCAGTTCCGGGTAAGCACACTTTGATGTGTCGATAACTGTTGCGGAGAGTTCAGCCAGGAAGGACCCTTCAATACCGAGCAACTTACCGTGTCTGGCTGCGCGGCGCAGCAATCTGCGGAGTACATATCCCCTGCCCTCGTTTGAGGGAAGGATGCCGTCACTGATCATAAATGTGATCGAACGCAGGTGGTCTGTAATCAAGCGAATCGAAACATCCGTTTTCACCTTACCGTCCTGGTAGGCAACTCCGGATTTTTTTACGATTGCATTTAAAATATTCCTGATGGTATCGACATCAAAAATCGAATCGACCCCCTGCAGGATGCAGGCCAGTCTCTCCAACCCCATGCCCGTGTCAATATTTGGGTGTGCGAGATCGCTGTATGATCCGTCTTCCTCTTTTGAAAATTGCGTAAATACGTGGTTCCAGAATTCAAGGTATCTGTCACAATCGCACCCCGGCTTGCAATCAGGACTGCCGCAGCCGTAATCGGGCCCCCTGTCGAAGTAAATTTCCGAACACGGTCCGCATGGACCAAGACCGATTTCCCAGAAGTTATCGTCTTTTCCGAGTCTGACGATGCGCTCTTCTGGGATGCCGACGACGTTTTTCCAGATATCGAACGCCTGATCGTCATTTTCATATATAGTCGCCCACAGCTTGTCCACCGGCATCTTCAAGACCTCGGTGACAAATTCCCAACCCCAGATGAGAGATTCCTTCTTGAAATAATCTCCGAACGAAAATGAGCCGAGCATTTCAAAGAAGGTGCCGTGTCTTGCAGTAAGACCGACATTTTCGATATCGCCGGTTCGGATACACTTTTGGCAGGTAGTTACTCTGGGAGCCGGTGGTTTCTCAATGCCCGCAAAATAATTTTTCATCGGCGCCATGCCGCTGTTGATTAACAAAAGGCTCTTGTCATTGTACGGTATCAATGAAAAGCTGTTACGCCTAAAGTGTTCTTTTGTTTCGTAAAAGCTGAGAAATTTTTCTCTAAGTTCGTTTAAGCCCATTTTTTCCATATGTAAACTCCTTCCGAAATCAAATATCAAAATTCAAATATCAAAATTCAAATATCANNTATCAAAATTCAAATATCAAAATTATTTAAACCGAGCCGCATACTTCCGCAGCATCGGCGCTTGATCATATTACCTGCGAGATATCCTTTTAAAATAACAAATAAATTTTTATGTCACATAAGTCGCTATGCAGTATAA
>DCTM01000023.1:0-17300 GCA_002329565.1 Firmicutes bacterium UBA1440
GCGTAGTCGCCGAGTAGTCCAAATATACCTGTCGCATGATTTGCTCCTTTATTTATAATATAGTTTAATATTAAAATTTCTCAAATTATTATACCAACAAATGTTTTCTTTCAAACATTATTTTGTAAAAAATCATGCTCATATTTTCCTGTTTCTTTTCTCAAATCAAATCGAATTTTGAAAGTAAATACTTTTGCCCGGTCTTCTGCGTTACGACATTGTAAGTTCCCTCCGTTATATAGCGTCCCATGGGGCCTTCCATATCCCACTTTACGGCGATCTCATAAGTGCAATTTCCCAAAATATTGCGTTTTTCTTCCGCTTCAACGATGTACATATTGTGTACAGTGTCGAAATCGGTATCGACGCTGCTTTTCAGGCTTTTAATATCCTCCGCCAATAAAGGCTGTGTTTCGATATGACTGAGTCGTCGCTCAGCCTCATTGTATGTGATGGTGCCTTCAAGGCATTGCTGCATAATCTGAATTCTCTCCTGCAGCTTATCGGAAACCGAAGCGGGTTCTGCTTCGCTCGAAAAGCCCGAAAAGAAACAGATTACAATTACAATCAAAGCCGGCAGCGCCAGCCAATTGTGTCGTCGTTTCAAGATATTCATACAATCCCCCCTCTTTGGGAAAATTGTATCGAAAAAGGGGCAAAAAACTTGTAGTTTTTCGCCCCGGGTTTCGCTGTTTATTCGGTCAATTTTCGACTTTGATTTCGATTTCTTGAACCTCTTCGACGACCTCATCCACAATTTCGATACAGTCAAGTTGTGCACGAAAGGATTCTCTGAATTTTTCGAGATATTCCGCGCGCAAGGCGGCCTGCTCCGCAAGCTCATCCTCGGTCAAGCCTACGCTCTTTTTTTTCCGAGCCAGAGCGTTGATACGGTCGATCTTTTCTTTTGGCAGCATGTACGCACTTCCTCCTAGAATCCCAAATTTTCTCCGACGATGATGACCTTAATCTTACCCGCCGGACGAGAGATTCGTGTGGTCACTAAATATGCACAACAGCAATTCGGTGAGATGCAGTCGCCACAGTAGCCGTGCAATGTACATGGCGTCTTCAACTCTCCGAAACGCTGTACGTTGATCGGCGCAGCGGTGTTTCTCGCCCTGCTGACCGCATCTTCGACGGTTTTGACGATCTTGTTGATGCCGACTACAACGACGACGTTGTATGGACCAAAAGTCATGGCCGCTACACGGTTGCCGTTGCCGTCGATATTGAAAAGTTGGCCGTCCTCAGATACGGCATTAGCGCTCATTAGGTATGTGTGGCACAGTAACGATTGGCGCATGGTTTCCCAACGCTCTTCCGGTGTGTTGGCCGCATCCCTGTCTATAACCTCGTAGTTGCCACTTTTGACTGCATCTTTCAGTCCGATTTCATCTATAGTTGCCGATCCGCCCCAAGATACCGTTACGCCTTCGGGAATCAATGCCAGCGCCTGTTCAAGTGCCTGTTCTTTTGTAGAACAATAATAAGCATCGAAATGCCTTCTTTTCAAAGCCTCCACTACACGGGGACCAAACTTGTCGTTTCTTATTTCAAATGGTGTCATCGTTTACACTCCTTTCTTTATGCTGAACCTTTGACTTTAGTCTACTATAATTTATTGGTTAATGCAATTAATTTGATGAATATAATGTTCTGTGTAACGGGAGCTAAACTGTCATATATGGACATAAAAATAAAATTCCCCTTATTCATTTCACGCGCAAATGAATAAGGGGAGTCTTGGTGTACTGTAAGAAAAAAGCTTTTTTTAGTTTACAAGACTATATATAACAAAGTGACGATTTCTTTTAGCTCACCTTTCTTTCGAGGCGCAGTTTGTCTGCAATGATTGCAATAAATTCGGAATTCGTAGGTTTTCCCTTGTCGTTTGCCACGGTATATCCGAACAAATTGTTCAATGTTTCAATCTTACCTCTGTTCCAGGCAACCTCAATCGCATGGCGTATGGCTCTTTCCACCCTGCTCGGAGTCGTATTGTTTATTTTGGCGATCTCCGGATATAATTCCTTTGTCACGGCGGAGAGCATGTCCATATCTTCGACAACCATACCTATCGCATCTCGAAGATATTGATACCTTTTAATATGCGCAGGCACACCTACTTCATGTATCAAGTTGGTGATGTCTATTTCCAAATCGCTCTGCTTTGTAAATAAACTTTTTTTTCTGTTATTAATTTTGCATACTCCGGGATTACAAAACCGTGTTGTGTTTCCCGACATCTGATTAATTCTTTTGGAAAGCAGTTCTAAGTTGCAAGGCTTTACAAGGTAGTATTCGGCTCCGAGTTCTAAAGCTTTATTAGTGATGCTCTCTTGTCCGATTGCGGACAGCATGATTGTCCTCGGTATATTTTGAGCATCACTTTCTTGAATAGCTTCTAGCACGTCCAACCCGTCCATATGGGGCATAATCATGTCTAGCAATAACACATCCGGCTTTTTGTTCCTTATTGCGTCCAATGCATCTCGACCATTATGTACTGTAAATAAGATTTCTGTGTTTTGCTGGCCTTTGAAATGCTCACAGAGAATATCACAAAAGTCTCTGTTATCGTCTGCAATACCAATTTTGATCTTACTCATCAGCGGACTTTCCATCATTTAACAACTTGCACAGTATTATAACAATATTCTATATTATCTGACAATTAGTTTCAATTACTGTTAAATCATAAATAACACCAAAAAGCGACAGCATTTTACTTGCTGTCACTTTCTTCCAACATCCACTCTATGAAAATACCGTATCCCTTTTGCGGGTTATTTACAAATACATGAGTTACCGCTCCCACGAGACGGCCGTTTTGAATAATCGGGCTTCCGCTCATGCCTTGAACTATGCCGCCGGTCTCATTTAGGAGTTGCGGATCCGTCACTCGGATGACCATGCTCCTGGTATCGGGGCTGTCTTGATCGTTGACTTTTTCAATTTCAATGTCAAACTTTTGTACCTTATTTCCGCTGATTGTGGTAAGAATTTCGGCAGGTCCTTTCTTAACTTGGTCTTTTGTGGCGACAACGAGTGCATTTTCGTAAATATTGTTGTCTATGCTGCTGTAAGAATGCCCGAAAATGCCGTATTCCGTATTTTTCTCCAAGTCCCCTAGCGGAGATTCAGCTTCATAAAAGATTCCCCTGATTTCGCCCGGGGTGCCCGCCTTGCCTTCCTTGACCGACGCAACTCTCGAGTTTACGAGCTCTCCCTCCGCTACATTTAGGATTTTGCCGGTCTCAGGATCCGTGATTCCGTGCCCCAACGCACCGAAATTACCTGTTTGTGGATCGTAAAATGTCAGTGTACCGATACCTGCGGTCTTGTCTTTTACCCATACCCCGAGCTTATAGGTGCCGTCGTGGGCTGACTTTACCGGATCCAATTTTATATTTAGGGTTTGCTCCTTGCGCTGTATCTTCAGCTTTAAGCTTCCTCTGATCTCATTGACAGTCTGTATAACTTCTTGTGCACGATAGACTTTAATCCCATTGATTTCAAGAATAGTATCACCTATCTGAAGGCCTGCATTCAGGCCCGGATTGACAAATTCTCCGTTTTCGCTTTCAATCTCCTCAAGTCCGACAATCAGTACACCCTTCACATCCATCTTTACGCCGACGCTGTTTCCGCCCGGAATCAAAACACGTTCACTGACTATGGCGGTACTGGCCTCATCGACGCTTTCAGGCATCGAAATTAAACCGATCAATGCGACAATTATAACAAGGCAAGCAAACGGAATGACAGCTTTTAATATGTTGACGTGTTTCATCAACGTCCTCCTAGCTTTCAAAATCCTGAAGGAGGTTATCGAGCTCTTCTTCGTTCTGCACCTTTATGCCGGTGTGAAACTGAGCTTGATCCTGCTCGGATATCAGCTGAAATGGAATATCCGTTGTGCGTATCAATTCTTTATTTCCTTCGGCATCGCAATAGTAGAGTTCGACCAGGCCATCTTCTTCCTTCAAAAGATAATATGCCTTCTCACCGTCTTCTAACACATCATTTTTTGGACTTTTCTCGTCATCCTCGGAGCTGCCGGCATGCGCATTGGCGTTAATGTCCGGATTGAGGTCTGCGTTTTCGCTCTCGGGTTGGTTCATAAAAAACCCCAACAACAGCAGGAGCACGACCGCCGCAAATACGCTCAGGCTTTTCCAATAACTTGTTTTTCTCCTTGGAGCAAATATATTTTGGTTTCTCATATCATACCACCTCATCGTTAGTATGGACGATCGCGTGGTAAATCATACAAAATTCATTACACTTCAAGGCTTTTTTCAAGCTTTTGAAAGGTTTTTTCACCGATTCCGCTGACATTCATCAATTCTTTTATTGTTTTGAACGGACCTACTTCCGTACGGTAAGAGATAATCTTGGCCGCTGTTGCAGGCCCGATCCCTGAAAGTGTTTGCAATTGCGCAGCAGTGGCTCTGTTCAGATTGACTTTGCCGGAGCTCGTCTGTGTGGCATCATTCACAAAAAATGAACTTTCGTTTACTTGAACGCTTCCGTTTGCATCGGCGGCATTCGGCACATAAATTTTGTCGCCATCAGATAGGACGGACGCCAAATTAAGTGATGATGTATCACCGCCCTCCTTGACTCCGCCTGCGGACGAAATCGCCTCAAACACTCTGCTTCCGTGCGGTAAGCGAACTACACCCGGCATGTTGACGCTGCCGCCTACATCGACATAAATGCTTTCGTCGACCGCTTTCTCCGACTCGTTTTCAGATACGACAGTATCCGTCTTCCCCGCATCCTCAACAGCAAGATCCGCCTCCTCGTCTCCGCCCGCAAAAAATAAACACACGGCAACCGCTATTAAAACGAAAAGGGTTGCCGCTTTTGCACACTGTGTCTTATTGTTTTTACAATATAAAGCGATATCGTATTTGATTTTTTCGATTTTCTCTGACATCCGGAGTCCCTCCTTTATGTAAATATTTTACATAAAGTGGAACAAAATGTCAATTTAATTCTGTGAATTTTTTCCTATTATATCCTCCAGAGAATCTCCTACCAAGTCCTCGATCTGCTCGATAATATGGCATGTATGTTCCATTTCCTCGCGTATAACTTGCTGCGCATGTTTATTCTTATATTCTGCCTTATTCAAAATATATTCCATACGCACATTGAGTCCGACAAATTTGTCTTCCTTGACGAGTCGATCTCCCAAGCATACCATGTCAATCTCAGCGAGGGCTTTTAATTCGAGAGGAAACGAATAAAACATATGTGCCCTGATAATCTTAGCCTCCTCGGCAAAACCGAGTTTAAGAACCAAATCTGCTCCTTTGTTCCAATGTTCGTCTTCCACACGTGCAATNNAGATTCAAATTAAATCCGTTCTCGTTTAAACTCTTCGCCAATGCCAAAGCCACATTTGAGACAGCAATGCAATGCTTTCTGACGTGCAGCGGCGTATGATAGCGTTCGAGAAGCTCCAGGCACTCATCTTCGGACGGGTGTTTGTCCGCATTCATATTCCAATCTCTCTTTCTGTATCTGTTATATTAAGTATACCAAAATTGCTCTCGTTTTTCAATGGAATACGCTGCCGATGTGCCTGTAAACTATTCCTCTGTTATTGAGTAATAGAAATCATTGCCGGTTCGCTTATCGAACGAGCCTATGATATCACCCTTCTTGATCTTTTGCATAGGTGCAACCTTGATCTGCGACAGATTGCCGTAAATGCTCTCCGCTGTTCCGCCGTGAGAGATGACGACATAGTTTCCTATGTCCGCATTTTTGCCGGTCATCGTCACCGTGCCTCCGCTGACGGCGTATACGAGTGCCGTATCTCCGCTGAAAGCTTCATCGATCGGCTCTCCGTATTCTTCTTTATCAAAGGCGTTCGAGAGCTTGGTCGGCAGATTGACAAGAGTTTGCACAGCAATCTCGCCGCCTTTCTTGATATCGGCAGAGCTGTATTCCCTGTTAAGTTCTGCAGAAACGGCCTGTGCCGCCTTTCTGACCATTGGAATATCGGAGTCCCAAGCGACACCGTATCCTGCGGCCAACAATGCGCAGATCACAATCTGAATGATCGTCTTTTTCATCATTTTCGCAGTTCCTTTCCCCATTCGGTACAGAATATGTTCGGGGAAAGATTTTATGTGTTTTATGTAGAAAGAACATTGACTGATATTCCTGTTAATGGTATAGTAAAGTGTATACTTAATAAATAATGCACTATATATAGGGGGTAGATATTTTGAATTATGCCGAAATGCTCAATCAAATCATTTTAAAAAGCGAACTCTCTCTCAGGCAAATTTCAAAGCGATGTGCCGAATTCGAATTGAGTATTACCCCTTCATACATATCGCAGTTAAAANNAAAAAACGGGAAATTACCTCCGCCATCGCCTGAAGTCTCTTTGATTCTCGCACAGGCATGCAATTCAAAGGAAGCATCAAAACTGGTCTTTCAAGGGTATCTGGAGAAGGCTCCCGAGGTAATCAAAGAATATATGTTGGCTTCCTCTGAGCTCAACAAGGTAATGCTTGAGGCTCTCTACAAGGAACAGAACGACGGCAAGATGCTCGATGAAGCACGAGAATATCTCAAGCATCTCGATATTCTCTCTACCATTGAGCTGTCCTCCAAATACATCAAAGATGGGGAAATCGAACTGAAGGAAGACCTTATCAAAGAGATTACGCTCGGCAGTGGCGGCCCTGCACACGGTAATGGCGACATGATAAACATGTTTCTCGGTGACACCTCGATGACACCGACAATACCGATTCATTCTCATATCTCCATTATGCCGACGAAAACAGAGCTGCTAAAAAATCGCGATATAATAGCTTTTTATCCATATGGTAAGCGGCAGCCGGTTCTGCGGCGGATTTATTTCGAGAAAAATATTATTCTGCTCCTTCCGGATGACAGGACAAGCGAGATATATACACTTGAGTCATTGGACGACCTTAACTACCTCGGCAAGGTAGTTTCATACAGGATAGATTTATAATATACAGCAAAAAACACATCTCTAAAGATGTGTTTTTTATACTTATGGGAATATGCCTGAGACTTTACTGTTGCCTGAAACGCGAGAGGAATTCCTGTGTCTTGATGTTCTGCGGATTGCCAAACAAATCCTTTGGATGGCCTTCTTCGCAGATGACACCGTCCGCCATGAAGACTACGCGGTTGGAAACGTCTCTTGCGAAAGCCATCTCGTGTGTGACGACGAGCATCGTCAGCCCTTCTTTCGCCAGCGTACGCATGACGTTCAAAACCTCTCCGACCATCTGCGGATCGAGTGCCGATGTCGGTTCGTCGAACAGCAACACCTCCGGTTCGAGCGCCAAAGCTCTCGCAATCGCAACGCGCTGCTTTTGACCGCCGGATAATTGACGCGGTTTTGCGTTGATAAACGGCCCCATGTCAACCTTATCGAGATAGAACAGCGCCTTGTCACGTGCCTCTTCCTTAGGACGGTTTAAGACCTTTGTCAGCCCCACCATGCAGTTCTCCAAGACTGTCATGTTATTAAAAAGGTTAAAACTCTGAAACACCATTCCAACCTTCGAGCGATAAGCAGCGGGATCGAGCTTGTGCGTCAAAATATTGTCGCCGTGGAAAATGATCTCTCCGTTAGTCGGTTTCTCCAGCAGATTGATGCAGCGCAGCAACGTCGATTTGCCCGAGCCCGAGGCGCCGATAATACAGGTAACATCGCCCTTATTGACGGAAAAGTCGACATCCTTGAGGACGGCATGCTTACCGAAGGTCTTGCTCAAATGTCTGACTTGCAGTATCGTATCGCTCATCTTAGCGCCCTCCTTCCCTGATATCGAGATTTTGATTAGTCATCTTGTTCGGATTATCCTTATACTTGTAAAGCCCACTGGTGTGCGTCAGCGTATCGGTGGTGGCGAGGTCGTAGTTGTCATCGCCGTCCAGCTTGCCTTCGACGTGTCTGAGGATGCGTGAGCAAGTGAATGTCATGATGAAGTAGATTACCAGCGCGATAGTGAAGGACTCAAAATACGTATAGTAAGCGCCTGCCACGCCCTTGGTGGTGAAGAACAGTTCCACGACTCCGATGACAGACAATACACAGGTATCCTTTATATTGATAATCAGGTTGTTGCCGATCTGAGGGATGATGTTACGGAACGCTTGCGGCAGGATAACATAGAGCATCGTTTGCACGTGCGTCATACCAATGGCCTTTGCACCTTCGGTCTGCCCGGCATCTATGGAAAGAATACCACCCCTGACAGTTTCCGCCATGTAAGCACCCGTATTGATTGATACTACAAACAGAGCTACTTGCCACATGTTCATATGCAATCCGAATACTTGAGCAGCGCCGAAGTAAATAAACATCGCCTGTGCCATCATCGGTGTGCCGCGGAAAATCTCAACGTAGGCGTTTAAAATGAATTTCACTATACCCATGAAAAACCATTTTGCTTTGTTTTCCGTTCTGTCTGTCGGAACTGTTTGCACTATACCGACCGCAAAGCCGATTAAGCAGCCCGCAATCGTAGATAAGACGGCTATTACTATTGTAACGCCTGCTCCTCTGAGGAAAGATTCACCGTAATTTTGCACCAAAAATGCGATACGGGGCCAAAATTCGGTAGGAAATGTTGACATGTAGCTGTACTCCTTTCAATCTGCAAAGACAACCTGCCGCATGTGGCGGCAGGTATTGTATTTCTTTATTGCTGTGTTTCTTTAATTACTGTGTGAGTGGCTGTGCTTCGATTGCCTCGTTCATCATTTTCGTGTAATCGTCCACAGTGAGTTTTGCCAGTACGCCGTTAATAGCATCCTTAAGTGCTGTGTTGCCCTTCTTCATTGAGATACCTATGTTGATCTCTTCATCTGAAACTTGGAAGTCATCATCGCTGCCCGAGAAATCGAGAAGAACCATATTCGGATAAGCAATCGTTGCTGCCATAGCGGTCGGCATATCCGTAACGATGAGATCCGAAATGCCGGAATTCAAAGATACGAGCATTGCCGGAGCGGATTCTTGTGCCGGCAGAATTTTCGCATTGGCAATCTGCGGGAGGCAAATATCGTACCATACTGTGTTAATCTGCGATGTGCAAGTTGCACCTGCGAGATCCGCAACACCCTTAGCGTTTGCATATGGGCTATCGGCTCTTGTCAGCCCTACGATGGACGCGTAATAATACGGTTCAGAGAAATCTACGGATTGCAGTCTCTTGGAAGTGATGGATTGACCTGCGATAACGCAATCGACCGTGCCAGACTGTACGGCAGGAACGAGAGAATCCCAATCCAACTTGACGATTTCGAGTTTTACTCCGAGCTGGTCAGCGATATATTTGGCCATCATAACGTCATAGCCGTATGCGTAATCCGGGCTGTCCTTAATCGGAACTGCGCCGTTGGAATCATCCTGCTGTGTCCAGTTATACGGAGCATAACCGCACTCCATCGCTACGGATAAAACACCGTCAGCCAAAACATCTGTCTGTTCTTCGTTATTGCCGCCGCATCCGGTCATAATTACCGAAAATACCAACGTCAAAATCAGCAATACGCTAAATAATTTTCTGTTCATGATTAACATCCTTTCTCTTCCTTTATTTGCTTTTGAAAACAATAAACCTACGGTACTTCATGAAAAGCGCCGTAGGCAATCATTCCGAAATATAAATCGTATCCTATGATACACAAATAAATTCCAAGATTGAATTCCCACAGATAGCGCTCCACCTAAGTGACAGTGAGCTGCATATTTTGCAACCCCCCAACAATGCGTCTCGCGGCAACGTAACACACTGCTTCGGCGAATCGTCCTTTCCCGCACAGCGGCTTGCCTGCCGTTTGCTATGCGATACTGATACTCTTCGCAACCTCTATCGTGCTTGTATTGTTCCTGAATATACAAGTAGGATTATTTGTTTACTGATACCCATCGTAACTTAAAAGATGGGCCATGTCAAGTCGTTTTTTTATTTTTATCAACAAATTCCAAGATTATTTGCGTTGCGTTTAGAATTCATCGACGTACTCCATCTCATAATCGTTGATGCGGATAGTATCACCCTCTTCGAGTCCCATCTCAAGCAGTTGATCGATGGCGCCGTTCTTCTCGATATATTTATACAGATAGCGAATAGATCCCATATCGTTGAAGTTTGTGGAATTGAAAATCTTATCGAGCTGTTTGCCCTCCAAGACGAATACATTGCCGTCCTTGTAGGCACGAATGGTCCTGTAATCCGGATCGACAGCATCAGCCTCAAAGTCGAACAGTTCGTATTGCATATCGTCTTCTGAATCGTCCTCCAAACTCTGCAACATACCTGCTGCCTCTGCCAGCAATTCGTGAACGCCTACGTTGATAGGAGCGGAAATCGGAAAGACCTTGTAGCCCTTCTTTTCCACATACTCCTTGAAGCGCAGATAAGTCTCACTCTCCTCGTCGGTCAAATCGATCTTGTTTGCAGCGACGATCTGCGGCTTTTTCAGCAGCTTAGGGTTGTACTTTTCCAGCTCTGCATTAATCTTATCGAAGTCCTCAATCGGATCTCTGCCTTCGGAACCCGACACATCGACGACGTGTATTAAGAGCTTTGTACGTTCAATGTGCTTTAAGAAAAAGTGTCCGAGACCCGCACCCTCTGAGGCTCCCTCAATAATACCTGCAATATCCGCCATTATGAAGCCGTTGTCGAATATCTCTACCACACCCAGATTAGGTGTAATGGTAGTAAAGTGATAGTTGGCGATTTTTGGATTGGCCTTGGTTGAAATTGAAAGAAGTGTAGATTTACCGACATTAGGGAAACCGACCAAACCCACATCGGCGATCAGTTTCATCTCCAATATGACGTTTCGCTCTTTGGCGACTCCTCCTGCTTCGGCAAAATTAGGCGCTTGGCGAACGGAATTTTTAAAGTTCACGTTACCTTTGCCGCCTTTGCCGCCTTTGGCTGCCACGAAGCTGTCTCCGTCGTGCAGCAGATCTTTCATCAGGTGACCTGTCTCTTCATCCAGAACCAGTGTTCCTACAGGCACTTTGATGATGAGATCTTTGCCGTTCTTACCGAACCTTTTCTTTTTCATACCGTCTTGTCCGCTTTCCGCCTCAAATTTTCTCTTATAGCGGAAGTCCATCAGGGTACGCATATTACCGTCGGCCACAAAAATGACATCTCCTCCCTTGCCGCCGTCACCTCCGTCGGGTCCTCCTTCAGGAACGAAGGGTTCACGGCGGAAGGAAACGCATCCGTTGCCGCCCTTACCGCTTCTGATGGTTATTTTAGCTCTGTCAACAAACATTTATTTTTCTCCTCCGCTTAATTACACTTAATATACCCCAATACGGTAAATTTCTATCAGTCAAAGATCAATGAAATTCTCGCATGACACCTACCTGACATCTGCGCTGTTTCACGGAATTTCCGCCGGAAAACCGTTGCCGTAAATTCCTTATCCTTTTTTCGACGCGAATGTGGTTAGGTGTTCAAAAAAAAGCCCCCGACAGATGCGGGGGCACATGAACAGACAAATTAAGCTTCCTGCGGATAAACGCTTACTTGCTTTCTCTTCTTGTCATATCTTTCGAATTTTACATTGCCTTCGATTTTTGCAAACAAAGTATCGTCTCCACCGATGCCAACGTTGTTGCCCGGGTGGAACTTCGTACCTCTCTGCCTGACAAGAATGCTGCCGGCACTTACAAACTGTCCGTCGCCTCTCTTGACTCCCAGACGTTTACTGTGGGAATCGCGGCCGTTCTTGGAACTGCCTACACCTTTCTTTGATGCCATAAGACTGCACCTCCTTTTCTATATCAATCAACCTGGAATGCTATTTCATTGCCGCTTCGATCGTCTCGATAATGACAGGCTTTGTGGCCTTTTCGTCGATCTCAATGCCGTTTTCTTTGGCAAAAGCGATGAGCTCATCCTTCTTCATCGATTTGATGGAAGGAGTAGCTGCGGCTACCTTTACTTCTTCAACAGCGACTTCTGCTTTGCGTGCTGCAGGCTTTTCGCCTGTCAGGCTTGCGATTTCAACCATTGTGTACGGCTGTCTGTGTCCCTGTTTCTTTCTGTAGTCCTTCTTGGATTTGTACTTGTAGATAATAACCTTCTGTCCTTTTCCGTTTTCGACTACAGTTCCGAAAATCTTTGCGCCTTCGATGCAAGGTGTACCTACTTTAATCTCAGCACCTTCGCCGAGTACGAGAACCTTGTCGAATTCGACTGTTTCTCCGACTTCCTTAGTAAGCTTTTCAATGACGATGACATCGCCTTCTTGTACTCTGTACTGCTTACCGCCGGTTTCAATTACTGCATACATATTAATTTTTTCCTCCTCTAACCGGTCTCGCCATCGCGGGTAGCATTTTTTTGCATTTCAAAAACCCGTTCTGAGCGGCTCAACATTAATATGATACTACAAACTGTAGGGTGTGTCAAACATTTTATTCGATAATTACGCCATCTTCGTCGGTTTTTAGCGTTTTTTCTGTGTCGGAAGTGTCTTCTTTTTTGATAGTATTCATAACTTTATGTTCGATATCAGACATAATTTCAAGATTGGATGCCAAGAAAACCTTGACATTTTCTCTGCCCTGTCCGATACGATCGCCGTTATAGCTGTACCAAGAGCCGGCCTTTTCGACGATTTTCAATTCAACCGCGCAGTCGAGGAGATCGCCTTCTTTGGAGATACCTTTACCGTACATGATATCGAATTCGGCCTGTTTGAACGGCGGTGCCACTTTGTTCTTCACAATCTTGACGCGCGTCCTGTTACCCAGTACCTCTTCTCCCATCTTGATGGATTCAACTCTCCTGACATCAAGACGCATGCTGGAATAGAATTTGAGTGCACGGCCGCCGGTCGTGACTTCGGGATTGCCGAACATTATGCCGACCTTTTCTCGCAATTGGTTGATGAAAATAACCGACGTATTGGATTTGTTTATGACTCCGGCCAGCTTACGCAAAGCTTGCGACATCAGTCTGGCTTGCAAGCCAACATGTACATCTCCCATCTCTCCTTGTATTTCTGCTCTGGGAACCAATGCTGCGACGGAGTCGATGACTACGATATCTATTGCTCCCGAACGTACGAGCATCTCGCATATTTCGAGCGCTTGCTCTCCGGTGTCCGGCTGCGATACGATCAGTTCTTCAACTTTGACGCCGAGGTTCTTGGCGTATTCGGGATCGAGAGCGTGTTCTGCATCTATAAAGGCCGCGCGCCCGCCGGTCTTCTGGGCCTCGGCAATGATATGCAATGTCAGTGTCGTCTTTCCTGAGGATTCGGGGCCGAAAATTTCGATAATCCTGCCTTTCGGGATACCTCCGATACCGGTGGCAAGGTCAAGACTTACCGATCCCGTCGAAATGGCCTCGATGTTTAACTTGGCCTTTTCATCTCCGAGCATCATGATTGCCCCTTGCCCAAACTGCTTTTGTATCTGTTGCATGGCGGCTTCGAGCGCCTTGTCTTTGTTTTCCTTGTTGATAGCTGTACTCAATTCAATACCTCCGTTTCGCATACGCAAACATTTGTTCTCTTTTAGGATATACTATAAATATACGTTCGTCAAGCCTTATTTATTGCATCGTCACCTTTAGTCTATATCAATTGTAAAAAAATGTCAATTAAAATTCTCCTGTTAATCAGTGACCTGCAGTCATTGGTATATTCATGCCCGGTATTGAAAAATGAGATTGAAAACGTGATCGATTGCAAACACATTTTGCCGGCTGTTATATCATCTTGTCGATTGCACGGTTTACGCAATCAAACATAGCAAGCAGGGAGCGCTTCCTATTTTTGTCCCTATCCGGACGCTTGGTGGACAGCTCAGTTGTCTCGGTGCGATATATACCGCCTACTTTGTAGGAAATGCCGATATAGACCAATCCGACCGGCTTTTCTTCGGTACCGCCGTCCGGTCCTGCGATGCCCGTCACTGAGACGCAGATATCACTGCCGGTCTTTTGTGCCAGCCCTGCAGCCATTTCCGATGCCGTCTCGTGCGATACTGCGCCAAAACGCAGAAGAGTTTCCTCAGATACTCCGAGTTCATCAACCTTGGCTCTGTTGCTGTATGTTACGAGTCCCCTGTCAAAGACAGCCGAAATGCCGGGATATTCTGTCAAAGCAGCCGCGAACAGGCCTCCGGTACAACTCTCCGCGCATGAAATTGAGATATTGTGTGTAAGCAGCTTATTTGCAACAACATCGGTAAGCGGACTGTCATCGCAGCTGTAGATATATTGGCCGATGCGCGCTTTTACCTTTTCAAGCATAGCGTCAACCGCTGCCACAGCCTCCTCTTTTGTCTTTCTTTTGGAAGCAATTCTGACGAGAGCTTCTCCGTCCTTGGCATAAGTTGCCAGCGTTGGGTCTGTCTGTCCGTCAATCAGATCGAGAAGATCTGTTTCAAGCTGAGACTCGCCGATGCCTGTGGTACGTACTATCCTGTAATATAGAGAGGCGTCGGATCTTTCTTCGAGGATCGGCCTGACCTTTCGCTCGAACATCCGTTTCATCTCATTCGGCGGTCCGGGCATGCAGATAATTGTTTTGCCGTTATCTTCCAGAATAAAACCGGGCGCCGTACCGTTATCGTTTTCCAAAACCGCGGCGCGAGACGGCAAATATGCTTGCTTAATATTATTCGGTGGCATCGTTCTGCCTGTCTGTTTAAAGTAGAGTTCTATCTTTGCGAGCTCATCTTTATTTTCCACGAGGACATCGTTCATGGCTTCGCATACCATCTCCTTGGTCAAGTCGTCCTGCGTAGGCCCAAGGCCGCCGGTCGTAAGAATGATATCGCATTCTTGAAAGATGTGCCCGATGATTTCCTTCAATCTGTGAGGATTGTCTCCCACGGTATAATGATACATTACATCATATCCCAGATTTTGCAACTCTTGTGAGAGATATGTCGTATTTGTGTTGACAATCTGGCCGAACAAAATCTCCGTTCCCACGGATAATATCGCTGTTTTCATGGATATTAAGCCTTCCTCTCCTTATCTGTCTGAAATAAATGCGTCATCCCTATGTTACATTGAGAAGACGTTTCTGTTTTTATATACGTATTCGGTTCCCGAAACAACAGTCATGACAAGCGAAGCCCATAAGAACAGATTGGCAATGAGCGTAACAATTGCGTCAATCTGAGGTTGTGCAAAAACGCCCACCAGCAACAACAGAGGCACTGCTATCATCTGGAGAACAGTCTTTATCTTGCCGCTCATGCCTGCAGCAATGACAATGCCTTGCGAAGCTGCCACAGTTCTCATCCCGGAAACGACGAATTCCCTGGCAAGAATGATGATAAACATCCAAGCCGGCACAAGGCCGTTTTGAACCATCAGGCAAAATGCCGAATAAACGAGAATTTTGTCGGCCAGTGGGTCCATGATCTTTCCGAAGTTGGTTACAAGGTTGTATTTTCTGGCGATCTTGCCATCCAACATGTCAGTAAACGAAGCCGCGATGAAAAGTACAAAGGCGGCAATTTTAAAATCGCACAGATAAAGGATGATAAAAAACGGTACCGCTATCGTGCGCGCGACAGTCAGTTTGTTAGGTAAATTCATAATGCTACTCCTTTGTCACTTCTGTGCCCGTGAGGTCGTAGTCGAATGCGTCATCGATTCTGACATAGACCATATCTCCGGGCGAAAGCTCTCTCTCCGATGTGAATAGAACTGAGTTGTCGATTTCAGGTGCGTCATATTCGGTTCTGCCGATATAACTGCCGTCCTCATCTTGCTCTTCCACGAGAACACGCAGGATTTTGCCTATCTTTTCTTCGTTGATTTCCAAAGAAATTCTGTTTTGCAGACGCATGATCTGTTCGCGTCTGCGTTCCTTGACATCAGACCGTACTTGCGGTTTCATCAATGCTGCGGGAGTGCCCTCTTCTTTGGAATAGGCGAATACTCCAAGTCGCTCAAAGCGCATTTCTTCAACAAAATCGTACAATTCATCGAATTCTTTCTTCGTTTCCCCGGGAAATCCCGTAATCAAGGTTGTGCGGATGTGAATGTCCGGAATTTGCTGCCTCAGCTTGGATATTGTTGACATAATACTTTTATGGTTACTCTGACGTTTCATACTCTTAAGAATCTTGTCTGAAGCGTGTTGAATCGGAATGTCTATATAATGACAAATCTTCGGTTCTTCGGCCATCACTGCAATCAGCTCATCCGTAATTCGATCCTCATAACAGTACATCAGGCGGATCCATTCGAATCCATCGATCCTGCACAAGGCTCTGAGCAACTCCGGCAGAGCAGAATGCCCGTATAAGTCATTGCCGTAAAATGTAACGTCTTGGGCGATTAAAATCAGCTCCTTGACACCCTTCTTAGCCAGAATGGCGGCTTCTGCGAGGATATCTTCTTGTGTGCGGCTTCTGTACGGTCCTCTGATGTAAGGGATTATGCAATACGCACATCGGTTGTCGCAGCCTTCGGCAATTTTGACGGTCGCTGAATATGCGTTGCTCTGCAGCAGACGCTCCCCGGGCAGGCCGAAGCCGCAGGTAGTCTCGGAAATTTCCTTTTGTCGCTTTCCTTCTTGAAAATTAGCGATCAATTCAGGCAGTCTGTCGTAGTCATTGACTCCGATAAATATGTCGACTTCGTCCATCTGCTTGAACAGTTCGTCACCGTATCGTTTCGACAAGCATCCGGAGACGATGAGGATTTTGTCTTCCTTTACCCCAACCATATCGAAGATGCGCTCTATCGATTCACGCTTGGCGTCATTGATAAAGCCGCAGGTGTTGACCATAATGATGTCAGCTTCCGCAACATTGTCCGTTCTCTTGATGCCATTCTTGTCCAATATTGCTGCCGCCCTCTCGGAATCGTTAAAATTTTTGGGGCATCCAAGTGTTTCTATTAATATTTTCATCTATTCGTTATCCATACCCTCCGTTTCATTTTTAAGCGCGTAAAGTTCCGTCTCCGTCATCAGCACCTGCCGTGGGCGCGAGCCGTCGGAAGGTCCGATGATTCCGCGCTCTTCCAACATATCTATAATGCGAGCTGCACGATTGTAGCCGATTCGGAATCGCCGTTGCAGCATAGAAGCTGATGCTTGTCCGCTGTGCACGACCAATTCTGTGGCTTCAGGCAGAAGCTCGTCTGCCTCGACACCGCTGTCGCCCGTTCCGGTATTTGCCTTCTCAATCGTATGCATTACATCATTGGCATACTCAGGGGCCTCTCCCTGTGCCTTGACGAATTCTATTACTTTATGTACCTCGC
>DCTM01000023.1:17346-17503 GCA_002329565.1 Firmicutes bacterium UBA1440
TCGAGTCAATCTGCGACGAAACCGCAAATGCGATACGCGAAGGAATATTGGCTTTGATAACACCCGTAACTACATCAACGGACGGTCTCTGTGTAGCGACGATCAAATGCATGCCCGCCGCACGCGCCATCTGCGCGAGCCTACAGATGGATTCTTC
>DCTM01000025.1:0-3381 GCA_002329565.1 Firmicutes bacterium UBA1440
GGATCACGGAAGCGTGACGAGGGCGCGCAACTTTGCTCAGTATCTCAATTGCCCGATTGCCATCGTTGACAAGAGAAGACCGGAACCGAATAAGAGCGAAATCATGCATATCATCGGAAACATAGAAAACAAAAATTGCATCCTGATCGACGACATGATTGACACGGCGGTNNCAATGCTGCCAATGCAATCAAAGAAATGGGAGCCAAAGCTGTTTACGCGGCGGCAACTCATCCGGTTCTTTCGGGACCTGCAACCGAGCGGCTGCAGAACTCCGCTATTGAAGAACTTGTGTTGCTCAATACGATTCGTTTACCCGAAGAGAAGCATCTCGACAAGATTAAGACATTGTCGGTAGCGCCGCTGTTCGCTGAAGCAATGCTTAGAATCTATACAAACGATTCGATCAGTAAACTGTTTGATTAAAGGGGATATCAATGTACATAATTGTTGGTCTTGGTAACCCGGGAAGACGATATGAGCAGACGCGGCACAATATGGGATTTTTGACCATTGATCGCATTGCTTCCGAATTGGGAATCAAGGTAGACAGGATAAAATTCAAGTCTCTGATCGGGGAAGGCACCTTTTGCGGGCAAAAGGTGATCCTCGTTAAGCCGCAGACCTATATGAATCTTTCCGGTACCGCGGTCAAGGAAATCACAGACTTTTACAAACTCGATCTCTCAAACCTGATCGTGATTTATGACGATATTGATATTGCTGTCGGGACGCTGCGCATCCGTAAGGGAGGCAGCTCCGGCACGCATAACGGTATGAAGGATATTATTTACAAGCTGTACGATGACGTTTTCCCGCGCATCCGCATCGGCATCGGCGGGCCCTCAGGCATGAATTTGGCGAGCTTTGTCACCGGACAAATTCCAAAGGAAGAGGCGCCGCTGCTTGATGACGCGATTACAAGGGCCGCGAAGGCGGCTCTCAGCATCATAGAGAGCGGTATCGACCGGGCAATGAACGAGTACAATGTAAAAGAAAAAAAGGAAAGAAATGGCACAAAAACCGATTAGCTTTTCAGGCATATCCGAAAGCCGTGTGGCACCTATTGCAGCAGACATTTCAAAAAGACAAGACAGTCACAGCTTGATTATCGTTTCATCTCATGTGAGAGCGAAAAGATTGGCTGTCGACCTGTCTTTTTTTTCCGACAAAACAATACATGTGTTGCCGGAAGAAGGGCCGCTGTTTACGCGCTACGAGGCCAAGAGCAGAGAAACATTATTTGAAAAAATGAGAGGGATCAACGCGTTGATGGGTGATGAGGCATGTATTGTCATCGCTCCGGTTTCGGCTGCGCTGAAAAAGATGATTCCGCACAGGGAATACGAGAAGAACTTTGTCAGAATCGAGAGAGGGAAGTCCGCAGACATCAGAGCGATTTGCGAAAAACTTGTTCTAATGGGATATGAGCGCACACATCTTGTCGAGTACCCGGGAACGTTCAGCCTGCGCGGTGATATCCTCGATGTCTTCACGCCCGATAACGATCTTCCGTACAGGATGGAATTTTTTGACGATGAACCTGACTCATTGCGTACATTTGACCCCGACACACAACGTTCATTTGAAAGTCTCAAATATGTGGAAATTTATCCGGCTCTTTCTCTTGTCAGCGATCGCAGTATCTTCGCGAACGCTGCGAAAAACGTACAACGCGAATATGACACCTACCGTAAGCGCCTTGAAAAGCGTATGACCGAGACAGGGCAATCGGAAGCACGCGAGCATCTCAATCGCTTGGAAGATCGTTGCCGAGAATTGACCGGTCACATTGAAGCGATGACGAACATTCAGATGCTTGACAGCTATCTGCACTATTTTTATTCCGATCCGGAGACTCTCTGCGATTACCTGCGTCCGGGCTCATGTATAATGATCGACGATCCGGAACGTGTGTACGAAAATGTCAAACTCCTTCACGAAGAGGTAAAAGCTGACTTCGAGGTACTGCTTGAAAAGGGACAGGTCACACCGCATGACAGCGTGATGATCCCGACAGTTAAAGACTACACCGAAATTTACAAGCGTGAAAATATCTATCTCTTTAACCCGTTCAGCAAGAACGTCAAGGGAGTGGAATCCTATGCCGAACTCCACAATATTAAGAGCCGACAGACACCGTCATTTAACGGAAAGCTCGATGTTCTTAAAGATGAGCTGCAGCGATATCTCAAGGAATCTTACAAGGTTACGATCGTCTGTGAGAGCGACGAAAAGATCGAGAATATGAAGAGCTTCCTCGAAACCGAGGGGCTGGCGACACGTGTTTGGCTGAAAAAAGGCACTCTGACCGCAGGCATGGAATTCCCGGAGGAAAAGTTCTGCTATATCTGGGAAGGCGACATCTTCACGACTCGCAAGCGAACGACTGATCGCAAGAAAAAGACCGGTGAGCATGCAATAAAGAATTTCTCCGATTTGCGCAAAGGCGACTATGTTGTGCATGAAAATCACGGCATCGGCAAGTTCGTCAAAATAGAACAGCTGGAAATTCAAGGCACCAAAAAGGACTATCTGAAAATCAAGTATAGCGGTGAGGACATCCTTTATGTGCCTGTCGACCAGATGGACATAGTACAAAAGTACATCGGCGGAGGCGAAGCACCGCCGAAACTATCCAAACTTTCAGGCGGAGAGTGGAAGGCGACGAAGGCCAAGGCTAAGGCTGCCGTTGTAAACATGGCCAAGGAAATGCTCGAACTCTCCGCACAGCGTAAGGCACTCAAAGGGTACGCCTTCGGCGAGGATACCGTCTGGCAAGCTGAATTCGAAGACAGCTTCCCTTATGTCGAAACGGAAGATCAGCTGAGGTGCATTAGGGAAATCAAGGCGGATATGCAAAAGGATGTATCGATGGATCGTTTGCTGTGCGGTGATGTCGGTTACGGCAAAACGGAAGTGGCGGCGCGCGCGATCTTTAAATGTGCAGCTGAAGGCAAACAGGCCGTTATGCTGGTACCCACGACACTGCTGGCCGGTCAACATTATTACAGCCTCAAAGAACGCTTTGAGAAATTTCCTTTTACCGTGGAAATGCTCTCGCGGTTTCGCAGTGAACAGCAACAGAAAAAAATCCTTGAGCAGTTGGAGAAGGGTATGATCGATGTTCTGATCGGCACGCACAGAATCCTCTCAAAGGATGTGAAATACAAAGATTTGGGCTTGCTTGTAATCGATGAAGAACAGCGCTTTGGTGTAGAGCATAAGGAGACCATAAAGATGCTCAAGCATAATGTCGATGTGCTGACGCTTTCAGCGACACCTATTCCGCGCACATTGCACATGTCGCTCGTAGGAATGAAGGACATGAGCTTAATTTCGGAGCCTCCCGAAGAGCGGTATCCGGTGCAGACCTATGTG
>DCTM01000025.1:3451-16163 GCA_002329565.1 Firmicutes bacterium UBA1440
GGGCAGATGAATGCTGCAAAGCTTGAGCAAGTGATGCTCAACTTCATGAACGGTGAGAATAATGTTTTGGTATCGACGACGATTATCGAATCAGGAATAGACATACCTAACGTCAACACGATATTGATTCTCGATGCCGACTGCTTTGGCCTCTCACAGCTGTATCAGCTCAGAGGACGCGTGGGCAGGAGCAACCGCATGGCCTATGCATATCTGATGCACAAAAAGGATAAGGTACTGTCGGAGACAGCGGAAAAGCGCCTGCGAGCGATTAAGGAGTTCACCGAATTCGGTGCGGGTTTTAAGATTGCCATGCGTGACCTGGAAATCCGTGGTGCCGGCAACCTGCTGGGCACAGAGCAATCGGGGCATATGATGAATATAGGATATGAATTGTATTGCAAATTGGTCGAAGATGCCGTACGCGCACTGCAGGGTGAAATCGTCAACCCCGATCGCGAAGAGGCTACGATTGAAATCACTGCGTCGGCTTTCATCCCCGGCACTTATATTGAAGATGAAATGCAGAAGCTGGAAATGTACAAGAAGATCGCCGAAGTGAAGTCCGAGGAGGATGAGGACGAAATATTCGATGAGTTGATTGATCGATTCGGAGACATTCCTCAGGAGGCGGTCAATCTGGTGAAGATTTCACATATACGGTACTTAGCGGAAAAACTGTGCATCACCCGTATTCGTGAGGTCAGTGATATGTCGACGATAGGTGGCAAACCGGCGCCGCCAAAGATTCATTTTGAATTCAGCGAGAAAAATCCGCTCACGGCGCAGGGGCTGGCGGCACTGGCCGGTGAATACGGTCCGCGCATCTTCATCCATGGGGGCAAACGGCCATATATTCGCTTTGCGTGGCAAGGCAAGAACAAGCTCGAGGAAATAATCCGCCTTTTGTCGAAGATATAAGAATCAAACCGGCGATTTAATATGGCACTGTTTCGAGCCCCGGAAGAATCTTCTTGTTAATAAAATAACAAAAAGATGTTTACAGCGGCGCAGTTCGGGTATACTATAGAGCGAGTTGAAAAAATTAAGCAGGACAGAAAGGAGTTAAACTATGTTATTTACTTTAAATCAAGCATGTTGTTGTATTATGAATCGGAGAAGCTGTACCTGCTGCAAGAAGATTGTATAATCTTAGATTGTGTAACGCAGACGGCTTTTTCGCTGTCTGCGTTTTTTTAGTTCCCGAAATAAAATTATGATACCGAGAAAGAAAGGATTTTAAATTTATGAAATTATACAACAACATCACGGAGCTCATCGGCAATACGCCGATACTCAAGTTAAACAACCTCGAGAAAAATCAGGGTCTCAATGCTAAAATCTATGGCAAGCTGGAGTATTTTAACCCCGGAGGCAGTGTTAAGGATAGGGTGGCTTTTAATTTGATCAAAGACGCTGAGCGCAAGGGTACTCCGGTCAAAGGAGGGGCAATCATAGAACCGACTAGCGGAAACACGGGCGTCGGCATCGCTCTTGTGGCTGCAGCAAAGGGATACAGGGCTATAATCGTAATGCCTGAGAACATGAGCGTTGAGCGCATGCAGTTGATTTCGGCATACGGTGCAGAAATCGTTCTTACGGAAGCAGCTCTGGGGATGGCGGGCGCCGTCGCCAAAGCGGAGGCGCTGGCAGCGGAGCTGCCGGGTTCGATTCTCACAGGACAGTTTTCGAACCCCGCCAACCCCGAGATTCATTATCTGACTACAGGCCCGGAAATTTGGGAAGCTATGTCCGGACAGATAGACGTCCTGGTGGCCGGAGTCGGCACAGGCGGTACAGTGAGCGGTGCAGGCAAATATTTAAAAGAAAAGAATCCGTCTGTCAAGATCGTCGCCGTTGAGCCGCAGGCGTCACCGCTGCTCTCCGAAGGCAAAGCAGGTCCGCACTCCATTCAGGGCATCGGCGCGAACTTCATACCGGCTACTCTCGACACAGGCATTTACGATGAAATCTTGCCCGTGCGCAACGAAGACGCCTTTGCGGGGCAGAAATTGCTCGCCACAGAGGAAGGCGTGTTTGTGGGTATTTCAAGCGGTGCGGCATTGTACGCCGCGACAGTGCTGGCAAAGAGATCTGAATACGCGGGCAAAAATATTGTCGTTATACTGCCGGATACAGGAGAGCGCTATCTGTCTATACTCCAAACATTGAATCAAAAGGAGAGCGTAAAATGAATTTTAACGGTGAATTCAACAAAAATCTGCCAATCTATATAGAGGCGCTTAAGAAAATGCAAGACATATACTTGATTACCGAGAAGGCTGTGCCGAATTTACCGGAAAAGGATGTTATCATTGAGATACTGAACGATCTCAAACAACTGATGTTCCCCGCATATACAGGGAACAAGGCGGTGCAGTGTGACTACAACGGATACGAGAGCGGATACAAAATGAAGAACATCTATCACAAGCTGAAAGAACAGCTGACGATGATTCACCTGTATGAGAACGACGACCTTACGCATGACAGTGCGGAGGCCGAGCAGTGGGCGGAGGATATTTGCTGCGCATTCTTCGCACAGCTGCCGGAGATATATCGTATTCTCACCACCGACGTGCAGGCTGCCTTCGAAGGCGATCCTGCGGCCGAAAATAAAGAACAGATAGTCTTTTCCTATCCGGGCTTTGAGGCCATTGCCACACATCGCTTGGCGCACGCTTTATATGAACTGCGAGTGCCGATGATCCCTCGTATAATGAGCGAATACGCGCATAGCCGTACAGGCGTTGATATGCACCCTGGCGCGACAGTAGGGGAATATTTTTTCATTGACCACGCTACAGGAGTTGTGGTAGGCGAGACCTCAATCATCGGCAAACATGTGAAAATCTATCAGGGGGTGACAATAGGGGCGCTGTCGCTGCGCAACGGACGTGCGCTCGCGGGCAAGAAGCGGCATCCGACCATCGAGGACAATGTAACGATTTATTCGGGCGCTTCGGTGCTCAGCGGTGATACGGTCATAGGAGAGAATACCGTCATTGGAGGGGGCGCCTTCATCACGGAATCCGTACCTGCGAACATGCTTGTCAGCGTCGGCAAGAACAAGCTTGAATTCAAGGAAAGCGGAAGCTGCAAGAATGAGCCGAAGGATTGCTTGTATAAAATGAACGAAGTGAAATAAACGAAAAAAGAGAGGCTGTCTTCTTGAGAAGAGCCTCTCTTTTTATATCGTGTACATTTTATTCTCGACTGTCGAGCCAATCCTCCGAGCGCATGACTGTGGCAAAGGTGCCGTCGATGGCCGCCAAATAAGCGTCCTGTACTTGCCGTGCGGGCACTGTATTATCCTCCCAAGTCAAATCTTTGGTTGCACAGGCATCTGCAATAAGAGTAATGGGGTAGTTGTAGGCGGCTGCCGATCTGACGGTGGTGTCGATGCACATGTGCGTCATCATACCGCAGATAACCAGATCGGTGACCTCGTCTTGCTCCAAACGTTCCTTAAGACTCGTGTCCAAAAAACTGTCGGGATTATGCTTTGTGATAATGATCTCATCCGCCTGCGGCACGACAGATCCGTAAAAGTCGATTCCTGCGGTATCGGGCAGAAAAAAGCTTGCATCCGGGCTGAGGCTGATATGACGAATGTGATAGACCGGAAGACCGTGGCTCCTGAAAAATGTCAGAATCTTCTTAGCCTGCATCGCCGCAATCTCCGGGAGTACGAGCGGGTTTCTGCCGCCCGGGAAATAGTCGTTTTGAATATCCACTAATAGCAAACCGAGTTTCACTGCAATCACTCCTTTTCTCGCAACAGAGGGATGTTTTACTGCAATTTTAACCCGGGCGGCGCAAAAAGTAAATGGGCTTCTTAATTGTCCATCTGTTTCGCGAGAAAACCTGCGCCGATTTCCGCCGCCTTCAATTCCGCCTCACCGAGAATTCTGTTCGAATCCTTCGGTATTATGGTAATCGATCCGATCGCATCGCCCTGCGAAATTATAGGCACGATAATTTTCTTGTCGTTGAGATATTTGTTTTTGCTCTGTATGATCTTATCCAGTTCGTAATCTACTTTTTTGTCGAGCAGCTCTTTTTTCAGACCGCCGGAAACAGCAATCACCTGATCTGTATCCGAAACGACCACCGTGCTGCCGAGAATTGTTGACGCCGTTTCAGCATATTCGGCGGCATATCTGCTTAATTCATTGATTGGAGAGTACTTTTTAAGTATAACTTCGCCGTTGTTGTTTGTGTAAATTTCAAGAGGATCACCCTCGCGAATACGCAAAACTCTTCTGATTTCCTTTGGAATGACCACTCTTCCCAAATCGTCTATTCTTCTTACAATCCCTGTCGCCTTCATAATTTGGTTCCTCCATGGTTTGTGATATAATGCGTAGATGTATTATTTGTAAACATGCGGAAAATATACGGAGAACAGGTAAAAACATCTTGGCGTGCAAAGACAGAAAATATGGTATTTTATGCTATGCTGTGATATAATTAAAAATCAAATATAATTGTAAATTGCAGAACACAAACGGGAGGTTTTGATGTTTTTTAAAAATATTACTGTTTTAAACGAAAATTTCGAAGTCTGCGAGAATATGTATGTTGGTATAAAGGATGACAAGATTGAATATGTAGGCACCGAGGTGCCCGACGAGCTTTACAGCTATATTTACAACAGCGAGATATACGATGGCGCGGGCAAGCTGATGATGCCGGCGTTTTACAATGCGCACGCGCATTCTCCGATGACGCTGATGCGCGGATACGGTGAAGGTTTGTCTTTGCAGGATTGGCTGGAGAAAAAGATATTTCCGTTTGAAGATAAGCTGGACGGATATGCCGTATACTGGGGAACTATGCTGGCATTGGCCGAAGGAATTGCAGGCGGAATCGTTTCCTCGACCGATTTGTATTATTTTTCTCCGGATGAAGCAGATGCTGTGCTCGATGCAGGAGCAAAGATGAATATTTCCCGCTCAATCACGCATTTCGACGACAGTAATCCGCTCAACAGTCCACGCTTTCGTGAGATGGAGTATTTGGTAAAGGAATACCATACCGGAGGAATGAGACGGCTTTTGACCGATGTTTCGTTGCACGCCGAGTATACAAATACCGAGAAGTCCTGCAAGGCTGTGGCGGACTTCGCATATTATAACAGACTGAATATGGCTGTGCATCTGTCGGAGACGAAACGGGAACATGAGGAGTGCAAAGCTCGCCATGGGATGACACCCGCTGCCTTTTTCGAAAAAACCGGCGTGTTCAATACACGGACGACGGCAGCGCACTGCGTATGGTTGGAAGAAGAAGATTTTGAAATCCTCAAGCGTAAGGAGGTCATCGTTGCTACCTGCCCGATCAGCAATATGAAGCTTGCAAGCGGTATAGCCGATGTGCGCAAGATGCTCGATCTGCGCATGAATGTCGCGCTTGGAACGGACAGTGTCGCCAGCAACAACAGCCTTGATATGTTTGAGGAAATGAAATTTGCCGCGTTGTGCGCCAACATTAAAACCGGCAAAGCCTCGGCTCTGACACCGAAGGAACTCCTCTATATGGCTACACGCGCAGGTGCTCTCGCACAGGGAAGGTTGGACTGCGGGAAGATCGCCAAAGGAATGAAGGCAGACCTGCAGATCATCGACCTGGAAAAGGCAAACCTCTGCCCCGTACATGATCTGAGAACGAGCCTCGTGTATTCCGCACACAGCGGTGATGTCGTGTTGACGATGTGCGACGGCAAGATCCTCTATCGCGACGGCGAATTCCTGACGATAGATATAGAGAAGGCTCGCCGTACGGTGAACATTTTAACAAAAAAGATATTGGGAGAATTGAACTAGATGGCAAAGAAAACATTTATCCAAGGGGCTGCGATCCTCGGAATGGCCGGTATTATTGTAAAGATACTCGGCGCATTCTTCCGCATTCCGCTTGGGAATATGATCGGAGACAACGGGATGGCGTATTACCAAGCCGTGTATCCGATTTATAATATTTTTCTCGCCATCTCTACGGCGGGCATCCCGGTCGCGATTTCCAAGATGGTCTCTGAGCGCAATGCGCTAGGCAGATATTACGACGGATACCGAGTGTTTAAGGTGTCGTTTTTCTTGATGTTTATGATCGGAACAGCCTCGTTTTTGCTGTGCTTTTTCGGTGCGGAAGCTTACTTTACCGCCTGTATGATTCCCGAGGCACAATACGCTATGAGAGCACTGGCACCGGCTCTGCTTCTTGTACCGATTATGGCCTCGTTTCGCGGCTATTTCCAAGGCAATCAAAATATGAAGCCCACGGCTTTTTCGCAGGTGGTCGAACAAATTTTCCGCGTCGGCGTGGGTCTGACGCTGGCCTATGTTTTTTTGGGCCGCGGGTTGGAATACGCTGCGGCAGGTGCGGCTTTCGGTGCTACGGCGGGCTCGCTCGGCGGCATCATGGTAGTGATGCTTATTTTCGTTATAAGTAAAAAGCGTTACAAGAAGAATATTGAGAGAAGCAAGAGCAACAGCGAGGAAAGTGCGGCCTATATCCTGGGAAGAATAGTTGTTTTCGCTGTACCGATTACTCTCGGTGCTGCGATTATGCCGATTATGAACGCTATAGATGTACCGATTGTTATGTCAAGGCTGCAGGGATCCGCGGGCTTCAGCTACGCTGAAGCAAAGGCTTTGTACGGCCAGCTTTCGGGCTTTTCGGGTTCGCTTATAAACTTTCCGCAGGTACTGACGCAGGCGATCGCAATGAGTCTGGTGCCTGTTGTGGCTGAGATGCATAAGCTCGGCAAGACTCACGAACTGCGTGACAATATTCACACGGGCTTTCGCATGGCGGTGACCGTCGGTTTGCCCTGCGCGGTCGGGTTGATGGTACTCGCGGAGCCCATCATGTTGATGCTGTTTCCGATGCAGAAAGCGAGCGCTGTCGGTGCGGCGCAGTGCCTGATTATCATGGCGTTCGGTGTTGTCTTCCTCTCAAGCGTGCAGACGCTTACGGGAGTATTGCAGGGTATCGGCAGACAACTCGTACCCGTAATTAACATGTGCTTCGGTGCGGCTGCCAAAATTGCGCTGACCTATTGGTTGACGGGCATTCCGGCGATTAATGTAAAGGGCGCAGCAATCGGTACAGTCGCGGCATATATTATTGCTTCAGTTCTTAATTTGATTGCTGTAAAGCGCTATACGGGAACACAATTCGATTTGGGATTGGTCTATTTGAAGCCGGGAATTTCAGCCGTCGTTATGGGCATCGTTGCCTGGGTTACATATCATTTATTGAGCGGCGTGATCGGAGGAACCTTGGCCACGTTGGCGGCAATTGCTTTGGCAGCTTTCGTGTACGGCTATATGCTTTTGAAGACGCGCGCTATTACCCGGGATGAACTTGCGGGCATGCCTAAGGGCAGACACCTGGTCAGGATAGCGGACAGATTTATAAAATAGGTAGGGATAAAATAATGGATAACTACGAAAAATACAGCCATCTGATGGAGGAAGCACAGACAGATGAAGAGGCATTCCGGCGGCTGTGGGAGATTGTCAAAATTCTGAGGGCGGAGTGCCCTTGGGACAAGGAGCAGACATATGAGAGCCTGCGCAGCTGCATGATTGAGGAAGCGTATGAGGCGGTCGATGCTGTCAACAGAAAGGATACTGTAAATTTCAAAGAAGAGCTTGGCGACGTGTGCTTGCAGATTTTGATGAATTCTCAAATTGCAGAAGAAAAAGGGGATTTTTTGTTGAAGGATGTCATGAATTCGGAGTGCGATAAGATGATACGCCGTCATCCCCATATTTTTTCCAAAGAAGAGATTAAAACAGTTGACAAAGTGCTTGAAAAATGGGAAAATATCAAAAGAACGGAAACAGACAAGAAGACTCAAACAGAAAGGCTGTTAAGTATTCCGAGAGCGCTTCCCGCTTTGACTCGCAGTTACAAACTCCAGAGCAAAGCTGCGGATGTGGGTTTTGATTGGGATGACGTTTCGGGGGCTTTTCTGAAAATTGAAGAAGAAACGGAAGAATTAAAAGAAAGCTGTGCACATGGTTTCAGAGAAGAGATGCTTGAAGAGTTGGGCGACATACTTTTTTCTGCGGTAAATGTGGCGCGTTTTCTTAAGATTGATCCGGAGGAAGCTTTGAATGCATCGTCGGATAAATTCCTTAGGCGTTTTCAATATGTGGAGGAAGCCGCATTGAAACAAGGACTCCGTTTGCAGGAAATGACTCTTGCGCAAATGGACAAGCTTTGGGATGAAGCGAAGGTGCTGGAAAAAAAAGTAAGATATTATTTAAGGAGGATATAGTTATTATGAATAAGGCGGAGTTAGTGGCTGCAGTAGCTGAGAAGGCCAACCTTACAAAGAAAGATGCGGAAAGTGCGGTAAACGCATTTGTGGCAAGCGTTGAAGAAGCTCTTGTAAAAGGTGAGAAGGTACAGTTGATTGGTTTCGGCACTTTCGAAACAAGAGACAGAAAAGAAAGACAGGGAAGAAATCCGAGAAAGCCGGGAGAAATCATCAAGATTGAAGCATCCAAGGCTCCTGTATTCAAAGCCGGCAAAGCTTTAAAAGATGCTGTTAATAAATAAAATGAACTTACGAGAAAGCAGCCGCATGGCTGCTTTTGTTAATTTGAACATCTGACCCATCTTGGAGGCGAACACATGCGTGTAGACAAATTTTTAAAAAATTCGCGGCTCATCAAGAGACGCACCGTTGCCAAGGAAGCATGCGATAAAGAACGCATCACCGTCAACGGCAAGACGGCCAAACCGGGTACCGAAGTGAAGGAAGGCGATATCATTAAGATAGTCTTCGGAAGCAGCGAAGTGACCGTAAAAGTAAAGAAATTGATTGACTCGTCTAAAAAAGACGATGCGGCGGAAATGTACGAAATCGTATAGGAAAAAAACCTCCCGGCAATACTAAATGTATTGATGCAAGGAGGTTTTTTATGTCCGAAAAAAAGGGAATCGGCATCCCGCGGGGATTGTTTTTTTACAGATACAGACCCTTCCTCATGAATTTCGCGGACAGCATCGACGCGGACATCGTTTTTGGCGCCAAGACGAATGACAGGATTCGCAGAATGGGGCAGTGTAATTGTGATGAGCGGGCCTGTGCGGCGGAAAAGATATTCGCGGGTCATTGTCAAGCTCTGCAGGAAAAGGGTTATGAGGTATTTGTGCCTGAGGACTTCCGCCCGCGCACCGGCAGCAAGTCTTGCAGAGGTGAGAAGCTCAATGCCGAAGAGGACACTGAGTGTTTTAAAGATGAACTCTGGCTGACGGCAAACAAATTCGGCGTAACAAAACGCAATTTTGATACGGCATTTGAAAACGGGACGCATGCACAGAAGTATACTGTCAGAGGGTACAATAATCAAGGCTATCCGTACAAAATATTGCTTGCCGGCCGCCCTTACAATATATACGACGAATATGCGAACCTGAATATTGTTTCCAAACTGCACAGACTGGGCATCGGTGTGGTGACCCAAGAGCGCTTGAGCGAGCGTTCGGAAAGAGAAATCCAAGGTATCGTTTACATCTGCTGCTTCGATTGCAAGGATGATGCGGTGCGCATCGTCGACCTGCGCAAGCGATTTGAGGGATCGCCGTTTTTGGTAATCGAGACGGGGGAACATCTGTATAACGCCGGACTCAATGCGCGCCTTGAGGCTTTTAAATTTTTAATCGAAGAGAGGAGCCGGCGGTCATGAAAGGTGAAGTAAAATATTATTTGGGAATCGATGCGGGTGCGTCTGCCTGTGCTTTTGCAATTATCGATGAGGAAGGTACGGTATGTGAGGCTTTTACGGAGTCGCTCGAAGGCGGCATTGTAAAAGCCACTTTGCGAGGGCTCGAAAATTTGGAAGACGATTACAGTTGCAGTTTGATTTGCGGTGTGGGGGTGACGGGCAGCGGCAGAGAGCTGCCTGCCGCCATCGTCGGCGGCGATGCTGTTGTCGGCGAGATTCCCGCTCTGGCCGCCGCGGTTGCCGATCTTCTGCCGGAGACGCACAGCATTATCAAAATCGGCAACAGAAATGCCGCATTCATCGCTATGAATGGCGGCAGGTTGGCAGATTTCTCCGTAGGAGAAATCTGCGCAGCGGGAATGGGTGCATTTATTGACAGTGAGGCTGCTTGTATGGGCATGAGCAGCGATGACTTCGGACGCAGAGCTATGATCGCAAAGCCTGTCACCTTGCATGGTGACTGCCTTTGTGTTGTGGAAGAAGATATCGTCAGAAAACGTCAGATGGGATATGGCAGCAACGAAATTGCTGCGGGAATCTGTGAAGCGCTGGCGGACAGGTATATAAAAAAGGTTATCGAAGGAAGAGAAGTCGCGGCGCCGGCGATTTTCGTCGGCGGCGTGGCAGCAAATCGAGGCTTAGTGCAAAATCTCTCCGAGAAATTGTCCATTGGGATTAAGGTGCCGGAATACTATCGCGAGATGGGCGCCGTCGGCGCCGCCGTACTCGCCAAACGGGGCGAGTACGGGCGCAGCCGCTTTCGCGGCTTCGCCATCTCGCAGATGAAAATAGAGGCCGTCCCGTTTGAGTGCGGGGACTGCGACAACGACTGTGAAATCATAAAATTAAGAGCGGGGAGCGTTGAAATCGGCTATTTCGGCGATCGTTGCGAAAAACACGGGGCGCGATTATAACTGAACGAAAATTTTCCGCAAAAGAGTTATGAATCACGCCCGAATAATTTAAAAGTTAAAATCAGACCGATGACGGTCAAGAGGACGACGGCTGCATCGGTGAATGTATTAAGATACGGCATGCCGCTTTCCCAAGCATCTCCGAGAACCGTGCCGAGCAAAACAAGCACGCTGTTCCAAAGTGCTGTGCCGATGCCGGTGAGAAAGAAAAACAGCAGAGGATTCATCCTTGCAGCTCCTGCAGGGATGGAAATCAAGCTGCGCACTATAGGGATGCAACGGCACACGAGAACAGCCGCAGTCTGATACTTTACAAAAGCTTCGCCGGCGATATCCACGTGGCGAGGTTTCAGATGCAGCGCCCTGCCTGCTTTGCTTGCAACAAAGCGATGGAGGCGTTTTTTTGTGAGAAGGCGTCCGACTGCATACAAGACTGCAGCCCCGAGCAGAGAGCCCAGCGTTGCAACGGCAATCACGGCCGGCGCAGTCATATCTGTATGTAAAGTCAGGAATCCGCCGAACAGAAGAACGACCTCCGAAGGAATCGGCGGAAAGATATTTTCTGTGAATATGAGAAGCAGGATACCGAGGTATCCGTAATTGTTGATAATTTCAATTAAAATCTCGCGCATATCCCATCCCTGTAAACAAAACAGCTATCCCCCGATATGAGAACAAGCAGTCGACAAACTGCTTGCAACTTCATACTGTATATAATTGTATCACAGGACAACGCCGAAAAACAATAAGAACATCAGAAAACATTTTCAAGAAGAAAGCTTTCGTTTTTGCCGAGCAGTTTCAGTTGTTCGCCCAAGCAAGCCAATTCGCCTCCTGCGTTTGAAACGTCCTTGGCTTTGATGTAATATTTTACACGTGCCAGCGTATAGTCAGCCTCATTGATAGAAATCGTATCAAAGAAGAAGACTGCCTTTTTTCTGTAATCGTTCCATGCCGACTCCAAAGGTTTGAACGACGTTTCGACTTCACTCCAGTTTTCGGCCTCTATAGCCGGAAGAATCTTTTCTTCGATTGTGGCAATATACATATTTAATTTCTCATCGGAGTAGGTTTCGTATGCGTACCAAATGCCGGAGAGTAACGCCAGCGATAAAAAGGAAATCAGAAATGCTCTCAAATTGTAAACACCTCCTGTGACACTTTTTTGTCGCGTTTATAAACATGAACGGTTCCGTTATCATCGGAAAACGCCAGGAATACTTCGGATACCTCGCAACCGCCGTGAAGACGGAGTTGAGCAAGAAACGATTCGCGTTCATATCCGATTGCTTTTAAATTACCTTCATATATATAACCGTCGGAAACGATCATTAACGGCATTAAGATCTTCGGTTTGATAATCGCCATATCGTCCGGAGTCAACGGTTGTTTTCCCGCTTTGAGAATAATGCTCAATTGTCCGTTTGATTCCATTACAGCATACTGAACATCGGACAGAGACGGAGCGCTGCCCAGACGCAGTTGCTCCATCAAGTCGTTGTTAGAGATGCGCAGAGAGCGCATTTCGTTTACGTTTATCTTGCCGTCGTCTATCAATACGCTTGGAGTACCGCTGATAAAGTTCTTGAATTTTTCACTTTTAATAGAAAGGAATGAAATCAGCACCTGCAAGAACAGCAGAGTAAATACGGCAGCTACGCCATTAATCAATGAAATCTGAGAAGATTCTATCGGCAGCGACGCAAGTTCGGCAATCATAAAGATGATTACCATTTGAAACGGCGACATTTTCGAAAGCTCGGACTTGCCCATAATTCGTACAACGAAGAGTACGACAAAATACAAAATGATCGTTCTGATCACAATGATAGCCAAATCAACACCTCCGTAGGGATTATTGTATTTGCGGATATTAGCATATGCAAGTAGTATGTACGGATTCGGCAAAAATATGAAAAAGCGGCAAGAAAAGTATTGACAATGCCACATAATCTTGGTAGTATATACAAGCTGTCGCAAATGCAGCAACCTTGAAAGACAACTTGAGAAAAGTGAAAAAGTCGAAAAAAGAGGTTGACAAATAAGCAA
>DCTM01000061.1:0-29577 GCA_002329565.1 Firmicutes bacterium UBA1440
GACTCCATCGGAACGATGGTGTTTTGATCGACAAAGCAGAGCATTGAAGCTTCCACACCGCGCAGGAACTCTTCGACAACAATTTTGTCTCCGGCCTCTCCGAATATTCTTTCCCCCATTATATCTTCGATGGCGGCACGAGCGCTCTGTTCGTCCTCTGCGATAACGACGCCCTTACCTGCAGCCAGCCCGTCTGCTTTAATGACCATCGGATAACCGAAAATGCCGATATTGGCCATCAACTCGTCCTTATTTGTGAACTCCCTGTATCCCGCGGTCGGAATGTTGTGACGTTCGAGAAACTGCTTTGTAAACGCTTTGCTGGCTTCAAGGCGCGCACAACTTTTATTGGGGCCGAATACCTTGATTCCGATCGACTCAAGTCTGTCGGTTATACCCAGCGCCAACGGCACCTCCGGTCCAATGACAGCAAGGTCAATCCGAAGCTCTGCTGCGGCCTTACAGATACCGTCGATATCTTCGCCTGACACGGATAGACATTCTGCGATTTCAGAAATGCCTGCATTTCCGGGTGCGCAGTACAGCTTGGTAATCTTCGGGCTTTGCGCCAATTTCCAACATATGGCGTGCTCTCTTCCGCCGCCGCCGACAACTAAAACCTTCATAGTTAATCTCCTTTTCAATACTCGAAAGAGGAAGTAACCCTATGGCTATCTCCTCTTTTGCTCTTTCCCGAATTATTATCTCGTTTTTAGTGGTGAAACAATCTCATACCTGTAAAGGCCATCGCCATGCCGTATTTGTTGCAGACTGCTATGACATTATCGTCACGCACGGAGCCGCCCGGCTGAGCAATGTATTTGACGCCGCTTTTCTTTGCGCGTTCGATATTGTCGCCGAACGGGAAGAAAGCATCGCTGCCGACAGCCACATCGTCTATTGTATCGAGATAGGCTCTCTTTTCGGCAGGTGTGAACGGCTCCGGCTTTTCCGTGAAATACAGTTGCCAAAATCCTTCGCCGAGGACATCGTCGCTCTCCCAGTCCGAAAGGTAAACATCGATGACGTTATCGCGATCCGGTCTGCCGATATCACTCCTGAACGGCAGGTTGAGAACCTTGTCGCTTTGGCGCAGGTGCCATCTGTCGGCCTTGTCACCCGCAAGCCGCGTGCAGTGGATTCGCGATTGCTGGCCGGCTCCGACGCCTATTGCCTGGCCGTCGACAGCAAAGCAAACCGAGTTTGATTGTGTGTATTTCAGTGTAATCAGAGCGACAATCAAATCTCGGATTGCGCTTGCGTGCAAATCCTTGTTGTCCGTCACTATGTTCTGCAACAGGGCCTCATCGATTTTGAAGTCGTTCCTTCCCTGCTCGAAGACGATTCCGTACACCTGTTTCTTTTCTTGTTTATCCGGGATATAAGCCGGATCTATCTTTATGATGTTGTAGTTGCCGTTACGCTTGCTTTTCAGGATCTCAAGAGCCTCAGTGCTATACCCGGGTGCTATCACACCGTCGGACACCTCTCTCTTGATCAGCTGTGCCGTCACTGCGTCACACTCGTCGGAAAGAGCGATAAAGTCGCCAAACGAGCACATCCGATCAGTACCGCGCGCTCTCGCATAAGCGCAAGCCAGCGGAGAATCGTCGAGGCCGGCGATGTCGTCGACAAAGCAAGCCTTTTTGAGTTTCTCGTCCAATGGCAGGCCGATGGCTGCCGAGGTCGGGCTCACGTGCTTGAATGAGGTCGCGGCCGGTAAACCGAGCGCCTCTTTGAGTTCCTTGACAAGCTGCCAACTGTTAAAGGCATCGAGAAAATTAATAAATCCCGGCCTGCCGTTGAGGATCTCCAGCGGCAACTCACTGCCGTCCTCCATGTAGATCTTCGCGGGCTTTTGGTTCGGGTTGCACCCGTATTTCAATTCAAATTCTTTCATGGTCATCATCCTCAATTGTTCTTGTTCAGCATGCGATTTTCGATTTCTCCCGTCGTGAGATCGATATATCTGACATACAGGGAAATCTTGTTCTCCGCATCGAGATTGTTCCAGATTTCCTGTGCCAATTCATCCGGCGAGTCGGGAATATTGACGCGCTTAGGCTCTCCCGCGAATGTCGGCAGCGGATTGCCGTCGCCCTGATAGGTGTGCAGGAAATGTCCGCTGCCGGCGACCGATGCGTAAGAATATGTATATCGGTCGCACGCCGTTCCGGCGGCATTCGCGCTCTTTAAAATACTCATCTTGTAGCTGCCCGTTTTGAGATCGAGCAGACCGCTTATGCGCGGAGTGAGATTCGGTGCATCAGGCTCGAATTCGCGTGTTTCCAGCGCAGCCTCAAAGCTTTCGCCTCTTTGCAAAAATTCTTCCACGGTATCAGTCTGATCGCCGTTTGTAACTATAAGCTTGTCTCCTACGCGCTTGATCGGAGAATAGATGATCAGTGTCGGATCCTCGAGCTTGCTCGGATCGAAAGCATTGATGATAACTTCCTCACCCTCTTCTCTGAAAATCCTGTTGCGGCTGTTTTGGCTCCTGCCCATGAGAAAATAAGCAATAGCCGCCTTTCTCCCGTCTTCGGTCCTGCCTATAACGATGCCTCTGCCCGCATATCCGATGTTCTCAAGCAGATCGCCTATATTTCTTGTTTCGTATACGTTCATTTCCCTACTCCTTACCGTTCCAACAATATGTGCAGAGCTTGCACTTTTCGACGCCGATCGCGTCCAGCATATCTTCCAGTTCATGATATTTGAGGCTCGTCACATCGAGCTTTTCACCTACTCGTTTCACCATCGCCGCATGCTGCTCTGTAGAGGAGTCCACATATGTCTGCAAAAGTTCTTCCGTGATTTCCTCAGGGCGCAAACATTCAAGCTCACAAATCACCCGTCTGCTGATCAGCTCCATCTCGTTCACGCTGCGGGAAAAATTCAAATATTTGCAGCCGTACATAATCGGAGGGCAAGCGGAGCGCACATGAATGCCCTTGGCGCCGTTTTCCTTCAGATATTTTGCCGTCCCCGAAAGCTGTGTCCCCCTGACAATGGAATCATCAACGAGGATAAAGCTCTTGTCGCGGATGAGTTCAAATACCGGTACAAGTTTCATGTTGGCTATTCGCTCGCGAGCCTTCTGAGTCGGCGGCATAAAACTGCGCGGCCACGTCGGCGTGTATTTTATCAGCGGTCTCGCGTACGGAATTTTCGAAGCATTCGCATAGCCCAGCGCATGAGCCACGCCGCTGTCCGGCACGCCGGCCACATAATCGACGTCTGTATCCTTGTCATACTGCGCCAGGCCGGCACCGTTGCGATATCTTGACTGCTCGACATTGACACCCTCGTATGTAGAGGTCGTATAGCCGAAATATGTCCACAGGAAAGTGCAAATACGCATCTCATCGTTTGGCTTTTGCAGCGTTTTCACAGAATTCGACGAAAGGAAAACTATCTCGCCCGGACCAAGCTCCTTGTGGAACTTGTATCCTATATTGATGAAGGCAAACGATTCCGACGCGGCGCAAAATCCGTCTTCCTTTTGACCGATGATCATCGGTGTCCTGCCGTACTTATCGCGTGCGGCATATATACCTTCGGTCGTCAAAATCAAAAGTGTCAAAGAACCCTCTATTTTATCCTGCGCATAACGTATCCCGTCGACAATATCGTTCCCTGTCGATACCAACGAAGCCACAAGCTCCGTATTGTTGATTTGATTGCCGCTCATAGTCATGAACTGATGAGCGCCTGTCTTAATCAGCTCGCGCACAAGCTGTTTCTTGTTGTTGATTCTGCCCACCGTAGCGATGGCATAATCGCCCAAGCGGCTGAAAACCGTCAACGGCTGCGGTTCGCCGTCACTGATACATCCGATTCCTCTATTGCCTTTCATCGTGCCCGCTTCGTTTTCAAAGCGCGTACGAAACGGCGAATTCTCTATGTTGTGGATAGAACGTTCAAAGCCGTCCTCTCCCCATATACAAAGCCCTCCGTTCTTTGTCCCCAAATGCGAATGGTAATCTGTTCCGAAGAAGATATCCAATACACAATCGTCTTTTCTTACAGCTCCGAACAAGCCACCCATTTATTTATCCTCCGGTTTATCTAAATTTGCCATTACTGTCGCAACAGCTTCCACAAGTATCTCGTGTTCCGTTTCAAGCACACGCGTTGCCAAAGTTTGTGCAGTATCTCCGGGCAGTACAGATACCTTGCGTTGCAGAATAATCGGTCCGGTATCGACGCCTTCGTCAACATAGTGAACGGTCGCTCCGCTCTCCGTTTCACCCGCAGCAATGACAGCTTCGTGGACGTGCAGACCGTAAAATCCTTTGCCGCAATACTTTGGAATCAGTGAGGGATGAATATTAATAATCCTTCCTCTGTACTGCTTGATCACCGAAGCTCCGAGCACACTCATATACCCCGCAAGGAGCACGATGTCTGTCTTCGCCTCTTTCAACGCGGATATTAAAGCCTCATCGAGTGCCTGTTGATCCTTAAAATCTTTCTTGGCAATTACCTTCACGGGAATGCCGTGTTTATCAGCCCGCGCAATCGCGCCTGCATCGGCTCTGCTGCTGATTACCCGTACAATTCGCAGGTTCGAAAGTTTTCCGCTTTCGCAAGCATCGATAACCGCCTGCATATTCGTGCCGCCTCCGGACACGAGTACTGACATTTTGTATGTTTCACTCATGCTAATTACCTTAAGACGACTCTTTCCTCAAGAGCCTCCGTCACTTCACCGATGAGATATGCCTTCTCGCCATGCGCTTTCAGGGCCTCGAGCAATCCTTCCGCATCCGCATCATCGACGAACAACATCATTCCGACACCCATGTTGAATGTAGAGAACATCTCGCGCTCCTCGATTCGGCCGCACTTTGCGATATAGTCGAAGATAGGAGCCTTTTCCCATGAGCCCTTATCTATGGCAACGGACAACCCTGCGGGTATAATCCTCGGAATGTTCTCGTAAAATCCGCCGCCCGTAATATGCACGATTCCGTTGACACGGCAATACTCGAGTGCCGTGCTGACAGCGTTGTAATAAATTTTCGTCGGTCTTAAGAGCGCATCTCCAAGCGATTCACCGAGATCTTCCACATATGCGTTAAGATCGACGTTCATATCCTCAAGAAAGAGCTTTCTCACGAGCGAATAGCCATTGCTGTGCACGCCGCTCGATTGGATAGCGATAATCTTGTTGCCGGCCTTGATATGCTCGCCGGTAATTATATCCTTCCTGTCTGCGATACCGACTGAAAACCCGGCCATATCGTACTCGCCTTCCCCATAAAAACCGGGCATTTCCGCAGTTTCTCCGCCTATCAGTGCGCTGTGGGACTGCTTGCAGCCCTCCGCAACGCCCTTTACAATGTCGGCAATCTTTTCAGCCTTCAGCTTGCCCGTCGCAATGTAATCAAGAAAGAAGAGAGGCTTTGCTCCCTGGCAGAGCACATCGTTGACGCACATTGCCACACAGTCGATACCGATTGTGTCGTGTTTATCCGTCAAGAAGGCCAGCTTGAGCTTCGTTCCTACGCCGTCAGTACCCGCGACGAGTACGGGGTGATGCATGATGCCGTCGCCTCTTCTGCGTCCGGCACCGAAATCGTTCAAGAGATCGAGCTGAAATAATCCGCCAAAACCACCGAGCCCCGCCAACACATTATCGTTGAAAGTCTGCTTCACATGGGCCTTCATCAAATCCACGGCCTTCGCGCCTTCCAACGTATCGACACCCGCAGCCTTATATGTCATTTTTTCGTTCATCTCGTTTCCTTTCCGCTTATTTCTTCACGCGACCGAGAACTTCGGTGTATGTCTCCTCAACATTGCCGAGGTCTCTTCTGAATCTGTCCTTGTCCATCTTTTCTCCCGTTACAACGTCCCAAAGACGGCATGTATCCGGTGAGATTTCATCAGCGAGTATTACCGCCCCGTCAAAGAGGCCGAATTCGATTTTAAAGTCGATAAGACGCAGCCCTCTCTCGAGGAAGAACTCCTTAAGCGCTTCGTTGACTGCATACGCATACTTTCTTACAGTTTCAAGCTGCTCAGGTGTCGCCAATTCCAAGGCGAGTATGTGATCGTCGTTGATCAGCGGATCTCCGAGATCGTCGTTTTTATATGAAAATTCCAGTACCGTCTTAGCAAGCGGTCTGCCTTCTTCTACGCCGTATCTTTTGGAAAATGAACCTGCGGCAACGTTCCTTATGATTACTTCCAGCGGCAGGATTTTTACAGCTTTGACGACGGTCTCTCTTTCGCTGAGCTGCTCCACAAAGTGTGTCGGTATGCCCTTTTTCTCGAGCATTTGGAAGATGATATTCGACATCACGTTGTTGACGACACCTTTTCCCGCGATTGAACCCTTTTTAAGACCGTTGAATGCGGTCGCATCGTCCTTGTATTCCACGATCAGTGACTTCTCATCATCTGTCTTGTATACTTTCTTGGCTTTACCTTCATACATCATATTGCGTTTTTCCATCGTTCTCTCTCCTTTTCATTATAAATCCACTCTTGCCGCAAGAATCTCATCATTCATTTTCTGTTTGTAAGCGCGCATCGCCTCCCGCAGTTCGGGATACTTGATGCCCATCATTTGGACGGCCAGTAGGGCCGCATTTTCAGCTCCGTCGATGGCTACCGTCGCCACGGGAATTCCCTTCGGCATCTGCACCGTAGAAAGCAACGAGTCCATGCCATCCATAAAACTCGACTTCATCGGAATACCGATGACAGGCAACACCGTGCCTGCAGCCATTACTCCCGCGAGATGAGCCGCCTTGCCCGCCGCAGCAATGATGACATCAAAGCCCTCTGCCTCCGCTTTTTCCGAAAAGGCTGCCGCCGCATGCGGCGTTCTGTGTGCCGACAGAATGCGCGTTTCAAATTCCACGCCGAACGAAGAGAGCACTTCTTCGGCCTTTTTCACTGTTGGATAATCCGATTTGCTACCCATGATAATCGCTGCTTTCATTCTCTCTTTCCTCCTAACCGAAATATTTCACACCGGCAGCAAAGATACCCTGCTCTTTGTTGCCGTGAATATTCTTGTATGTGCCGTTGCTCTTTCTCTCGGAGTGCGCCATCTTACCGAAAACTCTGCCGTCAGGCGAAGTGATACCCTCGATAGCAAGCAGAGAGCCGTTTGGGTTGACATCGATATCCATCGAAGGTCTGCCCTCGTAATCTGTATACTGCGTTGCAATCTGTCCGTTAGCAATCAGTGAGTCCAACACCTCTTTTTCCGCAATGAAGCGGCCCTCTCCGTGGGAAACAGCTATCGTATGGATGTCACCGACATTTGTATTCGCAAGCCACGGCGATTTGACCGAGGCGATGCGGGTATTGACAAAGCGGGCGACATGCCTGCCGATTGTGTTGTATGTCAGCGTCGGGCAATGCTCATCCGTGTCGATAATCTTGCCGTACGGTACCAGTCCCAGCTTAATCAGAGCTTGGAAACCGTTGCATATGCCGAGGATCAAGCCGTCTCTGTTTTCAAGCAGATCCGTGACGGCGTCTTTGATTCGCGGATTGCGAAAGACTGCAGTTATGAACTTAGCCGAGCCGTCGGGCTCATCGCCGCCCGAAAATCCGCCCGGAATCATGATTATGCGGCTCTCCTCTATTTTCTTTTCAAACGCGCGAATCGATTCGTCGAGCGCCTGCGCATTCATGTTCCTTATTAAAAGGATCTCCGCCTTTGCTCCGGCTGCTTCGAAAGCTCTCTTGGAGTCCATCTCGCAGTTAGTGCCGGGGAATGCCGGAATCACGACAGGAGGAGCCGCAATCTTCACGGCCGGCTTGTGTGCGCTCCGTTCCGTATATGAAAATGCCGGAACNNTGGCATCCTTGCAGTCCGCCGTCCTCACCGGGAAGATTTCCTCAAGCGGCGCCCCATTGATTGCAATCGCCGTGTCGAGCGAAATCTCCGCGCGCTCCTCACCCGTATCTGCTTTGAGCACGGCTTCTTTCGTCGTCTTGCCGACGAGCTTGTACTGAGTGCCCTCGAGCAGGGTCTCGATATCCTCTGCGGCATCGATTTCCGCAAGGACAGCGCCGTAATCCGCACGGAACATGCATGGAGTGCACAGAGTAGCGATTTCCGCACCGATCTTGTTGCCCGCCGCCATTTTGAAGGCTGTCGCAAATAATCCACCTTTACCTATCGCATCAGCCGCCAGCAGCTTTCCGTTTGCCGCCAATTCCGCAATCTTTGCCATATTTCTTTTATATGCTTCAAAATCTATGATCTCATTTTCGTCTCTGTTGACCGTGAAGCGTACCAGAGTGCTTCCGGCCTTCTTGAATTCCTGCGAAACGATGTTGCCGATATCGGTCGCACAAACCGCAAACGATACCAATGTCGGAGGTACGTTTATATCCATGAATGTGCCGGACATGCTGTCTTTTCCGCCAATTGCCGGGATGCCAAGCTCCTTCTGAGCTTTCAATCCGCCGAGCAACGCCGCAAACGGTTTTGCCCAAGTGCCGGGGTCGCTCGTCATTTTCTCGAAGTATTCTTGGAATGTAAGTCTGATTTTACTGATATCTCCGCCCATCGCTGCGATCTTGGTTGCCGAATGAACGACCGCGTACAATGCGCTGTGATATGTGGAAACTTTGGCTACGGCCGGATCAAAGCCATAAGCCATAAGTGTCGCCGTTTCTGTGTCACCGTGCGTGACCGGTAACTTCGCAGCCATACCTGCTGACGGCGTGAGCTGATACTTTCCCCCGAGAGGCGACAGCACCGTTCCCGCTCCTATGGAACTGTCAAAACGCTCGATCAAGCCCTTCTTTCCGCAGCAGTTGAGATCTGTCAGTACTTTCTTCATATTATCTTCCAACGGGAGTTCTTTGTCGTACATAACAAGCGATGCCCCCACATCGGCAAGCGATTTGTCCTTAATTCTTACTGACGCGCTCTGGCTCGCACCGTTTGTATCTATGAAGGCTCGGGACAAGTCAAGGATGCACGTTCCTCTCCAAAACATCCTGAACCTACCCGTGTCAGTCACCTTAGCCACAACTGTCGCCTCGAGATTCTCCTCGTTGGCAAACTCGACAAATTTGTTCGCGTCTTCAGCGCAAACCACGACAGCCATCCGCTCCTGTGATTCGGAAATCGCCAGCTCCGTACCGTCTAAGCCTTCGTATTTCTTGGGTACAAGGTCGAGATTGACATCCAAACTGTCGGCCAGTTCACCTATGGCCACTGACACACCCCCCGCTCCGAAGTCGTTGCAGCGCTTGATCATCAGTGTGACCTCCTTGCGGCGGAACATTCTCTGTATATTTCTCTCTACCGGCGGATTTCCCTTCTGCACTTCAGCGCCGCAGGTAAGGATGGATTCTTCAGTGTGCTCCTTCGACGAACCCGTCGCCCCGCCACAGCCGTCACGTCCCGTCCTGCCGCCGAGCAAGATGATCAGATCGCCCTCCTGAGGGCGCTCCCTGCGTACATGCGATTTGGGTGCCGCGCCGATGACTGCTCCGATTTCCATTCTCTTGGCTACGTAGCCGGGATCGTATATCTCATCTACCTGACCTGTCGCCAAGCCGATCTGGTTACCGTAAGAACTGTATCCCGAGGCTGCCCCTCTGGTAATCTTTTTCTGAGAAAGTTTGCCCTGCAAATTGAAGTTGACTTTATCCGTGGGATCGGCCGCACCGGTTACTCTCATCGCCTGATAAACATATACTCTGCCCGAAAGCGGATCTCTGATCGCGCCGCCCAGGCATGTAGCCGCACCGCCGAATGGTTCGATTTCAGTCGGATGGTTGTGAGTTTCATTCTTGAACATCACCAGCCAGTCTTCCTCTTTGCCGTTTATCTTCGCCTTCACATTTATGCTGCACGCATTAATTTCTTCTGACTCGTCGAGGTCGTCGCACAGTCCTTGTTTCTTCAGGTACTTCGCACCGATGCAGGCGATATCCATAAGACAGACACTCTTGCTCTGCTCACGCGCGCCGTAGACTTCTCCGCGCATATCCAAATATTCGGCGAAAGCCGCTTTGACAATGTCTGCATAAGCACCTTCTTCAAAGTTGACATCTTCGAGCACCGTGCAAAAGGTCGTATGCCTGCAATGATCCGACCAATAGGTNNACCCTCAGCTCCGTGACTGTCGGATCACGTCTTTCTTCGTTTTTAAAGTATTCTAAGATTGTTTGTATATCCGCATTGCTCATCGCAAAGCCCATCTCCTTGCGAAATGCCTCCAGCTTGTCCGCGTCGTAATCAATAAATCCGTCTACCACAGCTACGTCTTCAGGGAGAGCAAATGCGATCTCGATGTTATCCGGTTTCTCACGGCTCGCTTCGCAGGAATCGACCGGATTGATGCAATACGCCTTAACAGCATCGATATCCTGTTGAGTAAGCTCACCTTCGAGCGCTATCACCCGCGCAAATTTCACAATTGGCTTTTCGGCAAAATTCATCAACTTTATGCATTGCATAGCCGAATCTGCCCTTTGGTCATATTGCCCCGGCAGATATTCGGTCGCAAACCATGTCTGCGGCACATCTTCGGGCAGGGTCTCATCATACAAGCGGTCGATTGCAGGCTCGGAGAATACAGTCTGCCGCGCAGCCTCGTACATCTCATCGCTGATACCCTGTATGTCATATCGATTGATGATGCGTACCCCCTCAAGACGCTCAAGTTTCAAATCCTGTTTCAAATCCTGATACAGCCCCTGCGCCTCGATGTCAAACCCCTGTTTCTTTTCCGCAAAAATACGTCTTACCATTTTTGTTATCCTCCCACAGCCTATTGGCGTACAATTACCACTGTTTTCTTGTATATTATTCGATATCTTTCGAACATTTTCTCCCTATATCAAAATATTATCACATTATAGCGTCGTCAACAAGCTAAAATATCGCCTGTTTTTAAATTTATCGGCTTATTTCCGAATATTAATAATGTGCGCCCGATCTATCGTACGAGTTTTTCTTTCCGTGCTTCATTGGGATAAATTTTTCAAAAAACGAAAGACCGCTGCAACTTTGCAGGTCGACACACAGCCATACCGCATTTGCAGCGATCGTATTTTCTTATTGTGCAACACTCTCGTTCAGATTAAAAGTGACTTGCCCGGAATCATCATCCTCTTCTTGCTCGTGCACGGCATTTTCGATATCATCAATACCCGGCAAGTCTTCTATGGAGGTGAACCCGAAATGTCGAAGGAAGGTATCCGTCGTTCCGTACAAAATCGGCCGTCCGACACCCGCAGATCTCCCGACTTCCGCAATCAGACCCTTGTTCTCCAGGCCTTCAAGCACTCTGTCGCACTTGATACCTCGCACCGCTTCAATTTCACCGCGCGTGACGGGCTGCTTGTAGGCAATAATCGCCAACACTTCAAGCGCAGATTGCGATAATTTCTTCTTCTTCGACGGCGTACACAGCCTCTCTATATAATCGTAGACATCCGATGATGTAACAAATTGGAAAGCACCATTAACCTCGCGCACACGCAGGCCGCGGCCTTCCTGCTCGTACTCGTCCTGCAATTCCTTGAAATATGCGCAGGCATCTTTGTTTGATATTCCAAGCACATCGGCCGCAAGCTTGACATCGAGAGGTTCACCCAACGTGAACATCATTGCCTCAAATGCCGCCTTTATCGTTTTCTTGCTTGACATCTATGCATCTGCCTCCCTTTTCTTTACTTCTTTGATCCAAATAGGTCCAAAGTTGTGCTTCTGCATGAGTTCGATCTCATTTTTCCTGGCCATTTCCAGCAGTGAGGAAAATGTAACCGCAGTGTTGTACCTTCCGGGATTTTCTTTTACCAAATCGGTAAAGGTCACCTTGTCCTTGCCCGCAAGGCCGAAATACGAGTGTATGTAATTGATTTTTTGCTCGACGGTAATCTTCTCTCGCTCAACTCGCGCGTAGTTCTTCTTAATTTCCTCAATTTTTTGCTTTTTGTGCAAGAAGAGGTTGAAAGCATTCATAAATTGCTTGATGTCCATCTGCAGGTACTCATCAGGCTGATCGAGGAAGCGGCTGATATCTTCCTGCGGTTTTTCAAAAACGCGCAACGCTCGCTGCTCGGCCTCTTCTATCAGTGCCGCCGCCTGTTTGAATTTCTTGTATTCCAAAATGCGTTCGACCAGCTCACTTCGCGGATCTCCGGTCATATCCGTCTCCGATTCATTCGTAATGCGCGGCAGGAGCATCTTCGACTTGATCTCAATCAATGCCGCTGCCAGCACAATAAACTCTGCCCCCACGTATATCTCCCGACTGTTCATCTCCTCGATGTATGCCAGATATTGCGCGGTTATCTCCGCAACCTTTATATCATATATGCTCATGCGCGCGTTCTCTATCAGATGCACGAGCAAATCGAACGGACCTTCGAAAACACTGAGTTTTACCTTATATCCCATAGCCCTTCTCTTTTCTGTTTTATCAAATAATTTTATCACAGCCGGCACTCCGGGGGCAACAGAAATAATTTTGCAAATAAGAAAGCCGCAGGCTACAAAATGTGTCCTGCGGCAGCTCTTAAGGATGAAATCACCCTTGCTCTTTTCTATTTATATGCTTTTCGTATGTCATGTTTTTTGTAGCACGGTTACTGTTGATTTATACGTAACCGTTGATGCTGAGATAATTGTTGATTGAATAGTATGCGGTCAAGATCCTGCTCGCATATGCGGTTGAGTACGATCCGCGATTTACCTTGGCCGAGCCTTGGTTGTAAGCTGATAAACCTTTTGTCCAATCGCCTCCGTATGCTGCGATCTTATCGCTTATATACATTGCCCCGAAATCGATATTCTTCTTGGCATTATATAAATCGTTAACCGTCAATCCAAACCCGGCTGCCGTGGAAGGCATCACCTGCATCATCCCGACGGAACCGCCGGCCGCCTTTGCGCCGGAAGTGAACATGCTTTCCTTTTGTGCTATAGCCATGAGTAGTTTTGCGTCTGTGTTGTAAACAGTGGCGGCTCTTTTAAAAAGGAAGACGTATTCACGTGCCAACGTATTGGAAATGTTCGGATTTACAGTTCTGATATAGTTGGCAAGCCCTCGGTTGAGGTTAGATTCGGATTTGTTGCACAAACTCTCGGCGCTTACGCCTTCTTTCGTGCTTATACAAACCCCGTAGTATTGGTCGTAGTAAATATCCCAGTCAAATTTTTCATCCGTCGCGACAGCTCGCAGCGGTAGGTAAACGAATTGCCCGTACTCCAGCACCGGCTGACCGGCCAAGTCGAGCTCGTCTACAAGAAGTTGCGGTACCTGAATGGCATCCGTCACGTCCTCTTCCGACTCCTCCGCGCCGTATGCGAGGACTTTTACATCGGACATCACCTTAAGAATAATGTCCTCGTTATTGTTTTTGATCCAATTGTTACTGATATTTTGTCTGGTTGAATCTGTTTTCAGTAATTTTAATGTGCGGCTTTCCTTATCCGTTTCTGCGACAAAGCCACAAATTTCCCCGATTTCCGGAGTCAACGGAATATAGGTTGTGTTGTTATGAACGATAAAAGGATATTGAAGATTATAGTTGATTATTTCCTGTCCGTTAATAACAATTTTTCCTACAAAAAAATCTCCTTGAACGTTTTCGTCAGCATAAATAGAAATTGATGAGAATAGCACCATGAGCAATGTAAGCCACACAAACATAAGCTTCTTTGCCATATTCGTTTTTTCTCCTCTTTTTCCGGCTGTTTCATTAACCAAAACAGCAATTATCTAAATCATTAGATATGCATATTATACCATACGACAGCAAAAAGTATACCGTTTTTGTTTTTTTAGAAAATTCTTTAAAAAATATATGTTCAAATTTTAACGTTTATCGGCAATTTCTTCACACAATCCACACAATAATTTACAGCAAAATTCACAATTCAACAGTCTTTACGCGTCCCGCATTCACAGCAAAAAAACGCAAAATTGCCCTTCCGGCCGTCGCAAATTCGATTGAATCAATGTGGTTTGTTAATAAGTTAACATGATATCGATAAATTTAACTTGCACAGTCATCTTTTTAGGCGTAATATATACAGCAACCTTTCAATCGAATTTTATAGATTTACCGCAAATGGGGCAGACTGTCAATACGGTCTTCCCCATTTGTAAGTTAAGGCTCAATGCAGTTGAACCGCGATTAATTCCGGGCCGGTAGCGGACAAGCTTATTTTACTTCGAAAATCTTTTGAATATTGACAAAATAATACCTCGGTACTATACTGTCGATAATGAATTATCGATGGAGGAAAGCGCTATGATAAAATCCGACAAGACGGTTCTTTCTCTGCAAGCATTTCAAAGAATGCCCTACTATTTGCAGTATTTAAAGGAATTATACCGAGAGGGCGTCCGAACAATCTCTTCCCCGGCCGTCTCCGCACACTTTGGATTCACAGAAATTCAAGTGCGCAAGGATTTTGCCGCCGTATGCTCGTCTCGCGGCGTGCCGAGGCACGGGTTCGATACAAAGCAACTTATTGATGACATAGAGACTCTTCTCGGCTATCAAGATACAAAGGCCGCTGTCCTCGTCGGCACCGGCATTCTCGGAAACACACTTCTGCAATATCGCGAACTTGCCGACTACGGCATGCAAATAGTCGCAAGTTTCGATGTTAACCGGGAATTGATCGGAAGAACTCTTCACGGCAAGCCGGTCTTACATGCATCCAAGATCGGAGACTACTGTCGCCGCATGAAGATACAGACCGGCATTATCGCCGTTCCCAAAGAGCAAGCTCAGACAGTGTGCGACCAACTGATTTCCGGCGGCATACTCGCTATATGGAATTTTGCACCTGTATACCTGTCTGTTCCCGATTACATACTTGTGAAAAATGAAAACCCCGCGGTTTCCTTGGCACTTTTGTCGCGGCATTTGCAAGAAGGGCGTCGCATCTAAGTTTGTCTGAAAAAATATACAATTGTAAAGGATACTGTCATGATATTTTTGATAATCTCAAACCCAACAAAACCGGCGGCTGAGGAATTTTCACAACAAATGGCGGAGTACCTCACCGCAGACGGTCACACAGTGCTTCACAAAAACGATTTGGGCACAACGATACCCGATGCCGTCATCTTAAGCGGCGGAGACGGTACCATTCTGCGTAATGTCGAGCTTCTGAAAAGGCTCAATGTCCCTGTTCTGGGTGTCAACTTCGGCCATTTCGGTTTTCTTACATCCTGCGAGCCCGAGGATGCATGCTCTTGGATCGACAAGATTATCGCCGGTACATGTAAGATTGAAGAACGCTCACTCTTTGCGGGCGATATTTTGGCACCGTCGGGAGAAAAAACTCATTTCGGAGGCTTAAACGAAGTCGTCATCCACCGTGGTCTCTTAAACCGTCCGCTGAAGTTTTTTCTCTTCATCGGCGACAAACACATCAGTGAATTTCGCGCCGACGGTATCATCGTCGCCACTCCGACAGGTTCGACGGCCTACAACCTTTCATCGGGCGGCCCTATCCTTTTGCCGGAATCTAAAAATCTCGTAATCACTCCGATCTGCGCAAGAGGCCCGCTCAACGCTTCTGTCGTAATACCCGATACGGAATATGTCCGTATTGCATTTGACCCGCCTAATGAATTTGAGGATGGCGAGACACCGATTTTGACTGTCGATGGGCGGGAAAAGTATTTTCTGTCACACCGAGATGAAATCAACGTCTTCAAGGGCCCCGAGACATTGCGAGTCTTCAGCGACGAAATGCCGGAATTTTCGCGCGGTCTGCAACGAAAGATTGCATTTTACGTGTAGAATATCTGCTTTTGCCCGGATATGTTTTGCAGGTATTCTGTTTATATATCAATCTTTCTTTTTCTCGATGTATGATTATAAATAATAGTACATCTATGCATTTTGAATGACTATCTTTTAACAATCGTTAAAAAATAGGAAATTGTGCAAAAAATATAGTATAATAGCAAAAATACATTGTTTTTATATGTTGTTCACAACAGTATGCTCGATATGTATGTGCAATAAAACAATTCACCGAAATAACGAGGAGGCAAAGTTATGTACAAAATTGTAAAAAAGGTTCCGCTGAACCCAACGGTCACGATGATGGACATCGAAGCACCGTTTGTCGCCAAAAAAGCGGAAGCCGGTCAATTTATTATTTTGCGCGTTGATGAAGACGGCGAAAGAATTCCGCTCACAATCGCAGGATATGACAGAGAAGCGGGTACCGTGAAGATCATTTTCCAAATCGTAGGTGCCACAACCGAGAAATTAAACCACAAGCAAGAAGGAGAATATATTCAGGACTTCGTAGGTCCGCTCGGTACGGCAACTCATACCGAAGGATTGAAGAACGTATGCATCGTGGCCGGCGGTGTCGGGTGTGCCATCGCGCTTCCTATTGCTCAGAAACTCAAAGCGCAGGGTGCTAAGATCACAACCGTTATCGGTTTTCGCTCCAAGGATATCGTTATTCTCGAAGACGAATTCAGAGAAGCGTCGGATCGCCTGTTTGTAATGACAGATGACGGCAGTTACGGCCGCGAAGGTAACGTCTGTGTTCCTCTTAAAGAGATGTTTGAAGAAGGAGAAACATTTGACCAAGTCATTACAATCGGTCCTCTCATCATGATGAAGTTTGTAGTTGAAGCTACTCGCCCGACAGGAATTCCTGTCTTGCTCTCGATGAATCCGATAATGGTCGATGGCACGGGAATGTGCGGCGGTTGCCGTCTCACCCTCAACCAAAACGGCAAGAAAGTTACGAAGTTTGCCTGCGTTGACGGCCCTGACTTCAACGGATACGAAATTGACTTCGATGAAGCGATGTCTCGCGGCATGATGTACAGTAATTTTGAACGTCATGCACACGAAGAGACCTGCAATTTATTCGCAAAGGAGGCAAAATAAAATGCCAAACATGAAACCGAACAAAAACCCTATGCCTTCACAGGATCCGAAAGTGCGTGCACATAATTTTGACGAGGTTGCTTTGGGTTATTCAGAGGAGACTGCCCTTGACGAGGCACAGCGCTGTCTAAACTGCAAAAACAAGCCTTGCGTTTCCGGTTGCCCCGTCAACATCAATATTCCGGAGTTTATTCAAAAGATTACAAACCACGACTTTGAAGGCGCTTATATGACAATCAGCGAAGATTCGACCCTACCTGCCGTCTGCGGTCGTGTTTGCCCGCAGGAAACTCAGTGTGAAGCAAGATGCGTACGCGGCATAAAAGGTGAGCCCGTCGGTATCGGCCGTCTGGAACGCTATGTTGCCGACAGACACAACTCTCAGAGCAGTGAAAAATTTATTCCTGCCTCTCCAAACGGACACAAGGTAGCCGTCGTAGGTTCCGGGCCTTCGGGCTTGACTTGTGCCGGAGACCTCGCCAGAAAAGGCTACAAGGTTACCGTCTTCGAAGCTCTGCACACTGCAGGCGGTGTACTGGTATACGGCATCCCTGAATTCCGTCTGCCGAAATCCATCGTTCAGAAAGAAGTGGACAATCTCAAAGAGATGGGCGTAGACGTGGAGACAAATATGGTTATCGGTAAAACGCTGACCGTTGATGAGCTCTTTGAAATGGGCTACGAGGCTGTATTCATCGGTTCCGGTGCAGGCTTGCCGATGTTCCTCGATATTCCGGGCGAGAGCTACAAGGGCGTTTACTCGGCCAATGAATTCCTTACACGTTCCAACCTGATGAAATCCTACCTCGACGATCCTACAACCCCGATTATGAAGGGGGGTCGCGTTGCTGTCATCGGCGGCGGTAACGTAGCGATGGACGCTGCGCGTACTGCACTCAGACTCGGTGCAGAAAAGGTTACTATTGTATATCGTCGTTCGGAAACGGAACTTCCTGCTCGTCGTGAGGAGGTCGAACATGCCAAAGAGGAAGGCGTTGAATTCAAATTCCTTACCAATCCGGTCGAAATCCTCGGCTACCACAATCCGGATGACAGAAGAGACCCTAAAAACGGTTTCGTTACAGGAATGAAATGCATTCGCATGGAGCTCGGTGAGCCTGACGAAAGAGGTCGCAGACGTCCTATTCCGGTACCGGATTCCGAGTTCGAAATTGAAGTCGATACCATTATCGTTGCGCTCGGTACACTGCCCAACCCGCTTATAAAGTCGACGACAAAGGGCCTGGATGTAAATTCCCGCGGCGGTATCATCGTCGAGGAGACTACGGGTGCCACGTCCAAGGAAGGCGTGTATGCAGGCGGCGACGCGGTAACCGGTGCAGCAACAGTTATTTCGGCTATGGGAGCCGGCAAGGTAGCGGCAAAAGCTATCGACGAATATTTGAGCAAATAAATTTGGGAATATATCAGCATCCGATTCCCATGATTAAATAATAAAGGAGGCAGTACGAAGTACAATTTCGTGCCGCCTCTTAAAATATAAACATATAACGATACACTTCATCACGGAGTTTTAATCATTTTTTTTTATGTATTAACACAATTGTCATTTTTTCTAATTTTTTCTTACTTTTCATGTCTTTATTCGGCGGAATTTCACTAAATTTTATCGGAATTGTCTGAAAAGATTTTATTTTTTGTACTTGTTTGTTTTTTAATTAACATTTTATTGCTTTTCATCCATTACGTTTGACATAAACAAGCGCCGTTGCTATAATTATTTCGTAAATCTATGAGATTATTTCATACAGAAATGAAAGGAGATTTTTATGGCTATGGATTGCGCATCCTGCGCGGAAACACAGGAAAAATTAGCAAAACTTCACGAAATTATTGAAACTCATAAAGACGTTCGTGGTTCGCTGATCCCTGTTCTCCACGAAGCACAGGAACTTTACGGCTACCTTCCTTTGGAAGTACAATTGGAAATCGCGAACGGATTGAACATCCCGCTCGCAGAAGTTTATGGGGTAGTAAGTTTCTACACTCGTTTCAGCATCAATCCTAAAGGTAAGTACCAGGTTAATGTATGTCTGGGTACCGCTTGCTACGTAAAAGGTGCCGGAAAAATTCTTGATAAGTTCAAGGAAAAACTCGGCCTGGATGTAGGCGAATGCACAGAGGACAGAAAGTTCTCTTTGGATGCATGCAGATGCATCGGTGCATGCGGACTTGCCCCTGTAGTTACTATCAATGAAGACGTTTACGGCAGACTCCTTCCGGATCAGATCGACGCTATCATTGATAAGTACAAAGAGTTATAGAATACGGAGGTGTAGGAAACATGTTTAAAACAATAGCAGATATGCACGCTATTAGAGAAGCTAAAAAGGCCGACCTGATGATTCGTCTTGACGAAAAGGCAACGCCTACTGCCGAAGGTGGCAGAATGCACGTTCTCGTTTGTGCAGGTACAGGTTGTACATCTTCAAACTCCGCGAAGATTATCGAGCACCTTAACGATATGGTCCACGAAAAGGGTCTTGAAAACGAGATCAAAATCATTAAGACAGGTTGTTTCGGTCTCTGTGCGGAAGGTCCTATCATGATGATCTATCCTGACCACGTTATGTATACAAGAGTAGACATCGAGGACGTTGATGAAATCTTTAAATCGCACATCGTTGGCGGCCAGGTTGTAACAAGACTGCTGGCAGGTACCGACGAAAAACACAAAGCACACAATGCTATGGGCAGCATGGAGTTCTTCTCGAAGCAGCACAGAATCGCCCTCAGGAACTGCGGTGCGATCAACCCGGAATGCATTGATGAATACATAGCAAAAGACGGTTATCTTGCTCTGGAAAAAGCCCTTACAGAAATGACACCGGCAGGCGTAATTGACTTAGTCAAGGCTTCCGGAATCAGAGGACGTGGCGGCGCAGGTTTCCCGACAGGTCTGAAGTGGTCGTTCGCGGCTCCGCAGGTTGCCGATCAGAAGTATGTAGCTTGTAACGCCGACGAAGGTGACCCGGGCGCATTCATGGATCGTTCCATCCTCGAAGGTGACCCACATTCGATTATTGAAGCTATGGCAATCGCAGGTTATGCGATTGGTGCAAACCAAGGTTATGTATATGTCAGAGCCGAATATCCTATCGCCGTTCAGAGACTCGGACTTGCTATTGAGCAAGCTAAGAAATACGGTCTCCTCGGAAAAAACATCCTGGGAACAGGCTTTGATTTCGATCTCGAAATGAGACTCGGCGCAGGCGCGTTCGTATGCGGCGAAGAAACAGCTCTGATGACATCCGTTGAAGGACACAGAGGTGAACCAAGACCGAGACCGCCGTTCCCGGCAGTAAAGGGTCTCTTTGGCAAGCCGACAGTTCTGAATAACGTAGAAACATTGGCTAACATTCCTGTTATCATGCTGAAGGGTGCGGACTGGTTCAATTCCATGGGTACTGAAAAGTCCAAGGGTACAAAAGTATTCGCAGTCGGCGGTAAGATTAACAACGTTGGTCTCGTTGAAATCCCGATGGGTACAACGCTCCGTGAGATCATCTACGATATCGGCGGCGGTATCCCTGGCGGTAAGGCCTTCAAGGCAGCACAGACAGGCGGTCCTTCCGGCGGTTGTATCCCGGCAAGCCACCTCGACACACCTATCGATTACGATTCACTTGTAGCTATCGGCTCCATGATGGGTTCCGGCGGTCTGATCGTAATGGACGAAGATAACTGCATGGTAGACATCGCTAAGTTCTTCCTCGAATTCACAGTTGATGAATCCTGCGGAAAGTGTCCACCTTGCAGAATCGGTACAAAGAGAATGCTCGAGATGCTCGAGAAAATCTGCGAAGGCAAAGCGGGTCCAAATGCAATCGAAGATCTGGAAGACCTTGCAAAAGCAATCCAGGCGTCCTCGCTTTGCGCACTCGGACAGACATCTCCAAACCCTGTTCTCTCCACACTGAGATATTTCAGAGATGAGTATGTTGCTCACGTTGTTGAGAAAAGATGTCCTGCAGGCGTATGTAAGAACCTCTTAACTTTCTCCATCCTTCCGGAAAAGTGCGTAGGCTGCAGTGCTTGCTCCAGAAAGTGCCCTGTCAACGCAATTTCGGGCGAACTGAAGAAGCCATTCGTTATCGATCCGAACAAGTGCATCAAGTGCGGCGTATGTATGGATACTTGTAAGTTTGATGCTATTATAAAGAAATAAAGAAGGAGCGTAGATAAGAGATGAGTAACGTAAATATCACGATAGACGGAATTAATGTTGCGGTTCCTGCAGGCTCTACAATTCTCCAAGCCGCTAAGGAACTCGGAATTTATATTCCGACACTATGCTACCTCAAGGGTATAAATGAAATCGGCGCTTGCCGTATCTGCGTTGTCGAAGTAAAAGGAGCTAAGGCTCTCGTTGCAGCCTGCATGTACCCGGTAAATGAAGGAATGGAAATATTCACTCATACACCGAAAGTAATGAGCGCAAGAAGAGCTACACTGGAATTGATTCTTTCCAACCACCCTGCAAACTGTCAGACTTGCGACAGAAGCACAAACTGCGAACTGCAGGCGGTTGCAAATAAGCTTGGCGTAAGAGACATTCGTTTTGAAGGCGAAACTGTCAATGCCACAATCGATGCCGGTGTCTCCATCGTAAGAGACAACAACAAATGTATCCTTTGCAGACGTTGCATAGCTGCTTGTAAAAATATTCAGACTGTAGGCGTTATCGATGCAGTCAACAGAGGATTTAAAACCACGATTGCTTCTCCGTTTGAAATGCCGCTGGGAGAAACTCCTTGCGTAAACTGCGGTCAGTGTATCGTTGTATGTCCTACAGGTGCTCTCAGAGAGAGAAACAGCGTTGACGAAGTTTGGGCTGCAATCAACGATCCTGATAAATATGTAGTCGTACAGCCTGCTCCGGCAGTAAGAGCCGGCCTTGGAGAAGAATTCGGTTACCCGATCGGAACTCCTGTAACAGGTAAGATGGCTACGGCTCTCAGAAGACTCGGATTTGACAGAGTATTCGATACGGATACAGGTGCCGACCTCACTATCATGGAAGAAGGAACTGAGCTTCTGCACAGAATCAAGAACGGCGGAACACTTCCTCTGATCACATCCTGCTCACCGGGTTGGATTAAGTTCTGCGAACACCAATATCCTGAGATGCTCGACAACCTGTCGTCCTGCAAATCTCCGCACGAAATGTTCGGCGCGGTTATTAAGTCCTACTTTGCAGAAAAAGAAGGTATCGACCCTGCAAAGATCGTTACGGTATCCGTAATGCCTTGCACAGCGAAGAAGTTCGAAGCACAGCGTCCTGAGCTCGGAAAAGACGGTCTTGCAGACGTTGACATCGTAATCACCACTCGTGAATTTGCACAGATGGTTAAAGATGCAGGTATCGATTTTGCTTCTCTTGAAGACAGCGATTTCGACAATCCGTTCGGAAACGCTTCCGGTGCTGCGGTTATCTTCGGTGCTACAGGCGGCGTAATGGAAGCTGCTCTCAGAACAGTTGCTGATATCCTCAACGGAGACTCCGCTAAGGATGTTGAATTTGAAGCTGTCAGAGGCGTTGACGACATTAAGATTGCCTCCGTTGAAGCCGGCGGTATGACAATCAGAGCTGCTGTAGCTCACGGTCTCGGCAATGCAAGAAAGCTGCTCGAAAAGGTTAAGTCCGGTGAAGAAGAACTGCATTTCATCGAAATCATGGCTTGCCCGGGTGGTTGCGTAACAGGTGGCGGTCAGCCTATCCAGCCTGCATCAGTAAGGAACTGGATTGACCTTAGAGAAGAAAGAGCTAAGGCTCTGTATTCCGAAGATAAGGCTGCTTTCGTTCGTAAATCACACGAAAATCCGGCGATTACAAACCTCTACAAAGAATACTTTGGTGAGCCGGGTTCGCATAAAGCACACGAACTTCTCCATACTCACTACGTTGCAAGAGGTAAGTATCAGAAGTAAGCTTCAGAGGATAATTTTCAACAGTTATAAAAATCTCTGTGAAATACGGGAGCGGATGTTCAAAATGAACATCCGCTTTTGCATTAAGTAAAAACGCAAAAGTTTCTTTAAAAGTATATATCTGTGGTATAATAGTTCCAATATTGTCTAAGAGAAATTATTTCACCGTATCTTGCCTTACGGCAACTCCACCAAAGCTCGAAGTATACGACATAATAATTCAAGTAACTTTTAGAAAGGGAATAAAATTATGAAAAAAAGAATTTCTTTATTGCTGGTATTTCTCTTAACCTTCTCATTACTGACAAGCTGCGGCAATGATTCCTCCGTAGCCGACCGAGATGTAAGTGCGCCGATTAAAATTGCGGCATTGAACGGCCCTACAGGTGTGGGTCTTGCCCCACTGATGGATGACGAACGTTTTGACGTCACAGTATACCAGTCTCCGGACGAAATCACCGGTAAAATCATTACAGGTGACGCCGATATCGCGGCTGTTCCGTCTAACCTGGCATCCGTTCTCTATAACAAGACAAAAGGACAGATTCAGATTCTTTCGACAGTAACTATGGGTGTCCTCTATTTTGTAGAAAATCAAACCGGCGATAGCGCTATCGAAAGCTTCTCAGATCTCGACGGTAAGACCGTGATTGCTTCCGGCAAGGGTGGCGTACCCGAGTACGTAATGCAAAAGCTGATTGAAGAGAATGACATCAACGTCAACATCGAATGGCTTGGCAATCACTCGGATGTCCTCTCCAAGATGCAGACCTCAAAGGCAGACACGGTGGCCCTGCTGCCTGAGCCGATGGTAACTATCCTTACATCAAGTGCCGCCGATACGTACACTGTTCTCGATGTCAACGCGATGTGGCAGGATGCGACTGGCGAAGAGCTCCCTATGGGCGTTCTCGTGGCGCAAAAATCGTTTGTTGAAGAAAGAGCCGACGACCTGACAATCTTCATGGAAAACGCCTCTCGGGCCGTCAGGGCGGTTAACGAAACCGGCGACGATACCCTGGCGCTGCTTGTTGATAAGGGATTCTTTAAATCGACAGCCATTGCAAAGAATGCCATTCCAAATTGCAATATCGTATTCTATACCGATAACAGCGATGTCGCGGGACTTCAAAACTTATTCAACATCCTGTTTGAAATGAATCCGAAGGCCCTCGGCGGCACTATGCCTGATGAAAATATCTTTTATCAAAAATAACCTTGATTTGGAGCGATAAGCAGCATGTATAAATCCTTTCTGAGGGCCTGCGCAGTCGTACTGTTCTGGCTCGCTCTGTGGACATTGTTATCCTATGTCGTCAACAGTCCCTTGCTGTTGCCCTCACCGCTTGAAGCCGGCAAGACGCTGCTGACCCTTGTCGTCAGCAGCACTTTTTATTCGGACTCGGCAGCCACATTTTTGCGCTGTTTTTTCGGAATTCTGCTCTCATCCGTCTTCGGTGCATTGACGGCGGTATTATCCTATGTCAGCAAGACCTTTCGTGCCATCATCACTCTGCCGGTCAATTTTCTAAAGGCCGTACCTGTTATGGCGGTGATTATCTACGGTCTTATATTGCTCACGTCGGGCAACGTCCCCGTGTTGGCCTGTTTCTTGATGTGCTATCCAATCGTACATACAAACATCCTCGCAGGACTCGACTACATCGATCGCGAGCTGCTTGAGATGGGTAAGCTTTACGATTTTTCACTTGGAACCGAGGTGCGTCACATTTATCTCCCATCTCTGCTCCCACAGATCAAAGCATCGATGAGCCTGATGGCAGGTCTCTCGTGGAAGTCTGTCATCGCTGCCGAGGTACTCTCAGTTCCTGCGTCTTCAATGGGCTACAGACTTCTTGAGGCGAAGATATATATAGAAACCGATGCACTCTTCGCTTGGGTCATCTCCATAGTTGCGCTTAGCTTACTTTTCGAACACGCTATCAAACTGCTGGTCGAGAGACTTGATATCAGAGAATATGCGGGGAGTAAAATTTTTAAGCGCGAAAATAAAATCTGCCGTGATGAAGATAAATTACAAATTATTGCATCGTCTGTTTACGATGCAAGGGTTGCGCCGGAAATCGTCCTGCATAACGTTTCCAAGCGCTATGCCGGCAAGCAGGTACTCGACAATTTGTCGCTCGTATTTCCTGCCCGCCATGTCACCGCTTTGATGGCGCCTTCCGGCAAGGGCAAGACCACTGTTCTGCGGATTATTGCGGGACTTGAGTCTGCTGACACCGGTACCATTTCCATCCGGCCGGCTTCCGCTAAGATTTCATACCTTTTTCAAGAGGACAGGCTGCTGCCGTGGCTCAATGTCTATGACAACCTGGCAATCTCCTTAAAGAGCAGTGACGTCCCGTCAGATCTTGCACGGATCCTTATCGAAGATATGGCCGCCAAGCTCGAGCTCACGGACAGTCTCAGCAAGCTGCCCGGTCAACTCTCCGGTGGCATGAAACACCGCGTTTCCATAGGACGTGCATTGTTGAGAAGAGCAGATATACTTATCCTCGATGAACCGTTTCGCGGTCTTGATGACGCACTTAAGACGCGCTTGACCGAACGGTTGCTGCCCTACCTCGCAAACCGCACGACCATCCTCGTGACCCACGACAATGAAAATGTACAGAATATAGCAGGTACCGTCGCACAAATATAATTGTGGCGGCCATAAAAATACGGCCATCCCAAATCGGATGACCGTATTTTTATGTTTATATTCTCTTTGTTACCTATCTTCCGTCGTATGCTTTGAGATAGATTTCCTTCATTTCTTTCATAAGCGGATAGCGGGGATTTGCGCTCGTACATTGATCGTTGAAAGCGTTTTCAACCATCTCGTCCAGCGTAGCCATGAAGTCGGCTTCCTTGATGCCGTAGTCTTTAATCGTCTTCTTAATGCCCACCTTCTCTTTTAGCTTTCCAATCTCGGCAATCAGCTTGTCTACCACTTCTTCATCTGTCTTCCCGGACAATCCAATGAATCGTCCGATTTCGGCATATCGAGACATCGCCTTCGGATAAGGATACTGCGAAAAGGTACCGAGTTTAGTCGGTGCCGGATCTGCATTGTATTTCATGACGTGCTCGATAAGTAAGGCGTTGGCGATACCGTGGGGCAGATGATGATAAGCGCCGAGCTTATGTGCCATCGAGTGACAGATACCGAGGAAAGCATTGGCAAAAGCAATACCTGCAATCGTGGATGCGTTGGCCATCTTCTCTCTTGCCTCGGGATCGGCAGCGCCCTTTTCGTATGCGCGCGGCAGATAATTGAAGATATTTCTGATTGCCACCAGCGCAAGTCCGTCAGTATAATCGGTTGCCATGATGGAAGCATATGCCTCCAGCGCATGTGTCAGTGCATCGATACCCGAAGCGCTTGTCAACCCCTTCGGCTGATTCATCATAAAGTCGGTATCGATTATAGCCATGTCCGGCAGCAGTTCATAATCGGCTATCGGCCATTTTGTTCCCGTGTCGGCATCGGTAATGATGCTAAACGGTGTGACCTCCGAACCCGTACCGGATGATGTCGGGATTGCTATAAACATCGCCTTTTCACCCAGCTTCGGGAAGGTATATACTCTCTTTCTGATATCCATAAAGTCCATCGCGAGGTCTTCAAAATTACACTCCGGATGCTCGTACATAAGGCGCATAATCTTAGCCGCGTCCATTGCGGAGCCGCCGCCGATTGCAATGATTGCATCCGGTTCGAACAAACGAATCTGTTCGACTCCCTTTCGCGCCGTCTGCAGCGTCGGATCCGGAGCGACATCATAATAGCAAGTATGTGCGATATCCATCGCATCCAGCAGTTCTGTCACAGGAGATGTGTAGCCGTTGTTGTACAGGAAGTTATCTGTAACTATGAAAGCCTTCTTCTTATTATAAACAGTCTTCAACTCATTGAGGGCTACAGAAAGGCATCCCTTTTTAAAATAGACTTTTTCCGGAACTCTGAACCAAAGCATGTTTTCTCTCCTCTCCGCGACGGTTTTGATATTCAAAAGGTCATCGACACCGATGTTGTGCGATTTTGAATTGCCGCCGTAAGAACCGCACCCCAATGTCAGCGCCGGACGCAGTTTGAAGTTATAGAGGTCGCCGATCGCGCCGTGAGAAGCCGGCGTATTGACAAGGATTCTGCAAGTCTTCATTCTGTCGTAGAATTTAGCAAGTTTTCCGGTCTCGGTTACATTTATATGTACGGAAGACGTATGCCCATAACCACCGTCAGCGACCAGCTGCTCAGCCTTATTGAGCGCATCATCGAAGTCGTTCGCTTTATATAGAGCCAGAACCGGTGAAAGCTTTTCATGTGCAAACGGTTCCGTAAGCTCAACCGAGTCAACCTCGGCGATGAGTATTTTCGTCGATTCAGGAACATTGAATCCCGCAAGTTCGGCAATTTTGTATGCCGGCTGCCCTACAATCTTAGGATTGACGGTGCCTGCCTCTGTAAGAATAATCTTGCCGAGAGCGTCCCTCTGCTTTGCGTCCAGAATGTGACATCCCCTGACAGCAAACTCATCTCTGACATTCTTATAAATCGATTTCAAAGCGATGACAGCCTGCTCCGAAGCACAGATCATACCGTTGTCAAAGGTTTTTGAATGGATGACGGAATAGACCGCATTCTTGATGTCGCATGTATCGTCCATGATGACCGGCGTATTGCCCGCTCCGACGCCGATCGCCGGTTTACCTGACGAATAAGCTGCCTTAATCATCCCCGGTCCTCCCGTGGCAAGTATGACATCAACGCTCTTCATCAATGCGTTTGAAAGTTCAATGGTCGGCTCATCAATGCAACCGATAATCCCTTCCGGTGCACCCGCACGTACCGCCGCCTCATGCATCAGACGTGCGGTCTCCATTGTACATTTCTTGGCCCTTGGGTGAGGACTGATCATGATAGCGTTTCTCGTCTTCAGGCAAAGCAATATCTTATAGATGGAAGTAGACGTCGGATTTGTTGTCGGAATTATGGCACCGACTACACCCAGCGGTTCAGCAATCTCATTGATACCGTTGGCCGCATCGCTGCGAATAATTCCGCACGTCTTGGTGTTGCGATAGTAATTGTAAGTATACTCCGCCGCATAGTGGTTCTTAATGACCTTGTCCTCCACTACACCCATACCTGTCTCTTCCGCTGCAAAACCAGCAAGCGGTATTCTTGCTTTGTTGGCAGCCATCGCCACTTCAAAGAAAATCTTGTCAACCTGCTCCTGTGTGAAAGATGCAAAAATCTTTTGCGCCCCTCTCATCTTTGCAAGCTTATTTTCAAGTTCTTCCGGGGTGCCGATGGTTTCGGTTTTTTTTGCAGTTGTTTCTTCAATCGCCATTTCATCTTCTCCTTTTTAATGACAGAAATATTTTCCTCCCGTTCTTTTGTTAATATTTTAACGGATATTAGTTAATATTTTAACATGCTTCTCCGACTTATTCAACCTTTTATTTGCTAATTTCAGTACATTTTTGCGTCAATTCTTGTATTTATATGTTTTCACATTTCCCCCAATAATTTTTTGCATAAAAATTCCCAAAGATCAAAGATCTTCGGGAATTTTGTTTAATCATATTTTTATGCTTTTGCGCTTTCGGCTACCTTGATGCGAACGAGTGCATGTTTTAAATCTGCTTTCGCTTGCTCCAACGCGGCTTTGTCGGCATCTGTGTCACACTTGCTCTCGTGAACCGAGATGTAAGCTTCCGCTTCTGCCTTTGCTTTCTGTGCCTTCTCCAGGTCAATCTGATCAGGCCACTCCGCCATGTCCGCGTAGATAACCACGGAATCCTTCACGTCGATGTAACCACCCGGAATGGCCGCCCATTTAACGTCGGTCTGCCCGGCTTCCTGAATGCGCATTGCACCTGTGTCAAGAAGTTTGCACGCCCACGAGTGACCCGCCATGAATCCCTCTTCGCCCAAAAGAGTCCTGACGACTACCATCTCGGCTTCTCCGCTGAAAAACGGACCTGCAGCTGTGATTACTTCCAGTTTAAAGGAATTAGCCATTGTTGCTGTTAAACCTTTCTACGACTTCATCGATACCGCCTGCAAATAAGAACATCGACTCAGGAATATCGTCGTGTTTTCCCTCGAGGATTTCTTTGAAACCTCTGATGGTTTCCTGAAGCGGGAGATACTTTCCTTCCATACCTGTAAACTGTGCAGCTACGGAGAAAGGCTGAGAGAGGAATCTCTGAATCTTTCTTGCTCTCGCTACCGTCAGCTTATCTTCGTCGGAAAGTTCATCCATACCGAGGATCGCAATGATATCCTGAAGTTCGTTGTACTTCTGCAGTACCTGCTGAACGCCTCTGGCTGTATTATAATGTTCCTCGCCGAGAATGAGCGGGTCCATAATTCTCGATGTCGATGCCAGCGGATCTACGGCAGGATAAATACCGAGCTCTGTAATCGCACGAGACAGTACAGTAGTAGCGTCCAGATGGGCGAATGTTGTAGCAGGCGCAGGGTCAGTCAAGTCATCGGCANNCAGGTACATAGATAGCCTGTACCGATGTGATGGAACCCTTCTTTGTGGATGTGATTCTTTCCTGCAGTGCACCCATTTCGGTTGCCAATGTAGGCTGATAACCTACAGCGGAAGGTACACGTCCGAGCAGTGCCGATACTTCGGAACCTGCCTGTGTAAATCTGAAGATGTTATCGATGAAGAGCAGTACGTCTTGTCCTTCTTCATCTCTGAAATACTCTGC
>DCTM01000061.1:29602-63013 GCA_002329565.1 Firmicutes bacterium UBA1440
ATCATTTCGTAGTAAAGGTCATTACCTTCTCTTGTACGTTCGCCTACACCCGCGAATACCGAGATGCCACCATGCTCTCTCGCGATGTTTGCAATCAGTTCCTGTATCAATACGGTTTTGCCTACTCCTGCACCGCCGAACAGTCCTACCTTACCGCCTCTCGTATATGGAGCAATCAGGTCGATAACCTTGATGCCCGTCTCGAAAATCTGCGCTGTTGTATCCTGCTCTTCAAAAGTCGGTGCCAATCTGTGGATGGAATGCCTCAGTTCCGTAGGAACGGGACCTTTTTCGTCGATTGTATCGCCGATTACATTGAACATTCTGCCGAGGACTTCTTTACCTACCGGTACAGCGATCGGGCCGCCTGTATCGAAGGCATCCATGCCTCTAGTCAGACCGTCGGTTGAGGACAAGGCTACGCAACGCACAACGTCGTCACCTATATGCTGAGCAACCTCAGCTACAATCGTCTTGCCTTCAAATATAATGTGAATGGCGTTATTCAATTCGGGCATTTCATCAGAATTGAACTTGATATCAAGTACAGGTCCTATAATCTGATGTATTTTACCTTTGTTCATTTGTTCACTTTCACCTCCGGTTATATTAGTTTTGAGCCTGCGTGCCCGATACAACTTCGATGATTTCGTTCGTGATCGCGGCCTGTCTTGCTCTGTTATAGAATAAGGACAGACGATCGAGCATATCTCTCGCATTGTCCGTAGCGCTTTCCATTGCCATACGCCTTGCGGCGTGTTCGCAGGTCGCGGACTCTATAACTGCTCCGTATAAAACAATTTCCAGATACTTGGGGACGAGGTAATTGAAGACTGCCTCTGTAGAAGGCTCATACTCCACCGGTTTCTGAGGTTTCGATGCTATCTCCGTCTGGATGTCACCTGCCGACGCAAATTGTTCGCTGTTAAACGGAAGGAGCTGCATCGTAGTTACCTTTTGCTCCAAGTTGTTTACAAAGGATGTGTATATCAATACAATTCTGTCTAGTTCTCCGTCCTCGTACATCTTCAAAACCGGCCCGCCGATCGCAACCGCATCCTCAAACGTGATGAGTTCGGGCGCTTCCAAATACGTGCCGATAATCTCTTTCCCACGTTTAGTAAAATATTCTTTTACTCTGGAGCCGATTGTAACGAGTACGACATCTCCCGGATCCTGCGCGATGTTTTGTGTCGCTTCCTTGAGGATATTGGAGTTGAAAGAACCGCACAATCCCTTATTGGAAGCTACGACAATATAGCATGTCTTCTTCACTTCGCGACTGCCTTCGATATACCGTGACGGAACTTCCTTTGTATTGCTGAAAATTTCTTCAATAGACTCGGTGATGAAATGGAAATACTCTGTCGTTTTGTCAAAGGTGGCTTTTGCTTTTCTAAGCTTCGCAGAGGATACAAGCTTCATCGCGTTTGTGATATGCTCGGTAGAGTTGACACTCTTGATTCTGCGCTTGATATCCTGCATGTTATTAGATGCCATTTGGGCTTACACCCCCCTTTTATATACTTAAGTACTCTTTCTTATATTCCACTATCGCCTTCTTGAGTTCCTCTTCCGCTTCTTCGGACAGAACGCCGGTTTCGTGAATGCATCTCTTTACGAGCGGATACTGTGTATCTGCATACTCGTAGAGACCTTTCTCGTAGCCCTTGATCTTTTCAATCGGAACATCTGCAAGATATCCGTTGGAAGCAGCATAAATAATCATAACCTGATGCGCAACGTCTATCGGCTGATACTGCCCCTGCTTCAGGATCTCCATGAGAACCTTGCCGTGATCGAGTCTGGCCTTTGTATCCTTGTCTACGTCGGAACCGAACTGCGAGAAGCTCGCGAGTTCTCTGTACTGTGCAAGCTCAAGCTTAATCTTGCTTGCTACTTTCTTCATCGCTTTGATCTGAGCGTTACCGCCTACACGAGATACCGAGATACCTGCGTTTACAGCCGGACGCTGACCGGAGAAGAACAGTTCCGTTTCAAGGAAGATCTGACCGTCGGTGATTGAAATAACGTTTGTCGGAATATATGCTGATACGTCGTTGGCCTGCGTTTCGATAATAGGAAGCGCCGTCAACGATCCACCGCCAAGTGCGTCGGAGAGTTTAGCAGCTCTCTCGAGCAGTCTTGAGTGGAGATAGAAAACGTCTCCGGGATAAGCTTCACGCCCCGGTGGTCTTCTCAGAAGCAGCGACATAGCTCTGTAAGCTACAGCGTGCTTGGATAAGTCATCATAAATAATCAGGACGTGCTTACCTTCATGCATGAAGTGTTCACCCATTGCGCAACCTGCATAAGGAGCGATGTATTGCAACGGAGCTACGTCTGATGCTGTAGCGGATACAACGATGGTGTAATCCATAGCGCCATGGTTTTCGAATGTCTGAACCAGTTGAGCAACTGTAGACTTCTTCTGGCCGATTGCTACATAAATACAAATTACATCCTTGCCCTTTTGGTTGATGATAGTATCAACTGCGATTGCTGTCTTTCCTGTTTGTCTGTCGCCGATAATCAACTCTCTCTGGCCTTTACCGATCGGAATCATGGAGTCTATCGCCTTGATACCGGTCTGCAGCGGCTCGTGTACCGATTTTCTCAGCAGTACGCCGGGAGCTAAGTTTTCTATAGGTCTGGTCGTATTCGTTTTAATCGGGCCTTTGCCGTCGATTGGCTGTCCGAGCGGGTTAACAACGCGGCCGATGAGCGCATCGCCTGTCGGAACTTCGATTACTCTTCCGGTCGGCTTAACGATATCGCCTTCTTTGATGCCCGTGTCAGGACCCATAATTACTGCACCTACATTATCTTCTTCAAGGTTCATAGCCATGCCGTATACTTCACCCGGGAATTCAAGAAGTTCACCCGCCATGCAGTTTTCGAGGCCATAAACTCTGGCAACACCATCACCAACCTGTATTACAGTGCCGAAATCGGAAATCTCAAGCTGATTCTGATAGCCCTTGATCTGTTCCTTGATTAAAGCACTTATTTCTTCAGGTCTTAAGTTCATTGGTACGCCTCCTCTCTATCTAATGGTATCTGTCAAATCGGAAAGTCTCTTTCTGATGGTTGCGTCGATAATCTTTCCGTCAATCAAAATCTTTACGCCGCCTATCAGGGACTTGTCTGTCTCGTTCTCTAGTCTTACATTTTCTTTTAGCAGTTTTGAAGTTTCGCTTTCAAAACGCGCGAGTTGTTCTTCCGTAAGCGGATTTATCGAAAAGATCTTTCCGTACGCAAAACCGTCCTCACTGTTGCAAAGATCATCGTACACCTGCACGATTTTGGGGAAATGCATGGTCCTTCTCTTGTCGACAAGGATCATCCAAAGATTTAAAAGCTCATTGCATATCTTGCCTTCGAAGACTGCTTTCAGAAGCTTTTTTTTATCTTCTGCCGGAATGCATGGTGAGTTGATGACATCACAAAACGTCGGTTCTGCTTTCATTATTTCGAGGACCGCGTGTGCTTCTTCTGCGATAATATCTCTTGTTCCGAGTTCTTTAGCCGCCTGGTACAAGGCATCGCCGTATGTCATTGCAACTGTTAATTCTGCCATCCGGTTGCACCTACCTGTTCTAATACGTTATCTATGATCTTGTTCTGGCCATCGGCATCCATGGAAATTTCTTTTTCCAGAATTTTTTCGGCAGCCATAAGTGCAAGCATAGAAATTTGTTCTCTGACTTCAGTTAACGCATTCGCCTTTTCACGCTCAATTTCATTCTGAGCGTTCTTAAGGAGCAACGCAGCCTTTTCTTCTGCGTCCACTATAATGCGCTTAGCTTGGTCGTCAGCTCTCTGCTTTGATTTGGCAATAATGTCTCTGCCTTCCTGTTCTACATTGGCAATACGTTTGTTGTAGGCGTCCAGTTTTTCGTCCGCCCTTCTGTTCACAGCCTCTGCATTGGCAAATGAATCCTTGATTGCTTTTGCTCTGTTATCGAGCAAATCAAGAAACGGCCTGTAGAGGTACTTTGTAAGTATGGCCATAAGTATCAGGAAGTTTATAATAACAAATATTATTTCATGGACATTGACACCCAATGCTTCACCCATTAAAAACCCTCCTTAGTTCTTTGAGTAAATACTCAAAAGACATTTCATTTTTTGATACTTACATCTTAGCCATCAACAGGAATGCGAACAGCATACCATAAATAGCAAGCGCTTCTATGAGGGCGAAGCCGAGGAACATATTTGTACGAATTACCCCCATCATTTCCGGCTGGCGTGTCATGGCTTCAATAGATTTACCGATAACAATACCCTGACCGACTCCGGGGCCGATACATGCAAGACCGATAGCTAAGCCTACTCCGATTGCGATAAGTCCAAGTTCCATATGTAGATCTCCTTTCACTTTCTGCACTGTGATTTTATTTTTTTATGTGCAGTTTCTTTTTTATTTTTATATATTGATTTCTTCCGGGCGGCACATGTCCACACAGAAGAAATTAATAAACCTGATTAATGACAAGCATCGACGGGACCGTTAAGTGTGAAATGCTTACCCGTTACGTGCTCAGCGCCTTCAATGGCCTGCCCGATATAAATCGCCGTCAACAACGAGAATACAAGCGCTTGAATCAATGCAAGCAGTACGACGAACGCCTGCATAACTACCGGCAAACCGATCGGAATCATTTCGAACAGTACATCGATAACCTGCTCATCACCGTAAGTATTACCGTAAAGACGGAGGGTCAGTGTAAGAGGTCTGATGAACTCGTCAAGGATGTTGAGCGGCAACAGAAATGCTACCGGAGTTAAGAGGTGTTTATAGAACCTCAGCCCTTTGGCATGAATAATTCCTATAGCTTGTACAATTACAAATACCATGATAGCCATGCCGGCCGGGAAATTTATAGATGATGTCGGTGCTTGGAATCCCGGGAGTTTACCCGCAAACGGAAGCAAGCCCGAATAGTTACAGAAAAGAATGTAGATAAACAATGTCGCTATGAGCGGAAAATACTTCTTACATGCATATTCACCCATAACATCCGTGAAAAAGCTATGTAACTTGCCTACGGATATTTCCGCGATATTCTGCATTCCGTATGCTCGCGGAATCATTTCCATGCGCCTTGTGGCCACGAATGTGGCTATGATTATGACTAAGGAAAGCACAACGCTGGTAATCATAGGATCCGTTATGCCCATCATGTGTAATTTATCAACCATCTTACTGTAAACCTCCTAAAGAGTCATTTTTGTTTTCGTTTGCCGTCGCAAACACCAGTTCAGTAAATTTATTGCCGGAGAAGGCCCAACCGGAAAGTACGAGACCGGTAGCAGCAGCGATAATAGTCGTTACAAAGTTAAGCGGAAGAATGTTCCTGAGCAGGAATACTATCAACAATATTATTATGTCGATGATAAAACTCGCTCCAATCCGCGAAAACAATGCACCCTTTGTGACAGGTTTGTCGCCTTCCTTCGGACGCATAATTTTCCGCCAAAGCAGAAAAANNAAAACCGTACACGGCACCTGCTGTAGCACTTATCACGTATATCACGATATTCTTTCTCCTCCAATGTCATTAATTTGACACCGTATATTATATCGCTTTTCGAAAAAAAGGTAAAGAACCCTTGTGAAAGAAAAATTTCAGAAAAGTCGGTTTTATAAGAAAACGGCAAAAAGTAATATTGGAATTTGAACGTTTCCCCCGCTCTGTCCATGTGCGTTCATTTAAATTTTTCTTTAATTCATTGTGCTTTTGAGGGAAAATTTTTCCTTTAATTTTGTTCTACTTGTCGTTGTTTTCAGCTTTTGTTTTACTAATTTGCTGTGTAAAATATATTAATCCTTTTGTGTTTTCACATATTGATCGGATATTCATTAATTCATCACAACAAATTTTCTGAATTTTTCAAAATTTTTATTATCCTTTCACAAGCTTTACCGTCACCGTACGGGTTCACGGCGTGCGCCATTTCGTCATAAAACGCGTTATCCGTCAGCAATCGTTTGGCCAACTCATAGATTGTCTTCTTTTCAACGCCGGCGAGCTTGACCGTCCCTGCTGCCACAGCTTCCGGTCTCTCCGTCTCCTTTCGCACAACGAGAACCGGTTTGCCGAGCGACGGTGCCTCCTCCTGCATCCCACCGCTGTCGGTAATGATGAAGTGCGAGCGCGCCATCAGGTTTACAAACGGTTGATATTGCAGCGGAGCAATCAGCTTAACATTGTCTGCGCCGCTTAATATTTTCTTTGCCGTCTCCCTGACCTTCGGATTCAAATGCACCGGATAGATGATCTCCACGTCGTCGAACTCGTCGGCGATCATGCGGATAGCTCCGAAAATTTGCTCCATGTTCTCGCCGAGATTTTCACGCCTGTGACAGGTTACCGTAATCACGCGTTTATTCTCAAAATCCGTATTCTTTAGAACTTCATCTTCAAATTCATACGGCTTGCCCGCCACCCTGAGCAATGCGTCGATTACCGTGTTTCCCGTAATATGAATTGTATCTTCCGCAATTCCCTCGCGCAATAAATTGTCGCGATTGCGTGTGGTCGGCGCGAAATGAATGTCAGCTATGTGGCCGGTAAGTATTCTGTTCATTTCCTCCGGATACGGAGAATATTTGTCGCCCGTGCGCAGCCCGGCTTCCACATGCCCTACAGGTATTTGATTGTAAAAAGCTGCCAATGCGGACACAAATGTTGTCGTCGTATCTCCGTGCACCAAAATGATGTCGGGTTTTTCCTTTTTGAGAACATCATCGAGACCGGTCAACACGTTTGCTGTAATCATGCCTATTGTCTGGTTGGGCTTCATAATATTCAAATCGTAGTCCGGCGTAAGTTTAAAAAGAGCGAGCACCTGATCGAGCATCTCCCTGTGCTGAGCCGTTACGCAAAGAACCGAGTCAATCTCCGCATCGGCATTAAGCATTTCTACAAGAGGTGCCATCTTAATCGCTTCGGGACGAGTCCCGAATACTGTTAACACTTTCATTTCTCTTCTCCTTCCGTAACCCGTTTTTCTTTATCGTTCGCCGATTCTGAAGCAACATCGCCGGTTTCGCACGTTCCCGGCTCATCTGTCGCATGTTCGCATGTGAGCTTGTCCGCAGATTCATTATCGCATTGCAAAGCCGTTTCGCTCACGTTGCTTGTACCGCCGCTGTCCGCGTAATTTGTCGGTGCGGCTTCCGGTCCACCACTGTCTGCGGTAACGGATTTTGCCTTAGCTCCTCCCTTTGCGCTCATGACAAAGATATAAATGTAAGATCCTGCGATGAGCAAAAGCCCTGCGGTCTCTACAAATAAATCCTTGGAAAATACGATTGCCGCAATCGACATGATGCCGCTGATACCGTAGAGCATCACTACCGCTGTCCGTTGCCCGAGCCCTGCAGCAATCAATCTGTGATGCAGATGTCCCTTGTCGGCCTCCATAATAGGCCTTCCGTTGGCTAAACGTCGCAAGATTGCAAACGAAGTATCGAATATCGGCAGACCCAGCACGAGCACCGGAACAATGACAGCTATCAACGTGGAACTTTTCACCGCACCCGCCGCAGAGCCGGTTGCCAGCATGAATCCCAGGAACAGCGACCCGCCGTCACCCATGAATATCTTGGCAGGATTGAAATTGTACGGCAAAAATCCGATTGCACCGCCGGCGATTGCGAGCATAATTACAGCAGCGGTCATATATACACCGCTGACGGCTCCCGTTGTATGCGCAAATTGGAAGTAAGCGACATAGCCGATGGACAATGCCGCTATCGCCGATACTCCTGCTGCCAGACCATCCAGGCCATCGATCAGGTTTATAGTATTTGTAATACCGACGATCCACAAAATCGTGACAATATAGCTCAATATTCCTACGAAAAAAATGTGCCCGTCTATAAAAGAGAAATGATCCGTGATAAATGTTATTCGCACCCCTAAACCGTATGCGACCGTAGCACAGACGATTTGCCCTAAAAATTTGACTTTGGCAGGCATGTTTTTCAAATCATCGATAATACCTAACACATAAATAAGTGTGCCTCCCACTGCAATGCCCTGAGAAGCACCCTTTAAATCTGTAAAAAACAAAATGGCGACAATCGTCCCCGCAAAAATCGCGAGACCGCCGAATCGCGGCATTGCCCTCGTATGCATTCGCCTATTGTCCCTTGGAATATCAACAGCTCCGATTTTCGGCGCAATCTTAATAGCCACAGGCGTCATCAAAAATGAAACCACCAATGCTGTAAAAAATGTTATTAAAAAAATCATCTTTGTTTCCTCTAATCCGCTTATTAATGTTCGCCAAGCACCACTGTCCTGATACCCGCATCGGCCAACAGTTCGACCGCAAACTCATCCGGATACGCTTCTTGGACGACGATGCGCTTAATCCCCGCATTGATAATCATCTTGGCACAGATGATGCACGGCTGATGCGTGCAATATATAGCCGCGCCCTCTATACTCTGTCCGAGGGTGGCAGCTTGTATAATCGCATTTTGCTCCGCGTGTAAGGCTCTGCAAAGCTCGTGTCGTTCTCCCGACCCAATCCCCATCTTTTCTCTGATGCAACCGCCTATTTCATCGCAGTGAGCAATACCTCTGGGGGCACCGTTATAACCGGTGGCAATGATGTGCCTATCCTTCACAATCACCGCTCCGACATTTCTGCGCAAGCATGTGGAACGACGTGCGGTGAGCTTTGCCATCTCCATGAAATATTCATCCCAGCTCGGTCTTTGATCCATATGAGTCCCTCTTTCCATCCTTTATACCAAAGATATCGTATCTTTTGATTTGCAATTTTGCCGCAATGTATGATATGGTGAAATGATTCTTTTGAAAAAGCAATTCACGGAATCATTATACCACAGCGTTCTCGGCCCTTAAAGGGAATTTTAGTTGTTGCGAGTCAAAATAAATCTTTGCGAGATACAGCCCCTGAGGCGGTGCCGTATGCCCCGCGTTCTGTCTGTCACGTGAGGCGATAATCTGCGGAATCGCGTCGGGGTGAATCCTTCCGCAACCGACATCTATGAGGGTGCCGGTAATGATTCGTACCATATTGTAGAGAAATCCGTCACCCGTGACCGCGAGAGTGATACCGCCATCGATTTCGGCAATCTCGAGAGCCGTGATCGTACGCACCGTCGTCTCACGAGGAGTTCCGCCGGCAGCTTCAAAGCATTTGAAATCGTGTATGCCAACGATGTGGCCCGCCGCTGCGCGCATCAGTTCGACATCCGGGCGGGCTTTGAGGAAATAACTGTAATTGCGCGCAAAGACGCTCGGCGCATCGCCGAAGGCAATTTTATATAAGTAAGTCTTACCCTTTGCATCAAACCGCGCATGAAAATCCAACGGCATTTCGCGGGCAGCCGTAACCCGCACATCACCGGTCTTGTACGGGCCCATGCCGGCGGCGAGCAAATCGCTCGCCGCACGGGGGATGTTCGCAATCGGGATCGCGAACTCCCCCGTGAAACACGCGCGTTGCCCCAGCGCGTGTACGCCGGCATCCGTGCGGCTCGTGCCGCTGAGCTTGACATCCATACGGCAGAGCCGCGACAAAACCCTCTCAAGTTCTCCTTGAACAGTCCTCTTCCCCGGCTGGCGTTGCCAGCCGCTGAAATCGGTCCCGTCATATTCGATTGTCAAAAGCACATTCTTCATTACAATTCTCCTGTATCAATACGCTTGCATCAAAGTTTCGCGAGTATTGCTCATAATAAATTGCCTGTTCTACACCGATCCCATCAAAAACAAAGCTGTCGCAAACGCAATGTACGGGCCGAGCGGCTGCATTTCACCACGCTTGATCTGCTTCCTCACAATTTTATACGTAAACACTGCACCGGACAGAAAAGACGAAACCACCAAAACAAAAGCAGACCCGTAAATCCCCGCCGTCAAGCCGATGGCCGCCATCAGCTTGATATCACCGAACCCCAGCGCCTCTTGCTTAGTCACCAGGCGCCCTGTAAGAGCAACCAGCAACATTGCGCCTCCCCCCATCAACGCTCCCAAGATCATCCCCTTGATATCGCCGAAGTGATACGAAAACCCTATTGACGAAAGCGCAAGAAAGATCACAAACTGATCCGGGATGATAGAGTATTTGCGGTCGGAGACGGCGATAATCAGCAGGAGCCACAGCTGTGCGATGGCCGTCACCGCATACAGAATATCTCTGTAACAGAGAAAGATCGCCATGGCGGCGAACATCGCCGAAAACGTGAGTTTCCATGGATGCGAATTCATACGCTGTCTTCCGGGGATGAACTTCTCGTCCGACGGTTCTTCCTCGTAATCGCAGAGCCAGCGTGCAGGCATATTATTAAAAACATAGACCGCGCTGTTCCCAAGCAATACCCCAACAGGGATGCAGACCAACGCGATAATTGCAATCCTAATCATTTCTTCCATTTTATTTCTTTATTCCGCCGTTTTATCGGTTAAAAAGAANNAATGGGCAAGATAAGTAAAAAATCGTCGCATTTTGTCAGATTTTATATTCTTTTTTTCCTTTACCCTTGCTTGCCGGAGGCATATAATTTTTGTATGAATACGAAACTCTTTAACAATGCATACGTAGCCCACGAGCTGCGCAACAGACTCAATGTGATTTCGGCCGCCATACAAGTTCTGCAATGTTCAAACCTGACAGAGAGTCAAAAAAAGCTCATCGACAAGATAGCATACGCGGAGCATTCGATGGTGCGCTTGTCGGAAAATCTTCTCGGCGCACACAAAATCACCGTCTGTCCAAGCAGAGTCAATATCTATCGTTTACTCGTCGATATCGCTGATTGCAATGCCGCTAAAATACACAAAAAAGGTCTGGACTTCAATTGCAATTTTAAACTTCCTTCCAATCGTATCCTGATGCTCGATCCTTTGCGAATTGAGCAAGTAATCGTTAATTTACTCGAAAATGCCTGCAAATTTACGCGCGAAGGCAGCATCGCCTTAGATGCGGAATTCCTCAAAGAAGACGAGGAAGGAGTCTTTCTCGAAATCAGCGTCAGTGATACGGGATCCGGTATATCCGAAGATGAACTCCCGCATATCTTTGATTACGGCGTCAAAGGTAAGATGAGCTGCGGCTGCGGCATCGGGCTGTATATATGCAACTGCATCGCCTTAGCCTTGGATGGCTCCCTGTCCGTGGAGAGCACCCTGCACAAAGGCACAGTATTTCGCTTTTCTTTCTATGCAAAAAGGGCGGGCGAGGAATTTTGACCATCCTCTCCGCCTTTTTCTTTTGCTCATTTTATTTTTTCCAAGAAGATTTCAAATCGACAATGCGATTGAATACCTTATTTTCGTCATCATATAATTTTGCGTCGGCAATGTAATAGCCGTGGCGGAAGAACTGAAATCTGTCGCCTGCCTTGGCATCTGCCAGCGCAGGCTCCGCGTACGCGTCAATGATGGCAACGGAGTTCTCGTTGTAGACTTCTTCTCCGTCCTCATTTTCCTTCATCATATAGTCATAGGAGCGAATCTTAATCGGGAGAGCCGTGGTAGCTTCCACCCAATGAATAGTGCCCTTGACTTTTCGTCCTTCAAAGCCCGAACCGGATTTAGTCTCGGGATCATAAGTGCAAAGCAGTTCCTTGACCGCGCCGTTCTCATCCTTGACTACTTCGTTGCAGGTAACAAAATATGCTCCCTTAAATCTCACCTCGTTGCCTGGAAACATGCGGAAATATTTTTTTTCGGGCACTTCCATGAAATCCGCCCCGTCTATCCACAGGTCGCGTGAGAACGGTACGAGGCGACTTCCCATCTCCGGCACCTCTCTGTTGTTTTCTATCTCCAGATATTCGATCTGTCCCTCGGGGTAGTTTGTTATCGTCACCTTGATCGGTTGCTCGACCACGTTTCGCGACTCAACCTTTGTCTTTAAATCCTCTCGCAAGCAATGTTCGAGCAGCGAGATATCGACCTTACTGTTGGCTTTGGCGACGCCTATCCTGTCGCAGAAGTCACGAATCGATTCAGGAGTATATCCTCTTCTGCGTATGCCCGCAATCGTCGGCATACGCGGGTCGTCCCATCCATCCACAAGCCCATCGTCCACAAACTTCTTCAAATAGCGCTTACTCATGACTGTGTTTGTCAAATTCAAGCGTGCAAATTCGATCTGCTGCGGTTTCGGATTCCACCAACCGATTTCGTTGAGCACCCACTCGTACAACGGTCTGTGATCTTCAAATTCAAGCGTACAAATCGAATGAGTTATCCCTTCGATTGCATCTTCGATCGGATGCGCATAGTCGTACATCGGATAGATACACCATTTATTGCCCGTGTTGTGATGCTCCGCGTGAGAGATTCTGTAGATGACCGGATCTCTCATATTGATATTCGGCGAAGCCATATCAATCTTGGCCCTAAGCACCATTGAACCGTCGGCATGCTTGCCGTCTCTCATTTCTTCAAACAGACGCAGGTTTTCTTCTATTTCCCTTTCTCTGTAAGGAGAAGGCTTTCCGGGTTCCTTCAAGGTTCCCCTGTATTCTTTCATCTCCTCGGCGGTCAATTCACATACATATGCTTTGCCTTTTTTTATCAGTTCCACCGCGCCTTCGTACATGGTATCAAAGTAGTTAGAAGCCCAGAGACGTTTATCCCATTCGAATCCCAGCCATCTGACATCCTCTTCGATGGCGTTGATGTATTCTTCATCTTCTTTGATTGGATTTGTATCGTCGTAACGTAAATTACATTTCCCCCCGTACTTCTCAGCTGTTGAAAAGTTAAGGCAAATCGATTTCGCATGTCCGATATGAAGGTATCCGTTAGGCTCCGGCGGGAAACGCGTGTATACTTCGCCTCCGTACTTGCCGCTTTGTATATCTTTATCGATTATGTTGTGAATAAAGTTATCCGCCATATTGTGTTCCTCCCCAAGAAAAATTGCATTGTTTCTAAGTATATCATATCATTTCGTTCAATACAAACGAAAATCCCGCATTTTCTAAGCGATACACACCAGATACTTTTCGATGAGAAATGCCGGATGATACGAAAGTTTAGACTTTCTAAGCCCTTCGCTGCCGACATCCTCCTCACGATTGATATATTCCACGCCCTCTCTGTAGGCAGCACGGGCAAATTCACGGCAAACAAATGTATAGATCCCGCTGTATTCCGTCAAGGCCTTCTCTACGTGCACCACGAGAGTGTTGCCGACAATTTCACCTATAGAAAATCCGGCCACACTGCCGCCCGTCTCGATAAAAATCCCTTTCATCTGCAAAGTCTCGAGTTGCTCAAGCAACAAGACGGTTTCCTCGCTCTCGGCAGCCTTATACGAATCATCGCCGCCGACGTTGAAGCGCTTGAGAAAATATCTTTCATATTCAGCTTTGATTCTCGGTATATCGCGCGCGGTGATCGGTTTGATTTCGTATCCGGGGTAACTTTTTATGAAGTTTCTGATGTGATTGCGTTTGCCGCTGTACTTTCTGCCCTTCATCTCCGCCAAATCCTCGTAGTTATAGACGTAATCCGACCACTCCCGCTTTGCGACGGCACATGTTACTTCGAATTCGCCCTCCAAAAATTCCTTCATTTCTGTAGGAACTCCAACCAAATAGAATTCGCCCGCGTCCTCGAGAGCATGCTCTCTCAACACGCGCAGGAAAGCAACGAGATCTGCTTTGCTCTTATTATCCTTTGAAACAGGGAACGAAAAGCAGGTTTTCTCTTCGGCTTGCCATTCGTAACGCAAAACGAGAAAGCCGTCTTGTACACAAAATTTCGTCTTGTGATATCCTTTCCACATATAAACGGCACCGACAGAATAGTCGCACATGCCGAAACTCTGCGCTTGGTAGAACTCATTCAAAGTTTTGAAATCTTCCGTTTTTATTTCATTAAACTGCAACATATATTCTCCTGTCCGTTTCGCACACGTTATTTTACAATCTTTGATATCATTTTGAAAGCCGGACTGTCCTTCCTTTCCAGCATTTCATAAAGTGCAGCCTCATATGTCGTCAGTACGGCTCCGGCCGCCGTCATCCTCGTACAAGCGACCTTCTTGTTGTGCTTGCTTCTCGAAGAAATACCGTCTTCGATTACAAATACATTGTATCCTTCTTCCAACAAATCCATGCACAACTGCTGAGTGCAAATGTGTGCTTCTATACCACAGAGCAAGACAGTTTTCTTACCTATGGCTTGTAATTTCTCAACAAAGGCAGCGTCACGCATTGCGCTGAACGCAGTCTTCTCGATCGGTGTATACTGCGCTGCGGGCACTTCCCCTTCGAATAATGGTTCCGTCAAAGCCGCATCTATTGCAGGAACCGTACGCCCGAGACCTTTCGGATATTGCTCTGTGACGATAATATCCGTGCCGAGCACTCGACAGCCCTGTATAAGGCGAACCATCGTTTCTTCAAGTTCTTCGCGTTTGCGCACGGCCGGTAACAATTTTCCCTGAAAGTCAACGACAACCAGTACAACGTCTTCTCTTTTTATTCTTTTGACCGTCATATCAAATCCTCCAATTTCTGATCTCTTCAGTAAGATTCCAATCGGTAAAATCGTGCTTAAGTGCAGTTATTGTCGCATAACCGCGCGAAATGTACGCTACGTCGGTCACATCGTCATCATCGATTTTATCCAACGAACTCGGTTCCCCTTTATACACGTAAATCTGTTTGCCGTCTTCCTCTCCGTCATGTCCAAACCAATTATCGTACTTACGCCTGCCAAGCGGTGCATATACGATACCCTTGATCTTTTCATACGGTAAATTCGGAACGTTAATGCTGAGCGTCGAATGTTTCCCAAGCTTTCCAAACACCTTTTGTGCCGTACGAGCCGCCAGCTCACAGGCATAGTCAAAGTATTTTGGGAAATGAGAGCCGACCGAAACAGCCACCGCAGGCAGACCGCAGATATTTCCTTCGATTGCCGCCGAAACCGTGCCCGAGTACAGCGTGTCCGTACCGACATTTGCGCCGTGATTGATGCCGGCGAACACCATGTCCATCTCGATTCCGTTTGTGCGGTAAAAGGCTTGCCCGATTTTGACACAATCCGCGGGCGTGCCTGTCAATGAAACGGCCTTCTTCGCATAAGGGAACTCTGTTTCCTCGATGTAAATCTTTTCGTGTGCGGTGATACCGTGTCCCGCCGCGCTCTTTTGCACATTCGGTGCGGCCACATAAATGTCGGCCACTTCCGACAATGCTCTTACGAGTTCGTGGATTCCTCTTGCGTTTATGCCGTCATCATTGGCGACTAAAATATTCATTATGAAAATTACCTCCGTCTTTTGTCATATCTGTCTTTCTTATATTTGTCACAGCCTATATTTCACAGACTTCGCCCAATACGTCACCGATCTTATCGTGAATTACAATGTCTGCACTGCGATCGTAAGGAGTTTTGGATTTGTTGATCAAAACGACCTTATTGCCGCGGAAATAGTTGAGCAATCCCGCCGCCGGATATACGGCCAACGAGGTACCGCCGACAATCATCACATCCGCCCTGCGGATATCGTTGATTGCCTCTTGCATCACCTCGTCATTGAGCGGTTCTTCGTACAAGACGACATCCGGCTTGACCGTGCCGCCGCAGGCAGCGCAAACGGGAACGCCGTTTTTTTCTCCTCCGCATTTGCCCGGCTGCAGAATGTAATCGAGATCATACGAGGCACCGCAACGCATGCAGTAATTGCGCATCACCGATCCGTGAAGCTCATGAACGCGCTTGCTGCCCGCCTTCTGATGCAAGCCGTCAATATTTTGCGTAATTACCGACAGCAGCTTCCCTTCATTCTCCAATTTTGCCAGTGCAAGGTGCGCTTTATTCGGCTGCGCCTCGGGGCAAACCAGATTTTCCTTATAGTATGCGAAAAAGGTCGCGGGATTTTGTTTAAAAAATGTATGCGACAGCAATACCTCGGGTGGGCTCCCATACGATTGCACCGCATTGTACAATCCCGTCTCCGATCGAAAATCAAGCAGGCCGCTTTCTGTTGATACCCCTGCACCGCCAAAAAAAACAATTTTATCACTGTCTTTAATCAATTGTTTGAGTTCTTCATACATACAAAATCCCTCCTTTTCATATATACTCATTATACTATACAAAAATGAAGTTTTCATCGTCTTTGTTTTATTTTTATCATTTGTGCCGCTTTATATTTCCGTCAGATGCTTGCGATAGCGCATCGGCATAAACATACGCTGACAACGCGGATTAGTGCGTTCTTTGATAGCGATATTTTCGAAGTATTCTTTCCATAGCCTGCGATAGGCTATCTCACCGGCATCGTAACGCTGCTCTGTGGATTCTTGAAAAGCAGAGATGTACCAATGCCCGCCTCTTGCCACAAGAGCTTTCTCACGCCGCAAGTCGTGTATGATGAAAGGGTCGTTTCTATAGCGATCGGCAAAGTGGTTAGCCAACAGTTCGAGTATATCGTTGTCAGGTTCCGATTTTGCATAGAGTATGCCACCCTCCATGACGGAAAACCGCACCAAACCTTTTAGACGACACACTTCCTGCGTAACTTTCTTTTCAAGCAGCTCCGCATTTCGCACGATAGGGTGCCCGTGGTAGGAAGAGACACTTTTGCCCTTTATAAAGCCAAGACGGATATAGTCGAGCAATTGCATCTCCTTTTGCTCGGCTTCGGCGAGGAATACGCGGTACACCCTGCGCAGATCGTAGAGAGAAATTTTATCCCGGATTGCCCGATAGACTGCCTCTGATTTTTCCGGATCCGTCTTGATTTCTACACTGTCAAGAAAGCTGATTTGCTCGCAACGCGTTGAGGGTAAGATATTCGAGGCCTTTCCCAAGTAATAATGCGCATGCACGCAGCATAGGAATCCTTCGAAAGTGGCATCATACATGTAGTTCGTCATAACCGCCTCCCAAAAGACTCTGTCCCGAATGGATAATCGACTGCGCACCGACAATTGTCTGGTCGAACAGAGAGAGTTGCTCACCGTCGCCGAGGCCAAGCAGATCGTTGCGAATCTCATCCGGTTTCATACTCTTAATACCGAAATATTTACCCGAACAGGTTATAAAATATTTGGCACGCTTCATTACGACACCCATCTTCTTCAAATCATCGTACTTGATGCTCGCGACCCGCCGTTGGCGCACAATGCGCATTGCCGAAACCGTGCCGACACCGGGAATTCTGAGAATATCCTCAAGCGGTGCCTTGTTGACCTCGATGGGGAAACGCGAAATATTGCGAAGCGCCCATGATACCTTCGGATCGAGCGTCGGATCAAGGAAGGGATGATCTTCGTCAAACATTTCATCGGCAGTAAAACCATAAAAGCGCAGCAACCAATCGGCTTGATACAATCGATGTTCTCGTGCCAGAGGAGGCTGCACGGATCTGTCGGGCAACAGCGGTGAGTCGCTGATTGGAATATAGGCACTGAAATAAACGCGTTTCATTTTGAACATCCGGTAAAGGCTCTCTGACGTCTTGATAATCTGCATATCCGTTTCTCCTGCAGCTCCGATAATCATCTGCGTAGTCTGTCCCGCAGGTGCGAATTTCAATTTGCCCTTGCTCCTTCGCTGTGCCGGCAGCCTGCTCAGAGAGAGCGGCTCTCCGTCGGGCAAAAGATAGGCGTTGGATTCTTCTTTTAAATAATGTGCCGGATTGTTTAAGTCCATACCTTCAAACATCGTACCCGGACCCTTGAGCGCGTTGCGCTCGATAAGAGTATTCGTAATCTGGCGCATGGGTGCAAAGATAGCATTAGGCTTCTTTTGCGGTGCCAAGAATCCTAGACTGCGCTCCGTTGGCAGCTCGATATTTACCGAAAGGCGGTCAGCCTCAAAGCCAATACTTTCAACCAATTCCTTGTCGACTCCGGGAATTATCTTTGAGTGGATATATCCCCCAAAGCCATAGTCGTTGCGCAGGATACGAAGCGCCCGTAAAATCCTCTCAGCCGTATGATTTGGCGAAACTTCGACCGCCGACGAGAGAAAGAGGCCTTCGATATAATTGCGGCGATAAAACTCCATCGTCAGCTTGGCTATTTCTTCGGGTTCAAATGAGGCGCGCGGCACATCTGCACTGCGCCGGTTAACGCAATATTGACAGTCGTAGACGCAGTTGTTGGTAAACAGTACCTTCAGCAGCGAAATGCATCTCCCGTCAGCCGACCAGGAGTGACAGATTCCTGCGGCTACCGCATTGCCGAGTGTACCCGTGTTGCGCCTTTGACTCCCGCTTGATGAGCAAGAGACATCGTACTTGGCACTCTCAGCGAGGATTTTCAGTTTTTCGTACATATCCTGCACACCTCTCACCGTCCTTTCTCGAACTTATGTTTATATTATACCTTTTTGTGAACATATGTTCAATAATACTTTTTGTTTTCGGTTGTAAAATCAAGGGCGCTTTAGTACAATATTGGTAAATAAACGTGCACATGTTCACAAGCACGACTTGGTAAGGAGCGAAAGTATGAAAAGCAGAAGAACAGCTTTGGTGCTCTCGGGCGGCGGCTCTCGCGGGGCGTATCAGATCGGTGTATGGCAGGCACTTAACGAACTCGGCATTGAAATCGACGTTGCCTGCGGCACCTCGGTGGGCGCAATCAACAGCGCCATGATTGCGCAAAATTCTTTCGATCTCGCTGTCAACCTCTGGAAGACGATGGAAACGGAGATGATATTCGACGTCAGCATTGATGACAACTATAAGTTCCCGAAATTCGACTTCGCGGGTCTCAGTGCTGAGGAGGCTCTTGCTTATGCCAAGGAGATTATCGGCAATGGCGGCGCGGACGCCACAAATCTGAAAGAACTTTTAGAAAGATACATCGATGAAGAATTAATACGCAAGTCTCATACCGCACTCTGCGTAACAACAGTCGAGCTGCCGTTTTTAAAAACACAAAGAAACTTCATTGAAGACATCCCGCAAGGGCAGCTCGTGGATTACCTGATGGCGACCTCCGCTATCATACCGGCCATCAAACCTTATGAAATAGAAGGCAAGGTCTTTATTGACGGTGCCTGGGGCGATGGAATGCCCATCCGGGCGGCTCTCGACAGCGGAGCGACTGACATTATAGCCGTCGATCTTCGCAGCCCCGGCATCATTCACAAGAGCGACATCGAGCAAGCCAAGAAAACTACGCGATTTAAACTCATCTCACCGCTTCATAACCTCGGTAATATTATGTCCTTTGAGACCGAAAATACTGTTCGAAGCATACGCCTCGGTTACCTGGATACCATGAAAGCCTTCGGTGTCTTCAGAGGATATTACTGCACATTTGCCGCCGGTGCGATCCCCGTTGCCGATCTGAACGGTGCTGACGCAGCCGGCAACATATTCGAGCTTGATCCGGCAATCCTCTATACGTCCGATATATTCCACGACCTTTTGGTCGACAGAGTCATCAACGCCGTCAAAGATATACGGCCGAGCATTTCGACCAATCCTTTCGAAAGCATAGCCGACATTATAGCCGGAATTGCAAAGATTACAAGTCGAAAGTCTTTCACCGTTCACCTTGTTTATGCATTAAAAAAAGGCGACCGTGAAATCGCCTTGATGAAAACAAAACACGCTGCTAAGCTTTTCCGAGAGGAAATCGCCGCAGCGCGCTATATCGCGAAAATGCCGTTTTCCGACTTATTATTTGAAACGGGAAAGTAGCTGTCTGCCTTCGGCAGTCGAAGCAAGCGTCCGATGGAAGACAAGAGCTATCACGATTCCGAGTACAAACTGCCCGACGTTCCACGGAATGGCGATTGCAGCCATAAACGGGTTGCCGTACATAAGAAATTCAGCCGTGTAATACACAAGCGTCATTGTTGTTCCGCCTAATATCATGCCCAGAACTTGTCGCAAACGTATGCAGGTGACATCGTCATTGCGCGTCTCACCGGCAAGTCTCAGAGCAATCAATACCATCGCCCCTTTGGCGATAAATGTCCACGGTGCCCAGATTGCAAATCCTCCTAAAATATCAGCCAGCGACGCGCCGACCGCGGAGGCAGTCGCTGCATACCTTTTATTCAGTATCAGCATTGAAATGAATACCATGGCGTCACCGAAATGCACATATCCTCGCGTAAGCGGAATCGGTACTCTTACAAACAAAGTCGCCAACATCACCAGGCATGCCATCAGCCCCGCCATCACAAGCATATTTGTCTTTTTCTTTACGTTCATCGCATTGACACCCCTTTTCGTATGTACTATAATACAGTAAATTTGTAGCTTTTAAAATATACAAAAATAATTATTTTTATGTGTATAGTTTGCCAAAAACGATGATTTTGTTCTGTGATTTTTCTATCTATATTGCTTTTCTTCGATTTTGGCGCATACAGATGGAGGTTGCTTTGAAACAGAGAGCTGTATACCTGCAGATTTACGATTCTTTAAAGGATTCTATATTAAGCGGGCGGGTGAAGGCAGGCGAAAAGTTGCCTTCACTGCGAGAGTACGCACAGGAGATGTCCGTCAGCATTACCACTGTCGAGCTGGCCTATGCGCAGCTGATGGTCGAAGGCTATATTGTGAGCAGGCCAAAGTCGGGCTATTACGTTGACGAAATCCCTCTTTCTGACCTTTCTGCAGCAAGCGTCTCCCCTCCTTCAAACGAAGAGGAAGGCTCCGAAGGGACGGGCTTACATTCATATCGCTATGACCTCGCTTGCTTTGATTTCAACAAGTGGAAACGCTGCATGAACCGAGTGTTGACTGAACATCAAGGACTCCTGATGTTCGATTCCGATCCTCAGGGAGAAATCGTGCTGCGACGAGAGATTTCCGACTACCTTCGTCGGATGCGCGGCGTCATCTGTACTCCCGATCAAATCGTCATCGGCGCAGGCACGCAACAGATTATGGGACAACTGTCGCTGATTCTAAAGCACATGGATATCAACCACGTCTCCGTCGAGGAGCCCGGTTATACTCCGGTGCGCAATATTTTTCGTGATCGAGGTTTTACTATTTCCCCCATCTCAATCAAGAGCGACGGCATAGACACGGAAAAATTACCCTGTAACATCCGTTCCGCCGTCTACATCAGCCCATCAAACCAATTTCCGACCGGTGCTGTAATGCCGGTAGGGAAACGTGTGCGACTGCTTGATTGGGCGCAGCGCAATGCGAGCATTATTATCGAGGACGACTACGACAGTGAGCTGCGCTACAGCGGACAGCCGTTGCCCGCCATGCAGGGCTTGGATCGCACAGGCTGCGTTGTCTACCTCGGTTCCTTTTCATCTACGCTGTTTTCGGGCCTGAAAATCAGCTACATGGTCTTGCCGAAGCAGCTTGCGCGTATTTTCGAAGCGCATAAGCGCGACTACGTACAGACTTGCTCGAAAACAGAGCAGCTTACACTGTGGCTCTTTATGCAGCAAGGACTGTATCATATTCACATAAAAAAACTGCGTCGCCTATACGCACAGAAGCTGCAAGCGGTGATTCGAGCCATCGAAACCTACGGCACTGACTTTCTCATTACACGCAACACCTCATCGGGAATCAACATCATTGTCGACGTAAGAAGCCAAAAGGACGGCGCCACACTGTCAAAAGAAGCTGCCCAACTCGGCATCTCAGCCCTTCCTCTGTCTAATTTTTTCAGCGCACCCGCTTTTGACAGCCCGGGCTTCGTTCCGATGATTCTTTACTACAACCATCTGCCGTTCGCGGATATCGACGAGGCCGTCAGATCTCTTATAACCATGTGGCAAGGTGAAAAAAAGATTTGCTCACACTAAAAAATTCCGGCAATTAAGGATTTATTGCCGGAATCTTTTATTACTTCTGCACAAATGTGGCAGATACTTATCTGATTACTTCTACGCCGCCCATGTACTTTCTCAGCACTTCAGGTACTGCGACGCTGCCGTCAGCCTGTTGGAAGTTCTCCAAAATCGCCGCTGTTGTTCTGCCGACTGCGAGTCCCGAACCGTTGAGCGTGTGTACAAATTCAGGTTTGCCGCCGCCCGTCGGTCTGAAACGGATGTTAGCGCGTCTGGCTTGATAGTCCTCAAAATTCGAGCAGGAGGATATCTCCACATATCTGCCGTAACTTGGCATCCATACTTCGATGTCATATGTCTTGGCCGAGGAAAATCCGAGATCTCCTGTGGATAGAGCAACGACTCTGTAAGGAAGTCCGAGTTTCTGCAATACTTCTTCTGCGTTGTTAGTCAGCCTCTCTAACTGCTCATAGGAATCCTTCGGAGATGCGAATTTAACAAGCTCGACCTTGTTGAACTGGTGCTGACGGATGAGCCCCCTCGTATCTCTGCCGGCCGATCCCGCTTCTTTTCTGAAGCAAGGAGTATAAGCCGTAAAATTAATCGGGAGATCCGCTTCATCCAGAATCTCGTTTGCGAGCAGGTTTGTTACAGGTACCTCAGCCGTAGGAACGAGGAAGAAATCCTTTGCCGGTACGTGGAACATATCATCCTCAAATTTCGGCAGTTGACCGGTTCCCGTCATCGCATCTCTGTTGACCATAAAAGGAGGAAGAATTTCTTCGTAGTCTTGATCGATTACATGCAGGTCAAGCATAAAGGAAATTATAGCCCTTTCCAATCTGGCACCAAGTCCTCTGTAAACTGTGAATCTCGCTCCGGAGATCTTCGCAGCTCTCTCAAAATCGAGAATCCCCAGATCGATTCCGACATCCCAGTGCGCCTTAAAGTCAAAGTCAAACGTTGTCTGTTCTCCGACCCTTCTGATTTCAACATTGTCACTGTCGTCATTCCCCTTCGGAACGCTTGGATGCGGTGTGTTTGGCACGTTGAGGAGCGCATTTCTCAGCTCTGCATCAAATGTCGACACCTGTCCTTCTAAGACCTTGATCTGCTCGGAAAGCCTCTTCATCTCCGCCATCAATTCAGACGTATCTTTGCCCTCTTTTTTCATGACGGGGATCATCTTGGAGTCGCTGTTCTGCTTACTCTTCAGCGCTTCCATTTCACTCAGAACGGCTCTTCTTTTCTCATCGAGCGCAGGAATGTCACTCAATCCGAAATCGCCGTTTCCGCGTGATTCGACGGCTTGTTTGATACCTTCAAAATCTTCTCTGATCTTCTTAATGTCTAACATTTTCTTCTTCCTCTCCTTTGTATTTAAAATAGGTTCTTTTTATACTCCGCATAGAGTTCCGTAAGCTCCTCCAGCTTTTCCTGCATCTCAAGCTGCAATGTCGAAGCCGTTTCGTAGTCACCGCTGTCCAGCGCATTTGTCACTCGTGTCAGAAGGCATTTCTCATCAATACTGTCTTTCCCTAGGTAGATACGAAGATCGTTGATCTTCTCCCACATCACAACATCCAAATCCGTACACTGAGTTCCGATATGCTCCTGCACACAATGTTGCACAAGTTTCTTTGCTCCCGGAATCAAGCGATGATGAAGTTCCGTTGCCCAGTGAGCCAAAACAGCTTCTCTGTAAGATGCGAGCGTCAAATCCGTCATTACATTATCTCTTTTAAAGATAGCCAGCTTTTCCGGATAAATATCAAAGCTCTTAAGATTTTCCCATACCGTAGCGGGTGCCTTACCGAACAAGCGATTTCTTTCCTCTCCGGTATAGTATTTAAACACTTCTTGCTCGCTCCTGTATTGCCTGTCTTTTTCTAAATAAAAATCTTCTTCTCCGTACGCTTTTGACAACGAGTTGTACATGTCCGCCGCAGTCTTTCCGGCTTCCAGAGCTGCCTTGATACCGTCAAGCATAGCCATGTAACAAGCAGCAATTACGAGATAAGTGTTGCTCTTGGGGTTCGGTGAACGCAGTTCGAAACGCGTAGCCAACGGATTGGCCAAGTCTCTTACAAGGCCCACGAGTACCGTTCTGTTTCGTGACGGTCTGTCGACGGAATGCCCCAACGATGTTACGATGCATACCGGTGCTTCAAATCCCGGCTTCAGCCGATTAAAGGAGTCGTTCGACGAACTGACGAACGGGTTGATCACCTCATAGTTTTTGAGGATACCCATTAAAGCTCCGAATCCTATTGTGTTCACAAATTCGTTGCCCTTATCCGAATGGAACAAATTGACCCTCTTGCCGTTCTTTAACTTTGCAGAAACACCCAAATGCGTATGCTCACCGCTGCCGGCAACGCCGCTGACCGGTTTTGCCATAAACGTTACTTCAAGCCCATAGTGTCTGAACACATCTCTGACGATGTATTTGACCATATTTTCATTGTCAGCCGCCTGCAGCGCTTCCGCAAATCTCCAGTCGATTTCGAGTTGCTCCATGATGTGGTCATATTTGCCGGAGTTGTCGAACTTCGCCTTTACTCCGCCAACTTCCTTATGCCCCATTTCAACTTCAAATCCGTATTTGTCAAGAATCAAAAGTGTCTTTTCCAAAGCGGATCGCACCGGCCCTATCGTACGTTTCCAGTACTGCTCTTTCAGCGACTGCGCAGTCGAGAGGCTCTCTGTATCCGCATCGTCGTCCGGTGTCTTGACCCAAAACTCCAGCTCGGTCGCCGAGGTCAAGCTCAATTCTTCTATTTCTTCCACAGAGTTAAATGGGAGTTCATCGAATATGTACGGATTCTCCCGAATGATTTCCAAGAGGTCTCTCTTGAAATTATATACCGCATCTCGCAAAATGACGCGAGATCCGACCTCTGCCGTATCGTTGTGCACCAAGAAAGAAGGGATTCGGAGCGTCCCTACAGGGAGCCTCGTTTCCGTATCCACGTGATTGTAATTGTAATCCACATACCAGTTTACATTTTTATCCGGTATGATGTCCACCTTTGCGTTGTTCAGGTCGGCAATCTTGGGCAGAACCACACTCGAACCGTCCGTCTGCGCACCGTTCCGCATGAAGCTCTCGAAATTTTTCAACATCACTTCAGTAGGAATCTTTTCATCTGTATCATGTCCGCCTATATCTATTCCCACCAGTGAAACGAAGCGCACTTCGGGGTGTGCGGAGAGGATTTTCTTAACCTCCGCTTCGGAGTGTTTTTCGGGTGGAATGGTAAAGAGCATCTTCTCAAAATCAAAGTCCAGCAATATCGGCCTCCTCCTTTATAATCTTTCCGTGTTTATTTTAAAAGGTCCATAAGGTAACCTTCAAGTTCCTTCATATACTTTCCATAGCCGGCCCAATCGTCGTTCTTCTGTGCTTCCTTTGCCTTGGCCAGTGTTTCGTTTGCCAATTGTATGAGCTGTTCATTAGTATACTTGCCGTTCTCATCCGGAGTCGTCACTGCACCGCTGCCGTCACTCAATGACGTTCCGCTGCCTGCCGCTGTGCCGAACAGAGATTGCAATGCTTCTGCCAATGTCGGCTCGTATGCGATTCTGTCGTTGTAGGCAACGATAACTCTCTTGACTTCAGGAATCGAGGAATTAGTAGCTTCAAGATATACCGGTTCAACATAGAGCAGGGAATCTTCTATCGGGATAACAAACATGTTTCCTCTCGTATAAGTTGAACCCGAGGAATTCCACAGAGAGAACTCCTTTGATATCTCAGGATTCTGGTCAATCTGTGCCTCAATCTGCATCGGCCCGTAAACGATTTTACTCTTCGGCAACTGATAGATAATCAGTTCGCCGTAGTGGTCGCCGTCGTTCCGTGCCACAAACAGGGCCATCAAGTTCTTCTTATCCTTCGGTGTATACGGTATTGTGTTAATAAACTCAGCCTTGTTTTCTCCCGGCAACTTCATGATGTAGTAGTTCGGGGTCATGGCCTGTTCCTTTGTCCCGTAAATCTCGTTGGAAATTTCCCAACGGTCCTCATTCTGATAGAATACGTTGATGTCTTCCATGTGGTAGCGTGCATAGACCTTGGCCTGTATTTCAAACAAGGCGTTCGGATAACGAATGTGCGCCTTGATAGAATCCGGCATCGAATCAAAGCTTTTGAACAAATCCGGATAAATCTGCTGCATCGTCATCGCAATTGGATCGCCGTCATCCACAATGTAATAATTCGTATCGCCGTTATAGGCGTCGATGACTACTTTGATGGAGTTTCTGATATAGTTGGTTCCGTACGCGTTCTCATACGGCTCTGAATATGGGTAATTCGAACTCGTCGTGTAAGCGTCAATAATCCAGTACAGTTTGCCGTCGACAGTCACGATATACGGATTGTTGTCGTAAGTCAGGTACGGCATGATTTCATTTACACGCTGCATGATGTTGCGGTTGATGATAATCTTCGAGTCGCTGTCGATGTTGGTGGATACCATCAATTTGAGCGATCTTTCTCTGATGGAGAACATCGTTCGATTGAGGAAAGTCATATCGATACCGGCGTCACCCTTGTACATAGTATACACATTGCTGCTGCCATCCGGGTAGTCGAACTCCTTCTCGTTCGCACCGACGAGAACGTACGAGTTGGACAGCTCGCCGAAGTAGATTTCAGGCTGTGTAATCTGAATTTCATCGACGCGGGAAATCGGCGGGATGCTGTCAATCAGCATGTCGGGTTGCCCCGAAGCCGTAATCTGGTCTACCCTGGAGAGCGTGACACCGTAGCCGTGAGTATACTTCAAGTGCTTGTTGAGCCACTCCTGAGCTATCTTCGCCTCATCGATTTCTCTCGCCGAGAGGAAGGTCTGCGTATATTCACCGTTAATCATATATCTGTCAACGTCAACGTTGTTAAATGTATAGTACTGACGGATGGATTGTGTTTGGTTATAGAATTTCTCTGTTGGTTCGTAGTCGTTTATACGGATATTTTTGATCGTATCTTCGTTGTTTTCGAGAATTTCTTTGTTCAGCGTGTTTGATGCCGCAAATTCCTTCGTCTGTACGTTGTTGAGTCCGTACGCATACTGAGTATATTCTATGTTTCTCTCAAGATATTTATATTCCTTGTTGATTTCATCCGGAGAAACGACGAGGTTTTGGACCAACATTGCTCCGCCGCTGCCGGCCAAGCTTACCACAAGCATAACTACAGGCACTGCCAAAATCGTGCGCACGTTTTTCTTTTTAACGCCGACCGCAAAGAAGGCTGCCGCCACGACCGACAAACCTGCCAGAATTCTGTAGACCCAAAGCGTTATGTTAACATCTGTGTAACCCGCACCGTAAAGTACGCCCGTGCTCGAGTAAAGGAGATCGTATTGTTTAAGGAAGAAATTTACACCGATCATCAGGAAGAAAATGATTCCGAGACCGATAAGCTCTTTTGCGGCAATGCCGATCAGGCGCATAAAGTTGTCATCGTCAAAACGCTTGCGCGGTTTTCTTGGTCTGCGTTGCTTGTTCATTTGGCCAAACAGATCGCCAAAAGGCGTACCGGCAAACGGATTATCGTTCTTAGGCGGTTCGCCGGTGTCATAGCCATCGAATTCCGGCGTCACCTCTTCGAACATTTGAGGTGTACGCATCGACAGCAACACCATGTAGTAGAGCACTGTTACCACTACAAGAACAATAACGGCGCCGATAACCAACTCATTCACCTGCTTGATGAAATCGAGCTTGAATATATAAAATGAAATATCGTTGCCGAACAGCGGGTCCTTGATGTTGAAATCCGTGCTGTTCTTGAACTGCAGGAATTTGTACCACAAAGCTCCCGACGCAGTAAAGGAAAGCGCAAATGCCGCAATGGCCGCCATCACCCATGTCAAGCGATTCAGGCGCTTTTCGTCGACTGCCTCTTTTGACTCTATGTGCTTGAAATAACCTCTCCTCAATGCGCGCATATATCCGTATGCGGCCACAAGCAAGACCGCAAACACAGGCCCCGCAATGCTCAGCTGTGTGAGCAGTTTTGTAAAGAACACGCTGACATAGTTGAGTTCCTTAAACCATAAGAAATCGGTGATAAATCCGATCAGTAAAAGGAATACAAACATAATGGCAATGACAATTCCTATCAACCATTTTGCTTTTGCTCCCTTGCTGTTGTTTTTCAAATCCGTATCCTCCTTTTAAATTCACGCTGTGCCAACGAATGCTCTACTTTTTATCCCTGATATAATCGACCAGACGCAGATTCGCGCCGTCCGATTCGAAGTAATAAATCCAAGAAAAGTTTTCTTCTGCGCTCTTCCCATTTTCAACGGTAACTATCTTTTCGTTTGCCCATATATAATATCCGTTCTCGCCGACTCTGATCTCACCTATATTTAAATCTTTAAAATATTTTTTCACAAGCCCGGCTTTTTTATAGGCATTGCAATTACGGTAAGCGTTGCTGCTCTCTTTAAGCAGTTCGAAAACGGCTCTGTCCTTTGTGTTTACATAATCGATCCACCGCGAATCAAACGAAATCAACATTCCGACAATGTCGGAGGCGTTCTTGTTGTAATCCTCTGCCGAAGGATATTTCTCCGCCAAACTGACGGAAGTATTCAAATCCGTTTTGCCGTAATCGATATTCTTGTCGTATCCGATATTGGGATTGTATGAAATGTTCTCGATATTCGTATTGTTACCGATTTGTGAGGAAATTATTTCCGGCATGTCCATCATCTTGGGCAGAGCCTCATCCTCAACCCGGGCCCCGTCCGGTTGCGACTCATCCTCATCGAGTCCCATCTTCGCCGTAAGCCCTGTAAAGGTATCTGAAACTGCAGAAAATGTCCGATCGATAAAGCGCGATGCATTGCTTTCCGGCGCAAAATGTCGAATGCCGATTGCCGTCAGACCCGCTAAAATCAGTATCACAACGATGACAAGCAATGTACGGCCGATGATTTTGCCCGCTCCGCCTTTTTCCTCCTCAGGCTGAATCGATGCAAAAAAGTCATCTACTTTTGCCTGTGTATCTTCTTTGGCTGCGTTCGTTGCGATTTCGGTCTTAGCCTGCTCGTTGCCGATACCTTCTTCGGTCCCGACAGATATCGCTTCGATGCTTTCCGCATCGCCTTCTTCATTTTCCTTTGAGGTGTCGGCAGCAAGGCCGAGTTGCTCATCAAGTTCCGCCTGTGTATCCGTCACCGCCTTATCTTGCGGTTTCAACTCCAATGCGCTTTCTTTTGCGGGAGTTTCAACGATAAACCCCAGAGATGCATCAAGATCTTCTTGCCGATGGACAGGACTTACAGATAGATCCGAATCCACATTGTAAATGCCGGCGGCAGCAGCTCCCGCATTCGCCTCGGAGCTTTCCTCACTTTCGAGCGCAACTGCCGGGTTTTCTGCCGAATTGTCCTGTGGCTGCTTGATTTCACCGAACAATTCGTCAAGCATCGCCGTCCGGGTTCCCTTTTCTTTTGCCAAGGTACCGTCTGCTGCGTCACCGGTTTCATTCTGCACATCTTTTTCCAATTGCAATGTATCGAACTTTTTAATGATGGTGTCGTTGTCAAAGATTCCGGACTTCGCCAGCTCAGCCTGTCGTGCGGCTGTCGACTCTTTTAAGTGTTGGACGGGATCGAAAGCTTTGGCTTTTTCTGCTTGCACGACAGAATCGGTTTCCTGCATTTTATGTATATCAGTGCCCGCATTCGAAGCTGCCGTCGCCGTCATTCTTTCTGTATCCGCAGGTGCAAAGTCTTTATTTGTCTGCTTCTCGGCTATTGTTTCAGGTTCCTGAAAATCCGGATTCGTCAAGCGTTCAAACTCCAGAAATATCTGAGCTGTATCCGGCGGAACCGAGCCATGCACCCTCTCGTACTCCTTATCGAGCAGCTTTTGGAATTCCTCNNTTTGATTAAATGTATAAAATTTATCAATGCGCGCGGTTGCACGTTTGAGGTCAGCGTTGCTCTCTTCGATATCCTTTGTAATGTCCTCTATCGATACAGGAATATCTTCATCTTGCGCTTCCTTCCGAACCGTTCCGGCAGAGGGCACCTCAACAGAAGTATGCTGCCGCTTGTCGGTGTGGTTTTCCGCTTTCGGTGTAAGGTGTTCATCCTGCGATGTATGCTTTCTTACTGCGTTTGGATTTTTGGATTGCGTTTCAACAGACTCCTCTTGTCCCTCGGTGGCATCCGGCCCGTTTCCGAACTCATCCACCTCGATAACCTTACCACTCTTCCAATCGACATAAATCTTATCGGGTTTTTTCGCAGGTCGTTGAAATTCGTGGATATTCCAGACGAATTCGTCCGTACTGATTCTGCGTGGCGCCGAGTCTTGCGGCTCGGAATCGGAAGGCGTCGGCGTGACACCATCTTCTGTCACTGCGCGATCCGAATTGCTCGCCGTCTCAGCGTGCGCAGGAACCTCCTTTTCCGCAGAAGATGAAAAAAACGACGGAGCAGGATCCTCTTCCCTCTCAGGGCTCAATGTGACTTTTTTTACTTCACGGCCGCAGTTCCAACAAAAACGATCGTCTTCGTCTACCGGCTTTCCGCATTTGCTACAAAACAATTTCTTGCCCTCCTCCGTTTAAAATCTAATCATTTTCTCTATATCTTCTTTCAAGTGCACCTTTCCGGTCTTATCGATCGCATCGGTAATAGTGCTGTAGCGTCGTTTTCCTTGGCAGGGGACCGCTTCTTGCTTGCAAACGTCGTTGCCTGTGCAGGGATGTTTGTCAAAATCGCCCTTCTCCTCTTTGGTTTCGGGTCCCGGCACTTGNNACTTGCATTTGCTGCTTCTTGAATTCCGTAAGTTGTTTTTCTATTGCGGCTGCCTCACGCACTTGAGTTTCCTTAACATCAGCGATGGCCCTCAAGATTTCCTCGCCATGAACAATGCGCTCATTGTTTCTCTGTGAATGCCGCAGTTCCGTGAGTTTTTTATCCATGTCTTCCAACAAATGATCGCGCTCCTCTATCTTCCAATACCAGTAATTCAACGGGCGCAGGACCAGCCACAGCAAAAACACCATGATAAATAANNCCGCCACAAAGATCGCAGGATCCACTATGGTAACAAATTCATCAATTAATGTTTGAATTTTTAAGGACATCTCTTAACAAAGCATCCTTTCCCAGCCTATAGATACCAAATATTATACTATAATGGCACACATATTGCAAATAAAACACCGTCAAAAACATACAAACTCCCACGTTTCACGCATATAATCGCACACATAAAAAACAATACAAAAAGAGCGGGTTTTCCCGCTCCGTATATAACGAGAGATTAGGCCTGCTCTTTTTGCGCAAAGATTAATAGTCTGAGTTGTAGCGCGAATAGCAATTGTTCGCATCGGTAACGTTTGTGGCTTTGTTTGTGGCTTTGTTCGCCGCCTTATTGTTCGCCTTGTTGTTCACATTGCTTTCGTTTTTGTTACTTTCGTTTCTGTTGCTTTCACTCTTTTCCATCTTGTTGTTCTTCGCGTTGTTGTTGTTTGAGTTGTTATTATTTTTCATTTTCTAATCCCTCCTCGATAGTTATTTTGTTCATATCTCGGTCATTTATTTAAGGAAATTCAAGCCAAAACATTTTGGGCCAAAACATTTTAAAAAATCGTTCCTTTATTGTGTATAGTTTTGCAAATTCAAAAAAGCTTTCTTCTTAGAATGCACCAAGCCTTTTTCTGAAGTAACTAAACCTTCTTTTATCTCTTTTATTTATGCATCATACAACCGGACCTCATTTTATTCATTCACGTGTGAGATAAAAATAAGGATTGTAACTTTTATATATTTATCTTGTATGATATTTTTTACGATATTTTTTTCCAAAGATACTGCTCTTATTTTCGGATCAAAAGAAATTATCGCGAGTTTTATCACACATAATGCCATTTCCTCACAGTTACTTTTATGTGCTCGTCTTATCGGTAGTTATTGTGTATATGTTCATTGTATTGCGCTTTTTCAGTTACTTTTATTCGCTCTTCTTGTCAGAGAATATTGTGTCGTAAAGCGTGGCATTACAGTACTTTTATCTTTAAAAAATAAAATCCTGTCCCCCGACGATAAGTGTCATACGGTATTCGCTCATTTGTTTTACCCATTGATTTTTTAACCTCCTTTGTGATATACTATTTACAAGATTTTTTTGAATTGGCCGTTTCGTTGGTTGTGCTGACTACGAAGCGGTCTTTTTCTGTTTCCTCAACGACGATTTTCTTTTCGCCTAACAGGATCAGGCTTTTAACGGCCTGTCCTACCTGAACCGGTGACAGTGTCGCTGTGTACTTCATTCTGGTTCCTCCTTTCCTGGTAATTGAAGGCGCCACCCAAGGAAAGAAGTCCGACCCAGATCAGAAGGAATCCGAACATTCTGATCGCGCCTTGACCTAACGGTACAAGGTCAAGTTCTATTGAACCGGCTGTTCCCAACATTCCCAGAAATGCAAATATGGAAAGAATACAGGAAACATTTTTGATCACTCGGCGAATTTTTCGTTTCCTTCGCCTGACTTCTTGTCTTGTCATTTTCAGACCTCCTTTCTGGGTTTGCGCCCACGACGACGAAGGTTTTCCTGGTAGGTCCTCTGTGCCAGAACCGGATCGTAGGCCGGACGCTGATTCAGGTCAAGGGAACCTGTGTCGCCGCGTTTAATCTCTGCATAAAGTGTTTTGATAGGCACGCCGACGGAATCGGATATTTCCGCGATCGTGACGCCCTTTTTATATAGTGCGGCGATTGCCTTTCGGTCGTCAAAATTGATCGTTCTGTAATTTGCCACGTTTTCACGCTCCTTTCTCGGCCGTTTATGAATAAAAAAAATAAGTTGCGAAAGGTCATTTGAACCTTTGCAACTTAATACTAAACCCCACAAAATAAAAAAATATATAATTTTTATGTTGACAAAGCCTTGTACGGATGTTAAACTATAGAACGTGCCGATGGACAAGAACGTTTTGAATGATGTGCGTGATTAGCTCAGTTGGTAGAGCACCTGACTCTTAATCAGGGTGTCCAGGGTTCGAACCCCTGATCGCGTACCAAGAGAAAAGCCTACAGTTTTAATGACTGTAGGCTTTTCGTTTTTGCGCCGTTTGCCTTTTCATCTGAACCCTTCTTCCTCTCAATGTTCGCTACGAATTCAGATACTTGTAAACCGAGATGTTTGTTGTCTGATATGAATAATGCTCCGCCTCTGAATAATTCCCAATTTTTAAATATCCGCTCCTCATCTCGAATAATCATTTTAATATCTAATTCCCGCCATCAAGCGTGTTTGGCGTATTTTGCTCAAAAAATGAGCAAATTTTCAAGTTATACACAAAATTTTTACAGAAAATGTGATTTTGAAGTCTCAAACGAGTCTTTCGTTCAACCTTTATTCAACATTTGCAACTGTAACTCAACTTTATGAGTCGTTTAAACTGCAAAAGCTTGCACAAGTTGAAATTTTGCTCATTTTCCCGGAAATTTTTCGAAAACCATATACTGCTGCAATAAGGAGCGAGGTGCTACACTGGAGAAATTTTCTAAGGTCACATAATCTCCGAAAAGATAAAAAACGTATTAGATGCCTTGGTAAAGCGAGGATGCAGTTTCAAAGAGTTATGATATATCTGCATGTTCATAAAAA
>DCTM01000061.1:63043-116666 GCA_002329565.1 Firmicutes bacterium UBA1440
CAAGTAATAATTTCAATATTATATTCATAAATTGGCAAAAAGGAGGTGCTGAATTGATCTGCAAAAAAGAAGTTCAAAGTCCTGCACAAATCCCTAATTTTATGACTCCGCAAATAAATTTTATATTCAGAGCAAGAATGCTTTGGAGAGATTTAGCGACCTGGCTAAGGGCATATAAGACCAGCCTTTACGGCGGAGTTGAAAATACAAACGAATTAAGCCGGCGTTTATTTCAAATGCCTAAAGAATACGGAAGTATTTTAAGGGTATTTTTCGGCGATGAAAATACAGAACAGCTTATGTTTTTATTATCTCAATATATCACCATTCTTCAATCCTTATTTGCCGCACAAATGAATAATGATATAAATGAAATAAACGATTTTACAAGGCAAGCATATCAAAATGTCAATGACACGGCAGCCCTTTTGGCCGGAATTAATCCGTATTGGACAAGGGGCGAATGGGTTGCTTTACTTAGTTCATTTACCGCTATGCAAATTGAAGAATCCTCAACATTTTTAATCGAAGATTATTCAAAGAACATTGATATATTCGACAGTCTGTTATCATTAACCAATATTATCGGGGACTATTTTTCACAAGGCATGACCGATTATTTTACACTTATATTGCAGCCGGAAACTTAGTAAATCTTATATAAACAACAAGTAAATTTTATTTTTGCGAAACTTTTCTTGTTTTTCTTCCGGAAACATGATATAATAATTAAATTGCAAAAGGGAATAATTATTAACGAAAACTATTTGATGGATAATTAAAAAATTGTGGACTCTTGTAATCCTGTTACAAGAGTTTTTATTATTTAACAATCGAAGTTCAGACAGAGTCGCAATGTGGATTGCACTCGCTTTATTAAATCGGATTGCCGGGTTGGGGTTTAACCAATAAAACTTTGACATATATCGATAAGGCATTGAATAAACTATTAGGCACAGAAGGTTTCAAGCCGCCGGCGAACAAAACATTTTCTGACTCGATTTATGGCGATATACCGGTCTCTTTCGTAGAACGGAAGGAATAAAATGATGCTTACCGACCGATACTGACCTTCTTGCAACAATACTTAAAACAGAAAGAAGGATTAAAAATGATAGAAGAAAAAAATACTGAATTTGTACTCACAACAGAAGTTATTGACGATTGCTTGCGATTAATATAAGTTCTTAAGCGAGTAGCGGAGCGCCCGCTTTAACTGAGCATTCCGCAAAAAAGCCCCCATGGCAATGCCTAAATTTACTGTTGCCATGGGGGTTTGTATATTTTTTGAATTTGTTCGTCCGCGGTGCTCCGCAAATCATCGCAAACAGCGGCCATTTCGGCGTGATTCAAGCATCTCTGCGCATTCACGTCATATGTTTTTTGAATATCTCAGTAAATGTAACCAACCTTCTTCATTCCTGCACTCAGCTCGCATTTCGTATGTCCGGAACGGTTTCGATGCCTTCTTTCTTTTCGGCGTTTCTCTGCGGCTTGATATAAACGAACCAATAGACGGCAGCAACGAAGATTCCGCCGCCGACAATGTTGCCCAGCGTGACGGGGAGTAGGTTGTTGACGAAGAACGTGCCCCAGTTCAGATGGCTTAGCGCTTCGTGTGACAAGCCCAGAGAAGCAGCAGCTTCGGCCAAAGCCGGGTCGCCTTTTGCTAAAATGCCCGCCGGTATGTAGTATACGTTTGCTATACAATGCTCATACCCCGAGGTGATAAACAACCAGATCGGGAAAAAGATTGCAAATATCCTGCCGCCCATATCCTTCGCTCCGTACGACATCCACACGGCCAAACAAACCAACCAATTGCACATTATGCCGAGTACAAAGGCCTGCCCGAATGTCAATCCCACTTTATAAGCCGCTATCTTTATAGTTACTGCTCCCAAGACATTGTCACCGCTGTACAAAAGCCCCGATTTCATCATCAAATAAGCGATGAAAATTGCACCTATAAAATTCCCTATGTATACAAAGAACCAGTTTTTCAGCATTGCCGACAAGCGCACTTTTCGTTCCAATACACTCGCGACAATCATCACGTTTCCTGTGAATAGTTCACCGCCCGCTATTACAACAAGCATCAATCCCGTGCCGAACACCGAACCTGCCAATATTTTGCCCAAACCGTAAGTCTCCGGCTTAGCAAAGAGGTTAAAAGCACCCATGTTGGAGCCACCGGCTGCAAAAGCAATGAATGCCCCCGCTAAAATTCCGAGCAAAATCATGCGCCCCACCGGCGTCTTTGTCTTCTTTACTCCCGTTTGAATCGTCACCGCGGCAATTTCCGGAGGAGTTAAATAATTCATGTTGTTCATTTGAAATTTTGTATCATATCCGGCAGATGCCGAACGATACGCCTCCTTCTTTCTGTATTCTCAATAAAGCTTGCGCAATTCGATAGATTTATCCGCCTTCTCTTTCCTCAAAAGCGTTTCCCGAGTTGAAGGGCGACATAAAGTCGATGTAAGCGTCGGGCGGATTGTCGTTACTGAAATGAGTTTTGCAGTCGGCTTATCTTAAGACTTTTTTGTTCTTTATTGTCGTACAATGTTCTACAATATAGTACATTTGATTTGTTATATTGTAGCACAGCGCTTGCCTTTCTTTCAATAATTTTTTAAATGAAAATAAAAAAATGCAGGCTTGAACGATTGCCTGCAAGAAATCCTTTTATTAATCGGCTTTGGCCGCCGCATATCCACTCGAAAAAGCAAACTGTAAATTGTACCCTCCGGTATCTCCGTCGATGTCAAGCGCTTCACCCACGATATACATTCCGGGATAACGCTTACTCTCCAGCGTCCTGAGATTGACCTCCGTAAGATNNCCTGCCGTTACCATCGCATGGCGATACGAGCCCAGAGCACTGACACAAAATATGTCCGACGTAATGTACTGTGCGATTTTCACAAGTTCCGCACCTGAAAAGGATGAAAACTTTTTATCCTCGATTTGTGCCCGCATGAGCAGGGACTCTGCAAAGGCCTTCGGAAGACCGAACTCCGCTAAGACAGCAGCAAGCATCTTGTTGTTTGCAGGCTGAATGCGTTTCAATTTCTCCGTAAATTCCCGCTCGCTCGGAAGATAATTGATTCTCAGCGTGTCGCCCTGCGAGACATACCTCGAAACGTTGAGGATAACAGGCCCGGAAATATTTCTGTGAGTAAAAAGAAGATCTCCTGTAAATATCCCTTCCCCGATTCGAACCTCGGCTCCTTGAAACGAGATTCCCGATAAGTCGGCGTATGGATAATCCTGCACAAAGATCGGAGTAAGCGCAGGCTTGTGTGGCACGAGAGCGATACCCATATCCTCCAAGACTGCAAACATCGAACCGTCCGAACCCGTCTCGGGATAAGAACAGCCGCCCGAAGCAACAATCAGTTTCCGACAGCGGTATTCATCGTTCTCACCTGTCACCCGATAAATTTTACTCCCTTTATCGTCAATCGGCGATATACATTCAACGCTGTCATGGCAAACCGAAAAGCCGTTTTTCTTTGCCTGCGCCAACAGCAAAGACAACACATCTTCGGCCTTTCCCGAATCGGGAAACACTTTGCCGTCCTCACGTTCCGTAAGAGGTACGCCGTTGCGCGTAAAATAAGAAATAACGGCCTTATTGTTGTGCTTATACAGGATGCCTCGAATCTTTTTGCCGTTCTCTCCGTAGTGCATGAGGAAGTCTTTGATATCCCCGCCATGTGTCAAATTGCACTGCCCGCCGCCCGCCATCAGCAGTTTCATGCCGGGCCTGCTGCGATTGCAGACGATCAAGCCGTTTTGCCTCTTGCTGTGTGCTGCCGAATACAAGCCGGAGGCCCCTCCGCCGATGATTATCGTATCGTATATCATAATTATACCTTTCCGTCATATCTTTCATAAGAACCTGTTCTTCAACGGCTTCATACTGACAGTTTACCGATATTCTTCTAAAATGTCACGCAAAAATGCAGGATGCGCGCTTGACAATTTTTGCGACCCGTGCTAAACTGAAGTAAAACTTGATATCAAAATGATATCAAATAGAAATCAAAGGGGGATTTTATACATGAACGAACAAACAACATTTAAAACCATCGAAGAAAAAGTCTTAAATCCGATCAGCGGTTGGATTGCACTAATCGCCATCCTTGCAGTAATCATTGCGTTTCCATTCATAACGATTATTACGGGCACCGGCCTCCTCTTTGTGTTTTCACTCATCCTTACAATCTTTGCATTGATTTGCCTTGGCGGCCTAAAAATCATCAATCCGAACGAGGCACTCGTGCTGACACTGTTCGGTAAATACTACGGCACAATTAAAAAAGAAGGTTTCTTTTTCGTAAATCCGTTTTCTGCAGGCTACAACCCGACCGTTTCGCAGCATGCGGCCACAAAATGTAAGAGCAAGGAAAAGGGCGAGACGGCACCGGCGACAAAGGCATCCGCAAGCAAGAAGATCTCCACCAAGACGATGACGTTTACAAACGAAAAGCAGAAGGTCAACGATATCCTCGGCAATCCGATCGTTATCGGCGCGATTGTCATCTGGCGCGTCAAAGATCCGACAAGAGCGGTATTTAACGTTGACGATTACAACGAATTTCTCTCGACGCAATGTGATTCGACTATTCGTAACATTACCCGACTCTACCCGTACGACATCCTTGACGACGGCAGCGAAGAGCTTACACTCAGGGGAAGCAGCATCGAAATTGCCAACAGCATGAAAAACGAGCTGCAAAGCAGAGTCGCCGATGCCGGTCTCGAAGTGCAGGAAGTTCGCATAACTCACCTTGCTTACTCCGATGAAATCGCCGCCGCTATGCTGCAGAGGCAGCAGGCAGTAGCTATCATCGCTGCACGTCAGAAGATTGTTGAGGGTGCAGTCGGAATGGTAAAGATGGCTATCGACCAGCTCAGCGAGGATGACGTCGTCGTGCTTGACGAGGAGAGAAAAGCCGCAATGGTCAGCAACCTGCTTGTCGTGCTCTGCGGTGACAAGGCCGCGCAACCAATCGTCAACAGCGGTTCGCTCTATTAGAATGAAGAGGCTTCATTATGAGCGATAAATTGGAAAAGAAAGAGGCTCTCTTGCAGGAACGGCTCGATAAACTCCGCAGTATGGAAGAGGAGATTCTCAAAAAAGAAAAGGCTCTGAAAGACAAGGAGCGTTCACGCAAGCAAATTGTACTGCGCCTAGCTCCTTCTCTGTGGCAAGAGCTGGCAGCTTGGGCGGAGCAGGATTTTCGCTCTATAAACGGACAAATCGAATATCTGCTCGCCGAATGTGTGAAAAAGCGTAACAATTATTGAACGCAATAGTTTAATACGGAGGGAATGCTGATGAATTTTAATTTTTACATGCCTGCAAATCTCGTTTTCGGCTCGGGGGAACTGAACAACCTGGCGAAACACACTCTGCCCGGAACTAAAGCCATGATTGTGATATCAAACGGCAAATCGACGCGAGCGAACGGTTATCTCGATAGATTGACGGAACAGCTCGACCGCGCGGATAAGCAATATGCGATTTTTGACGGCATTGAAGCCAACCCGCTAAAAAGCACCGTTATGAGGGGCGCGGTATTTTGCCGTGATAACGGTTGCGACTTTATCGTAGCACTCGGCGGCGGCAGTTGCATCGATGCCGCCAAAGTTATTGCATTGATGGCTGTCAACACCGGCGATCTGTGGGATTACGTAGCCGCCGGAACCGGCAAAGGCCAAACGCCTGCACACAAACCGCTTCCAATCGTGGCAATTCCGACTACCGCCGGCACAGGTTCGGAGGCGGATGCCAGCGCAGTAGTCACTAATGAGGAGACAAACGAAAAAACAGGATACGTCAATCCCGATTTATTCCCGTGCCTATCAATAGTCGATCCTGAGCTTACACTCTCTGTACCCCCTGTGTTTACTGCATTCCAAGGCTTTGACGCACTCTTTCACAGCATCGAGGGCTACCTTTCCAATATGGCAAACCCGATCAGTGACATGTATGCGTTCAAAGCCGTATCCTGTATTTCTTCGCACCTTGAAGCTGCCGTCAAAGATGGCTCCGACCTGAAAGCTCGCGAAGCACTCATGCTGGGCAGCACGCTCGGCGGAGTCGTGATGGTCGTCGGCAAACTGACGAGCCAACATTCCCTCGAACATGCGCTGAGTGCTTTTCATCAGGAACTGCCGCACGGTGCGGGCCTCATTATGCTCAGCAAGGCTTATTTTGGCCACATGATTGACAATCACGTTTGCGATGACCGCTTTGTCGACCTGGCACGCGCTATGGGTATGCGGGATGCAAGTGCACCTTCCGATTTTCTGATTATGCTCGATCGATTGCTCAAAGCATGCGGTGTTGCCAATCTAAGGATGAGTGATTACGGTATCGCACCATATGAATTTGAAAAGTTTACCGAAAATGCCAAAAGCTCTATGGCAAAATTTTTCAAATGTGACCGCAAGGCACTATCCGATGCGGAATGCATACGAATTTACAAAAATTCCTATTGACTGTAAAATTCCCAAGGCGTATTATATAACGAGGGAATGAAGTTCTCCCCCGGCACAGGCCGAAACTGCATGAAAAAAAGCTGATGACTTCTGCAATTCCGCAGGATTCTCAGCTTTTCTTTTACCTTGATTTATTTTACACTTACGAATGGAGAAACCTCTTATGCTGAAATTTCTTGCCGTCGGAACGGGCGGTTTCCTGGGATCTATGCTCAGATACGCGATGACCTTTTTACCGTTGTCCGCAAGGAGCGACCTTCCGCTGAACACCTTACTGATTAATTTTATCGGATCTTTTTTCCTTGGCCTGCTCTCCGTGGTGACTTTCCGCTCGCAAGGCAATGATGTATATTTGAAATTATTTCTCACAGTCGGTCTCTGCGGCGGCTTTACAACGTTTTCCACATTCGCACTCGAGAACGTCAATCTTATCTTCGCGGGCAAGCACCTCATTGCGCTCACTTACATTCTTTGCAGTGTCATGTCCTGCCTCATCGGCATCAGCGCCGCTAAGATGTTGACCGATCTTATCTGACAAATCAAAAGGCCGGGGCTTCTCCAATCTTTGAAGAGCCTCGACCTTTTTTACATTCTTATTCCAATTCAAATGCTCCGGTATACAGTNNGATAGTACTTACCCTTTTCCCTGATCAGTTGCTCGTGGTTGCCGCGCTCAATGATCCTGCCGTTTTCCATCACCATGATTACATCGGCATTACGGATTGTGGAAAGTCTGTGTGCAATAACGAACACGGTCCGGCCCTCCATCAGCTTATCCATACCCCTTTGTATCAGCAGCTCCGTTCTGGTATCGATGGAAGAAGTCGCCTCATCGAGTATCATCACCGGCGGGTCGGCAACGGCTGCCCGAGCTATCGAAAGCAACTGCCGCTGTCCCTGCGAAAGTCCGCTGCCATCGCCCATCAGCACTGTTTCATAGCCATTCGGAAGCATGCGGATGAAATGGTCCGCGTTTGCCAGTTTGGCGGCGGCAATGCACTCCTCATCGGTGGCAGTTCGATTGCCATAGCGTATGTTCTCCATCACAGTACCCGTGAACAGATTAACGTCCTGCAATACTATACCCATGCTGCGGCGAAGGTCCTGTTTCTTTATATTCTTTATATCGATACCGTCGTACAGAATCCTGCCGTCGTCGATGTCGTAAAATCGGTTGAGCAGGTTTGCGATTGTCGTCTTGCCCGCGCCGGTTGCACCCACAAAAGCCACCTTTTGTCCGGGTTTGGCAAAGACATTGATATCGTGCAACACCTTCTTTTCCTCTGTATAACCGAAGTTAACGTGTTCAAGCATAACATCTCCGCGCAGGCGCACATATTCAACAGTTCCGTCGTCAGCAGGGCATTTCCACTCCCACACACCGGTCCGCATCGCACATTCCTGCAAACCTCCTTCACATTCCTTGGCGTTCACCAGGGTTACTGTTCCTTCGTCAGTCTCCGGCAATTCGTCCATCAGGTCGAAGATACGAGAAGCACCCGCAATCGCCATTACTATTGAGTTGACTTGATTGGAAATCTGTGAGATTGGGGTAGTAAAGTTTTTAGCCAATGTCAAAAATGCCGCAATCATCCCCAAAGTCAACGTATTGGCACCCGTGAGAGTGAGATTCGGTGCCCCGTGAATCGCCATGTATCCACCGATCAGAGCGAGAAAAACATATTGAATATTGGCAAATCCGTGCATAACCGGCATAATGACAGCCGCGTAAGTATTGGCTTTTGTGGAATTGTCCCGCCAGAGCTCGTTCTTGCCTTCAAAATTTCCCTCCGCTTTGGCTTCATAGGAGAATACCTTTACCACCTTCAGGCCGTTGACGATCTCCTCGACATAACCGTTTAAGTTACCGAGTGATTCCTGCTGCTTGATGAAATATGTGCCGCTCTTGCCGGCAGTGAATTTGACGAAAAGCATCATCAGGAACACTGAGAAGAGCATGAACGCAGTGAGCGGAATGCTGACCGCAAGCATAGCCACCAACACCGCGGTAATGGTTACCGCCACGGAAATAATCTGCGGCATGCTTTCGGAAATCATCTGCCGTAAGGTATCGGCATCGTTTGTATAGCGGCTCATGATATCGCCGTGTGCGTGTGTATCGAAGTAGCGAATCGGCAGCTTCTGCATTTTCTCGAACATTTCATCTCTGATCTTTTTCAGCGTCTTTTGCGACACCACTACCATGATTATATGGTAGGCAAGGTTTGCGACGATGCCGGCCCCCAAAATTAATGACAGCTCAATCAATGCCCGGAACAATCCCGAAAAGTCGTTGCTTCCGGAGAGCAGCATCGGCATGATGTGATCGTCGATGAGGGTTTCAAGGAAGGTGGCGGATTTTACGCTTGCAATTGCTGTGATGATAATGCAAACGAATACCGCGACAAGTTTGAATTTATGCGCGCCCATATACGAAAGCAGACGCCGAACAGTCCCTTTCTTGGCTTTCATTTGTTCATTCATCTTCGCTTCCTCCCTTCTGCTGGGATTCATACAGTTCTCTGTAGATTTCGCTCTGGGCGAGGAGCTCATCGTGCGTGCCCATCTCCACGATTCTGCCATCCTCCATTATGAGGATCTTGTCGGCATTGCAGACTGACGATACACGCTGCGAGATGATAATTTTCGTGGCTTCGGGCAGATATGAAGCCAGACTGCTCTGAATACGTGCATCGGTCTTAGTGTCCACGGCGGAGGTCGAATCGTCCAAAATCAAGATCTTCGGTTTCTTAAGCAGCGCGCGAGCGATGCACAGGCGCTGTTTTTGACCTCCCGACACATTCGTGCCGCCCTGCTCGATGCGCGTTTCATATTTTTCCGGCATCTCCTCGATGAACGTGTCGGCATTTGCCACACGGCAAGCATATTCTATTTCCTCCTGCGTAGCATGTTCGTTGCCCCACAGCAGATTTTCTCTGATTGTCCCCGAAAACAGCTCATTCTTCTGCAGAACGAGAGCGATGGCTTGTCGCAAACTTTTGATATCGTAATCGCGAACGTCGACACCGCCGACGGAAAGACTGCCGGCCGTTACATCGTACAATCGCGGAATAAGTTGCACGAGCGAGCTTTTCGCCGATCCGGTTCCTCCGAGAATACCGACAGTCTCACCCGAATTTATGGTTACATTAATTCCATCAAGGACATTTTTCTCCGCGTCGATGTCATATGCGAAATTCACATCACGGAATACGATCTCACCGTTCTTAACTTCACGGACGGGATTACTGCCGGTTTGCAAGCTGCTCTCTTCTCGCAGAATCTCGGAAATTCTTACTGCCGACGCTCTGGAGATCGCAATTATGACAAAAAGTATGGAAATAACCATCAAACTGATCAAAATTTGCTGTGCGTAGATGAAAAGACTGAGAAGCTGCCCCGTTGTGAGGCCGAGAGCGAGGTTGTTGCCCGATGCGATGATTGCCTTTGCCCCCAGCCACGAGATAACGATGATATACCCGTAGGCCGTGATCTGCATTACGGGCGCCTGGAATGCGATTATCTTCTCAGCCTTGGAATAAAGGCGATATATCAATTGTGAGATTGTCTTGAATTTTTCTTCCTCATATTCGGAGCGATCGAACGATTTGACAACACGAATGCCGCGTACATTTTCCTGTACTACGTTATTGAGGTTGTCGTAGTTTGTGAAGACGTCATTGAAGATGGGATAAGTGATTCTGATCAATACTCCGAGACCGACGGCCAGGAACGGCAAAAACATCAAGAATGTCCTTGCAATATCGACGTCGATACTGAACGAAACGACCAGCGCAAAAGTCATCATCAGCGGCGCTCTGATTACGAGACGAAGAATAATCTGATATGCGAACTGTACGTAGGAAATATCAGTTGTGAGCCTCGTGATGATGGAAGCCGTCGAAAATTTATCGATGTTCGCAAACGAAAAGCTCTGCACCTTTCTGAAAATATCGCTGCGCAGATTGGCGGCGAATCCGGCCGAGGCATAGACGCCCAATTTTGTAGACATAATGCCAAAAAACAGCTGCACCGTGACAAAGAAGCCCAGGTACATGCTGTAGCGCCACACCTCACTCATACTGCCCGGCTCTATTCCCTTGTCAATCAGTGAGGCCATAATCAGCGGCACTATGATCTCCATCAGAACCTCACCGCTTACCATCAGCGGCGTCACCAAAGCTGCCCTTTTGTATTGTCGAATCGACTGCATTAGCGTCTTTATCATATACTTTCGTTTCTCCTTTTGCATTGCTTTTCCATATGTCGCAGCATTTCGCTGCAAACAATTCTCTGCTCAGAACTCAAACGGTATGCAATTTGCTACAAGTACCTTTTGTATGTCAGGTAAATTTTATCTTTGCGCGAACGACCGCCGATTTCATCGAGCACAATCTTCCCATATCCGCGCAGAACGAGCTTGTCCTTTTCCTTTAGGCGGCTGTCCGGTTTCGTTTCCTCCAGGCTGTTGACGAACACGAGCCCGCTGCGGATCGCCTCTCCCGCCTTCGTGCGCGATAAGCCAAACGCAGAAGCCACAATATTGTCTAAGCGCAGTGAGGACACCATGTCAGTCACTCTCTCTGTCTGCGGCTCAAAAGCAACAAGCTCCTCAATCGGCACCTCCGTAAGTGTAAGATTTGTATGTCCTGCCTTGTTGTAATTCAGCAGCAGGAATTCCGCCATTTCTCTCATGACAAAGATGTAAGTTTCCCTTTCGGAGACGAGAATATCGCCGATTACATCGCGTTTGATACCAAGAGCCAGCAGTGAGCCGAGGTAATCCCTGTGCGTCAAAACGCGCGAACCCTTTTTCACTGTTGCTTTGATTAAAGCCAACGGGCAACCTTCTCTGTCCTGCGCAAAATAATCGACGATATCCTTCTCTTCACTTATATCTATATAATAAGGCAGAAATACCGCTACANNGCGCTCCGCGTCTCGGTATCCCCCGTAAAATTCATAGCGTACAGCCTTTTGTTTCCTGCAAAATGCCTCAGCTGCCGTTCTTTGGCTCAAATCGAGGAATGATGTGGCAGTCATGACATTTTGATTGTCACACTGCGCAATCTTGTCGCTGAGCATGCCGAGCAAAACAGTCTCTTGCTTCATCCCAATTGTCTCCTTGCTTTTCTTCTGATTATTTACAGAAATGCCGGCTAGTTATGCCATTGATTCCGACAACTGTTTTACGTTGTTCTTCAACACCTCAATGTATTTATCCATGTTAGCTGCCATTCGTGAGGTCGGCCCCGAGGAACTTACCGCAGCAATCGGCTGTCCCGAAGCATCAAGAAGCGGAACGCCATAGCATGTCAATCCGATTTCCGATTCCTCATCATCGACGGCATAGCCTCTCTCTTTAATCCGTTTCATTTGTTTCATAAACTCATCGGCATTCTTTATCGACTTTTCCGTAGATGGTATAAAATCCGTCATCTCGGCATATTGCTCAATAATGCGTTGCGGCTTGTATGCGAGAATGGCCTTACCCGTAGCGCTCAAATGAGCATTGAGTCGGAGTCCCTCCGGAGTGTCCATCTTAAGTGCCAACGTGCCGATGACCTTGTCGATGAAGACGATATGGTTGTCATCGTCCATAATTGCGAGATGACTGGTTTCCTTCGTCTGTGCCGTGATTCGCTCAAGGTATGGGTGCACCAACGGAATCAGCTCCATCCTGCTGTATGCGATCTGTCCCAGGGAAAAAATTTTACCTCCGAGGCGGTATTTTGCGTTTTCTTTCTTCGTCAAAAATCCCCTGTTCTCCAACGTTACGAGCATGCGAAACACCGTACTCCTGTTGAGGCCCATATGCGCTGATATGTCGCTGACGCTCATTTCGTCATTTTCAAAGAACAGATTCAGGATTGACAGCGCATTGTCCAGCGAGCTCAATACGTATTTTTGATTTTTTTCGTAGTTTTCCATCTTCATCGCATCCTCTTTTCGTGTTACCACAGTCCCGTCCCGGCGAAACAATGCGGCTGCAAAAATCTATAAAATTTCACATTAGATTTTACTTGATACACGAGTACCTGTCAACTTCTCATATTCTTTATTGACAACACAGGGGCACAGTGATATATTATAGGCAAATATGTTCTTTATAGCAAACAACAATTACTATAAAGAAATAATTTGTGATTGGAAAGGAGTTATACCATGAAAGAAATCCGCTTGCACGGAAGAGGGGGGCAAGGTGTTGTCAAGGCGTCTCACATCATCGTCAAAGCCGCCGTTGCCAACGGCAAATCAGCCCAATTCATTCCCTTCTTCGGTGTCGAAAGAAAGGGTTCGCCGGTATTCGGTTACCTGCGAGTCTCCGAATCACCCATCAGGAGAAAAACGCAAATCTATTATCCCGACATTTTAGTGATTTTTGATGATTCACTGATTGACCTTCCATCCACTTATGAAGGTCTGAAGAGCGGTGGCACTGTTATCATTAACTCCGCAAAACCCGTCTCAGAACTGCGTATCCCCGAACATGCCGGCGATGTAGCCATTGTCGACGCTACCTCGATTGCACTCGACATTCTAGGCAGAGAGATTCCCAACACTGCGATGCTTGGTGCCATCGCCAAGGTAATCAATCTCGAATACAAGGATAGCCTGTTCGCTGAAATTGAGGCGACATTTGGCAGCAAGAACAAAGAAGCGGCGCAAAGAGCTTACGATAATGTGCGCTGCGTCGGAAAGGAGCAGCGCAATGTATGATCGCAAACATATTACTCCGATCGGGGACGACGGAATTTACACATTGGATACCGCCAGTTGGCGTGTCTTTCGCCCTGTCATGAATAAAAGCAAGTGCCTCGAGTGTGGCATCTGCCTGAGCTATTGCCCGGTCAATGCCATCATCGGCAACGAAAACAAAACATATTTAATCACATATACCCACTGCAAAGGCTGCGGCATTTGCGCAGCGGAGTGTCCGCACAAAGCTATCGATATGATTCCGGAAGGAGGTACAAAGTAATGGGTAACATAAAAGCATTGACGGGCAACAAGGCCGCCACCATCGGCGCTGCTCTGTCCCGTCCTGACCTGATTGCCGCCTACCCGATCACACCGCAATCCTCCGTCGTTGAAGGACTGGCCGATCTCGTGCATAACGGGGAGCTCAACTCCAACCTCATTCAAGTGGAATCAGAACACTCCGCCATGAGCGTCGTCCAAGGAGCGGCCGCGGCAGGCGGACGCGTATTCACCGCCACAAGTGCACAGGGACTCGCGCTGATGTACGAACCGTACTTCAGAATGTCGACGCTGCGTCTGCCTATGGTAATGGCGCTGGCTACACGCGAGATGACCTCGCCGGAGACCATCTGGAGCGGCCAGCAAGACGCCATGTCAGTACGTGAGGCCGGTTGGATCCAGATCTTTTGCGACTCCAACCAAGAAATTCTCGACATGATCATCCAGGGATACATGATTTCGGAGCACCCCGATGTGCTCGTCCCTGTCAATATATGCTACGACGGTTTCTACAGTTCACACCTTATCGAAGGCGTGGACGTGCCGACTGCGGAAGAAGTGAATGCTTTCCTGCCGACGCCTTCGTTTAACCATGCCGCCCTCGACCCACGTACCCCGATGGCGCTCGACCCGCTTACTCCGGGAAATATTCTCATGAAATATCGCAAATCTCATCTTGAAGCCATGCAAAAGGCCGCCGATGTCATAGATTCTGTAGATGCGAAATTTGCCGCACAATTCGGTCGTTATTACGGCGGTTGCATCTCCGAGTACCGTTGCGAGGACGCGGATGTCGTCATCGTCACTGTTGCAGGTATGACGGGTGCGGGCATGGATGCCGTAGATATGGCGCGCGAGAACGGTGTTCGCGCAGGACTGATTAAGCTGCGCGCAATGCGCCCGTTCCCGGCCGCAAGAATTGCTGATGCACTCAAAGGTAAGAAGGCATTCGCCACCATCGACAGAAGTGTATCCTTTGGCTGGTCGCAGGGCCCCGTTCACATGGAAATCAAAGCTGCTGTCGCGGATCTCGACGAGAAGTTCATGCATTTCTCCGTTATCGGCGGTCTCGGCGGAGCCGACATTTCTGTCGATGAACTCTGTGACTGCATCGCATACATGGATCGCTGCAAGGACGAGGCCTGCGAACACGAAACCCGTTGGCTGCTCAAGGATTAAGGAGGTGAAGCTATGAGTTATATTGATATTCTCAGAGAATCAAAAAATATCATGACCCCCGGTTCTTCAGCCTGCCAAGGGTGCGGCGGAGAGCTTACCGCAAGAAAGATCATGCAAATCGCGGGCGATAACAGCGTATTTGCAGTACCGCCGGGTTGCATGGCCGGCTCCGGCGTAGATGGTTGGAATTATCAGAACGGCGCGCTTGCGCCGATTCATATCACTCTTTTGGGAAACACTGCTGCCTTTATGAACGGCGTCAGTGAAATGTACCAAAGAAAAGGCAGACCTGATGTTAATATTGTTGCCATTGCGGGTGACGGTGCCAGTGCGGACTGCGGGTTTCAGAGCCTTTCCGGCGCGGCCGAGCGCAATTCCAAGATGCTCTACGTCTGTTACGACAACGAAGGTTACATGAATACCGGTTTCCAAAGGAGTTCCACTACCTCCCTCGGTTCTCGGACATCAACCACACCGATCGGCTCTGTCATCAACGGCAAAGAACAGCAACAAAAGTACCTTCCTCTGATTATGGCGATGCACAACATCGAATACTGTGCCACTGCCTCTGTCTCGCACATGGCCGACTTTGTCCGCAAGGTGCAAAAGGGTCTCAAGGCGAGCAAGCGCGGCTTTGCCTACCTGCATGTCTTTGCCTCCTGCCCTACCGGTTGGGGATTTCAATCGCACGAAAGCATCGCGGTCGCAAGGCGTGCAGTCAAATCCAACGCTTTCCCTCTCTGGGAAAAGGAAGGTAACAAATATACCATCAACTTCGACAATAAGAACCCAATTCCAATAGCTGACTTCGTAAAAGGAATCGCAAAATACAAGAACTTGACCTCGGAATCAATCGATAGCATGCAACGCCACGCCGATTCCGTCTATGCGACGTTAAAAAAGCTTGCCGCTGAATAACAAGGAAAGGAGAGATTTTATGGCAACATTTATTTCCGCTAAGGAAGCAGCCGGCCTGATTGCCGCCGGAGCCACAGTGGCCGCGAGCGGATTCTGCGGTTTTGCCAGCCCCGATGCTCTCTTCCAAGCCATTCGGGAACGATTTGAAGACAGTGGCCTACCGAGAGATCTGACCATCGTCAAAGGTGTCAGCATCGGCGATCGCGGTACACGCGGCATCAACAGAATCGGCATCGAAGGACTCGTGCGCAAAGTCATCTGCGCGCACGCCGGCCTCGAACCTATGATGGAAAAACTAATTACAGGCAACAAGATTCTTGCCTATATGCTGCCGTTCGGTACCGTGATCGACATCATTAACGCCGCAGGTTGCCACAAGCCCGGCGTTATTACAAAGGTAGGCCTCGGGACATTCGCCGACCCTCGCATAGAAGGCAGCAAAGCAAATAAACTCACAAAGGAGACCGGCGAAGATATCGTGACTCACATGGAAATAGACGGTGAGGAATGCCTCTTCTACAAACCGATGCCGGTGGATGTGGCATTGATTCGTGCGACCTATGCAGATGAAGACGGAAACCTCAGTTTTGATAAAGAAGCGATTTCTGCCGACCAATTTGAACTCGCAAAGGCTGCTCACAATTCCGGCGGTATCGTCATAGCTCAAGTCGAGCAGATTGTTGCCAAAGGCACTCTACATCCACGCGATGTCAGAATACACGGATTTATGGTCGATTATGTTGTACAATCAAGTCCCGAATTTCATCTTCAAGGGTTCGATTGTGACCGCTATCGTCCGGAGCTGACCGGCGAAACCCGAATACCTCTTTCTCTCATTGAGCCTGCCCCTCTCGACAACCGTAAGATTTGCGGCCGCAGAGCGGCCATGGAACTGAAAGAAGGCATGTTGGTCAACTTGGGTATAGGCATGCCCGATGCGGTCGCGGCGGTCGCCAACGAAGAAGGCATCAGTGATAAATTCACTTTGTCAATTGAATCGGGTGTGCTGGGCGGCGTACCGCTCGGCGGATTGGGACTTGGCGGTGCCGTCAATCCCGAAGCCATCTACAGCATAGCCGACACTCTTGCGCTTTACGACGGCGGTTGTCTAGACCTGACCGTCCTCGGTCTCGGTGAGATTGATGAACCGGGTAACGTAAACGTTTCCAAATTCGGCGGAGGAGCTACCGGCCCCGGCGGTTTCATAAATATTTCGCAGAACACCAAGAACGTCATTTTCACCGGCACCTTTACTGCCGGCAAGCTCTGCGAGCGCATTGAAAACGGAAAGCTCGTAATCCTTCAAGAGGGCAAGTCCAAAAAATTTATCAAGCAAGTCGAGCAAATTACATTCTCAGGCGCTTACGCCGCAACGAACGGCCAAAATGTCCTCGTAGTCACCGAACGGGCAGTCTTCCGCTTGACGAACAAAGGACTCAAACTAATTGAGATCGCTCCCGGCATCGACATTCAGACCGATATCCTTGACCAAATGGATTTCGCTCCGATTATCGAAGAGACCCCCTCGCTCATGGACGCACGTATCTTCCGCAGCGAGCCGATGCGACTTTTTTAAAATAACATCACCGGATGTATACCTTAAATAACAGAAGTATCCTCTGAAACAACAAAAGCATCCCTCAAGATAACAGAAGTATCCTCCGAGATACTGCAGCAGTGACAGGCTTTTACCCGTCGCTGCTGCATTTTATCTCGCATACAGATTACACCTCGGTTTCACTCTCAGTGGCCTGCTCCGCGCCGATCAGTGTATATTGATACAACCCCGCAGAAAAAAAATCGGCTATAGCCAACGATGTATACATAATTTCCGTAAATGTTTGCATTGCAGTTACATAATCTTCCGTTTGGAGATTATAAGCCTCTTGCACTATAAGTTCAGCTAATGAAAAAAAGAGTTCTTTTGCTTCGTTTTCATCCCAATACGGATTGATTACAGCAAGTTTGTTCGCAAATTGAGAAGCAAAATTATATGCTTGTGCTGTCTGTGCTTCTGCTTCGGCCTCATCTCCGCTTGCAACCGCATTAACGATGCCCTCCAACCTCACTATGTATACCGACAATAAATTGAGCAATTCATTTGCGGCCTCTTCCCCCAAAATCAGTTTGAATTTTTCTGCCATCCGCGTAGGTAATGCATACATTCTGCTTTTTATAATCTCCGGATACTCCGGCCCTCCAAGTCCTATAATTTTCGATGCCATATAAAAACGTGTAAGGTATGCCCATTCAGTATGGATTTTTCTGAAATCTTGAATCATATTGAAGTATGCCGGAGGAATCTGTGTTTGATCTCCTGTCAAAAAAGGAATGAATCCCTGTGCATAATAATCCGCTCTTTGATACGTCTTTTCCATCCTTGAAGCAAAGATGTCCAATGACTTTTGAAAATCTCCGCTTTCCAGCGCCAATACTTCCGCAACCAGATCCTTAATAAAAGGGTAAAAAAGGTTTCTCCACCTCTCCTCTTCCCAATACGGACTTAACTCTGCCAGATATGCAGCATTTCGATCCGATATGACATACAATTCGCGAATGACTTGGTCCGCTTTTGCATCATCTCCGTCTATCATTGCGTCGACCAGATCCTGCAATCCTCCTAAATAGCTCAATACTACCGGTACAAAATCCACTTCAATGCCCGGAATTGTCGCTACCAACTCATTTAATTCCCTTGGTATTTCTAAAAATTTTTCCAGGACGGCAGTCCCGTCTGTGAGCCCGCTTAGTCTTTCAACCGTGTAAAAACGCAATAAATAAGCCATTTGACTCATTAACACACGAAATTGATTGATAAACTCCGCTTGTTCATATGTAATTGGTCCTTGAATCTGCAGACTTCTGTAACGCATCTGTTTATATCTCCTTCTTCTTCCAAAATATTTGCCCGTTGCTATAATATATGAAGTAAGTGGCGTTTCATCTTTATCTCTCTAAAAATATTTTCTGTACTTTGTCGGCGCTCTTTTAACTTAAGGTTAAATTTTTATGAGCAATTCTTAAAAATGCCTCCATTGCGCCGGCACTCAATCGCCTGTATACTGATGGTGACAATAAGACAAGGACTCTTTACTCGAGATAAGACGCCGGTCTCAAGAAGTCGACACAATCGACGCATGTATCGACAATCTCGGGCAATATAAAAATATCTTTCGTAAAACTTATAACCGGACAGGGGGGCAATATTATGAATACCTTACAAGATTTAAAAATCGGCGAAATTATCGCCGAACTGCGCAAAAGCAAATGTGTTACACAGGAAAAGCTTGGAGAGGCCGTCGGCGTATCCGCAGCTGCGGTTTCCAAATGGGAAAATGGGCAGAGTTACCCGGACATCTCGCTGCTCTGCGATCTGGCAGCATTCTTCGACATTACCACTGACGAGCTCCTCGGATATGAAGCCAACATCTCAAAAGCCGCGGCCAACGCCATTTATGCGGACCTGATGGCCGCCTTTGCAGAAAAGCCGCTTGAAGAAGCTCTGGCCGACTGCAATAATGTTGTGAAAAAATATCTGAACAGCGACTATCTTCACCTCCACATCGCTAACCTTCTGATCAATCATGTGGAAAAGACCGATTCTCCCGAAAAAGCAGCTGAGCTGCTCGAGCACGCAAAAGCCTTGTATAAAAAAGTCATCGACAAAGATGCCGATCCTTGGCTTGTACATCAAGCTAAATACGGGTTGGCTATCAGCCATATATTTGCGGGCGACGGTGTTTCCGCTTTGAACGTAATAGAGGGTTGCATCGATACCACGTTACCGCCTGAAATTTTGAAAGCTCATGCCCTGCAACTCATCGGCGAAAATCAAAAGGCAGCTGCAGTCCTCCAGGGCTATGCCTTCCAATGCATCGTGGGCTTGTTCAACGCTGCTCCCGTGCTGGCCTTTCTAAAAGCTAATGACCCGGCTACGTCCGAAAAATGGATTTCGGCCGTGCTCACAACCGCCGGCGCCTTTGAAATGGAGCGTTCAAATCCGCTTTCCACGGGCAATCTGTACATCGCCCATGCGCAACTAATGGCTTCAAAACAGGAGAATGACAAAGCTTTAGCAGCACTTCAAATTGCCGCCGATCTGCTCGGAAATGAAGACAGCTATAACGAACCTTTCAAGGAAGAGGGCCTCTTTGACGACCTCTCTGCACTGTGGGAACACATGGACGTTGGCAATAAAGCCCCTCGCAGCGAGCGCGTGATCAAAGACAGTTTCATCTCTGCTCTGACACAGAATCCGGCCTTCGAAAGTCTGCGCACATGTCAAGAGTTTCAAGATATCATAGCTCGGTTTCGCTGATTTCGTAGACGTGTATCTTTCGCAATTCCATATAAAAAGACAATGGGGATGCAATATGCATCCCTATATACTTTTACAATCATTATTCTAATGTAAGGATGCCGCGCCATCAGGATTTACTCCGAAGATGCCGGTGCCTTTGAAATTTACCATTGCAAACTCCGTCCCCCCTTAAATTTTACCCTTGCAGACTCAGTCGCCCCTCAAAATTGAAGGCCCTCAGCCCCTTCAACTCACTGAGATGAGTCAATTTTGTGCTTGGCCAAATATCACGCCGAGCTTCAATATTCATGTTTATTGCGCCGTCACTCTTAAATTTCACTCTCGAAGGCAGCGACAACGGCAACATCTCATTTTAAGTTACAGGGATACATTGAAAAACTTGATTTTTTGTAATTAATCAAAAAACAGCAAATCCCGTTGCAGTCTGCTTTCAAATAAATACTCCTCACACTTTGCTTTGTTTTTCATAGCATATATAGCATATAGAATAACGACCTTAAAGGGGGTGCTCATATGTGCTTTAGATTTTCAAGGCGTAATCGCTGTCGTTGTTTCCGCCGTCGTCGTTTCTGTTAAGGCGGCTGCGCTTAATATAAATCTTGCGCTCACTATTTAAGTAGGCGCTTTTAAAATATAAAAAACAACAACCCTTAAACGTTCAAATTTCAACGTTTTCAGGGTTGTTGTTTTATTGGTACCCCCAGGCGGAATCGAACCACCAACGATGGTTTAGGAAACCACTGTTATATCCGTTTAACTATGGAGGCACATTTATATCGGCGACCAAGCATCGACCGTCGAATACTACCGTATTATGATAGCATAAAACTGCTTCCATTTCAAGCATTTGCGGCTAATAAAAGAGGGAAGATCGCCAAGTCATCAAGCAGGGAAGCTGTGTAGTTCTTATACAAATAACGGTACCGACAAGGCACACCTTATTTCACAAATACGAAAAAATCTGCTGCCGAAAGAGATAAGATCTTCCGGAATATAAGCTATATAATGTTTATATAAATACCGGCACCGGTAAAATACGCTTTAATTTACTTATAATGGAAAAATTATACTGTTGAAAAAGGTGGGATTATCCAACGGAGCAACTGCATGACGCTTATAAAAATGGCACTGCCTTCCAAATTATCCTTCTCACTCATATGAAAAAGTGCACTGTCGAAAGGAGGTTTTAATCTGCCTTTCGGTATGCACTTTTTATGGGTTCTTTGTTGCCAAAGGATGCTCATTATCGATTCAGCCTGTTCCCAGTTGTGAAGGAAAAAAGACTATTTGATTTTTGGGTCGTTTTTTAGTAGTTTTTTATAATCCCGATCCTCCATTGGCTGTTTTTGTCCCCGCCTTTCGCACTTCTGAATTAAACCGGTTATAAGCTTCTTCTAAAGCTCTTATCGCGTTGTTAATTTGCTCTTGCGTCGTCGTAGTTGCAGACGCTAATGCTGCTTTGTATACATTGTCCGCTGCAGTAATTGCAGATTCAAATGTTTCCATTTCTGAGGAAGTTGCCCATTTGAGACTCGGATCGACATCAGATCCGTCTGTACTTGTTTTGGTAGCCTCTTTTAAGTTTTCGGCTTTTCTGATAGAATCCCCCAATTCAGTTGTTATTAAGATTGGCTTAGAGCCTTTTTCCTTGGCTCCGTTAAAGGTCACAATCGCATCCCGCAATCTAAGCGTAGCCTCGTCAACCTGTGCGGAGGTGGTTACCGTTGTTGTAGCCGCTACGGCAACCGCTATTGCATCTGAAAGAGCCCTGTATTCATCATCCGTTACCCACTCCTGATCAACACTCACATTCGTGCCATTCGTGCTTTTAACCACAGAGCTAAGCTCTGTTTCGGCATCTTCTATTGCCTTATCCAGTTGACTTGTATCGGGTCCCGCTATGGTAATTTTAAGCGTACCTATTGCCGTTGTTCCAACATAGATTGTAAAATCCGTACTTGCACGCGGCCCCGGAGTCAGAGGTGCATCCGTCCATGTCACACTGCTTTTATTTTCAGCATTTGTAGATGTTCCGGCTTTTACAATTTTCACCGTATCATTTGCATTACTCGCTTTCGCGTAAATAGATGCTGTTGTTGAACCAAACTGCACTGTTGCTCTCATCGACGTCAAGGATACCCCTGTATTGTTGACCTTCAAATCGCTCAACGTCGGGGTGGCGGATGCCGTAGTGAACGTATACGACGTTGCTTCCACATATGTTCCCGCGCTGTTTTTAAACTTACTCCCCAAGATGGAGACTGTATAAGTTTTCCCTGCTGTCCAGCCACCGGACGGAGGAGATATCGTTACTTTTTTATATGTGCTGTCGATACTCTTGGAGGTATTAACAGAAGTGCTGCCTTCTTTCACTGTAATGGCTCCGTCCAAATATGTCGAATTGAACCCACTGCTGCCGGCGGTTCCGCTCGAGTTATACATCTTTTCCGAAAATGTCAATGTGATATTGCTGTTTAACCCTACATTTGTTTTCGGGCTGATTGATGCGGTAGGTTTCACAGTCCCCACCGTGAACTTCACGCTCGATGCCGCTATCTTCGTACCGTCCTCGACAGTACGGAAGGTGCTGCTCTTGAATCCCAATACATACTTACCGTTGTCAAGCGTGCCCGGGCTGATTGTAATGACCTTTTTCTTGGTGTCGATAGAGGCATCGCCGCTGTCCAAGATGTTACTGCTGCTGCTCGCGTCCTCTTCTCTCAGATAAAGATCGTTGTCGTCGATCATATCGTCCAGCAAAGTCTTTGTAATTGTCTTGCCGGAATAGGTCTCTATCGGCTCATCAAAGGTGATCGTCGGTTTTACGGTCGTGCTTACTTTCGTTGCGCCGTCTTCAGGCTTGAAGGTCACGCTGTCGTCCGTTCCGCCGGAGCCAACGTTCCAAGTTACATTGGCAGCTGCGATAGCATCGGAAGTATCGTAATCCCGAAATACACTCTTTGAAAAGCCAAGATAATATTTGCCGTCGTCGAGATCGTCATCCGGCGTGATTGTAATCACTTCATCGTCTGAGTCGATTTTAGCGGAGAAACTTACATTCGTTCCGCTGCTGCTGCCTTTCTTAAAGACAATATTTTTCTCCAGATAAGAAGAGGTTATGTCATCGCCGTCCTTTGTCTCTATCGGATTTTTAAACGTAATGGTCGGTTTCACGGTATCCTTTACGCCGGTCGCACCGTTGGCCGGATAGAATTTAGCCGATGTGGCAGAGGCCTCCTCGGGCTTGGTTTTGACGCCGCTGCCGACAATCAGTTTGCCCGGTTTTTTCTCATATGTCACTTTGTCCGCCTGTACAGTCATAGTGCTGATGGTTCCGTCCCCGAAGAAGTAGCTTTCTGCATCCACCGTCGCATTTTTGACTGTAGCTTTTGACTCTACGTTTATAGTCGATTGCTTTCCTCTTGTAGTCACGTTGAGATCCGTAATAGTGCCGGATTCAAGTGTAAGCTCAGCTTCCCTGGCATCCACGTTTACCTTGGGGAATGTACCGCTTAGTGTGATGTCGGCAGAAGAGCCGGAAACATTCAGTGTCTTGGCGCCCAATCCAAAATCGCCGCCCGCCAAAGATGATGTCTCTATCGTGGCAGTCTTTTCGGCGTCAAGATTGTTGACCGTCGTCTCGCCTTTCAAAACGACGCCTACAGGATCGCTCGTCCTTGCTACCGTGGCGTTGGCCACTCTGGAATTTTGTATTAAGATACCATCTTCGCCACCGCCTTGAATGTTAAGCGCGCCGAGTATGACGCAGTTGCTGATCGTCGCTTCACCGTCATCGAGATCCTTGCTGATTGTCACTCCGTTGGAATAGATTTTGCCCGAAAGCGACGCTCCGTCCTTACTCAGCGTCGTGGTAGTTTTCACGATGCTTTCCTTATCCATGATATCCGTGATAATCTTTGCGGTCTGAGCCCGCGTCAGGCTGGCTGCCGGATATAGTTTCCCGTCATCATATGCTCCAATATATCCCTTGCTGCTTACGCGAGATAGCGCGTTGGACGCCCAATCCGCAACCTGCGAGGAATCTTTGAACTTACTTAGTGAACCCGAATAACCGTATGTCGGCACAATTCGCGAGATCATAACAGCGGCTTCTTGCCTGCTGATCTTGGCGTCGGGACGAAATGTTCCGTCGTCGTACCCTCCTGTATACGCAGATCCTACGGCTTTGCCAACGGCTTGATAGTACCATTCAAACGACGGCACATCGCTGAAGCTGACAGATGCTGACCCTGTGTTTCCCAAGGCCTTGTTGACCATGGTGATAAACTCAGCCCTCGATACCGCCGCATCCGGCCTAAACTTGCCATCCGGGTAACCGTTAACGATTCCTTTGCTTACCGCTTTGTTAATGTATGTTTCCGCCCAATGCCCCTTTGTGTCGGAAAACGATGTGGCTGCAAAAGCGGTGGCAGGAATAGCCAAAGTGAAAACAAGTGCAAAAGTCAGAACCATGCCAATAAGCTTTTTATTTTTCATAACGCCTTTTCCCTTCCCCTGTTCTTACAATTTTTTACACACAAACTTCTATCAAGCCATACGACTTAATACCTAAAGTTTACCACTTAAGCTCCTTTCGTTCAATAAAAAAGTGAATTTCCCGGCTGTAGAGGACCGCTCCACTCCGCAAATAAGGTATTTTTCTGAAAAATGTATACTTTTTGCCGCACAAATGATAAAATTAAAAAAACAATATCTTACCCGATATCCGCTTCGGGGCCCCTTAATAAATCTCGCAGGAGAAGCGCATCATGAAAGAATTAACTCAAATCATCTTTGACGATATGAACNNCCACAGAACCCGGAGCCATTGCCTTTGCCGTCGCCAAGGCACGCTCATTTACAAAGGGCGAAATCCGCGCGGTCCACGTGGCCATGAACAGCGGAATTTACAAGAATGCTTACACATGCGGTATCCCTAACAGTACCGAAGTAGGCAATGTATTTGCGGCTGCGCTGGGTGCAGTAGCAGGAAATGCCGAGCTTGGACTTTCTGCTCTTGACGGTGTCACCCCGGCCGACAACAGTGCAGCGCGCGCACTTGTAGATGCCGGCAAAGTTACGGCTTTCATGAGTGAAATCAGCAGCACCATCTTTATTGAAGCTACAGTCAAAACCAATTCCGACGAAGCAGTGGTGACTGTACGCGACTCGCACATCAATATCACCGAAATCAAGGTTAACGGAGAAATCATTTTCACAAAAGAAGAAATTGAAGCCGGCGCGGATAATACTGACACATGCAGTACTGACGATGCCCTCACGCATCCTATTAAACGTTACACGCTCAACGATATGATCGATTACGCGAAAACNNGAAAACTGTTCCCCGCGAAGAAATTTCCTTTATCGGCAAAGCCTTCATCGTCAATATGGAACTCTTTGATGCAGCAATGGAGAGTGACAGAACGCCTTTCTCAAAAGCTCTTCTCGCAAAAAACGGTGGCCGTGTAATATCAGACGACGCACATAAAACAGCCTCTCTCCTTTGCAACGGAGCCATCGAAGGCCGTGTCATCGGTCTGGATAAACCCGCAATGAGCATCACGGGCTCCGGTTCACACGGAATTATTGCTACAATGCCTCTCTATGCTTACTGCAAGGTGTACGACATTGATGAAGAAAAACTGCTGCGCGCTACCGCTTTGAGCTATCTCATCTGCACATATATAAAGGAATATTCCGGTAAGCTTTCCGCTTTCTGCGGTTGTGCAATCGCAGCAGGTACGGGTGCGGCCTGCGCACTGGCGTGGCTGATGGGCGGCAGCCGTGAAGCAATCTCCGACACCATCAACAACATGGCTTCGAGCATTACCGGCATGATATGCCACGGCGGCAATCAAGGCTGCACGATGAAGGGCATTATAGCTGTGGATGCCGCTTATACAGCAGCAGAGCTGGCAGTAAGCGGTGCACACATCCTCTCGGTGCACGGCATTAATGACAAGACGCCGGAGCGCACCATGCAAAATATGGGTCTCATAGCCTCTCCGGGTATGATAGGGACCGAAAAAACCATTGTCGATATCTTTGAAAGCAAACAAAACGACAACTAAAATGAGAAAGCAAAGACTGTTTTTATGAATATCACACATTTGAATTTCGGGGAATACCTCCCTCTGTGGAGCGTATTCCCTTTTGCCGGACTCCTGCTGTCGATCGCAATTTTGCCATATACAGCAGATAAATTCCGGAAGAAAAATACACCCCTAATCATTGCGTTTTGGGTCTTACTCTTCTGCATACCGTTCGGAGCCTCCTTTGGCGGTCACTTACTCACCTATCAGCTGATCGAAACAGTAGTGCTCGATTACGTACCTTTTATCGTCCTGCTGTTTGGTCTTTATACTGTTGCCGGAGGAATCGCCATCAAGGGAGGCATTGTCGGCACACCCACGACAAACATCTCATTGTTGCTCATCGGAACCGCTCTTGCGAGCCTCATCGGCACTACCGGCGCAGCCATACTGATGATACGTCCGATTTTGTCTGCAAACGCATACCGTAAAAAAAAGGCTCATGTCGTCGTCTTCTTTATACTTTTGGCGGCCAATATCGGAGGATGTCTTACGCCTATCGGCGATCCGCCGCTGTATTTGGGCTTCCTTCGCGGAGTGCCCTTCTTTTGGACGATACGCCTTCTGCCTATCCTGCTGCTGAACACTGCAGTATTAATGATATTCTTTGCAATCATCGACGGTCATTTCTACAAGAAAGAGGTCGAAGCAGGCAACCTTCCTCTCGCTTTCGCCAACGTCGGTTTTGGCAACGATTGCAACGGCTTCGGCAAAAGGACAGTTGAAACAGTAAAGAACGCCGGAGGCGGCAGAATCACTATCGACGGTGCCCATAATTTTTTCTTGCTTTTGCTCATCGTGGGTGCAGTTATTCTCAGTGGAATTCTGCCGAGTTATCCTGCCTTTGCAGACCCGGCAACGGGAACCCTTTACGGCCTCCCTCTGTTCGAGGATATTGTTTTACCATACACTACTCTTATCGAAATCCTGCTGATTCTCACAGCTGCGGCGATTTCACTCCGTACGACCAAGTGGGAAACGCGAGCTTTCAACGACTTCAACTTTGAGCCTATCGCTGATGTAGCCAAGCTTTTTATCGGTATCTTTATCACCATGATCCCGGCATTGGCATTGCTGCGCAGTAACGGCGCAGCGCTCGGCATTACTGAACCGGCGCAGTTCTTTTGGATTACGGGAGCTTTGTCCTCTTTCCTCGACAATGCTCCGACATATCTTGTATTTTTGACGATGGCAGGTTCCTTGGGTATAGCCGACGGCCTTGCTACATCCGCAGGTATCATCCCCGAAGCAATACTGCGGGCTATCTCTGCAGGTGCAGTCTTTATGGGTGCTCTCACCTATATCGGCAACGCTCCCAACCTCATGGTTAAGCATATTGCAGAGGACAGAGGCGTCAAAATGCCAAGCTTCTTTGGTTACACGGGCTGGGCTCTTTGCATACTTGTGCCTGTGTTTTTGCTCGACACGCTCATATTTTTCCGATAATGCCTTCCGTATTGCAGAACCGGCTATTGCAAGATTGAATTTTTTTCACCTTGTTGCTTTTTTTGTAATTTTCTTTATTTATATTGATTACAGAATATGATATGATAAATCCAAATATCGGAAGTTCTTGGGAGGATTAGTATGTCACTCAATGCATATCGGATTTTTTGTACTGTCGCGGAAGAGAAAAGCTTTTTCAAAGCGGCAGAAATACTATACCTTACGCCATCCGCAGTGAGCCACTCCGTCAGCACACTGGAGGACAAGTTCGGCTTTGCGCTTTTTTTCCGCAATCGTACCGGTGCCAAGCTGACAAGTGACGGCGAACGCCTGTTACCTTACATACGCAATATTCTCGAATGCGAGGAGCGCCTGCAACAAGAAGCCGACAGGATTAATGGCTTTACAAGCGGGACTGTACGCCTCGGTGCAGTAAGCAGCATATGTAACAACTGGCTTACTGATATTCTCACCACTTTTCGAGAGAAATTTCCTCAAATTGAGGTCAATGTCGTTCAAGAAGGTTATGAGCCACTTCTTGCTGGAGCAAGGAGCGGCGCGCTTGACATGGCGTTTACATCCATCTATGAGAACGAATCTCTGATGACAACCCCTCTCAATCGAGATCCCTTGATTTGCATTACACCGCCCGACTACATGCCGATCAACGGTGTATCCATCGGTCTCGACGATTTGTTGCACAACGACTTGATTCTGCAGCGTGAGGGCACGGATTACGATACGATTTCTCTGCTTCGTCAGCGCAACTTACCCGTGAATCCCAAGCATCGCATCGAGGATGACAGCACTATTTTGAGCATGGTGCAGAACGGATTCGGGCTCTGTATTGTCCCCACCCTCGTTTATCTCGGTATTCCCTGCAATGTGGCAGCCTATCCGCTTGAAGGCAATGAATACCGTACGCTGGGACTCGTATTGCAGGAAAAAAAGCTTCTCACCCCTGCCATTTTCCAAATGTATGAACACATAGTATCATATATGAAAGACAAAGGTCTTTATAATATACCCGAATAAAAATCAATACAGAAAGGTGTGATAATTATGAAAAAACGAATAGTGTGTTATGGTGATTCCAACACATGGGGGTGGACTCCAATGACGTTTGAGCGTTATGATGAAACGATACGTTGGCCCGCAAGACTCCGTGAGCTCCTCGGTCCCGACTACGAAATCGAAGAAGAAGGTCTGCCCGGACGCACTACAATGATGGACGATCCTATTGTCCCGGGTGCAAACGGATGGACATACATGACTCCTTGTCTTCTGACAAACGCACCGATTGACCTTCTCGTATTTATGCTCGGAACAAACGATTTTCAAATGCACCTTACCGGCACCGCACAGGGTACAGCCAGAGCGATTCGCTTCATGCTTGAAAACGCAAGGCAAATGCCTATTACCCGTGCAGGAGAAAATCTGCGCGTCCTGATTCTGTGTCCGGCAGCGATTTCCGAGCACCGCTTCGGTTATCAGCCGAGTGACCTCGTTTCACAGCAAGATATCGACAACAGCCGCGAGCTGAGGAANNCGATGGCTGAACAGTTGGGTTGCGAATACTTGGATCTCAACGAATATGTAACGGTTTCCGAAAAGGACGGCATTCACTTTGAGCCTGATGCTCATATTAAAATTTCTGAAGTTGTAGCCGCCAAAATCAAAGAAATTTTTGCTTAAAATTGATACATTTCTGTGTGCTGCGTTTGATACGGATTGTTCAATACGGATTTACCCGGCTAAGCCTGCCGGAAATCTCAGAATATTATCACAAAACGATTTATAGATATGTTATACTTAAGGTACATATATTCTACGGACCGGCTCTTTAAGCAGTCCCATCGTTAAAAGTATAGGAAGCACTATTAAGGAGGTAATATAGTATGGAAATGAAATTTTATATCTGTGAACACTGCCACAACATTATCACTTACGTAAATAACAGCGGCGTCCCTGTTGTATGCTGCGGAGAAAAAATGAAGGAATTGGTTCCAAACACAACAGATGCCGCTCAGGAGAAACATGTTCCCGTAGCCACAGTAGACGGTACTAAGATTACGGTTCGCGTCGGAAGCGTCGATCATCCGATGACAGAAGAACATTATATCGAGTGGGTATGCCTGCACGGCAAGTCCGGTAACCAGAGAAAGTTCCTCAAACCGGGAGATGCGCCGGAAGTATGTTTTGTCACATGCGAGCCGGGCGATGCCCAGACCGTATATGCTTACTGCAACCTGCACGGATTGTGGAAAGCCGATGTGAAATAATGGCAAATAAAAGCGGAACCCTGCGCAATCAAGATTACGCAGGGTTTTATTTTGTAAATCATGTCGGTGATTTCCGGCACCGCATTGCGTTGAGTCTGCCTATATGTTCATATTATGACTTGCTCTAATTCAGCATAGCAAGAATGCTCTCTTTGGAGACAGCGCCGATAGTCTTGTCCGCCACCTCGCCGTCCTTGATTACAATCAGCGTCGGTATACTCATAACGCCGTACTGTGCTGCCAGCTCAGGCTGTTCGTCGACATTGACCTTACCAACCTTGAATCCCTGCGCATCTTCGGCGATACTGTCTATCACCGGAGCAACCATCCTGCACGGACCGCACCACGCTGCCCAAAAGTCTATCAAAACCGGTACATCTGACTGCATTACTTCTTTTTCAAAATTTTCTTTTGTTAATGTTAATAGCATCTTAATTTCCTCCCTTGTCCTTTTCCCTGATATATTTCACTGCACTCGTGCCTGCTCGAACCCCGTCATAGACGGCTTTTGAAACCTGCAACAATCCGCCGGTACAATCTCCCGCAGCAAATAAGCCCGGAAGATTTGTCTCCATATCCGCATTTACCTTGATGCCGGTGCCGTCTGTCTCGACACCCAGGCGCCGTGCAAATTCCGTACTTCCTGCAGTTCCTTCTGCAATAAAGACGCCATCCGTAAAGAATTTTTTTCCCGATTCAAACTCTACGTATTCAACCCGTCCTTCGCCTCCGATTTTCTTGATTTTCTCCGTTCTTACCGGGTAAGTCATATCCTTTGTGAACATGCCTTCTCTCCCATTGGTGAGAATAGTAACTTCCGCGACAATCGGTGCCAATTCTTCAGCTTCGTAAGCGGCAAAGTCAGCGTTACCGAGCACAACGACTCTTTTGTTGCGATAAAAAAATCCGTCGCAGGCAACGCAATAGCTGACGCCCGAGCCTTCCAATTCTTTGAGTCCTTCAATTTTCTGCACTTCCCGCTTAGTTCCCGCCGCCAGGATGAGAACCTCGGCTTCGATAACCCCCGCATCCGTGGTGACGGTAAAATTTTCGTTCCAATCGATGGCCATTACCTCGGCTTGCTTCATCTTCACGCCGAGTGCAAGCGCCTGTTCTACACCGTCTTCTTGCAATTCCTTACCCGTTACGGAAGGACTTCCGTAAAAGTTATCTATCAAATGCGCTTTTTTCAAAGCACCCTCATCTTTATACAACACCAGCGGAGTGATTCCGGCTCTGACAGCATATATCGATGCCGAGATTCCCGCAGGCCCGGCTCCAATGATTACAATTCTTTCCATAGACACTTTCTCCTTATGCCTTACTTTTTGTTCCCTGCCTTGCGACTGCGTCGCACATCTGTAGTCGAAACTATTATACCCGCAATATTTCCGTTTCAATCCGGCAAGTTGGAAAATTCTTGATTGCATACGTATTGCGGCCGTTAGACGTAATAATTTTTAAGCGTGCTGTTGGAACGCATGTCGTTCTTAATAACGTTCGTTATATTCTCGCCTTCGGTGACAAAATAGCAACCGGTGAGGTTTGCCGCCGAACAAGCATGATTCGGAATGATTTCTAATCTGTCTCCGACCTTGATATTCGTACTTTTACCGGCCTTTACGCGAATTTTGCCGACCTCTTCAGAGAGTGAAAACAACTCAAGTTCATCGTGCTCCTTTATATAGCCGTACGTATCCATCAGAGAATTGCCATGCGCTCCTTTGTCTAAACCGATGCATTTTGAACCCGCGTCACAAATATACAAGCCCTGTTTCGGGCTTGAGATTACCGTGGTGTATATATAAAGCGCGCAACTTTCATATGGAATTCCGCTGATACTGCTCTGTAAGCAATCGTTAAAAACATACACTCCGGGATGAAGGATGTTGACATATTCCATGCGGGTCTCTCCCTCAAATGCCGGCGTTGATCCGGTGCTGACAATTTTGAGATCATACCCGGCGGCCGTCAGTTTTTCCACGGCTTCTTTGATGGCGGTCTTCTCATCTTCGATATATTTATACAGTTCTTTTGGGTCCTTACATGTGTAAATATGCCCCGGATGGGTGGATATCCCCATAAATACCAACTGGCTGAAAGGTTTAAGTCGCTCCGCAAACGCCGTGATTTCACCGGCTGTATATCCAAAGCGATTGCCTCCGCTGTTGAGGATAATCGTATACTGTACCTTTATACCTGCCTTTCTTGCGTGCTCATTTAAGCGCATGGCTCCTTCAAAGGTATCGAGCCTAATGATAAAATTGCACTTCTTTGCCAATGAAACGACCCGTCTGCAACCCGGCTCATCGGCGACCGGATAAGCATACATTATATTCTCGTATCCCTCTTCGCATAAAGCCTCACATTCATCGAGTGTGCCCGCCAAAAATCCGGTGGCCCCCAAGTCATACTGCATCCTTGCAATTCCCAGACTCTTATGCGTCTTAATCATCGGCCACAGCTGCTTGCCGCATTCATCGGCCTTCTTCTGGATGTTCCGTAAATTGGTCAGCATAATATTTTTGTCTACAAATGTCGCCGGTGTTTGTAAAAATTTTTTCTTCATATACTTCTCGCTTTTCGTAAATTTACTCCCGCGAATTCACAATTGTTTTGATTTTTTTCAATTATATCTTTATTCTCCTGCTTTGTCCACACCTTTATCTGCTATGCTTCGATGATATCTCCCTCTCGTTTCGTTATAGCCGCGATCCAATATCCGTATGCTTCAAGTCGTTCCTCGCGCGGGCAATTCGGGTCGGTAGCGTTAAACTTTTCTGCCCCCATGATCGGCTGCCAGAGCAGAAATCCCGACTCGCCCGATTCAGGCTGTTCTTCACGCAAAAACCTCCCCGGGATACCGATATAATAGTAATCCTGAGAGCTGCCGAATATGTAATGTCTGTATGTCTCGGCAAGGCTGCGACCCATAGGTGTAACTATCGGCAACTGATCGACAACGTTCATCTTGTTCCACACAGCACCCGTGACATCTTCCCGAAACGGAAAGATCCTATCATAAGCGTTTGCTTCGCGTTCCATACGCGCACAGGTTTCCAGCAGATATTTCCGATAAAACGAATTGTATGTCCTAATCTCGCAATCCTCCGGAGCATCACAGCGCGTTTGCGCCTCGTTTTCCGTCTTTTCCAATGCCTGCTCTTTCGGTTCACTCTGCTCGCCTCGCGTCGCCGTGATTGCAGTCTCTTCGCCCATGACCGAAATATTCCCTTTTAAGATAGGGTGCAGAGGCTCGTCTTCTCTCCTTGTCGAAACAGCTGCCACAATAGCATGAGTGAATTTCGAGATGTCGTTGCCTTTACCGTCCATGTCAAGCGGATTGAAGCGAAAATAAGATTCACCGCTGCCAATACTGCCGACGCGCACCGTGCCTACGATGGCATAAATCGTCTTATCTTTATCTTTACCGAACAGAATCAACTTATATATATACTCCTGTTTTTCAAAGGGCTTTATATTTTGAACGCCGATCCGAAGTGCGCCTTTATTACCGCCGGTTTCTATTTTAATATGCCCCTGCGCAGGTTCGCTCTGCTGCATCGTAAATCTGCCGCTTTGCTCCTCGAGCATCACAAAGCTGCGCTGATACTTCATATATTCCATTCTCGCATCCTCCCTACATTACCCTTGAATTTCCTTGCTTTGCATTTGAACTTCTTTCCTTTGCTATTGAGTTTTTTTCACTTTTCCAGTAATATGTATATGAGAAAGGATATTTTTATATGATTTTTGATATCATTATAGGCACTGTCGTCGTAATGTCGATGGTTATCGGATTCAGATCCGGTATTATGCATACTCTTTTCAACACCTTAGGCTGGATAGTCACTCTTCCGGCGGCCTTTGTGTTGTCTCCGCGCCTTGAGATATTCTTGGAACAGAACACCGACATTTATTTGTCATTGCAGCAATCACTAACCGAACGATTTACCGAGAATGCAGCTCAGAGGACAGCTGCGTTGGATGCCCTCCCGCATATCCTTTCCGATGCCGCTGACCGGGCAGCGTTCGATTTGGCGTCTTCTTTTGCACAGAGCCTCTCTGATGCTCTGTTTTCCATACTCTGCTTTGTGATTGTGATTGTGGCTGCGAAGGCTTTAATTTGGTTAGTTACTAACATGTTTTCAAAAAAACACGCCTCAGGCTTCACCGGCTTAATGGACGGCAGCCTCGGCATGTGTATCGGTTTTGTGCGCGGAATTCTTCTCGCGTTTATTCTTTTGACACTTCTGGTTCCCCTCATGGGTATGTCTTCGCACGAATCCGCAGAAACGATGCGAATGAGCCTCGATAATTCTTCGTTTGCAGGCATGCTCTATGACAACAACCTCCTGCTTCTGATAATACAAGATTTATTCTGATAAATGTTTAAAACCCCTGCGCCAATCGTCACAGGGGTTTTGTTTTTAATAATCCTGTAAAACCTATTTTACATATCCTTCAGGAAGTTTGTAAATTCTTGCTTCTTCTTCACCGTTCATGATACGGATGCCGCCTTCAGCCAGCGCGATCATTTCGCTCTCGCCCGGGAGAATCTCAACATGTGCAATCGGGGAAACGTATTCGGTAATGAGTCCCGTTACATACTTGGAATGTGCCATGCCGCCCGTGAGGATGATAGCATCGATTTTTTCTTTGAATACTCCGGACAATGCACCGATAGACTTAGCCATGCCGTATGCGATAGCATCGAGAACAAGCTTGGCCTTTTCGTCGCCATCATTCATTCTCTGCTCTGCAACTCTGGCATCGGAAGTGCCGAGGTGCGCCATCATGCCGCCTTTACCTCTGATGAGCTTCTTGAATTCAGCCTGTGTATATTTTCCGGAATAGATAAGCTCTACAATCTGCAGAAGCGGAGCGTTTCCGGATCTTTCTGCCGACATATGCAATTCATCATCGCCAACGGAGTCAATCAGAACACCGTGCTTGAATGCTGTAACAGAACAACCGCCGCCCATGTGACCTACGATGATGTTCATGTCCTTAGCCTTCTTGCCGACGCTTTCCGCATATCTGAGAGCCATCGATCTTCCGTTGAGAACGTGCGCTGTTCCTCTTCTCTTTATGTCAGCAAAACCTGTGAGTGTGTTGACTTCCGACAATTCACCCGCAGATGGACCATCATAGATATATGCAGGAATGCCCAGTCTGTCAGAGAACGTTTTTCCGATCAAACCGCCCAACAGGGAAGCGTGAACTGCTGTCAGTTTCTCGTCAGCCAGTGCAGTGCAAAGATCATCGTTTACGAGATATCCGCCGCTCTTGACCGGTGGAACATAAATGAGACCTCCTCTGCACATTACGCAATCCAAAGTTTTTTCATCAATACCTCCCTCAGCCAAAGCTTTGGAGATATATTCACCTCTGTACGGTACCTGCTCAGGCATCGTAGCGAAGCTTGCGATTTTTTCTGCATCGTGCTCTACGTTCTTAACAAGGATGGCCTCACGATCATCGTATACCGCAATCTTCGTGGTTGTCGACCCCGGGTTAATTACCAAAATTCTATATGACATCTTTTACCTCCGATAATTTTATACTTATTTTACCTGTGCTGCGCAGAGAAGCAATGAATAGTATTTCTCTTCAAAGCTGGATCCTCTGGACGTTACAACGATAGGTACCTTTGCACCGAGTACGCATCCTGCCAGCGAAGAACCTGCTAAGCAGATGAGCATCTTGGAAGAAATGTTGCCCGCCGCGATGGATGGCATGAGCAGGATATCCGGATCTCCCGTTACCGGGCTCTCAAATCCCTTAATAACAGCAACTTCCTTCGAGAAGGAAAGGTCGCAAGAGATAGGACCTTCGACGTAGCAATCGCCGAAATCGCCGTTCAAAGCCATTTTCTTCAGCTCGGCGCCGTCTACTGTTTCCTGCATCTTCGGATTAACCGACTCTACCGCTGCCAAACAAGCCACTTTCGGTGATGCAATGCCTAAACGATGGAAGAAATCGATTGAATTGTGAAGTATTCCAACCTTCTGTTCCAGAGTCGGAGCGATTAACATTCCGCCGTCTGTGATACCCAGAAGCTTATGATAGGTAGGAATCTGCATGATGATCATGTGCGACATGACTCTGCCTGTTCCGATACCTGTTTCCTTGTTTACTACCTGCTTCAGGAGCACGCTTGTGTCGAGCTTCCCTTTCATAAGAAAATCGCCTTTGCCTTCTCTTATGAGCTCTACCGCTTTAAATGCCGCGTCCTGAACTTCATAAACATCTACGATGTTTTCTTCAATTATATCATATCCGAGAGATTTCGAGATGGATATGATATCTTCCTTTCTGCCAACCAGAGTGTAATCAATGATACCCTCTTTATGTGCCTTTAACACTGCCTCCAATGCGTGCTCATCGTGAGCCGCTGCTACTACTACCCTCTTAGTGTCTCCGGAGCCTACTGCTGCAACTAATTCATCAAAATTCTTTAATGCCATTTTCGTTCTCCTTCACGTTTGTAAAAATCCAAGCCCGACCGGTTCGGCCAAAGCCCACTCCTTTCATTATAACTTATACGGTATATAAAAAGCTACTGTTTTTTACGCTTTTTCTGCATGAATTTGTAAGATTTTATCTGCCGACTTTCCGTTGTTTCTGCGGTTTTGCGCCGTGAGTGACTGAGAAATACTTCCTTGTATCGAATCTCGTTTGGTGCTATAATCAATTCAAATAAAATTCTTTTTGTATTCAATAAAAATATTATTGTATTTTTTGTGCTAACCCATAAAAGGAGGGCTTTTACGATGAAATACTATGTTGCGGATGCATTTGCCGAGAAGGTTTTCGAAGGAAATCCGGCCGGCGTATGTGTAATGACGGAATGGCCGAGCGATGATCTGATGCAAAAGATTGCTATTGAAAACAACCTCTCAGAAACAGCATTCACCGTCAAAGAGGGTGAATGCTATAAGTTGAGATGGTTCACTCCGGGCGGCGAAATTGACCTTTGCGGTCATGCGACACTGGCCACTGCATTTATTTTGGCCAATTTTTATGAGCTTGAAACACCGGCATTTCGCTTTGTTACCCTGCAGAGCGGAGAACTCACAGTCACGAAAAAAGGCGATCTGTTCGAGCTCGACTTCCCAAGCAGAATGCCTGAGCCTATTGAGCTGACAGATGCGATGATTGAAGCATTGGGCAAGAAACCGACTGAAGCCTACATCTCGCGCGACCTGATGTTTGTATACGAAGATGAGAACGATGTCATCAATGCCAATGTCGATTTCGCCAAAATCAAAGAACTTCCTGACGGTCTCGGTGTCATTATCACCGCTCCTTCGCATTCCGGCAGAGACTTCGTTTGCCGCTGTTTCTTCCCCAAACTCAACGTTGCCGAGGATCCCGTGACCGGCTCCGCGCACTGCACTCTGATTCCCTATTGGGCAAAACGCCTCGGAAAAGATGAAGTGATTTCCAAGCAGGTTTCACCGCGCGGCGGTATGCTGTATTGCCGAGATGCCGGAGAAAGAGCATACATGTCCGGGAAAGGCGTCCTGTATGCCGAAGCTGAGATTCACGTCGAGTAAGTGCCATGAATCCAATAATCAACGATTCGAAAAAAGCTGTTCAGATAAAGGCCGCCCTTTCAGCGGCCTTTAAAGCGACGATCCCTGTCTTCGCCAGTGCCTACATCTTAGGTGTAGCCTACGGGGTTATCATGCAATCGAAAGGCTACAATGTCTTTTGGTCGACCCTGATGAGCACCGTTGCTTTTTGCGGCAGTATGCAGTTTGCAGCCATACCGCTCCTGACAAGTGCCTTTAATCCGCTGCAAGCCTTCCTGCTCAGCGTTATGGTCAACGCACGTCACCTGTTTTACAGCATTTCCATGCTGGAGCGATATCGTGGCATCGGTAAAATCCGATATTTCTTAATCTACGTCCTCTCAGATGAGAGTTTTTCTATCTCCTACGCTCTCAACGACGACAAAATAAATCGCAAATACTATTATATTTCGGTGTCATCCTTCGTCGCACTGTACTGGATTGGCGGCACATTTACAGGCGGCCTCCTGGGACAAGTTATTCCTTTCGATACAACAGGACTCGATTTCGCCCTTACAGCACTGTTTGCAGCCATGCTCTTTGATCAGATTAAGAACAATCAAACTCGCAAAGCTGCCGTCGCAGGCACACTCTGCACGCTTGTCTGCTTGATTGCTTTCGGCAAGGGTTCCTTTATGATCCCCGCCATGGCTCTAATGTTGGTCATTTTTCTCGGAGGGAGAAAACGATCATGTTTTTGACACCGCTGCAAACCTTGATTATGATTTTGGCCGTCGCGCTCGGCTGCCAGCTGATGCGCTTTTTACCGTTCATCCTCTTCCCTGAGGGGAAAGAAATTCCCGGCACTGTCCTCTATCTCGGCCGAGTGCTCCCGCCTGCAATGATTGGTTTTCTGGTAATTTATTGCATTAAGGGAGTTTCTCTCTTGAACAGCCCTCACGGCATCCCCGAATTCTCCTCGTTGGCAGTTGTATTTCTGCTCCAACACCTGCGTGGCAATGTAATGTTGAGTATTGCCGGCGGTACCGCGTTCTATATGTTCTTAATGCAAGCGGTCTTTGTTTAATGCAAGTGAAGTACATAAGCACATAACAGTCAGTTAAATATCTGTTTTTCATACTGCGGCACTCGCGATTTCTCTTTAGCATCGCCTTCTGCTTCGTCAGCATTTTCAGTTTCAAATTTTTAAAGCGAGGATGCCGAATCTGTAACCATTAACCACGCTTCTGCTTCGTCAGCATTTTTAATTTTAAATTTTTAAAGAGAACGCAAAAGGCTGATTTCGGCGGCATGACCGTCGAGATCAGTTGGTGTTTCCAAAATAAACGGCAGATGCTTTAGCTTTGGATGATTGATAACTTTTGCGATCGTCTCGATGCCGAGCTTCCCCTCCCCAATCTTTGCGTGGCGGTCCTTGCGCATGCCCATATCGTTTTGACTGTCGTTAAGATGAATTGCTTTCAGCCGATTGAGGCCGATGACATTATCGAACTCATCCAACACGCCGTCCAAATCGCCGATGATATCGTATCCCGCATCGCTCACATGGCAGGTATCGAGACAAACTCCAATCTTGGAGTCGCACTCCACCCGGTCGATGATTGCCCTCAATTCTTCAAATCGTCCGCCGATTTCACTGCCTTTGCCCGCCATCGTCTCTAACAGCACAATCGTATTTTGCTCCGGCGTTATAATCTCATTGAGCATATCCGCAGTAAGCCGGATGCCGACCTCAATTCCCTGCCCGACATGACTTCCCGGGTGGAAATTGTAGTAGTGCCCCGGAATACGTTCCATTCGTTTCATATCGTCGGCAAAAGTCATACGGGCAAATTCGCGCACACGCGCTTCCGCCGAACATGGATTGAGAGTATAAGGCGCATGCGCAACAATCTTAGCAAACCTTTTCTCTTTAATCAGTTCCAAAAATGCCTCGACATCCGCCGATTCTATCTCCTTTGCTTTGCCGCCGCGCGGATTTCTTGTGAAAAAAGCAAATGTGTCGGCGCCGATTGACAGCGCCGTCTCAGCCATGCTCAGATAACCTTTTGTCGATGACAGATGACATCCTATATGTAACATATTTTTCATCCTGCTTCCTTTATAATTATTCTTCCTTTTTACTACTTTTCTACGATTAATTTTTGCGGCCCCGTCGCAACCGAATTTTATTATACCATATACCTCAATATGTCCGTCGATTTCACTCGATACCGCTCTCGATTTCCGACAGCGTTGACACAAATTAAGACAGTGTGAAACAATTCTTTCAAAAAACAATCTTCGAAATCGTTATATCCTATATCTCAATCTTCGGCGGCATTGCCATAAGGTGAGGCACGTAGAGACAATTCTTATGTGACAAGTAATTGCCCGAATTATTATACTCGCCGTTTTATCATACCCACCATCTCTTAAAATTCTCAGGCCTGACAGCAAAAGCGATCCCGAAAATTTTTTCTTATTGAAGCAGCGTATGCTTTTTTAATAAATCCAAAATAGAAAAATCTCCGAAAAAATGAGCAAATTTTCAACTTGTGCAAGCTTTTTTATCCAAAAAATACTATTTATGTTCAATTTTTCCTATATCTATTGAGTAAAAGGTGAAATTACAACCCTCTAATTACATATCTTACCAAAATTTCGTGTATAACTTGAAATTTTGCTCATTTTTTAGGCTAAAATTTCAAAAGTGTATCACCTCATCCTAAAATGCAAGTGAATCGAAAAGCTAAATGCCTTAAAATGCATTTTGTCTCCAGATTAAAGTTTGCCATTGAATTTTTCTTTTATAATTGCACAATACTAAATAAAAGAAACAAAAGAAAAGAGAAATGGAAAAAGAAAATACATTTAAGAGGTAACGATATGTGGGGAATCATTATGAGCATTGTGGCCGGAGCAGCTATGAGCTTTCAGGGTGTTATCAATACACGGCTCAGCGAAAAAATCGGCCTATATGAATCAAACGCTTTCGCGCAGGGCACAGCTTTTGTCCTCGCACTGATTGCCGTCTTTTTTATGGGCAAGGGACATTTTGCAGCCATTGCAGGCGTCAGTAAAATTTATTGGTTCGGCGGCGTTCTCGGCTTTGTGATTACGGTTGCGGTAATGCTTGCAATCGGTAACCTATCGCCGACCTACGCTATCTCAATCATCTTGATTTCTCAGCTGCTGGTCGCCGCAGCCATCGACGCGTTCGGTCTGCTGGGAACGGAGAAAGTCCCGTTCACATTCACAAAGTGGCNNGCACTGATGATATCCGGGGTGATCGCATTTAAATGGAAAGCGGGGTGAAAAATCACCTCGCCTTTAAAATTGATGACGGTCTAAAAAGTATTTAATTATTTTCGCTGTTTACTTGACAGGTGGCACACCAAATTTACAAACTCGAAAATGTTTTCTGCATAACTAAATCTCAAAATTCCACTTTTAATTATACACCTTGCCCTCAAAGAGGTAACAAACGTCATACAAAAGGTCAGCTGCTGAATATTATAGTTTAAAGTAAAAAATGGAGGTGAGAATATGGAAGGTCATGATGATAATATACAACAGGATGTTAATATACAAATTAAAAAAGTATCGTCGGAACACGAACTTGTCTCTGAACAAAGTATAAACCTTTTAAAAGAAATAGAAAATATCAACAAAAAATTACAAAATCCAAAATACCGGACATATAAGAAAAGTACTTATTGGCATCAGCAACACGGAATTGCGGATGAAGTCAAACAGGAGACTCTTCAAAACGAGTTGCTTGCATACGTTCAGAGAATAGAAGCTTTTCAAAATGAGATGATGGCATCTCTTCAGAGAATAGAGGGCTTATTAATTAAAAGTGAAACTTTATCTAAAAAGTGAAAACACATAAAAGGGAAGCCCGGCAGAATGAAAAATCATAGAATTAACAATTTCGAAAAGGTAAGCCCTGAGAATATGGAAAAGCTCAGAATTTACAACTCCGGAAAAGGTAAGCCTTCTGACAACATGGGAAGTCACAGAATTTACAACTTTGAAATAGAGACTTCATGGCAGCAAGAGAAATCACAGTATCAGAAGTTCCAAAAGGAGATACTTCCGGATAGCATTGGGAACACAGAATTAACAATTCCGAAAAGAGATATCTGCGGCAGCAAGAGGAATCACAGAATTAGCAGTTCCGAAAAGGGATACTTCCGGACAGCATGGGGGAGCACAGAATTTACAACCTTGAAAAGGGGAGACCCTCTGACAGTATGAGGAACCACAGAATTGGCAATTCCGATGCTGATGAGGGCCTCCCTATTACTTATCGACAAAAAGAGTAGGCTAATAACAATCATGGAATCAGCCATGCAAACCTAAAACAAGGATTGACTGAAGCTGTTTATATTAACCGTTAACTATTCCGCCGCAAAGGCCACTGTTGGTGCAAGAACCAATGCTATGCCCTTGAGAGAATGTTTGTTTAACAGTAAGATTGTCTTCATAAGGCTTTATCGCTGATACCAAAAGATTTTCATGCTTCCACAGTTTGTCGATGACTTCATATTCAATCACCAATAAACAATCGTTGCCTGATACAGCAACTCTCACATCTTCAATGATAATTACTTTACATGCGCCATCTATTAAGGCCAATTCATTTCTGAATTGATTGAGTCCCGTTTCATTATCAGGGAAAAATGTGCCGCTCGGAAATCTTGCAAAATCACTCCATAAACAGCTGAAATTGTCTCTTGGAGTAACCACAACCAAAGAGTTTCCATACTGCAATACAATTTCAAATTCGATGTTGTTGTTTATGCGGTCACAGCCGGTTTGAGGGCTCAAGCTTTCTTCCGCACACAAAACCCGCCAATTTTGAATTGACGGTATTCCGTCAGGCAAAAATCCGCCTCTGCAACCCGCTATTCCGTCCGTATTGCAAGGAATACAAGTTGTCAGTGTTCTGCTTGTTACGCATATATCTCGAACATCCTCTACACAGATATCATGACATTCACAGGCAGCCGTTTCCAGTTGATATCCAAAAGCAGCTCTTCTGTCTTCATCCGTAAAGATACTGCAGCACTCTCCGCAATTTGGATCCACTCCCACTGAGCAGACCGGCTCTTGCATGGGTACCACATTAATCGCTAATCTATCTGTTATCATAGGTTCCATGTTAATACTCCTCCTAAGGGTTTTTGAGAATGGACTTAAGCGTCTCCATCTCCTGTCATACTATATGATTGCACTCTCGCAAGTGTTACATAAGGAGCATCAACTCATTTCTGCCTGACACCGCGCCTGTTTAAACCGGTTGTTTCTCTTCGGTTGCAATGTCTCCAAAGACGGCGCCGATTACAGCAGCCAAATCAGCAGGATTCAACTCGACCTGCGTGCCGATTCTGCCTGCGCTGACGTATATGGTGTCCTGCCCGGACGCGCTCTCATCTATCGCTGTCTTAAACAACTTTTTCATGCCGAGCGGCGAACAGCCTCCGTGGATATATCCTGTCAAAGGAAGCAGCTCCTTTGAGGGAAGCATTTCAATTTTTTTCTCTCCGAACTGCTTGGCCGCCTTTTTTAAATCCAACTCTTTGGCGACCGGGACAACGCACACATAGTGCTCCTTGCTCGTTCCTACCGTTACCAAGGTCTTGAAGACCTTCTCCGGATCAGCCCCCGTCTTAAGGGCGACAGAAATGCCGTCGATCTTGCCGTCATCTGTATCATATTCGTGCAGCGTATATGTTATTTTCTTCGCGTCCAGCGCCCTGATTGCATTCGTCTTGGCAGGTGTTTTTTCGCGTGCCATATTTTCACCTCCTGCTTTTAATATTACTNNATTCGCCTTAATTCGTTGACTTTTATTAAAAAACAGTGTATTGTAAATAGGCGATATCTAATCAGAAAGGACAATAATTATGAGAATCAGAAAAGACACAGAAGATTTACAGGCAGAAGAAATCGCCCTTGTAGCTCAAGTATCGGACGCACTCGCGCACCCCGCACGCATCCGCATTTATCAATACATAATGAAATGTAACAAAGACAGAATTCCCGTCTGCAATAAGGATGTAGTCAACGCCTTTGATTATTCGCAGGCTACGATATCACAGCACATCAAAAAGCTTTGCCAATCAGGACTCATACAAATGCAGAAGAACGACAAGTGCTCGATGTACTACGCCAATATCGGCATTTTAATGAAATACCTCGACGCCACTCGAAAATTCTCAACCTTCGATGCGCGATAAGGATAAGAGCAAAAATTGAAAAAAAGAAACGTATTTCACTATTTGTGATACGTTTCATTTTTTATTATCTTAAACGATCTGTAAATCTGCTCCAGAAGAATCACTCGCATCATCTGATGAGGGAATGTCATCGCCGAAAAAGAGAGTTTCAGGTCGGCCCTCGCAGAAACCTCCTGTGAGAGCCCGAGAGAGCCTCCGATTACAAAGGCGATCCTGCTCCTTCCTTCAAGTGCGAGCTTATTCAACTTCTCTGCCAGCTGTTCAGAGGAAAATGCTTTACCTTTGATTTCCAAGGTTATCACAAAATGCTCCCTTTTGAGTTGCGCCAAGATAGCTTCGCCTTCCTGCATGCGCACAGACTCCTCTTCAGCAGAGCCGCTGTGTTCGGGCAACTTTGTTTCCTTCAATTCTTTTATCTCGAGAGTGCAATATTTGGAGAGCCTCTTGCTGTACTCTGCAATAGCATCCGTCCAATATGCCTCCTTCAGCTTGCCTATGCAAACGATGTCTATATTCATACTTACTCCTATATCCGGTATACGGCACTGATCCTGTCGCGATTAATGATGTGCAGCTGCATGTTCAGTCCTATGTAACAGTTTGCCTCTTCAAGCACATTTTGAATCGTACTGTAGGCCAGTTCGGGGAAATTGTTCTCCTTCGATAAATGCGCGAGAATAATCTGGCGATACTTCTGATTTTCTTCATAGATGCGGCAAATGGCCCTGCCTGCGTCATCGTTTGACAGATGTCCCGTTTTGCCGAGGATGCGCCTCTTGAGATAATACGGATAACCGGACACCTTAAGCGTCTCGGGATCGTGGTTCGCCTCCATGACGATTAGGTCGGAGTTGAGTATCGATTCGTGAATGGCATCGGTTATACATCCCGTATCGGTGACGATGCTGATCTGCTTGTCATCCTTGAAGAATGAATAACCGACAGGCTCGGCTGCGTCGTGCTCGATTGAAAACGTCTTAACAGAGACATCTCCGATTGTGAACTCATCTCCCGGCGCAAAACAGTTGTGCTGCTGTGCCTCGCAGCACATGGTCGAACCGCATTCCCATGTGCCGGCAGTCGCATATACCTTGGCATTCGGCAACTTCTTCGCCAGCGTCTTTACGCTTTTTATGTGATCGGAATGCTCGTGCGTAATCAGCAATGCCTTCACCGTCTCCGGCGGCGTATTCGTGGAAGCGAGCCCCTCCATTATTTTTTTGGCACTGATTCCCGCGTCGACCAACAGCGCTGTGTCCTGTGATTTTACCAAATAACAGTTGCCGCTGCTGCCGCTTGAAAACGAGCAGAATTGTAAACTCATATTTCTGTCCTTTCGCTATATCTTAAATGCATCTATATATACAGTCTTTTCATCGTTGTATGTAATCTTCCATGCCGGCAGAGCCGTCACCGACAGAAAACCGACATCCTCGTTATATTCATCCCCGATCCAATAAACAGGCTCGATATCCTTGATTGTAATCGGCCCTTGCTCCGGACGATCGGAAACAAAGGATAGCAAAGCTTCCACTGCAGGCAAAGCTTCGAACTTCTTCTTCGACAGACGCTGCGATTCAAACCAATTGCCGGATACCGACTGAATCTTGTTATTCTTAAAAGTGCAGACCATATGGCTGACTTCGACATCGATGTCGTCAACACGCGTCTTATATTCAAGCGCAACCGTATCTCCGTCTCTTTGTACATCAGTGCAATATAAATAATCGCAGGAAAGCCCCATGTACTCAAAAAACTCTTTCGCAGATTTGATATATTCCCGGTCGTCGGCTCCTGCGGGCACGGCCTTAACCGCTTCCGTCAGTGCCGCAATCTCGTCGTCTTTAAATTCAATATGATTCACAGTCAGCACCTCGGCCGCGGGAAATGTCCCCGGTATCTCCGTTTCCAGGAAAATATTCTTCGTTTCCAAAAGGGTCACCACATCGTCACAGTCTATCCCTATTTCATCGCCGCCTCCGTCTGAGACATACATTAAGACAAGAAACAAATTCGTCATCAGCAGAGCTGCGATCAAGATTGTTTTGGCTCTCGTCCAATCCATAAGTTTGCTCCCATCTCTATTGCACTCTGTACGACAGAAATTCTCCTTCGTACAAAGAAAAATATACTTCCAAACCGCCGTTGGCACAGGTTATGATCCATGCACTGCGCGCGACATTGTCATCGCCGTATACATAGCCGTACGAAATTTCAGTAATTGCATCCGTAACAATCTCAAATTCCGCATCCTCTCCGGCGGCATCTTCTTTAAGCAGCACATTTTCTGTCATTATATTATATATCTCTTTGTAATTCTTTGCAATTACGTTGATAGCCGCCATCGCCTCAAGCGGATGTCCGACCGCACTCTTCTCATCGAAAGAGACGAAGCTGCGCTTAAAGTACGTTACCTGCCCCTTTGAAACTTCGATTACAATGGCGTCACTTGAATCATTGAGCAAACGGTATTCACCGCATTTGAGCCCGAAGACAAAACGACTGCCGCCGTTTCCGTCGAAGTTATATTCCGTACTCTTGATATAGGGCTGCAATTCATCGCCGCTTGCAGTCGCAACCCCACCCTGTGCCTTGATGAAAGTACGCGCAATTTTAAATGCCTCCAAAAATGAAACTGAAGCTGAATCGTCACTCGCCTCCTTCTTGTATTCGAGAGTACCGTCGACATCGGCAATCAATATCCGTTGACCGTAGCCATACATATATACCGTTCTGCCGCTTTCCTCCTCAATCTTGCGCACAAAATCGAACGATTCGGAGAAAAAGCGTTTGGCAAGGCCATCAATCGTCTCGCGATTTTTGGCATCAAAATCTCGATTGACCTTGAAATCCTGCAATTCCGCATAAAGTTCTATCGGCACAAGCGTTTTGTTTACTGCCGTCTCACCGAGGTAGGAATCTATAGGGAAATACAACTCCTTTTCACTTTGACTAAGTGTTTCTATATACGAGGAAAGATATCCCCCTCGCTCCGGTAAAAGAAGGCGATAATACTTACCTCTGTCGTCCTTCACAAAGAGGCTTCCCTCGCTGGCCGTGGAAAAGCTGAGTTCTTCAATCGCGCCGACCTGTTCAACCTCCGCAGGTGCATTGCCCGAAACCAAGGTGCAGAGATCTGCGAACCTGAGCTTGTAATCAAACACAGCCTTGACGGAAAGAGTATCTAAAATTTTATCGTATTGTTCTTTTGTAATTTCCTCGACAAAGAAAGGCTTTGTATTAAGCGAAGCTTCCAGCAAATCCGCCATTCCGGTTCCGGCTTCAGTTCTCCAACAAGCCACCGAGCCGATATCAAAAAGACGGTCCCCTCCCGTTCCGTCGGTTACCGCGAACCTACTCGGCACAAACAGAGCCTTGGCCTCCGGCATATTTCCGCCGTCGACTTCTCCGCTGGTCAAACTGTCAATTGAAAAACTTTTGATATCTTTCAGAGAAATATTCAACCAAAAAAAACACAATAGCAGTACCATACATACTGACAGTACCACTATTATTACAGTCTTGGTTTTTTCAATTAAATTTTCTCTCGGAGTTCTTTCCATGCTATATCCCTAACTGCCGAAGATGGATTGCAGTAACGATTGAAGAAATGTCGCCGCTCCCGTGTTTGAATTAAATACGGCCTTTTCATCCGCACCCGCCTTTTCCTTTACGGTGACATTGCTGTAGGTCGAGTAAACCGCGGTTCCGTTCGACCCGATAGTATCGACCTTAATCCTGTATTTCCCGGACGAAACGTTTTCGACTTTTCTCGTGTAAAAGCTCAAATTGCTTTTGGTTGTAAACGAGTCGTTGGCAAATACAGCCTGCCAAGCCGGTGCGGCATCCGTTCCTGTATTTTTGTATAAGCTTACCTTAACGGTTGCCTTCTTGGATATTTTTACCGATACAAGAAGGTTTCCTGATGTGATTGTCGTTTCATTCGCCGGATTGACGATGGTTATATATGGGTCAGCTGCCGCAAAAGCAAACGATGTATTCACCAGCAACATCGCTGCCATAACGATCAGCGCAACAATCTTCCGCATCGAGGCTCCTCCTTTGATCAAAATATAATGACACAGTTTGCCATCATTCAGTATTAAGTATACAACAGCAATATTACAGCAGTATTACAGTGGCTTTAAAATGGCTTTACATTTACGAGTGCCCTTATGTATAATAAAAATATCTATCATATTTGGGGGGAGAGATTATGCCACAGATCAACATCTATACCGACGGAGCTTGTTCGGGCAATCAAAGCCGTGAAAATTGCGGGGGCTGGGGTGCAATTCTGGAATACGGGGAACACAAAAAAGAGCTCTATGGGGGAGAAGCCAACACCACAAACAACAGAATGGAGATGACCGCCCTCCTTTCGGCTTTCGAGGCCTTGAAAAAGGACAGGCAGATCATCTCCGTATTTTCGGACAGTTCCTATCTGATGAACTGTTTTCGTGAAAAATGGTATAAAAAATGGATTATCAACGGATGGAAGAATTCTTCCAAAAATCCCGTTGAAAATCGAGACTTGTGGGAGAAATTGCTTCCTCATCTCGATAAGCATAAAGAGATTCGTTTTTATCGCGTCAAAGGACACGTCACCCTGACAAGCCGCTCGGTTAATCTCGATGAACTTTACCGCAAGTTTCTCGAATGGAACGGTAACGAATTCTCATTCGAAGATTTCAAGTACATCACTTCGATGAACAATCGCGCCGATGCGCTCGCCAATATGGGTATCGACGCTATACGCTCCGACTGATCCGATAGACCGCGTTTATGGCAGCCTTGATATGCTTAGCGGTGTTGAACGGCCCTGCCGACATGCGTACTGCTCCGCAATCCCATGTGCCTATTGTCTTATGAGCGAGACCCGCACAATGGAATCCTCCGCGCACGGCGATGTTGTATTCTTCCGCCAACATCGCAGCTGTCTTTTCGCAGCTCAGTTTTATATTTCCGTGGTCGTCCGTCACGTTAAAGCATACGACCGCTGTTTTCTCGCAAACGTCTTCCGGCCCGTAAACGGTAATGCACTTCATATTGCGGAGAGCATCATGGAGCGGCTTGATTAAACTTTCTTCGTACTCTTTTATGGCCGAAACACCGATATTTTTCACCCAGTTAACAGAATATCCGAGACCGATTATCCCGGGAGCATTGACTGTGCCTGCTTCAAAGCCTTCCGGAAATTCGATCGGCTGGTTCCTGTCGCGGCTCTCTGTTCCCGTACCGCCTTCCGCAATCGGATACAGCGGTACTCCTTCTGCAACGCAGAGCACGCCGGTGCCGAGCGGCCCCAAGAGGCCCTTGTGCCCGGGCATAGCCAGCATATCGATCTTCATATCTCGAATATCTATCGGTATGCTACCCGCACTTTGCGATGCATCGACGAGAAAATAAATTCGCTTACTTTTGCTCCGCTTTTCGTTTAGTCGGCATACGAGACGGCCGATTTCCTCTATGGGTTGTATCGTCCCCGTTACGTTAGAGGCATGCGTGCACACAATAAGTCGGGTCTCGTCCCTGACAGCGGCTTCCACATCTTCCACGTGTACAAACCCCTCCGGATCGCAGGATACGATGGTGTGCTTGACACCTGCCGGTTCCAATGCTTTCAAAGGTCTGAACACGGAATTGTGCTCCATGGCGGTTGTAATCGCATGATCTCCCTCATTGAGCAAGCCTTTGATAGCTTGATTTAGCGCGCTTGTCGCATTTAGGCCGAAAACAACTCTTTCCGGAGATGATAGGTTGAACATATCGGCTACAGCCAATCTTGTACGATAGACTTCTTCGCCTGTTCTGATTGACATCATATGACCGGACCTGCCCGGATTGCCGCAATACGATGTCATACAAACTCTCATGGCTTCAATCATTCCCGCAGGCTTGGGAAAGGAAGTCGCTCCATTATCCAAATAAATCATATCGCTCTCCATAGAAAAAAAATGATATATGGCACCGGTGCCATATACCATTATTATGCGAGAGAATCGCCATTCGTTCATTTTTTCGAAAAGATCGGTTTATTCAAGCCCCTGTATGCGACCGATTTTGCGGAACTTTTCGTATCGTCTGTTCAAAAGTTCCTCGACCGAAAGCGCTCTGCTCTTGCTGAATCCGTCATACAGTGCATCCTCCAACAGATAGTACACGCGCTTGAATTCTTTAGGAGAGTCCGGCTCCGAGATCACCCTTTCGGTGACGCCCAATTCATACAGATCCTGCGCCGTCAGCCGCAAGCTCTGTGCTGCTTCCTTCATCTTTCCGGCATCCTTCCAAAGAATACTCGCGCAGCCTTCCGGCGAGATGACGGAGTAATAGGAGTTTTCCAGCATCCAAACTCTGTCGGCTATAGCTAAGCCCAATGCACCTCCGCTGCCGCCCTCGCCGATAAACAGCGAAATAATCGGTGTCTTTAGCACCATCATTTCCATAAGATTTTTTGCAATCGCCTGTCCTTGTCCGCGTTCTTCAGCCTCGATACCGCAATAAGCTCCCGCCGTATCTACGATACAAAGGACCGGACGACCGAATTTCTCCGCCAGTTTCATTTGGCGTAACGCTTTTCTGTATCCTTCCGGATGCATAGCTCCGAAATTGCGTTTCAGTTTTTCCTTGGTAGAATGTCCCTTCTCAATTGCAATCACCGTGACAGGCATATTCTTCAACTTACCTATGCCTGTTATCACAGCCTCATCGTCTCCGACGGTGCGATCGCCGTGAAACTCCATGAAATCGCTGATCAAATTGTCAATATAATCCCGCCCCGTCGGACGACCCTTCGCTCGCGAAGCGGCCACTCGCTTGTGCGCCGGCACAGCGGACGTTTCCGCCTCGTACGGATATTCTTCGGGAATCGATATCATATCAAAACCTCCTTGCTGTGCAACTCAAGCAATTTGCTCAGATAGCTTCTTTGATCCTTGCGCGAAACGATGGCGTCGACGAAGCCCTTTTCGAGCAAAAATTCTGCACGTTGAAAGCCGGCCGGCAGTTTTTGCCTAATGGTTTGCTCTATGACGCGCGGTCCTGCAAAGCCGATTAATGCGCCGGGTTCGGCAAGCACTATATCACCCTCTGTCGCAAAACTGGCCGTAACTCCGCCCGTGGTCGGGTCGGTAAGCACGACGATGTACAGACCTCCGGCTTGGCTGTGACGCATCACAGCTCCGCTCGTCTTGGCCATCTGCATAAGAGAGAGAATGCCTTCCTGCATTCGCGCTCCGCCCGAGACGGTATAGCCTATGACAGGCAATCCTTTTGCGGTCGCATATTCAAAGAGCAGAGTGATCTTCTCTCCTACCACTGTTCCCATACTGCCCATCATAAAATCACCGTTCATGAAAAACACTGCTGTCGAAAATCCTCCAATACATCCGGTGCCGCAGATGACAGCCTCGTTTTCTCCGCTTGCACGCTTGGAATCTTCCAGCTTCTTTTCATAACCCGGAAAACTTATTGGATTTTCGGATGTCAAATCGCCCCACAATTCCTCAAAGGAACCGGCATCCAAAAGTGCTGCAATGCGATCTCTGACATTGATTCTGAAATGATGGCCGCATTTGATGCAAACCCGCCCATTTTCGTTCACATCCTTGCTCAGCAGCATTTCGCGACATGAAGGACAAGAGACAAACATATTGTCGGGAATTTCCGGCTGACGTCGTCCGCCTCCCTTTACGGGTGCTTTCGTAAAATCTTCAAGCCGGTTTTGTGGTTTTTGAAACAGGCCCTTTTTTAACATATACCCCTACTCCCCCATTAAAAATGCAAATCCTTGATAAAATCCGTGTTATAGTCCCCACTCTCAAAGCGCGGATCGGAAAGAATCGCCAATTGTAACTCCCGATTGCAGGTAATCCCCTCTATGACCAGCTCACAGAGTGCGGCTCTCATCTTGCGGACAGCCTCCTCTCTCGTTCCGGCATGCACAATCAGCTTGCCGATCATAGAATCGTAGAAAGGCGGCACAACGTAATCCTGATAGACGGCGGTATCAAAGCGTATCCAAGGTCCTCCCGGAATGTGCAACCCTTCAATGCGGCCGGCCTGCGGACGAAATTCATTGCGCGGGTCTTCGGCATTGATACGGCATTCGATAGCACAACCGTGAATTTTGATATCCTCCTGTGTAAAGGCGAGCTCTAAACCGGCTGCGACGCGAATCTGCCATTTTACGAGATCAATCCCCGTGACCATCTCCGTCACAGGATGCTCGACCTGCAGACGTGTGTTCATCTCCATGAAATAAAAATTACCCTCTTTGTCCATGAGAAATTCTATTGTGCCGACGTTTTCATAGCCGGTAATTTCGGCGGCCTTCACCGCCTGCTCTGTCATCTTTTCTCTGATTTCTTTCGTCACAAACGGAGAAGGGCTTTCCTCAAGCAGCTTCTGATTCTTCCTTTGAACAGAGCACTCGCGCTCTCCGAGACAGACAGTATGGCCGTACTTGTCACATAATATCTGCATCTCGATATGTTTTGACGGTGAGAGAAATTTTTCCATATACACGGCCCCGTCTCCGAAGGCGCTCTGCGCCTCGGCCGTAGCACTGCGATAGGCGTTTTCCAATTCGGAAAGCTCTCTCACCAGTCGAATGCCTCTGCCCCCGCCGCCGGCTCTCGCTTTTAACAGCAACGGAAAGCCGACTTCCTTCGCCTGCTTTTTGGCATCTTCCAAATTTTTCAGCAAATCACAGCCCGGAATCACGTTGACACCCGCCTCCTGCATAGTTTTGCGCGCGCGGTCCTTATCTCCCATTAACTCCATCACTTGCGATGACGGCCCGATAAAGACGATATTGCATTCCTCGCACAATCTTACAAACTTAGGATTTTCCGAAAGCAGTCCGTACCCGGGATGGATAGCCTCTGCCCCGGTAAGTACCGCCGCGGAAATCACGGCATTCATATTTAAATAGCTGTCCTTCGGTGCAGCGGATCCGATGCATACGCTTTCGTCCGCCAGATTTACGTGGAGCGCATCTCTGTCCGCTTCCGAAAATACCGCTACGGTAGCTATGCCCATCTCCTTGCAAGCCCGTATAATCCGCACCGCAATCTCATCTCTGTTGGCGATCAATATCTTTGAAAACATAATGCCCTCCCAATCGTCTATTTCACTGTGGCAAATGAGAAATCCGCGCTTGCACAGCGCTTATCGTCAACGCGAATCTCGCCCTTTGCAAAGAAAAAGATTCCGTTCGCACGCGTGATCTCACTCTCAATGATGATTTTATCGCCCGGCAACACAGGATTTCTGAATTTGACGTTGTTCAGTCCCGTGAACATCGGTGTTGTAAGCGCGTTCTCCGTTTGGCGCTCCGCCAACAGCACGCAACAGTTCTGCGCCATCATCTCGCAAAGAATCACACCGGGTACAACGGGATTGCCGGGGAAATGTCCTTGCAAGAACCACTCGTCTCCTTTGACGGTGTAACTGCCTACCGCCTTTTGTGTGCCGTCTTCCGCTGTAACAATATTCGATTCCTCCACGAGCAGCATCGGCTCTCGGTGAGGAAGAATGATTTTGATTTTTTCTTTGTTCATCTTTGTTCTCCTACGCCAAGTAAAACAACGGTTGCCCAAACTCGACAATATCTCCGTCGGACACACAAACCTCCGTGATTTCCCCTTCAAGATCGGCGGTTATCTCGTTCATCAATTTCATTGCCTCTATAATGCAGAGTACATCGCCCTTTTCGACGCGGCTGCCCACCGTTACAAACGGCTTCTCGTCGGGAGCCGGCTTGGCATAAAATACACCTACCATAGGCGATTTTACAGCTTTTCCTCTCGGTACAGCGAGAGCAACTTCCTTTGGCTCTCGCACCTCTGCCTCTTCCGTGAGAGTCGAGGCCTGCGGCGATGCGGACGGATTTCCCAAAGATCCGCTTGCAGATTGCTGCCGCTTTGTGGCACCNNTGTGCGGCTTTTTCCAGACGAATCCGGCTGTCGCCCTCTGTTATTTCCAGGACATTGAGTTTGGAATCCTCCAGCAATGTCACCAATTCTCTGATTTCATCTATTCTCATAATATCTTGCCCTTTATTCTTCAAACTTCTTGAACGCCACGCAACCGTTGTGTCCGCCGAATCCCAGCG
>DCTM01000032.1 GCA_002329565.1 Firmicutes bacterium UBA1440
AATGTGCAGTTTGCGCTCGATCCGCAGTCTTTCAACTATTATTTAATAGAAGTAAACCCACGTGTGTCGCGTTCATCTGCCCTTGCGTCGAAGGCGAGCGGCTATCCGATTGCGCGTGTTTCTGCCAAAGTGGCGGTCGGGATGCGCCTCGACGAGATCATGCTCGCAAACACACCTGCAAGCTTCGAGCCGTCGCTGGATTATGTTGTTACGAAAATGCCGCGCTTGCCGTTCGATAAGTTTGCCGACGCAAACAATCGACTCAGTACGCAGATGAAGGCTACCGGTGAAGTCATGAGCATCGGAAGGAGCATCGAGGAAAGTTTGCTCAAAGCGGTACGCTCTCTGGAAATAGGCGTCAATCATATCTACATGCCGAAGTTTGATACGTATACAGACGAGGAGCTTCTGGAATACATCAAGCTCGGTACTGATGACAGATTGTTCGCCATTGCCTGTCTGCTGCGCAGGGGCACAGATATAGGCATCATCTGCAACGCTACACAGATCGACATNNCTCTTCGTCGAGAAATTCAAGCGTATTATCGACGCAGAAAAGGAAATCGCGGCCAAGCCCGGTGACAGAAATATACTGCTTGCTGCCAAGAGGATGGGGTTCTCTGACGCATATATCGCCATGCTTTGGAACATGAGCGAGGATGAGATATTTGAACTGCGAAAAAAGGAGAAAATCTTCCCGGTCTACAAGATGATAGATACCTGTGCGTCGGAGTTTGAAAGCTATATACCGTACTTCTACTCAACCTATGAAGAAGAAAACGAGTCGATCGTCAGTGATAAAAAGAAGATAGTCGTCCTAGGCTCGGGACCGATTCGTATCGGTCAAGGCGTCGAATTTGACTATTCGACCGTACATGCAGTCAAGACTATCAAGGAGTCAAACTTTGAGGCTATCATAATAAACAACAATCCGGAGACAGTTTCGACCGACTACACGACGAGCGATAAGCTGTATTTCGAGCCGCTGACAACCGAGGATGTCATGAACATCCTTGAACTTGAAAAACCTGACGGCGTCATTGCCTCGTTCGGCGGACAGACCGCCATCAACCTTGCGGCACCGTTGGCGAAGCGAGGCGTGAAAATCATCGGCACCGATACCGATGCCATCGACAGAGCAGAAAACAGAGATCTGTTTGAAAAGCTGCTTCTCGAACTCAATATTCCTCAACCTCCGGGGAAGGCCGTCACCAATATAGATGACGGCGTTAAAGCGGCCGCGGAGATAGGATATCCCGTATTGGTGCGTCCGAGCTTCGTGCTCGGCGGGCGTGCGATGCAGATAGTCGCGAACGAGGAAATGCTGCGTCATTATCTGAAAACCGCCGTCGAGGTCGACGAAGAAAAGCCGGTATTGGTCGATAAGTATTTGGCGGGCAAAGAGGTTGAGGTAGATGCGGTCTGCGACGGCAAGAATGTCTTCATTCCGGGTATTATGGAGCTGATTGAGCGCACAGGCATACACTCGGGCGACAGCATCAGCGTCTATCCGCCGTTCAGCCTTTCACAAAAGGTAAAGGAAAAGATTATAGATTACACGCGCAGACTTGGCATAGGAATCGGCATTGTCGGTTTGCTGAACATTCAATTTATCGTTGACCAAAACGAAGATGTATTCATCATCGAAGTAAACCCGCGCTCATCGCGCACGGTGCCGTTCTTGTCGAAGGTGACGGAATACAGCCTTGCCGATATCGCTACCCGAGTAATTCTCGGAGAGGATTTACAGAAACAGGGAATCACAATCTCATATCCTAAAGAGAAAAAGCGTTGGTACGTAAAGGTTCCGGCATTCTCGTTCTCCAAACTCAGAGGACTTGACGCGTACCTCTCGCCCGAGATGAAGTCAACGGGCGAAGCAATAGGATACGACGACAAATTGAATCGAGCTTTGTACAAGGCGCTGCAAGCATCAGGTATGCAAATCATTAATTACGGCACAGTCTTTGCGACTATAGCCGATAAAGATAAAAAGGAAGCCCTTCCGTTGATCAAGCGCTTCTACGATCTGGGCTTCAATATAGAAGCAACGCAGGGAACCGCCGCATTTTTAAAAGAAAACGGGATTCGTACGCGTATAAAGAAAAAAATATCCGAGGGCAGCGATGAAATCCCGGAATCGATCCGTCAAGGTCATGTCAGCTATGTCCTCAACACCAGAGATGAGGATTCGGTCGGAGTGAACTCCGACGGCAACTATATAAGGCAGTGTGCTGTTGAAAACAATGTGACCATATTCACTTCTCTCGATACGGTCAGAGTGCTGCTCGATGTGCTCGATGAGATGACACTGCGCGTATCGACCATAGACGCATAGGTGCCGGAGGTAAGGAGGGACGATTGAGTGAAACAAGCAATTTATAAGGTGACAAGCAACAAGCGAATCGCTGAAAACATTTATGAAATGATACTTGAAGGCAATACGACCGGCATTCTGCCCGGGCAATTCGTCAATATCAAGCTCGACGGCTTTTTTCTCAGAAGACCGATCTCAATCGCCGACTGCGAAGAGGGATGTCTGACGCTTCTCGTCAAAGTTTTGGGCGAGGGGACACAGGCGATGTCGGAGATCACGGAGGATTCCTATTTGGATCTGTTGACGGGTCTCGGCAATGGGTTCGACCTAAGCAAGAGTACCCGCAAGCCGCTGCTTGTCGGCGGCGGGATCGGCTGTGCGCCGCTCTTTTATCTCTGTAAGCAGCTGTGCTCACGGGGAATAGAACCCGCAGTCATCTTGGGATTTAACCATGCGGGGGAAATCTATTACGAGGAAGAATTCCGGCGCCTGACGCCGCAGCTGACGATCGTGACAGCGGACGGCAGCAGAGGAATACGAGGTTTTGCCACCGATGCGATGGCCGCAGCCTCGTACGAATATTTCTATACCTGCGGTCCCGAACCTATGCTGCGTGCCGTTGCCAATGTCGCTGTCACCGAAGGTCAATACAGCTTAGAGGAACGCATGGGTTGCGGCTTCGGCGCATGCATGGGCTGCTCCTGTAAGACGAAGTACGGCAGCAAGAGAATCTGCAAGGAAGGGCCTGTCTTGGAAAGTGGGGAGATAATATGGTAAATACGAAAGTGAATTTGTGCGGTATCACATTGGACAACCCTGTAATTCCGGCCAGTGGCACCTTTGGCTACGGATACGAGTTTGCGGAGTTTTACGATATAAATATTTTGGGAACATTCTCGTTTAAGGGTACGACGAAGGAGGCGCGCTACGGCAACCCTCTGCCGCGCATTGCCGAATGCACTGCGGGAATGATCAATTCAGTGGGGCTGCAGAATCCGGGCGTGGAGGCAGTAATCAAGGAAGAATTGCCGAAATTGAAAGCCTGTTTTCATAAGCCCGTGATGGCCAACGTCAGCGGATTTTCGCTCGAAGAATACACGGAGGTCTGCGCTGCCCTGGACAAGGAGCCGCAGATCGGGTGGCATGAGGTAAATATCTCTTGCCCGAATGTCTCTAAAGGTGGGATGAGCTTCGGTACCACAGAAGAGGCAGCCGCCGCTGTGACGAGAGCGGTCAAGGCAGTGACGAAGAAACCCGTGATCATCAAGCTTTCTCCGAATGTGACGGATATTGCGTCGATAGCGGCGGCCTGCGAAGAAGCGGGTGCGGATGGTATCAGTCTAATCAATACACTCTTGGGGATGAGAATCGATTTGAAGACACGCAAGCCTGTAATCGCCAATAAGATGGGCGGGTTTTCGGGCCGCGCAATCTTTCCGCTCGCCCTGCGCATGGTCTATCAGGTCAGGCAGGCCGTCAAGATTCCAATCGTTGGCATCGGCGGGGTTGCGCGCGCACGCGATGTGATTGAAATGATGCTCGCGGGTGCAACAGCGGTGCAGGTCGGCGCGGAAAATCTCGTCAATCCGTTCGTTTGTAAGGAAATTATCGAAACACTACCGACTGAGATGCGCAAGTGGGGTATCGAAGATTTGTCGGAGATTATAGGAGGTGCGCACGAATGCCAAAAGATGTAATTATAGCTTGCGATTTTGCAGGCAAGGAGGAAACACTGGCATTTCTCGATCGCTTCGAGGAAGAGCAACTGTTCGTTAAGGTTGGAATGGAGCTGTACTATGCTGTCGGTCCCGAGATCATCCGGGAGATTAAGAAACGCAATCACAAGATATTCCTCGACCTCAAGTTGCACGACATCCCTAACACTGTCGGTAAGGCGATGAAGGCTCTCTCAAAGCTCGACATCGATATGTGCAATCTGCATGCTGCCGGTGCGTCCAAGATGATGCGGGCAGCCCTCGAAGGGTTGACGGGAGAGGACGGAAAGCGTCCGCTGCTTATCGCCGTAACACAGCTGACTTCGACGGATCAAGAAACGATGCAGAACGAAATCCTCATAGACAGGCCGCTCGACGAGGTTATCATAGCCTATGCACAAAATGCAAAGGAGGCGGGATTGGACGGTGTCGTTTGCTCTCCGCTTGAGTCCGGTATCGTGCACACAGCTTGCGGCAAGGAATTTTTGACCGTCACCCCGGGTGTACGCTTTGCGGACAGTGAAAAGGGCGATCAGTCACGCGTGACGACACCTTCGCGTGCGAGAGAGCTCGGCTCCGATTACATTGTTGTCGGACGCCCGATAACTGCTGCCGCCGATCCGGTGGCGGCCTACAGACGTTGCACAGCGGAATTTTTGGGATAAGGGAGGCCATATTTTATGAAAAAAATGATAGCAAAGGATTTATTGGCGATTCAGGCAGTATTCTTGCGACCCGAGGAGCCGTTCACATGGGCGAGCGGCATCAAAAGCCCGGTCTACTGCGACAACAGACTGACGTTGACATCGGTCGAGGTGCGCAATCACGTGGAAAACGGGCTGGCGCAGTTGATCAAGGAGCACTATCCGGAGACTGAGGTACTGATGGGGACGAGTACGGCGGGAATCGCACACGCTGCTATTACAGCTCATCTGCTCGATCTGCCGATGGGCTACGTACGCTCGGGAGCAAAGGATCACGGCCGTAACAATCAGATAGAAGGCAGACTTGTGCCGGGACAGAAAGTCGTCGTCGTCGAGGATCTGATCTCTACTGCAGGCAGCGTGCTTGAGGTCGTCGAAGTGCTGCGTAATGCCGGTGCCGAAGTCCTGGGAGTGGTAAGCATATTCACCTACGGGATGAAGAAGGGCCTCGAGAGAATGGCGGCCGCGCAAGTTAAGAGCATCAGCCTGACGGATTTTGACTGCGTCGTAGAGACGGCGGCAGAAACCGGATATATCGATGCTGCGGATATAGAGAGATTAAAAGCATTCCGCGACAACCCATCGGATGAGAGCTGGATCATACAGGCCGACGCTATGCAGGGTCAGGCCCCTGCGGGGAGGTAAACGATGCGCCATCTGATCGATATTCAAGAACTGACGACCGACGAAATTGACGAGCTGATTGCGGTCGCAGAGGACATCATCGCATCGCCGGGGAAATATGCGCACGCATGCACCGGCAAAAAACTTGCCACACTGTTCTTCGAACCCTCCACACGTACACGTCTCAGCTTTGAGGCCGCAATGTATGAACTGGGCGGCAATGTGATCGGTTTTTCGGAAGCAGCGAGCTCGTCGTCCGCCAAAGGCGAAAGCGTCGCCGACACGGTGAGGACGGTCGGCTGCTATGCCGACATCATCGCTATGCGCCATCCGAAAGAGGGGGCGCCCCTTGTGGCGTCGATGAAGGCAGGCATCCCGGTTATCAACGCGGGAGACGGAGGGCACAACCATCCGACGCAGACCCTGACGGATCTCTTGACAATCAAGAAAGAAAAAGGACGTTTGGGCGATTTTACAATAGGTCTCTGCGGCGACTTGAAATTCGGCCGTACCGTGCATTCGCTGATTAGTGCGCTTTCACGCTACAACAACATAAAATTTGTGCTGATCTCTCCTGAAGAGCTGATGGTTCCCGAATATGTTAAGAAAGAACTCCTGGACAGGAAACAACTTCCATATGTCGAAGTGGCGGACATGCTCGACGTGCTGCCCGATCTGGACATTCTCTACATGACACGGGTACAGAGGGAGCGCTTTTTCAACGAGGCAGNNCTCAATAGGGAAAAATTAGCGTATGCGAAGGACGATTTGACGATACTTCATCCACTGCCGCGTGTCAACGAGATCGCCACTGAGGTTGACGACGATCCGCGCGCTTGCTACTTCAAGCAGGTATTGAACGGAAAGTATATCCGTATGGCTCTGATGTTGAAACTTCTGGAGGTGCAGGTATGATTATAGGACAAATCAAGAACGGGATTGTGCTGGACCACATAAGTGCAGGAAGAGGCATGGAACTGTACAACATTCTGGGGCTCGACAAGCTTGAATGCCAGGTCGCTCTTATCAAAAACGCCGAGAGCAACAAGCTTGGGAGAAAGGACATCATAAAGATAGACGAGGTAATCGACATAGATCTGAACGCCATCGGTTACGTCGACCCGCGTGTGACGGTCAACATCATCACCGACGGCAAGCTGACCAAACGCACGCATCTCGAGATGCCGGAGACGATAGAGGACATAATCGTCTGCAAGAATCCGCGCTGCATCACCACCACGGAGCAGGACATCAAACATATATTCAGGCTGACCGACAGAGAGAACAGAGTATACCGCTGCATCTATTGCGACAGCAAGGCACGGTAAATAAAACGGTAAAAATATAATCAAAAGCAGACGACACAGCAATGCGCAAATAAAAGCTTTGCCCTGTGCGTCTGTTTCTTTTATAATAATTCCAATAATTAATATATGACGTTATCGCAAAAGGGAATTATTTCATCATATATGATATAATAGGCCTAAGATTAATAACAGACCTTAGATTGATGCACGAATAGGTTTGTATATGCAGAAGCCGGAGGCGGAAGGATAATAGTATAATTATGGAAAAAGGACAAATTTTGCAGCTTAAAATAGAGGATATCACAACCGAAGGAATGGGTGTCGGCAGAGTGGGCGGCCTCGCCGTATTCGTCGAAGGCGTAGTTTTGGGTGATATCGTGAAGGCGGAAATCATTCAAGTAAAAAAGCGCTACGCGATGGCACGTGCTGTGGAAATAGTCGAGCCGTCGGCTGACCGCTGCGCGCCGATTTGCGGCAGCGATTGCGGAGGTTGCGGACTGGGTGAGACGAATTATGCCACGCAGCTGAGAATCAAAGAAAAGCAAGTACGCGACAAACTTGAGCGGATTGCGGGCATCGCGACGCCGAACGTGTTGCCTATCCTCGGAGCCGAGCAGCCGTTTCATTACAGAAACAAGGCACAATTTCAAGTCGGCGAAAAGAACGGCAACCCTGTCGTCGGCTTTTACAGAAAAAACACGCACAGCATAGATGAATGCGCAGATTGTGCAATACAATCCGAACCTGCGATGACTGCGGCTCGGCTACTGAAGGAGTTCATGTGCAAGGAACACATCAAGGCGTACGACAAAAGAAGCGGCAAGGGACTGATCCGCAATCTTATCGTCAAAACAGCCGCGCATACAGGCGAAGTGATGGTCATACTCGTAGCGACAGGCAAGAATATCCCGAAGGTCGAGCAATTTATTATCGCACTCGACGAGGCTGTCTATTCAATTCCGTGGCAAAACGGCATGAATTACAGCCTGGAGAGCGTAATAATCAACGTGAATAAAAAGAATTCAGGAGAAATCCTCGGAGACACATGCATCGATATCGCGGGGAAGCCGTTCATCGCGGAAGAAACCTGCAGACTGCAATTTGAAATATCCCCGCTCGCGTTTTACCAGATCAACCCGGAGCAAGTGGAAAAGCTGTACGGCCAAGCGTTAAGCTTCGCCGACCTGCGCGGAGATGAAATCGTCTTCGACCTTTATTGCGGGGTAGGTACGATCGGCCTGCTCTGTGCACAACGGATGGCACAGCTTACGGAAGAAAAGTACGGTGAAGGCAACTACGATAAAATGGGTACCGTCTACGGCATCGAATCGGTGAAAGGCGCAGTGCTCGATGCCAATCGCAACGCCGTCATCAACGGAATAGTCAACGCGCGCTTTCTTTGCGGAAAGGCGGAGGAAAAGATCGGAGAATTGCTTTCCGGGACCGAAGACATCCCTGCAGTGCAACCCGATGTAGTCATCCTCGATCCGCCGCGTGCCGGCTGTGATCCTGCATTGCTTGAAGCCGTCGCTGCAGCGAAACCGCAGCGAATTGTTTACGTTTCCTGCGATCCCGGCACTCTGGCCAGAGACGTAAAACTTCTCGCAGAAGACGGGTACAAGCTCGAAGCGGCACAACCGGTCGACATGTTCCCGCATACGTTCCATGTTGAGACGATAGTATTGATGTCAAGGGTGGAGAAGTGAGTTCGTGAAAAGCCCAGAAAATCTGG
>DCTM01000037.1 GCA_002329565.1 Firmicutes bacterium UBA1440
TAAAAGGGAAAGTGATATTATCGGACGAATCGGCGGGGATGAATTTTTGATTTTTATTCAGGATACCGAAGATGAAAAAGTCATAAATATGGCACAAAATTTTCTCGCTTCGCTCTCACAACTGAAAGTGAAATCCTGTGCCAATCAATGCTTATCTGTCAGCATAGGCATTGAAATAAGTATCCCGGACAAACAAGACACAATAAACGATTATTATAATCGTGCAGATAAGGAACTGTATTATGCCAAGAAGAACGGTAGAAACTGTATTTCACATAAGCATACCATCGTCAAAAACCCAAATGGTCCCCAACAGCCAACCGAATCATCTGACCTAAAAATTTTGAATACAAAGTGTGCACGCGAATAAAAAACAGAATAAATATGCTATATTCAAAAATGAAGCATGGCCTGAGTAGATTCATACGAAAGGCCAGCTTCAATTTTTGTTGCAAGTATAATGTCCATTATGCCAAGACAGATTGTACTGCCAAACGAATCTTTGGAAAATCGCACTTAATTGAGCCTATTTTTTCAAGAGTTGGGAGAGAAACCGTTTTTCTACGTCCAAGTTCCTTGTTGATAGTATTAGTGGATACAACATAAAAAGTCCACTGTTCCAATTTTAGCGGATTAGCGGTCTGGCGATTTGGATTGGAAAAAAGGCAAAAAACATATGCATCCGAGCGCCTACAAAGATCGTTGCTTTGTCGGCCGACATAACGATAGCCACCTTCCACACCTTCCGCAATGTCGGATGCATATGTTGGACGAATCGAAAATACCGGACGAGAAGGATGGTCTCGTTCCCACTCTTGAATTACGGAGGAACACTTTACTTCAATTCGTTTTCCTCGGTGGATAATATCACATTCACCCCATCCTCTTTTCGGAATGGTTATGCTTTCACCGAGAGCTAATCGAACAATAAATTCTGCAAGATCGCCACGAGGTCCGTCTGCGAGCAGTCGTGACATGGACCATGCCCAAAAATCTGATATATTGGCATCCTGTACGATACCATGCATTTCAAAATTCTCATTACCGGTCAACACGGTTTGTTCACGTTTCATTTTTTCTTCTATGCCACTCCTTCCAGAATGCCTGATATTATTCATTACCTTTTCCGTTTTCCTCTGCGCTGTACATCCTTACGAATGTCTTCAAAGCACGCTTCGTCGACAATTCCTTTTTCCCGAAATGTCGATACGGCAGCGCTCATTACTTTAAAATTCAATTCCGTTCCCGCGCTGTCCGCCAGATAGTCAACAGCTCTATCTGGGGCAATTCCGAACCGCCCCGCAGTCTGTACAGCGTCGATGTTTGCACCGAGGAAGATAAACTCCCAGCCGTATTTTGCCTTTTGCCGCTCAATCTGTGCTTTTATCTTATCGGCGGAATATTCGCGGCTTGCGTTTTCCTCGCCGTCGGTAATAATTACGAACATCACCTTTTCAGCTCTATAGTCGTCGGCTGTGTTCTTTTGTGCATTGCCGATTTTATGAATCGTCCTGCCGATGGCATCAAGAAGCGCTGTGGAACCGCCCACCTGATACTCTTTCTCAGTGATTGGATTGACAGCCCTAATATCAATGCGGTCATGAAGCAGCTCATAGTTATTATCAAATAACACCGTAGTAATGCGGCATTCACCCTCAACCGCCTTTTGCTTTTCAAGCATGGAATTATAGCCGCCGATCGTGTCTCTTTCCAAACCACTCATTGATCCGCTTTTGTCCAGTATAAAAACCAGCTCTGTTAATCCCTTTTTCATTTCCGTGTCCTCCCTATATAAAAATACGATTTTCTTCGATTATCTCTTGTTTTCTTAGAATTCCTTCAAATACGAAAGAGCGATAGCGGAGCAGCACCGCATCCGGTGAGCCTTATCAGGAAAAATAGGTATGACAACTAAAGCGTCGCCGATTTTGCGATATTTTGGCCGTGGTAACCCACTCTTCCTGCGGCAGCAAACCTCCCATGTCTAACAGGGTCTTTGCCCTCAATTCCTTCGTCCTGCCTGCCCGCAGATGGGTGTCAGTGATGCTCCTTTACCGAGTCGTTGCTCTGATGGATAACTTCCGACTGACTACCTGCTCTTTTGTCTTTGTAATGCGATGCGATCCAGCCCGGCTGTGACGCTTCCGGCGGGGCCGTTTTTTGGCGTTTCTCTTACGCTGCCGCTGCTACAGGATGGCGAATGTCGCCAAGCAACCGTACAGGATCATAGTCCTCACCTTTGGTTGCCAGAGCGAAGAAGACGCGAATCAGTTTGCAGCATAGCGCGATGAGGGATTGCTTTTTCTTTAGCGGATTTTCCTTGCGATTGGTGTAATAGCTGTGGATTTCAGCGAATTCTCTGTTCGTTGCCACAAGCGGAAGGATGGCTCGGAACAGCAGCGCCCGGAGCCGCCGTCTTCCACGTTTGCTGATGCTGCTTTGTCCTTTGTGTTTACCGGAGCTGTTTTCTCGGATCGCTAGCCCGGCCAGCTTCTGAATCTGCTTGGGAGACTGGAAGCGCCCCAGATCTCCGACTTCGGAAAAGAAACCAGCGACTGTTAGAATGCCGATCCCCTTGATTGCCAACAGCTTCTGTACCGCGGGTATTTGCATGCATAGCTCTTCAACGACAGCCATGACACCGTCATATTGAGCCTTTTTGCTGTGATAGTCCTCCAGAAGTAACCGAATCTCCATGCGAGCGGCGTTGCTGCCTTCCGTGCAGCCCATGCTGCGTTTTGCCGCATCATACAGAGCCTGTGCTCTTCTCATCCCAACGGCCCGTAGCTTGTTCTTTCGCCATAACTGATTGATTCCGTCTGCTCCCGCATTGACAACGTCCGCCGGCAGCGGCGTACTGCTTAATATCAGCAAACTGCTTTGTCCTTCAAAATCCTTGAATACCTCGTGGTATTCGGGAAAGTAAATCTTGAGCCACCGTTCGATCCGGTTTTGAATTACCACCTGTTCTCGAACGATACGCTCGCGGCAATTCATGGCGATACGCAGTTCGGCATATATCCCTTCAGGGATGTATGGAATGTTGTATCTGCCGTCGATGACCAGCTTTGCGATGGTTTTGGGGTCCTTGCTATCCGTCTTGCTCGGGTGATTATCGTCCAGTTCTTTGCACTGCTTAACATGATATGGATTGACCAGTACGAGCCGGATATCGTGATCCTTTAGGTATGACGCCAGGCTGAACCAGTAATGCCCTGTGGGCTCAGCGCCTACCATGATGCTGCTGTTAGTGGTCTTTCCGGCCAAGCTTTCTATCCATGCATAAAACTGTCCGAATCCTTCTCCGTTGTTCGCAAAGCGGAATACCTTGCCGAGTTCAACGCCTCGCCAGCTGAATGCTCTGGCGTAGTGCGTCTCGCTACCGATGTCCACTCCGACGATGAGTGTTTCGGTTGTGACTTGATTTAGTTTCTCATTCTGTGTAAAATTCATCTTGACGACCTCCGTTGTTTTGAGTTGGATTCCACCCGGCCAGGCTTCATCCTCTCAAATCCTAACGTGAGGTTGTCATTTTTTCAAATCCCGTTTTTACCCCATACAGGAATGCTCCTT
>DCTM01000009.1:0-2364 GCA_002329565.1 Firmicutes bacterium UBA1440
CATGTTAATGCCAAAGCGCGTTAAACGCAGAAGAGTCCACAGAGGCAGAATGAAGGGCGTAGCTACTAAGGGAAATACAATCACTTATGGAGCATACGGTCTCATCTCCACAGAGTGTGGATGGATAACATCAAATCAAATCGAAGCTGCCAGAATCGCGATGACGAGATCCATCAAGAGAGGCGGTAAAGTATATATCAAGATATTCCCGCACAAGTCGGTAACAAAGAAGCCTGCCGAAGTTCGTATGGGTTCCGGTAAAGGTGCTCCCGAATATTGGGTAGCTGTCGTTAAGCCGGGCAGAGTAATGTTCGAGATCGAGGGCGTATCGGAAGAAAAGGCAAGAGAAGCCATGAGGCTGGCAGCCCACAAACTGCCCGTTAAGTGTAAGTTTGCCATCAAAGGCCAGGAAATAGCAGAGGGTGGTGAAGCATAATGGATGTTAAGAAGATAAGAGATATGACGATGATCGAGTTGAATGCTGAACTCAAGAGGCAGAAAAACGAACTCTTTAACCTGAGATTCCAGCATGTGACAGGACAACTCGAGAATCCTATCAAGATGAGAGACGTAAAAAGAGATATTGCCAGAATTAAGACTGTAATCAGAGAAAAAGAATTACAGGGCTAACGGGAAGGAGGATGTAATATGACAGTTGAAAGAAACAGAAGAAAGACAAAAGTCGGCGTCGTTGTATCCGACAAAATGGATAAGACCGTCGTAGTTGCAATCGAAGACTTCGTAAGACATTCCCTTTACGGAAAAGCAGTAAAGAGAACCAAGAAGGTTAAGGCTCACGATGAGAACAATGAGTGCAATATCGGCGACAAAATCAGAATTATGGAAACAAGACCTCTGTCCAAAGATAAGAGATGGAGACTTGTCAATATCATAGAAAAAGCGAAGTAAAGGAGGCACCGGAACATGATTCAGACTGAAACAAGATTGAAAGTCGCTGACAATTCGGGTGCAAAGGAACTTTTATGTATCCGTATCCTCGGCGGTACATCCCGTCAGTATGCTAACATCGGAGATATAATTGTTTGTGCCGTAAAAGATGCAACACCGGGCGGCGTTGTAAAAAAGAGCGACGTAGTGAGAGCTGTAGTGGTAAGAAGCAAGCATGGTGCCAGAAGAGCTGATGGCAGCTATGTAAAGTTTGACCAGAATGCAGCAGTAATTATAAAAGAAGATAAGACTCCGGTAGGAACTCGTATCTTCGGACCGGTAGCGAGAGAACTTCGTGACAAAGGTTTCATGAAGATTATATCTCTGGCACCGGAAGTACTGTAGGAGGTCCGGACGATGAAAATTAAGAAAAACGACACAGTCATGGTAATCACCGGCAAAGAAAAAGGCAAATCAGGCAAGGTTTTGAAGGCTATGCCAAAGGAAAACAAGGTGATTGTGGAAGGTATAAACGTTCAGACAAAGCACCAAAAGCAGACGAGAAAAGAAAAGGCGGAGATCAAGCACATCGAAGGTCCGATCAACGCATCCAACGTTATGCTTTACGATAAGAAAGCCGGCGAGGTTATCAAGGTTGGATATAAAATCGCCAACGGCAAGAAAGCCCGTGTAAACAAGAAGACGGGCACAGCAATCGATTAAGAAAGGAGGAGACGATTTTGGCAGCTAGATTAAGAGAAACTTACAACAAAGAAATATTCCCTGCTTTGAAAGAACAGTTCCAATACAAGAACGTAATGGAAGTTCCCAAGCTCGAGAAGATTACTATAAACATCGGTCTCGGCGAAGCAAAGGACAACGCCAAGGTGATGGAAAAGGCAGTAGAAGAACTGAGTGTCATTGCAGGACAGAGACCTGTCGTTACAAGAGCAAGGAAGTCGATCGCTAACTTCAAGGTAAGACAGGGTATGCCGGTCGGAACTAAGGTTACTCTGAGAGGAGATAACATGTATGAGTTCGCCGACAAGTTCTTCAATATCGCTCTTCCGAGAGTAAGAGACTTTAAGGGTGTATCCAAGAATTCATTTGACGGCAGAGGAAACTATTCCCTCGGCATCAAAGAACAGCTTATCTTCCCTGAAATCGTTTACGATCAGGTAGACATGATTAAAGGAATGAACATTGTATTTACAACGACGGCTAAGACAGACGAGGAAGCTTTGGCATTGCTGCGCCTTCTCGGAATGCCGTTTGAGAAATAGGAGGGAAATATGGCAAAGACATCTCTCAAAGTAAAGCAGGCAAGAAAGCCTAAATTTTCAACACGCGCATATACCAGATGCAGAATCTGCGGCAGACCGCATTCGGTGCTGAAGAAATACGGCATTTGCAGAATCTGCTTCAGAGAACTTGCTTACAAGGGTGAAATCCCCGGCGTAAAGAAAGCAAGCTGGT
>DCTM01000009.1:2426-5318 GCA_002329565.1 Firmicutes bacterium UBA1440
AATCAGAAATGCCAACACTGTAGGTCATGATACAGTAGATGTACCGGCTTCCAAGATGAAGGAGTCCATCGCGGATATCCTCTTGGCTGAAGGATACATCAAGGGATTTGATGTTATAGAAGATAACAAGCAGGGCACTATCAGAATTCAAATGAAGTACGGTGCCGGCAAAGAAAGAGTAATCAGCGGAATTAAGAAAATTTCCAAGCCCGGCCTCAAGGTTTATGCAAAAGCCAACGAGGTGCCGAAAGTTCTGGGTGGACTCGGAATCGCTATCATCTCCACATCGCAAGGAGTCATCAGCGATAAGGAAGCCAGAAAGCTCGGCGTTGGCGGCGAAGTAATTTGTTACGTTTGGTAGGAGGTAAAAAATGTCAAGAATAGGTAGAAAGCCTGTTGTAATTCCTGCCGGCGTAGAAGTTAAGATCAACGGTAACGTTGTTTCCGTCAAAGGCCCTAAGGGCGAGCTGCAGGAACAGATAAGCAACTTAGTAAAGGTAGAAATAAATGAAAATGTACTCACTGTCTCAAGAGATCGCGACACCAATGAGTACAGAGCACAGCACGGTCTGGCGAGAACGCTGATCAACAACATGGTAGACGGCGTTGTCAACGGATTTGAGAAAAAACTCCAACTTGTAGGCGTGGGCTACAAATGTGAAAAGCAAGGCAAGAAATTGGTGATGAACCTCGGATATTCTCATCCGGTCGTCATGGAAGATCCCGACGGAATTACAACAGAGTGCCCGTCAGCCACAGAAATCGTGGTTAAAGGAATCGATAAAGCTTTTGTTGGAAATTATGCGGCGAACATCAGAGACTGGAGAAGACCTGAGCCATATAAAGGCAAAGGTATCAAATATGCTGACGAAGTTATTCGCAGAAAAGAAGGCAAGGCCGGATCAAAATAATCGGAAAGGAGTTAAAACGTTATGGCTATTGAAAGCAGAAATTACAGACGTCTTAAAAGACATGCAAGAGTTAGAAAGACTGTATTTGGAACTCCTGAAAGACCTAGGCTTTGTGTTTACAGAAGCAACAAGAACATTTCGGTTCAGGTTATCGACGACGTAAACGGAGTTACACTGGTTGCAGTTTCTTCACTGGATAAAGACCTCAAGGGCGAAATCGCTTACGGCGGCAACAAAGAAGCGGCCAGAAAGGTCGGAGAAGCTATCGCAAAGAAGGCTCTCGAAAAGGGAATCGGCACCGTATCTTTTGACAGAGGCGGATACCTTTATCACGGAAGAGTCAAAGAGCTTGCGGACGGCGCCAGAGAAGCCGGACTGAAATTCTAACAGGAGGAAAAAGGAATGCGTGAAAAGTTAATTGATGCATCCAAGCTTGAATTAAAAGAGACAATCGTCAGCATCAGAAGAGTTGCCAAGACAGTAAAGGGCGGCAGAAACATGAGATTCTCCGTCACTGTTGTTGTCGGTAACGGCGAAGGCTATGTTGGCTGCGGTCTCGGTAAGGCACAGGAAATTCCTGAAGCTGTAAGAAAAGCTACAGAAGATGCAAAGAAGAATTTAATATATGTTCCTATGGTAGGAACGACCATCCCACACAGAACTCTGGGCGTATTTGGCGCCGGCAAGGTTGTACTGATCCCGGCTGCACCGGGTACCGGAGTTATCGCAGGTTCCTCCGTACGTACGATCTTGGAAGCTGCAGGAGTTAAGGATGTAAGAGCCAAGTCAATCGGTTCGAATAACACAGCCAACATGGCTTATGCGACAATCGAAGGACTGAAAAGTCTCCTGACGGTTGAGAAGGTTGCCAAGCTGAGAGGCAAGACACCGGAAGAAATTTTGGGATAAGGAGGAAGCAAAAATGGCAAAAATGATTAAGATTACTCTTACAAAAAGCACGATCGGCGCTTCCCCAAAGCAGAAAAAAGTAGTAGAAGCGTTAGGCTTAAAGAAGATGCAACATTCGGTGGAAATGGCAGACACCCCGCAGACGCGCGGTGCAGTCGCTAAAGTCGCGCATCTTGTTACTGTAGAAGAACTATAGAAATGGAGGTGCAAAGAATATGAAACTTCATGAATTAAGAGCCGTCGAAGGTGCAACAAAAGCACCGAAGAGAAAAGGTCGCGGTACAGCAACCGGCTGGGGAAAGACTGCCGGAAGAGGTATGAACGGTCAGAACTCAAGATCCGGCGGCGGCGTAAGACCGGGCTTTGAAGGCGGACAAATGCCTCTTTACAGACGTATTCCGAAGAGAGGATTTACGAATATCTGGGCGACAAAGTATACGACGATCAACGTTGAGGATCTGAACAGATTCGAAGCCGGAACTGTCGTAACACCGGAACTTTTGAAAGACTCGGGAGTTGTGAAGCAGGTAAAAGACGGCATTAAGGTGCTCGGTAACGGTGCATTGGAAAAGAATATTTCCGTCAAAGCTCACAAATTCAGCAAGACTGCTGTTGAAAAAATAGAATCTGCCGGAGGAAAGGCAGAGGTGATTTAGTATGGATAATATGCTTACAACGATTGCTAAAGCATGGAAAATTGATGATATCCGGAAGAAGATCGTCTTTACACTTCTGATGTTGGTTGTGTTCCGAATCGGATCGAACATCCCGGTTCCGAATATAAACAGAGCNNCGCGCTGGAGCAGGTATTCAACGGGAATTACGGGCTGTTTGACTTGTTCGACCTGTTTTCGGGTGGCGCCTTCAGTAATTTTACAATATTCGCATTGAGTATAACCCCATACATTACAGCATCCATTATATTCCAATTATTGGGCATCGCCATACCGGCAATTGAGAAGTTGTCCAAGGAAGGTGTAGAAGGTCGAAAAAAGATCGCACAATACACCCGTTATCTCACTGTAGTGCTGGCATTCGTTCAGGCTATCGGTTTGACGATAGGTCTGTTCAG
>DCTM01000009.1:5355-15018 GCA_002329565.1 Firmicutes bacterium UBA1440
AGGTACAGCCTTCCTGATGTGGCTCGGTGAGAAGATTAACGAAAGCGGTATCGGAAACGGTATCTCGTTGATTATCTTTGGCGGTATAGTCGCAAGACTGCCGTCCGCAATTCACGCAACTTGGAATCACTTCCAAGACGGTGAGATCGGTATCGTGACAATCATTCTGTTCATGATCTTCGCATTTATCGTCGTCGTCGGCATCATCATGATCCAGCAGGGTCAGAGAAGGATTCCGGTTCAGTACGCGAAACGCGTTGTCGGCAGAAAGATGTACGGCGGACAATCAACTCACATTCCGCTCAAGGTCAACCAAGCAGGTGTAATCCCTGTCATCTTCTCGCTGTCATTGCTGCAGTTGCCGCTGACATTGACGTACTTCTGGCCGAATTCATCAGTATCTGCATTTCTGCAGAACTGGTTCTCGCCGTCAGGCTCACCGGGCGTTTGGATTTACGGAGTGCTCAACATCGTGCTGATCATGTTCTTCACGTATTTCTATACGGCTGTTACCTTCAACCCGATTGAAGTGGCAGACAACATGAAGAACAACGGCGGATTCATCCCGGGTATCAGACCGGGCAGACCGACTGCTGAATATATCAACAAAGTAATGACAAGAATTACCTTTGTAGGAGCTGTGTTCCTCGCGGTAATCGCAACACTGCCTACGCTCGTCAGTCATTTTACCGCACTCGACTTCAAGTTCGGCGGCACATCGCTGCTGATCGCCGTCGGTGTGGCGCTTGATACGATGAGACAACTTGAAAACCAGATGGTAATGAGAAATTACCAGGGCTTCTTGAAGTAATACTATTATCGAAGTGAATACAGTCAAAGAAATTTTGATTATCGCGGCATTGCCGCAAGAAAAATAGTATTGAATTAATCTTTTGGTGAAGTAAACTTGCCGGAAGATTAATATAAGGAGATGAGGAAATGAATTTAATTCTTTTAGGCCCTCCGGGTGCCGGCAAAGGGACTCAGGCCGTAAAAATAGTAGAAAAGTATGCTGTTCCTCACATCTCGACCGGTGACATCTTCCGCAAGAACATTAAGGAAGGTACGGAGCTGGGAAAGAAAGCACAGGAATACATGAACAAGGGGCAGCTCGTGCCGGATGATCTCGTAATCGAGATCGCCACAAGCAGACTGCTCGAGGAAGACTGCAAGGCGGGTTTCCTGCTCGATGGATTTCCAAGGACAGTTTATCAGGCTGAGAAGCTCGATGAATTTCTCTCAGCCAACGGCAAAAAGATAGATTGTGTACTTGACATCGCTGTCGATAAGGATGAATTAAAAGAAAGACTGATCGGCAGACGTGTCTGCAAGTCGTGCGGTGCAGGATACCACGTCAAGAATATGCCTCCCGCCAAGGAAGGAATCTGCGACGTGTGCGGCGGTGAGCTCTATCAGAGAGCCGACGATACCGAAGAGACTGTGGTCAATCGGATAAGCGTATACGAGGCTGAGACGATGCCTCTGGTGGATTACTACGAAAAAGCCGGAAATATTGCCCATATCGATGGTGCAAAAGATCTTGATACCGTATTTGCAGGCATTGTAAGCGCTTTGGGAGAATAGAATAATGATCATCATCAAATCACAGGATGAAATAGACATAATGCGTGAGTCGGGAAAGGTTACTGGATATATCTTGCGCGAGCTGGAACAGAGAATTGTTCCGGGCATCAGCACGATGGACATCAACGATTTCGTCGAAGAGACCATCCGCAAGTACAAGATGATCCCAACCTTCAAAGGCTACGGGGGCTATCCCGCAGCAGCCTGCGTATCGGTGAACGAAGTCGTCGTCCACGGAATTCCATCGAAAGAGCGAATTTTACGCGAGGGTGATATCGTCAGCGTTGACGTTGGCAGTACCTACAAGGGCTACGTTTCGGACGCAGCCAGGACCTATCCGGTCGGCAAAATTTCGAGCGAGGCTGCACGTCTGATCGAGGTCACAAAAGACAGTTTCTTTGAAGGACTTAAGTTTTGTCGTATCGGGTACAGACTATCCGACATCTCACATGCTATTCAGAAAAAGGCCGAAAGCGAAGGTTTTGCCGTGATCCGCGATTTCGTCGGACACGGTGTCGGCAGCAAAATGCACGAAGATCCTCAGATTCCGAACTACGGAAAACCGGGGAGAGGGCCGCGATTGCAGGCCGGTATGGTCTTTGCAATCGAACCGATGATCGCACAGGGTACTTATGAAGTCGAAGTATTGATTGACAACTGGACAGCAGTAACTTGTGACGGCAAGCTTGCCGCGCATTATGAAAATACTGTAGTTATTACTGATGGTGAGCCTGAGCTGCTTACATTGTAGGAGGTATAATATGGCGAAGAAAGACGTCATCGAAGTATTTGGGACCGTTGTCGATGCGCAGCCTAACGCAATGTTCAAGGTGAAGCTGGATAACGGATACGAGGTACTCGCACACATTTCGGGAAAAATCAGAATGAACTTCATTCGTATTTTGCCCGGCGATAAGGTCAAGGTTGAGCTTTCGCCGTATGATCTTACTCGCGGCAGAATCACTTGGAGAGACAAATAGGCTTCTTTTTCGAAAGAAGACCGTTCCCTATGAATATAAAGGAGGTTTTTTAAGATGAAAGTCAGAGCATCAGTAAAACCGATCTGCGAAAAGTGCAAGGTTATCAAGAGAAACGGAAAAGTTATGGTAATCTGTGAAAATCCGAAGCACAAGCAGAAACAAGGCTGATAACAAAAATTAAACAAAAATATAATCGGATCTAAGGAATGACCTGTCTATATTGCGCCGTGATGCGCGACCGAAGATAGGAGAAGGAGGAATGTATGGCTAGAATAGCCGGTGTAGACTTACCGAGAGAAAAAAGAGTAGAAATCGGATTGACGTATATTTACGGAATCGGAAGAGCTACTGCAAATGTAATTTTGGAAAAAGCTGAAGTAAGTCCCGACACGAGAGTCAAGGATTTGACGGAAGAAGAAGCAGGAAGAATCAGAAAAATCATTGACCAGGAATACGTCGTTGAAGGAGATCTCAGAAGAGAAGTTTCCCTTAACATCAAGAGGCTTATGGAAATCGGGTGCTACAGAGGAATCAGACACAGAAGAGGTCTCCCTGTAAGAGGTCAGAAGACCAAGACAAACGCAAGAACGCGTAAGGGCCCGAAGAAGACCGTAGGCAGAAAGAAGAAAGCAAAGTAAGGAGGTAGGATAGAATGGCTAAAACTGTAAAAAAGACAGTAAGAAAAAAGAAAAGAGAACGCAAGAATATCGAAAAAGGCCAGGCACATATCCAGTCCACCTTTAACAATACTCTTGTAACTCTGACAGACCTGAGCGGTAACGCACTGTCATGGTCCAGTGCAGGATCGCTTGGATTTAAGGGTTCAAGAAAATCGACACCGTTTGCGGCTCAGATGGCCGCAGAAGAAGCAGCCAAGGCTGCAATGGAGCACGGCTTGAGAACCGTAGAGGTTTATGTAAAGGGCCCGGGTTCCGGCAGAGAAGCAGCAATCAGAGCATTGCAGGCTGCAGGGCTTGAAATCAGCCTTATCAGAGATATCACCCCGATTCCTCATAACGGATGCCGTCCGCCAAAGAGAAGAAGAGTCTAATTGAAAGGAGGAGTAATTTAATATGGCAAGATATACAGATTCAAGCTGCAGATTGTGCAGAAGAGAAGGCCAGAAGCTTTTCTTGAAGGGCGATAGATGCTACAGCACAAAGTGTGCGATCGAGAAGAGAAATTACGCTCCGGGACAGCACGGACAGGCCAGAAAAAAGATATCCGAATACGGAACGCAGCTTAGAGAAAAGCAGAAATGCAAGAGATTTTACGGTTTGCAGGAAACGCAGTTCAGAAATCTCTTCGAAAAAGCTGCCAGAAAGAAGGGCATTACGGGTGAAAACTTGCTCATAATGCTGGAAACAAGACTGGACAATGTTGTATTCAGACTTGGCTTTGCATCCTCGAGAAAGGAAGCAAGACAGCTTGTTACACATAACCACTTCACGGTAAACGGCAAGAAGGTAAACATTCCGTCTGCAACCGTGAAAGCAGGAGATGTAATCAAGGTTAAGGAGAAGAGCGCAAGCTCACCGAAATTTAAGGAAATCAAGGATATGACAATCAGCGTACCTTCATGGCTGACAGTTGACATCGAGAAGCTGGAAGGTAAAGTTGTTATGCTGCCGACAAGAGCCGACATCGATACACCGGTTGCAGAGCACTTAATCGTCGAACTGTACTCCAAGTAATACACGCCGTAAGCCGTTGTATCTTGGGATTGGAAGGAGGGTTTTTTTATGATAGAGATTGAAAAACCAACAATTGAGTGTATATATTCACCGGATGACGAAAAGTACGGTAAATTTATTATCGAGCCTCTGGAGAGAGGTTACGGTACGACTCTGGGGAACAGCTTGAGAAGAATCTTGTTGAGCTCACTACCGGGAGCGGCAGTCACGTCTGTGAAAATCGATGGAATCTTACATGAATTTTCCACGATTCCGGGAGTGAAAGAAGACGTTACGGAGATTATCTTAAACCTCAAGAAACTTGCGGTCAGATTGAACGGAGAGAGTACCAAGAGAGCCATAATCAATGCTGTGGGACCGAAAGAGGTCACAGCTGCGGATATCATAGGTGATTCGGAGATTGAAATCTTCAATCCGGATCTGCATATCGCGACGCTCGAAGAGAATGCGACGCTGGTAATGGAAATCAATCTCGCAAGAGGCAGAGGCTATGTTACCGCAGATCAGAACAAAGATGAAAATACACCGATTGCAGTAATTCCGGTGGACTCCATCTATACTCCTGTGAGAAAGGTCAACTTTACGGTGGAGAACACCAGAGTCGGTCAGGTAACAGATTATGACAGACTTGTTCTCGAGATATGGACCGACGGCTCCATACGTCCGGAAGAGGGGGTATCCATCGGCGCAAAGATCATGCAGGAGCATCTGAACCTGTTCATCGCTTTGACCGATTCGACTGAAAATCTTGAAATCATGGTCGAAAAGGAAGAGGATCAGAAGGAAAAGGCGCTGGAGATGACAATCGAAGAGCTGGAGCTCTCGGTTCGTTCCTTCAACTGCCTGAAGAGAGCAGCTATCAACACTGTTGAAGAGCTCACACACCGTTCCGAAGAAGATATGATGAAGGTCAGAAACCTTGGAAAGAAATCTTTGGATGAAGTAAAACACAAGCTTGAAGAACTCGGGCTCGGACTGAGACCGAGCGACGAATAAGAGATAAATGACCAAGCAAGAAAGGAGAGAGTGCAATGCCGGGCTACAGAAAATTAGGCAGACCTACAGCTCACAGAAAAGCGATGCTGAGAAATATCGTCACAGACCTTTTCAGAGAAGGCCGTATCACTACGACCGATTGCAGAGCTAAAGAGGCAAGAAGAGAAGCAGAAAAGCTGATTACACTTGCAAAACGCGGCAACGATCTTCACGCGAAGAGACAGGTACTTGCGTATCTGTACGATGAAGATGTCGCCAAGAAATTATTTGACGAAATCGCACCGAAGTATGCGGAGAGAAACGGCGGATACACGAGAATTCTGAAGTTGGGACCACGTCAGGGAGACTGTGCGGAGGTCGTATTCTTAGAGTTAGTGTAAGAGTTGATTTGCGACGGGCAGCTGTGCTGCCCGTCGTCTTATTTTTTGGAGAAGACAGCATACTTGCCCGATGTGTATATGGTATGATATAATAATTCGAATAATAAGTTGCACAGGAATTATTTCATTATATCCTAATTTGCGGCAACATCGCCGAAGATTGGTGGATATGGGATGACAGTATAATAAATATTTTGTATCCCACAAGAATAAATGAATTAAGAAGGACCATACCGGGATATCATCTTATTAAAAGGAGGGCCCGATGGTAAAGAAAAGAAGTATAATACCGGGATTGTTCGTACTGTTGTTTGCTGCTGCATTGCTGATAGGCTGCACATCAGAGGAAGACATCATGAACGAATATGCCAATCTGATTTCCCAAAAACCGACCGAGAAAAGCGTGGCCGAGGTGGAGCAGTATGTGAATGACCACATTGATCGACTTGATACACAGGATGCCGATTATATGCTTCAGCTCATGGATGATTATTTATACAACTACGATGAGACAGACGTTAAATATCAAGAGCTTGCGGATCAATACAAGAAATATATCAGTGAAACGCTTTATGACTTCTATATGATCAAGGCCGATGAACAGACTTCTCCGGCAGTTAAGGACGGGATTCTTCAACACGACTTTGAAGGGCTGATGAAACGTGCATTGGAGCTGGAGGCCTTTGCCGACGAGAACAAGGACGTCTTTCGCAACGATCATTACGTGCTCGCCAAAGAAGATCTCGAATGGATGTATAAGTCATATATTGACTTGATGCTCAAGGGGAGCTCGGTCAATCCCTTGTTCTCTTATGAAACGGGTGAAGCGGACGAATCGGCGACAGAGAGCTATACGGCGCTGGCGGCCAAGAACGCAAATACGACAACAGCTTGGGCGGCAGAACAATTTCTGCAATATGTCGACAGTGTCGACGGCCGTTTGGACTTTGAGGATACCGTTGCGACGAAAATGTACTACGATATTTGTGCTTATATCAGTGCTGAAGCCGGAAAAAAATTATATCAATAAAAGGAATAATAATGATAGTAAAGACAGAAGATCTGGTATTTGCGTACCAAACCGATGACGAGAAGACTGTGACTGCGCTGAACGGCGTTTCTCTCGAAATCGAGAAAGGCAGCTTTACGGCTGTATTGGGCCGTAACGGTTCGGGCAAGTCGACCTTGGCTAAAAACATCAATGCACTGCTGCTCCCGAGCAGCGGTGTTGTCTATGTAAACGGGTATGACACTAAAAACGAAGAATTTTTGTGGGAAATACGAAAGTCTGCCGGCATGGTGTTTCAAAACCCCGACAACCAGCTCGTATCGGCGACAGTAGAGGATGATGTCGCCTTCGGACCCGAGAATATCGGTGTTCCGCAGGAGGAAATTCGCGAGAGAGTCACAGAAGCATTGCAACTCGTAGGCATGCAGGAATATGAAAAAAGTACTTTGAGCTTTCTTTCGGGAGGGCAAAAGCAACGGATTGCAATTGCAGGAGTGGTAGCGATGCGTCCCGACTGCATCGTCATGGATGAACCTACGGCCATGCTGGACCCGCAGGGGCGAAAGGCCGTGATGAGGATTGCCCGGCGTCTGAACGATGAAGGCATCACCGTCATCCTGATCACTCATTTTATGGAGGAGGCCGCATGCGCCGGCAGAGTTATCGTAATGGATGACGGCAAAATTCTGCTCGACGGGACGCCGGCGGAGGTCTTTGAGCATACGGACGAGATCAAGCATGCGGGGCTGGCATTGCCGCCGGTAGTTGACCTGATCGGCAGACTGCGCAAGCGAGGCGTGGAAGTGCCCGCTACTATCATTTCCGGAGAGGATTTTCTAAAATGGGTATCAGCGTAGAACACCTGACACATATATATAACCCCGGTCTGCCATACTGCAAGACCGCGCTCGACGATGTGAGCTTTGAGATTAAGGACGGCGAATTCGTTGGCATCATCGGACATACCGGTTCGGGCAAATCGACGCTGCTGCAGCATCTGAACGGCCTGCTCAAGCCGAGTTCCGGACGCATTGTTGTCGGTGATTGTGACATCACCGATCCTAAGACCGTCATGCGGGATATTCGCCGTAGGATTGGGCTCGTCTTTCAGTACCCGGAATATCAGCTCTTTGAGGAGACCGTGGCCAAGGATGTTGCTTACGGGCCTTTGAACTTGGGCCGGAGCGAAGCGGAGGCGGAGGCGGCTGCGCGGAGAGCGATCGCGCTGGTGGGGCTGGATTACGATACGATTGCGGAGCGCTCCCCCTTCGATCTGTCCGGCGGACAGAAGAGAAGGGTGGCGATAGCGGGCGTGGCCGCGATGGAGCCTGAGGTACTGATTCTCGACGAACCGACCGCGGGTCTCGATCCCAGGACACACGATGAGATGCTCGAAGTCATTCGGAAGCTGCATTGTGAAAAGGGTAACATCACCATTCTCGTATCACATAATATGGACGATATAGCCAAATATTGCGACAAAGTTCTTGTAATGGAACGCGGCAAGCTCATTATGCAGGGAACGCCGAGTGAGATATTCTCAGAGCGAGAAACCCTTGAGGCCATAGGGCTTGCTTTACCGCCGATTAACGACTTAATCGTGCGCCTTCGTGAAAGCGGAGCAGAGATTGCAGGCGATATCTTCGATATTGAAGAGGCAGAAGAGGCGATTTATGAATATTTAAAAGGGAAGAAAAGAGTATGATAAGGGATATTACCCTCGGTCAATATTATCCCTGTGAATCGACTGTACACAGAATCGATCCGCGGGTTAAAATTATCGCTACAGTGATTTATATAGTGGCGGTATTTATCGCCGATGATTTTATCGGTATCGCGGCAGCTGCGCTCGCGCTGACTGCCGTTACGGCACTCAGCAGAGTGCCGGTTAAATTTATCGCACGTGGCATCAAGCCGATTGTGCTGATTTTGCTGTTCACATTTTTGCTCAACATATTTATGTTGCGGGGCGGGGAACAGCTCTTTTCCGTCGGCATCCTCACTGTGACTTCAGGAGGTCTCAAAAAGTCCTTTTTACTGGCCTTTCGCTTGATCTTGATTATCTGGTGCTCTGCGCTTCTGACACTTACCACAAAACCGATTACGCTTACAGACGGTCTCGAGGCCATGTTGCGGCCGCTACAGCGCTTTGGAGTGCCTGCACACGATCTCGCAATGATGATGACGATTGCTCTGCGTTTTATCCCCACGCTGGTCGAGGAAACCGACAAGATTATGAAGGCACAGATGTCCAGAGGAGCGGATTTTGAGAGTGGCAATATTCTGCAAAGAGCCAAGCGTTTGATTCCGATTCTGGTGCCGCTCTTCATCTCGGCGCTTCGGATTGCACAGGACCTTGCTATGGCAATGGAATCTCGATGCTATCGCGGCGGTAAAGGACGCACACGATTGCACATCATGAAATTGAAAGGACGGGATTTTGCGGCCGCCGGTGCGACGCTGGCCTTTTTCGTAATAATAATCGCAGAAACACATATATTGTAGGGATGAAAACGGAAAGATTGATTCCGGTCGCATTGATTCTTTCCGCACTTGTGTTTCTTTTGGAGATCGGATTTTATATGGGAGGTACCGATAAAAAGGACGCAACGGAGCACAATGTCGCGGAGGCAGATACGCAAGTTGCGACCAAAGAACCGGTATTTGATCTTCAATACGACAAATACTTGGTTGAAGCACCCTATACATATGAAATGAACGGCATGCAGCGCTCCTTTCGCTTTAAGCGGATGCTTGAGTACATTGCTATAGTCGATGCCGACTTCGGCAAAGGGCCGATTTGCTACATCGACAATTACCAAAATCGCAATGGGGCAGCGCCGTNNGCTACGGTGTAAATCGCAGCGCTTCGGCTCCGGCTTATCCCGATCGGAAAAACCCCGAAGAGTTTCGCTATTTGGAGGATGGCACGCTCGTAATTGTTCTTGAAGACAAGGACAAGTTTACCGTGGTGCAGATTGTCGGCGATGAGAGTGGAAAGAAATATTACATTCCTGAGC
>DCTM01000055.1 GCA_002329565.1 Firmicutes bacterium UBA1440
AGCTGAATTAATTTTTCATAGTCAGGTTCGCACCGCTCATACTCAGTAAAATCAATATCAAGCGGCACATTTACGTTGATCGTCGCCAAACGCTTACTCATGACAGCCAGCTGTGCGTGCTCAATGACCTTTTCACGCAGCTTGTCAGGTTTTATGGCATCCGTATTTGCGAGCATATTCTCAATACTGCCGAATTCCAGCAGTAATTTGGTGGCGGTCTTCTCACCCACTCCCGGAATACCCGGAATGTTGTCTGATTGGTCTCCCATCAATCCCTTGAAATCGATGAATGCCTCCGGCGGAAAGCCGTATTTATTCTGCATAGCGACACGATCGTACAATTCAAATTCAGAGACACCCTTACGTGTGATGATAACGCTGATCTTGTCTGATGCCAGCTGCAGCTCGTCTTTGTCACCGGTAATAATCAAAGGCTCAAGCCCTTCCTGCTCGGCTTTCAAAGCAATGGTGCCAATGATATCATCCGCTTCAAATCCGTCCATCTCCAGGAGCTTTATATTCATAGCTGCGAGAATATCTTTGAGCAACGGAAATTGCATCGCCAGTTCCGGCGGCATCTTCTTGCGTCCCGCCTTGTAGGCATCGTACTCTATATGACGAACAGTCGGCGCTTTCGTATCGAAGGCCACAGCTATGTAGCGCGGATCATAGTCGTTCTGCAATTTTGCCAACATATTAAGAAAACCGTATACGCCTTGCGTATACAGTCCCTCTTTGGTAATCATAGGGCGCTGCATCGCATAATACGCCCTGTTCAACAAGCTGTTTCCGTCTATAATGATGATTCTTCGGTTGTCTCTATCCATATTTTACCGTCCTGACTCAAGTAATTGACCGTTTGGGAATCGATAATCACCTCAAATTTCCAAATGTCCTCTCCGACAGATTTGGACGATTTAATCAGATAGTCTTGCCCTTCAAGTTCCTTTTCAAGACAGCGCATATTCATCAGTAATGCTTGCTCCGAGTCTGCTTTTTCCCGGGACAAAGTGAGAGACTTTTGCATTCCTCTGCACGATGTCCGTGTCGCGGACTCTTTCTTTGCTCTGTCTGCATCTTCTGTAACAAGATATGTGGCAGTCGATGGCAAATTGTTAACAGAGACGGCATTGCTGCTCAACGAAACTTCACCGACATTCGGAGTGCTTTCCGCTTCAGCGACGGCACTTGTGTTTACGCCTTCGCTCTTTTTGTTTGCATGCGGTTCATTTGCAGCATTACGCACAATATCTGAGGAAACGGGCTGCTGCATCCGGTGAGACTCGCTCGGCGTTTGGGGAGTGGTCTTGTATATATCGCTGTCCGGCTTATCTATATTATTATACATTGTTAAAGCGAATATGCCAACTACAAATATAGCAGCGATCGAAGATAAGCGCTTGAAAAATCGCTTATTGGTCGATGCGGCGACGGGGCGAATCGTTTCCCTTTGTTCGGCGGAGAATATTCGTTCGATAATCCTCTGCTCAAAACCGGCAGGCACTTCAACCTCAGGCAACGAACGCAACGCAGCCGTCACGGATAAAAGCTCGTCGTACACTTGCCTGCATATTTCACAAGTCTCAAGATGGCTTTCTATCTTAGCTCTCATCTCACTCGAAGCCTCTCCGTCAATGTATTCCGACAAAGCTTCTCTGATTTCTTCACACATAGCGATATCCCCCCCTTTCTCAAGTGTTTTGTTTTTTAGACGACGCCTTACTGCGATTTGTTCCTTTATTTTTCTTTGCATCTGTTATGTATATTTCCCGCAGTCTCAGCCGCGCTCGAGATATGCGTGACTTTACCGTTCCGATTGAGCATCCTGCAATCACTGCGATTTCTTCGTAAGAAAACCCGTTGATATCTCGCAAAATGGTAACTTCTCTGTGCTCGTCAGCCAGCTTGTCGATACAATCAAGCAAGATGCGTTGTTCTTCTCGAATCAGAGTCTGCTCCTCAGGGTTAGGAAGATTGTCTCTGATTTCAATCTCGAAGTCCTCTTCTCCGGCGGACTTTGCGATGTGAAGGTTTTCCTGATCTTTTTTTCGTTTGCGCAGAATGTCATTGCAGACATTTACTACAATTCTGTAAAACCAGGTATCGAACTTACTGTTAAAATTGAAAGACGCAAGATGGCGATACAGTTTGATAAAACTCTCCTGTACCGCATCCTGCGTATCCTCTTCATTTTTCAAATAACGAAAAGCAATGTTATAGGCNNATTTTCCATGTTTTTTTTAATTATTATCAAAGAATCACGAAAGTGCCGTCAGTGCAAAACAATGCCCTACACTTTTCAAGTCTTTTCTTTTTTTTACTTAAAAAGCCCTCTGCATGATGCCCTTATTTTAACATGCAGAGGGCTTCTTTTCAACTATTATCGGATTTACGCACAGCATCGTCGTATGTATCGAATCACTTTCTCTTTATTTGCAGATGCTCGCTTTTCCAAAGTGCAAACGTACAATCAGGACGCGTTGCCAATTCATACAATAAGCATTTAATTCTCTGATTAGATTTTCATCAAAAGCGGTAGCATATTGTTGGAGTTCATAGTCTTCAAGATGCCCCGGCCGGATGAACGGAATATTCTTAACGCCGGCTAATGCTCCCAATAAATCTCGCTCACTGATTATTTTGTTTTTTAAAAGATAGTTTCCCGGCAATTCTCCGCTTGCAATAGATTCTTGCAGTCCTTTTTTTAACTCTTCTGAAGTGATAGAACCCCTTTGCAAAAGAAAAT